>NZ_LIUQ01000099.1:0-1155 GCF_001276715.1 Planktothricoides sp. SR001 | reverse complement strand
CCCCCAAAAGTGAGGAAGTTGTGCAAAATTATTTATGGGCACATACTGTAGTTTGTCCTAGTTGTCAGTCTGTGGTTCCATTAAGTCCTAATTGGTGGTTAAGTAAAACAAGTAACTATGCTGGAAAAGGACAAGCTAGAAAAGTTAAGAGTGATTGGTACGCGGTGAAACCAATTCACAATCTGACAGAAAAGCGGGTTAATTTTCAGTTAATTAAGGGGAAAAAAGGGAAAAAAACAACGATTAAAACCGATGAGTACGAATACAATCCTGATGATTACAGTACGGTTAGTCGAGGAGTGGGTAGATGTCCTAATTGTGGCAATATTATTGAAAATAAAGTGATTATGCAAACTGCTAAGAAAACCGGATTAGGACATCAGTTATATGCAGTGGCTTATAAAAAAGGTAAAGGCAGCTTAGAATTTAGAATTCCTAATAATACTGACTTGAATGCTTGCGATCAAGCTCAACAATACTTAGACCAAAATATAGATGATTTACAACATAAATTTTTAATTCCTATTGAATTTATTCCTGAAGGCAAAGATTTGGATGAACAAATCCGAATATTTTGTCCGACATGGAAAGATATGTTTAACCCGCGTCAGCTTTTAACCCTGGTGACTTATGTAGAAATTATCAACGAAGCGAAGGAGTTAATCCGGGGTGAATATGAACCAGAAAAAGTAGAGGCAATTTGCACTTATTTGGCTTTAGTATTAGATAGATGTGTTGATGCAAACTCTCGTTTAGCCCATTGGAGTGCAACCACGTCACAAATTCAACTCGCTAGTGGACAACACGCTTTAAATTTAATGTGGAATTATCCAGAAGTTAATGGAGTGACTCGCTTGTGGAATTGGTGCGTAGATGCCTTGACATATGACTACACTAAACTTTGTGAATTATTCGGCACAAAGTCCCACTCTCTCAGCTTACCGGGTATCCTAGAAACTGAACCCAAAAGCATTAAAATTGATGCGGCTTCGGCGGATAGCCTGTATCATATTGCCGATAAATCTGTGGATGCAATTGTCACTGACCCGCCCTATTATGCTACGATACAATATGCGGAACTTTCCGATTTTTTCTATGTTTGGATGAAACGGACGTTAGGGGATATTTTCCCCGAATTATTCTGGTCAGAACTCA
>NZ_LIUQ01000134.1 GCF_001276715.1 Planktothricoides sp. SR001 | reverse complement strand
CCCTATTAGGGATTGAAACGGCAATGTAGAATGGGTAATATCAGCAAAGAGGAAATGTTGCAACTATATTGAATCCCTATTAGGGATTGAAACTTTTCTCGGTATATGCCCGCGCTCCCAGTACATCGTTGCAACTATATTGAATCCCTATTAGGGATTGAAACATACACATCGAGAGATGTATTCCCCTTTCTACTTTTAGTTGCAACTATATTGAATCCCTATTAGGGATTGAAACGATGCCGGGGTGGGAGCCGGGGCGGGGGCGGGGGCGGGTTGCAACTATATTGAATCCCTATTAGGGATTGAAACCCTGAAACCCTTACACAGTAAAGGATACAGTAATTTTTGTTGCAACTATATTGAATCCCTATTAGGGATTGAAACTTTCTGAAGGAAAATACCCCCACCCCATTGCACCCCCGTTGCAACTATATTGAATCCCTATTAGGGATTGAAACAACCCAGATCCACTCACTGATTGAGAAATGACATAAAGTTGCAACTATATTGAATCCCTATTAGGGATTGAAACTAATCCAGCAATTTTATGGGAATAGCATTCTGGGGCAGTTGCAACTATATTGAATCCCTATTAGGGATTGAAACTTTCCCATTTACCAAAATTGTCTAAAGCATTTTCGTAAGTTGCAACTATATTGAATCCCTATTAGGGATTGAAACAATATAATGTAAAACTTCTCTAGCATGAGATTCTGGGTTGCAACTATATTGAATCCCTATTAGGGATTGAAACAAGACTAATCGAATTATTCAGACGGGTGCCAACGGTTGCAACTATATTGAATCCCTATTAGGGATTGAAACTCTTGTAATACGCTGCCGCCACTGGCCGGGTACTCGTTGCAACTATATTGAATCCCTATTAGGGATTGAAACCGAATGCTGCAATCTAGCTCTTAAAGCCTCCTGTGCGAGTTGCAACTATATTGAATCCCTATTAGGGATTGAAACGCCGCCGACAAAATCCCACCAGATTTTTTGAGGAACGTTGCAACTATATTGAATCCCTATTAGGGATTGAAACAACTTCTCCGGTTTCCCCCTCAGTTTCCTCCCCAGCTTGTTGCAACTATATTGAATCCCTATTAGGGATTGAAACATTGAGAAATACTGTGATCTGAAACGCTCAAACATTCAAGTTGCAACTATATTGAATCCCTATTAGGGATTGAAACATCATCATCAAAATCGTCACGAATTTCGATAACCTGTTGCAACTATATTGAATCCCTATTAGGAATTGAAACTGATAATTCGTTGATTTTTAAGAAAGCCAATTCTCGTTGCAACTATATTGAATCCCTATTAGGGATTGAAACCTCAACAGCGACAAACGAAATCAGGCAAAAGATAGGAAGTTGCAACTATATTGAATCCCTATTAGGGATTGAAACATTAAAAGTGGCAACTACTTAAACACCGAGGGATGTTGCGTTGCAACTATATTGAATCCCTATTAGGGATTGAAACCTTAGGTACGCTTGGAACCCCTTGCGGTGGCGCTTCTGTTGCAACTATATTGAATCCCTATTAGGGATTGAAACAACTTAATCTTCAGAGTGTAATCTGCTGTGACAAATCGAGTTGCAACTATATTGAATCCCTATTAGGGATTGAAACCTATGACTTCCAGACGGACTGTATACAGATGATAGGAGGTTGCAACTATATTGAATCCCTATTAGGGATTGAAACTTGTAATTAAACATTAATTACATTTATATGGCAGATGGTTGCAACTATATTGAATCCCTATTAGGGATTGAAACCTAAGAGAATCTATTTGAGCGATGCTGATTTATCGGATGGTTGCAACTATATTGAATCCCTATTAGGGATTGAAACGGAACACCGGGAGTACGAACGCGGGCGGATTGAAGTTGCAACTATATTGAATCCCTATTAGGGATTGAAACTTTGGAAATAGCCTGGTAATGGCACGATAAAGACATGAAGGTTGCAACTATATTGAATCCCTATTAGGGATTGAAACCCCTCGGCAGCCGATACCGCGTTGATATAGACCCTGTTGCAACTATATTGAATCCCTATTAGGGATTGAAACAATTTAAATTTAGTCCAATTAACGAATGATGACAAGTTGCAACTATATTGAATCCCTATTAGGGATTGAAACTACCATTTTATCAAGTATCCTCCCACTTCCATTAGTTGCAACTATATTGAATCCCTATTAGGGATTGAAACTTCGATTATTTTGTCCAGTTTGCTGCGTTGGCTTTCCGGTTGCAACTATATTGAATCCCTATTAGGGATTGAAACTAAATCCCTGGAGAGGGTGTAGCCCAGTTTCCGCAGGCGTTGCAACTATATTGAATCCCTATTAGGGATTGAAACAACTTTCGCTTCTTTAGTTGGCTGTTGGGCGC
>NZ_LIUQ01000097.1 GCF_001276715.1 Planktothricoides sp. SR001 | reverse complement strand
GGGAAAATAGCTCAGTGCCAGGGATTTTATTTCTAGAAGGGGGGGGATTTACATATATCCCTCCCCTTCTTGTTTTTTTCTATTTTTTCACAACTTCACAAATAATGTCAGTGCATAAGTCTTATTAATTCCGATGTTTATCTCTGACAGTTACATGATAGGTTGATAGGTTGAGCAAGTCGCTATGCTGCGGGAGATGAAATTGGCGATGCAACAACCACTCTGTCTACTGGAATTAACCGCTACGTCCGTGCCAGCAAAGCAGAATGGCACGCAAATCGATTTATTTGTTACCCTGGATTTTCATCAAGAATGGCAAGAACTCAGTCCACCATCTCGTTTTCTGGTTGGTCTCCGAGGGGGTCAATTGACTCTGAGCTTGGAAAATGCCATTATGCCTGATTCTGAGCGTTTCTCTTTTGAAACGAGTACAAGTGGGCAAAGTGAGTGTCAGGTAGAAATTAGGGGGACGCAAACTGAACCGGGCTGGATTTTTATTGCTAAACGCGGTACTCCAGTTTTACAAGGCTCTTTGGCACAGATGAAGTTGGGAACGCTGCAAGTGACAGGCAGCCCTTTGGTGGTAGAAGCCACTTTTAAGGTGGACGCTTTGGATGTGCAAACTTTGGAAGCTCAAGGATTATGGCCCCATGATGTGAGTCCAAATCAACATAGTGTTTTAGAGCGGACTTTGATTCGATCGCTCTTTGAGTATAAGCTTCAGCCTTATGTCAGTCGGGTGGAGTTACGATTTTCCGATCCACAACAGCCACCGAGTTTGAGTTGTTATGAGGTTGAAGCTGATGATGACGGATTTTCTCGGTTAAATGAGACGATCGCGGAAATTTTGGCCGCTGACACGAACGACTTATTAGAGTTAGTCAAAATTGCCAACCTGAATCCGTTGGTAGATTTAGCGGGAGCAAATTTATTGGGAACAACCCTGAATGAAGTGGATCTCACTGGCGCTAACTTGGAAAAAGTCAATCTTCGAGGGGCTGACTGGAATGATGTTGACCTCAGTGGGGCTTCTTTAGTCGGGGCAAATTTGGCGGGGGCTGATTTTACTGGTTCGCTTCTGAGTGATGTGAATCTCGCTGGGGCTAATTTGCAACGCTGTTCTTTAGCATTAGCGAATTTAAGTGGTGCGAATTTAAGTGGTGCGAATCTCACTGAAGCAAATCTCACTAATGCGAATTTCAGTGATGCAAATTTAACCGATGCGAATTTGACTGGGGCTGATTTACAAGGTGCGGGTTTGGTCAGAACTAAGCTCACGGGGGTGAAGTTGGACAATACCAATGTGAAACAAGCACGATTCAAGATTGATTCGGGACTTTCTGAGGAAATGGAACAGCGACTTAAGAGTCACGGCGCGATCGTTGAGCATGAATAGGTCTCTGTGGCAGTTAGCCACTAACCTAAATATGACTTGATGAATGACTTGATGAAAATCTGCTTTTTATTTGAGGATTAGAGTTTGAGAGACGTTCCGAGCGGGCGTCTCTTTTACGATCTTGACTTAGAAGCAGCCGTCAAGATGTATGATTTGACCACTGATTCAAAAATTACCCCCTGGTTGTGCGATCTAAAGAATCAGAATCAATGATGAACGTCAATAATGAAGGTTAATGGTGTTGAACAATGTCTGAAGCTGACTTGCTCCTAAAACAAGGAATTGAGCAATATCATCAAGGTGAAGTGGATTCAGCCATGCAACTGTGGCAACAAGCCAGACAAAAGTATCAAGAACTGAAAGACCGGGGCAAAGAAGCGGCTACCCTGGGCAATTTAGGGGTGGGGTATCAAAAATTAGGGGATTTGTCTGCGGCGATCGCCTGTTATCAAGAACATTATCGCATCGCTGTGGAACTGCAAGACCCGCGAGGACAAGCCCATGCTTTATTTAATCTCGGAACGGTTTATGCCCGCTTAGAATCTTGGTCACAGGCGATCGCCGCGCAAGAAAGGTGTTTAGTGATTACCCAGCAAATGCAAGACAAAACTTCTCAAGGGAAAAATCTAGCCAGCTTAAAATTAGCCTACAAATCGATGGGAAACCAACAAAAAGCCAGAGAGTACCAGCTACAGTTGGTTTCTCTGGCACGAGAATTGTTTTTAGAATCCAACACGGATGATTTTATTGCCTTGGCAAAAAGTTTAGGAATTAACCCCATTGAAGATTTTGCCTGTTCTGACCTTAGTAATCTTGATTTACATTATGCGGATTTAGGTCAGGCGGATTTAAGTGAAGTGAACCTGAGTCATGCGTATCTGGAATTGGCAAATTTGCGCCGCGCCAATTTGCGGCAAGCTTGCTTACGCTATGCTCAAATGATTAATGCTAATCTGTCTGATGCTAATCTGAATGGCGCTGATTTAACTGGGGCGGATTTACGCACAAATCTGAGTGGTGTCAATCTCACGGATGCGAATTTGACAGAGGCGAATTTAACCAGTGCTTATCTTTTCGGGGCCAAGTTAACCAGAGTCAATTTAACTGGCGCTAATTTGACCAATGCAGATATCACTGGTGCGAATCTAACTGGCGCTGTGCTCCACAATACGAACTTAAGTCGGGTTATTTTTACCGAAACAATGTTAAAAAATGCCCGATTTCGAGAAAATTTAGGCTTATCTGAGGCGATGAGACAGGATTGTTTACAGCGCGGTGCTATTTTTGAGGATTAAGTCGGCGATTATTGAAGATTTATTGTAATCATTTAAATTTTTAAGTTATCAATTTCCGGGTCTTGAATCTTTGGGGAGCAAACATCGTGTCTTTTGTTCGTGTCTTTGATAAAAAATTTGAGGGTGATGAGGTACGAAATTTAATGTCTGGCGATTAAATATATGGTAGCCTGTTTTTCGCACGCAATTTAGAGGTTTATATTACTGAGGCGAGGGTGACGATTTGTTGATATTTGTACCTGATTAAGTTAAAAATAACTGAAGGGGATGAATTTTTATGGATAAAAATTTGATTATTTTATATCTGAATTTTGCGTAAGTGTTTTCACGGATAAAATCATTGTGGCTACTGAAAATTATACCCGGAAAAATTGCAGATCTAACTCAAGTGGATATAATAATTCAGCAATAAGTCCACAACAGGAGTCGGCGATCACCCATGAAATCAAGATTTAGCATGGCTTGATCCGAAATATAAAAAAATGTACAATAGAATACATCCAATAAGCCCTTGATCGATTATGTCCGAGTTTTTACGGGCAACACCCATGAAGTATTTGACTCCTATTACTGACTAGATACCCGGTTTTCTATATAAAAATTCAGTGTTGATAAGTGTTGAATTGAGGGAAACTTTATGTTTAAATCAAGATACCGTAATTTTCCGGTCATATAGGAATTTTTTACGCTTACATACTCAGGATTCCAGGGAAAAAAACCATGGTAGCACAACAAAAATTTTTCAAGTTAATGTCTCCTTGTGGGTGCTTATCTCTCTTACTGGTGGTGGGTTTAGGCACTGGCATTGAACATTTGATTAGCACCAGTTGGAATCAGGCGCAACAGAGGGAGAAAATCCACAACTTTTCCCTCGCAGAAAAAAGACAAGCCAAGCAAAAAGCGGATCAAGACAATCAGGACGATCCTAATTGTGAAAAACGTGGCTGTGTGCCAAATCCGCGATATGTGTTGTAAATTTTCTCCCCTGCGATATTGCTCCGCAACGCGAAAGCTGCGATCGCGTTGCGTCCCGGAGGGAGTCCTCACTGCGATCGCCCTATAGTTAACCTTGAATAATTTGCTCAATGATATGGGGATTTGTGGGCAAATCTGCCGTTAGGGTTTCCGATCGCCCGTCGGTGATTAAGACATCATCTTCGATGCGAATCCCTCTGACATCAGCAAATTTGGCCAAATACTCCCAGTTGACCACATCTTTATATTTATTCCGATTTTCTGGCTGATTCAAAATCGCCGGAACTTGATAAAACCCAGGTTCAATTGTCACCAGCATTCCCGCTCGCAAGGGTCGATTGAGTCGCAAAAAACATAAGCCAAAGCGATCGCTCCTCACTCGTCCGGTTTCATACCCAGCAATATCGCCTAAGTCTTCCATATCATGGACGTCCAACCCTAGTAAATGCCCGATGCCGTGCGGGAAAAATAGGGCATGGGCGTCCATTTCTACCAAATCTTCTGGCTGCCCTTTTAAAATGCCTAAATTGACCAAACCTTCAGCAATCACCCGACAGGCTAATAAATGAATATCCTGATATTCCACCCCAGGACGGGCGTAGGCAATACAAGCATCATGGGCGGCTAAGACGATATCATAGATATCTCGTTGGGTGGGAGAAAATTTGCCAGAAACCGGCCAAGTTCTGGTCACGTCAGCGGCCCAACCGGAAGCTGTTTCCGCACCTAAATCAACTAACAATAAGTCTCCCGGTTGTAGGGGGTGGTGATAGACCTGATTATGCAAAACTTCCCCATGCACGGTGACAATGCTGTTGTAAGCGCATTGCATATTGTTGGCAATCAGCACTCCTTCCATTGCTGCCCGCACCATTGCCTCGGTTTTTGCTCTCGGTGTGGCCATCATTCCGGCTAAATGGGCTTGCATTGTACAAGCAGCAGCAGACATTAACTGGGATAGGGCTATTTGGTCGTGAGTCAGACGGACGGTGGCGATCGCCTGGGCTAATTGCAAATCTATCTCTTTATAGCGATCGTCATAACGATCGTCCGTTCGCGGAAGCGGTGCGGAGCACTTTGGCTGAACGGAATGGCGAACCATATTGCGGACCATATACTGTTCCGCACGAGTGGCGCTATCTTGCACCATAATTGTTGCTGCCCCAGTCGCCCGTGACGCTAACTCCTGCTTGGGAAAAGCTGCATCAGCGCCAATGGCTTCGGCAATTTGTGCTCTGGTGGGCATGACCCCATGCCAGAGGGTACTTTCTGGGTTGGGGTCATCCATAAACAGTTCTAGTTTCCCGGAGTCTAAACGAATTGCGGCATCTTCAACGGGCAACCCGGCGAAATAAAGAAAATGACTGCTGGGACGAAAGGGAAAGGTATTATGGGGAAAATTTCGGGATGATGGCTTTCCTGACCAGAGGATGACTGGAAATGATATCAGTTGAGCCAGTTGTTGGCGGCGATTTTTTAAGGTTTCTACGATCGGATTCGGGCTGGTGGCTGGCATGATTTAAAAAATTCCTGGAGTCAATATGCTAGGATTATATGCTCTAAAAAAAGGTGAAAAACTGTGATATGAAATTGCGGAGTTGGCCGATTTCTCAATTACCTGGATTGAGCGATCGCCACCAAGCTGAATTAAAACAGCAAGGTATTGCGACCACGGGTAAACTGCTCAAAAATGCCAACACCCCAGAGCGTAAATTAGCTCTGGCACATCACTTAGGCATCCATGTTCAGTATGTCAATAAATGGGTGGCATTGGCTGAGTTAGCCGGTATTCCCACCGTGGGCTGTCAATATAGTGGACTGTTACTTCATGCGGGAGTGGGCTCAGTGAAATTACTGGCCCAGATGCCCGTGTATAAAATTCATCAACAGATTTTACGGGTACAAGTGGCGATGATGCAACGCAAGGATCTCTGTCCCACACCGGATCTAGTGGCTCAATGGGTACAAGAGGCGAAGTTATTGGTTAAAGTTAATCTTTAGCCAAAACCCCATTGAGGAAAATATCGGCCAGTCCTTCGGCCATTTCTTTCTGAGCAAGTGGCGATGAACTTTCTGCCAAGATGGTGTTGTAGCTAAACCCGGCGATCGCAAACATCCCCAAAAAGACCTGAGCCACAAATTTAGGATTCATCCGCCGATAAATGCCTTTGTCCATTGCGGTTTGAAAGAATGCCTCGGCCACATCAGTCATTTTGGCAATGACTTCACTTTGGATGCGATCGCGTAATTCGGGGTGAAACTGTGCTTCCAGAAAGCAAACCCGCATCAAATCACCATTTTTATGCAAATTCAACATTCGGCGGCGCATCACCTGACCCACCGCTTTATAGCTGCCCATTTCACTTAATTCAGTTAATAAGTCCGTGAGGATTTCGATCCAGCCCTCGGTGGCTAACTCCACCAAAATTGCTTTTTTATGGGGAAAATGTCGAAAAATAGTCCCTTCTGCCACCCCGGCCTCGTGAGCGAGATCCCTAGTGGTGGTGCCATTGTAGCCCTTGTGGGCAAACAATTTCTGAGCCGCCTGAAGAATTTTAGTCCGAGTTTGCGACTCTATGCCGGAAGTAATTTGGTTCATCGCTTGCATAATTTAAATAGACAATGCCGGATGAAATTGCTCATCCTTTCTACTTAATTGTCCAACGAATCAAGCGGAAAATGGGCAAACTTTAATAGATTGTTAAGATTGCCCGGAGGCGCCACTGCCTTTTCTGGTCTTTTGCCGCACCATGTCACCTCTATTACTCCCACAACCTTAAACTAAACCCGTTAAAAATGACACTGACTAAACAAACATTTTCGCCGAAACCACAACTGAATTGGCAAGAAACCGGGTTTCTTAAAGAAACCCGGTTTCTTGACGCTTGGCGATCGCCCAACCAAACCAGCGAATCCCACTACCAGAGAACCAACCATCGGCCTTGGAAATGGCCAAATTTCCCCAGGGCAACCTTACTTGTGGGCATCCTCCTCGCGGTCATGCTGCTGGGCTGGGCAACTTTCCCCACCCCAGCAGCGGCGAGAACCGATGAGTTTAAGCCCGTCCAACCAGCACCCACATCATCCATTCAGCCCTACTTAGACCGGGTAAAACAAAAAGTCACCGAATTTCGTCTAGACAATGGACTTAAATTTATTGTCCTAGAACGACATGAAGCGCCAGTTGTCTCCTTCATCACCTACGCCGACGTGGGTGGGGCAAATGAACCTGTGGGTAAAACTGGGGTGGCTCACTTTCTGGAACATCTCGCCTTTAAAGGCACGACGAAAATTGGCACCACGAACTATGCCGCTGAAAAAGAACTGCTGAACAAGCTGGATGAGATTAACGATCGCATTTCTGCGGCTGAAAAAGCCAATCGCCCCTCAGAAGTGGCGAAATTAAAGGCAGAATTTGCCCAGGTAGAAACGGAAGCGTCTAAATATATTATTCAAAATCAATTTGGTCAAATAGTGCAACAGTCCGGCGGGGTGGGACTCAATGCCACCACTTCTGCCGATGCCACCCGTTATTTTTATAGTTTTCCCGCGAATAAGTTAGAACTGTGGATGTCTTTGGAGTCTGAGCGCTTCCTGGAGCCAGTATTTCGGGAATTTTATAAAGAAAAGCAGGTGATCTTGGAAGAACGGCGTCTGCGGACTGATAATTCGCCCATTGGTCAGATGGTGGAAGTATTTCTGGCCGAAGCATTTCAGATCCATCCCTATCGCAACCCGGTGATTGGCTATCCTCAAGACCTACAAAATCTCACCAGAGCAGATGTCCGGGAGTTTTTCGAGACTTACTACACTCCGAACAATATGACGATCGCGATCGTGGGAGATGTTGACCCCGCAGAAGTCAAGCGCTTGGCGAACATTTATTTTGGTCGTTATCCCGCCCCCCCCTCGACTCCCCCCCAAGTTGAACAAGTTGAGCCACCGCAAACCCAACCCCGGGAAGTGACTTTGCGCTTACCGACTCAGCCTTGGTATTTGGAAGGATATCACCGACCGGCGGTTAACGATCGGGATAATGCGGTTTATGACATGATTACCGCTATTCTCAGTGATGGTCGAACTTCAAGGATTTACAAGTCTTTGATCGAAGAAAAGCAATTAGCTTTGAATGCTCAGGGTTTTAGTGGCTTTCCGGGGAATAAATATCCGAATTTGCTGCTATTTTATGCTCTGACTGCGCCCGGTCATACGGTGGAAGAAGTCGCCAAAGCATTACATACAGAAATTGAACGCTTAACCAATGAACCTGTGTCAGATTTAGAACTAGAACGGGCAAAAACTAAGGCAAGGGCTGATTTGTTGCGATCGCTCAATTCTAATTCTGGGATGGCGAGTCTGCTGGTGGAATATCAGGTCAAAACCGGGTCTTGGCAAAACCTGTTTAAACAACTGGAAAGTATTGAAGCTGTCACCGCCGCCGACATTCAACGCATCGCTCAAGCCACTTTTGTCCCAGAAAATCGCACCATTGGTCGCTTACTGCCGACTGAGTAAAAGCTGTTAGTTGTTAGTTGTTAGTTNNAACAACTAACAACTAACAAATAAAAACTAACAAATAACCATTGTCTCCCTTTAGTCCTAATCAACACTGTGAGAAATTTATGCTCAACTCCAATGCAAAAATGGTGAAAGGAAAAAGTAATTTTGTCTTGATAATTTTGGCTATTGCTTTTGCTTTTATATTGTTATTATTGTCACCAGTAAAAGCAGAGCAAGCCAAACATTATACAGATTTAAAATTGCCGCCGTTACCAGAAATTAAAATTCCTGACTATACCCGCTATCAACTTGATAATGGGTTAACGGTGTTTTTAATGGAAGATCGCGAACTGCCTTTGGTCAGCGGTCAAGCATTTATTAAGACGGGCGATCGCTTAGAACCGGGCGATCAAGTTGGACTAGCGAATATTATGGGTGAGGTGATGCGTTCCGGTGGCAGCAAAAGTCATCCGGCGGAGCAAATGAATGAGTTATTAGAACTGCGGGCAGCCGCTGTAGAAAGCTCTGTGGATAGTGATGTCGGCAGTGTGAGTTTTACCGCCTTAAGTGAAGACCTGCCAGAAGTGTTTGGCTTATTTGCGGAAGTCCTCCGAGAACCGATTTTTCCCCAAGATAAAATTGACTTAGCCAAAAACCAACGGCGCGGGGCAATTTCTCGGCGGAATGACGATCCGAATGAAATCGCCGGACGAGAATTTCAAAAATTGATTTATGGGAGTGAAAGCCCTTATGCTCGCACCATAGAATATCAGCATCTAGATAATATTTCTCGTCAAGATTTGCTGAAATTTTATCAGGCTTATTTTCATCCTAATAATATCATCCTAGGGATTGTGGGAGATTTTAATTCCCAAGAGATGCGATCGCTAATCGAACAGCAACTAGGCAACTGGAAACCTAACCCCAATGTTGCGGCTATCAATCAGTCACCACCAGTATTGGCAAACCCAGCCAAACCCGGTGGCATATTTTTTGTTAATCAGCCTCAGCTTACCCAAAGTTATGTGCAAATGGGACATTTAGGCGGTCAATTAGATAGTCCTGACTACACCGCTTTATCCGTACTCAATGGGGTACTTAATGGCTTTGGAGGCCGAATGTTTAACAAAGTCAGGTCTGAAAAAGGTCTAGCCTATTCTGTCTATGCTTATTGGAGTCCTCGCTTTGACTATCCGGGGATTTTCTTAGCTGGGGGTCAAACCCGTTCTGAGGCAACGGTTGCATTCATTCAAGCCGTATTCAGCGAAATTGAACAAATTCGCCGCGAACCCATTACCCAGACTGAGTTAAACTACGCCAAAGATTCCACCTTGAATTCTTTCGTGTTTAATTTTCAATCTCCCGGTCAAACCTTATCGCGTTTAATGCGGTATGAGTATTACAACTATCCCCAAGATTTTATCTTTCAGTATCAAAATGGAGTTGAAGCCACGACCATTGCGGATGTCCAAAGAGTCGCTGAACAATATTTACAGCCCGATAAAATTGTCACCTTAGTGGTGGGCAATGATCCGGCAATTCAGCCTCCTTTGTCTAGTTTAAATCCCACAAATAACGTCAATTCAATTGACATTTCTATCCCTGAACCTCAGAGGAGTTAATCGCCAAAATTAATCCGGTTAAATTGCTTGATTTTTGCTGGTTTTTTGGTGATGATAATGACATCGGGTGGGCATTGACCACCCGATATTAACTGAATTTTCGCTACCTTAATCTAACTTAATATAGATAATATAGATATGCAGTCTTACTGATTTGTTTAGATTATTTACAGATATCATCTGAATCGATCGCCGCCAAATTCCCAGCTTTCAAATTGCATCTTCAGCAGATATCTTCAGCAGATATATTTTGATCCCAAAAAATTTTCAGCCAAAAAAAGAAACGCGATCGCCTAAAAAACCTGAGAACCGCGACAATTTTGGCAGTTTCACCGAGAGCAAAAATAAGTTGGTTTATCACCGCTCGTAAAAATCTGGA
>NZ_LIUQ01000049.1:39581-49077 GCF_001276715.1 Planktothricoides sp. SR001 | reverse complement strand
GTAGAGGTTATAAGTGTCATCCCCTAAACCTCCTTCTAGGGTGTTGTTCCAGCCATAAACTTCCAGGATGTCGTTATCGTCGCCACCCAGCAGAAGGCTACTGTCAGAGCCGCTGCTGTAAAGGCTATCCGCTCCAGCCCCTCCATCCAAAGTGCTGCTGTACCCCCAGTAATTTCCAATGAAGAGGGTATCGTTGCCATCACCGCCGAACAGACTATCTTGAGTGGAATAGCCATAGTAATAATAGCCATTATTACTCGACAGGTAGTCATCACCAGCACCCCCATCGAGAGTGTTATTGCCAGTGCCGCCATCGAGCGTGTCATTGCCGATACCGCCATCTAAGAAATCATTGCCAGCACCAAAATCGATCAGATTATCGTTGCCATCACCGCCAAGCAAGGTGTCGTTGCCGCTGCCATCGCTGGAAATGGAGTCATCTCCGGCATCGCCAATCATGCTGTCATTAGCGTTGGTGCCTTCCAGGTTGTCGGCGTTGGCAGTGCCGGTAATGATATTGGGGCTGGTCGGTGGGGTGAGAATTTCGTTGCCGTCGAGATAGTCAATCTTTTCGATGAAGCCGGTGCCCGCGCCCGTACCCGCTGCATTAAAGAAGTCAAGAATTACTAAGTCTTGGCTGGTGTCTGCTATACCGTCTTGGTTAATGTCAATCACCAAGCTGGTGCCTTGTTTTTCCAGTCCGGCTTCACCGACCGCCAACCCATTTAAAGACAGCTTTAAACCAGTCGAAAGGATATCGGTTCCTCCCGCATCTTGGATGGTATTTCCAGAGGGATTGTAGAGGTTATAAGTGTCATCCCCTAAACCTCCTTCTAGGGTGTTGTTCCAGGCATAAACTTCCAAGAGGTCGTTGTCGTCGCCACCCCGCAAAAGGCTGCTGTCAGAGTAGTTGTAAAGGTTATCTGACCCGGAGCCTCCTTCTAAAGTGTTGTTCCATCCGTAAACCTCCAGGATGTCGTTGTCCTCGCCACCCCGGAAAAGGCTGCTGTCAGAGTAGCTGCTGTAAAGGCTATCCGCTCCAGCCCCTCCATCCAGAGTGTTGCTTAACCAGTAAGATCCAACAAGTAAGGTATCGTTGCCATCACCGCCGAACAGACTATCTTGAGTGGAATAGCCATAGTAATAATAGCCATTATTACTCGACAGGTAGTCATCACCAGCACCCCCATCGAGAGTGTTATTGCCAGTGCCGCCATCGAGCGTGTCATTGCCGATACCGCCATCTAAGAAATCATTGCCAGCACCAAAATCGATCAGATTATCGTTGCCATCACCGCCAAGCAAGGTGTCGTTGCCGCTTCCGTCGCTGGAAATATAGTCATCTCCGGCATCGGCGATAATGCTGTCATTGGCGTTGGTGCCTTCCAGGTTGTCGGCGTTGGCAGTGCCGGTAATGATATTGGGGCTGGTAGGTGGGGTGAGAATTTCGTTGCCGTCGAGATAGTCAATCTTTTCGATGAAGCCCGCGCCCGCGCCCGTACCCGCTGCATTAAAGAAGTCAAGAATTACTAAGTCCTGGCTAGTGTCTGCTATGCCGTCTTGGTTGATGTCAATCACCAAGCTGGTGCCTTGTTTTTCCAGTCCGGCTTCACCGACCGCCAACCCATTTAAAGATAGCTTTAAACCAGTCGAGAGGATATCGGTTCCTCCCGCATCTTGGATGGTATTTGCAGAGGGATAGTAGAGGTTATAAGTGTCGTCCCCTAAGCCTCCTTCTAAGGTGTTGTTCCAACCGTAAACTTCCAGGATGTCGTTGTCGTCCCCACCCCGCAAAAGGTTACTCTCAGAGGAAGCATATAGGTAATCCGATCCAGTCCCCCCATCGAGGGTGTTGTTGCCTATATTCCAATTCCAGTCAGCCCAGAGGGTATCGTCTCCTTCAAATCCGACAATACTGTCGTTGCCATTGCCAGTGCCGACGAGGTTATTGGCAGTGCTGTCGCCCAATATTTCTGCCATCACACAATCTCCTGTTTTGATTTTATATGGGTTTTTTTCTATTGTATTTCTATTTTTTGTGTTGGACGAAAATTTAACATTGATTAATATTTTATGAAGTTTTATGTCAAGTCTTAATACTTTTTTACAAAAATAAAAAAAATTTTTTAATTAATATATTATGATTTTTTCCCCTAAAATAAAGCTATTTTTTTATGTAAAAATTAATTAATAATAAAAACAAAGACAATGACAATACATTTTGGCTGATTTATTAGCCAAAAAAATCAGTAATATGGAAGTACAAATTTTTCAGTGGTTCGGGAAAAATCTCGATCATAAAAAAAGACTAATGAGCATTGGTTGGAGAAAAAATCCTTAAAGTCAGTTACATTTCTTCAAAATTGATCTATTGATCTTCGGTGAGGGGTTAAAACTCTAAATAAATTATTTGTTATTTGTTATTTGTTGTTTGGGAGATGAATGGCGATCGCACTTAGGCAAAGACTTTATATGTTCGGCTGTCACCGCGATCGCTTGCCCCGATCCTGTGGCTGCGGCAGTCCTCAATGCTATAGATCAAGGCGATCGACAGCTACTCCAAATTGTATTGGTGCGTTACCGCTCGGAACAACACCCTACTCCAAATTGTATTGGTGCGTTACCGCTCGGAACAACACCCTACGGATAAAAGCTTTTGCCTACTGGATCGGATGGATCGGATTGAAATTTTTCAGAAGTTATTGTATAATGCCGATAACGGTAATTGAGCCGGAGGGGTGACTGGCGCAACGGTAGCGCATCGGACTCTTAATCCGCTGGTTCTGGGTTCGAATCCCAGGTCACCCATTTTTAGATCGGCGGCTGATCATCCAAGTCCGCTCGATGTTTGAGCAAAAAAACCCGCACGCTGGCGGGTTTTTTGCTGTTTGACCCCGCAACTTAAAACCAAATTCGGTTCTCCTGTAGGGGCGATTCGCGAATCGCCCCTACGATAATCCCCGAAAACACGCTCTGGATTCCCGCCTTCGCGGGAATGACAGATGGCTTTATAAAGGGGTTTTGACAACCGTATTTGGTGTTATGAGTTGACTGGGGTGAGTTGACGGCTGAAGGTTTTGAGGATGCGATCGCTCATTTGGGCGGGAGTTAGTTCTAACTCTGCTTTAGACTGGTCGGGTTTAGCATGATCCACCAGCTTGTCGGGAACACCCAAACGCATCACGGGGACGAGAACATTATGATCCATCAACGCTTCGGCAACTGCTGACCCAAAGCCACCCATGAGGCAGCCTTCTTCCATAGTCACCACTTTGCCAATTTTTTCTGCTAAGGGCAAAATTAACTCAGTGTCCAAGGGTTTGACAAAGCGGGCATTGATCACAGTGGCTTCGATGCCATGTTCGCTGAGAATTTCGGCGGTTTGCATGGCTGGATAGACCATCGATCCATAGCCGAGGATTAGTACATCATCCCCTTGGCGGAGAATTTCCGCTTTGCCAATGGGCAGAGGTTCCCATCCTTCTTCCATTAAGGCGACACCGTAACCGTTGCCACGAGGATAACGCATGGCGATCGCGCCCTCAGTATATTCAATTCCGGTGACTAACATTTGCTGAAGTTCCGCCTCATCTTTCGGGGCCATCACCACCATATTGGGGATACAGCGCAAATAGGCAATATCATAAAGTCCTTGGTGAGTTGGGCCATCTTCCCCGACAATTCCTGCCCGATCTAAGCAGAAAAATACTGGCAGCTTTTGGATGCAAACATCGTGAATAATTTGGTCAAAAGCCCGTTGTAAGAACGTAGAATAAATGGCCACCACTGGGCGGATTCCTTCACAAGCCATCCCTGCGGCTAAGGTGACGGCGTGTTGTTCCGCAATGCCCACATCAATATATTGTTTGGGCAGTTTCTCGTGTAATTTATCTAATCCTGTCCCTGTGGCCATTGCCGCCGTAATGCCGATAATGTTGGGGTTATCTTCCGCTAGTTTAATCAGAGTTTCGGCAAAGACTTTGGAATAGCTGGGGGGTTTGGGTTTTTTGGCAGGAATGGCTTTACCCGTGGCTAGGTCAAAGGGACTTTGGGCATGGTAGCCTACCTGATCTTTTTCCGCGATCGCATATCCTTTGCCTTTAGTTGTGGCCACATGAACCAACACCGGCCCTTGAATTTTATGGGCTTCATTAAAGGTGTTAATCAGTTCTTCTAAATTATGACCATCCACCGGCCCGATATAAGTAAAGCCCAACTCTTCAAATACCGCGCCCACTTTGGGCACTGCCAACCGCTTCATCCCTTCTTTCACCCGCTGCATTTCCGGGGTAAAAGTTTCACCCAGGAAAGGAATCTGCTTAAACTGTTCTTCCAAGTTGTCTTTGAGGAACTGTACCGGCGGACTCAGACGCATTTTATTCAGATAACGAGGAATTGCGCCCACATTAGGCGAAATGGACATTTCATTGTCATTGAGCACGACCATGAGGTTAGTATGAGGCAAATGACCCGCATGGTTAATCGCTTCTAAGGCCATGCCCCCAGTTAAAGCCCCATCCCCAATTACGGCGACTACTTTAAATTTTTCCCCTTTCATATCGCGAGACAACGCCATGCCCAAGGCTGCCGAAATGCTGGTGGACGCATGACCCGCCCCAAAATGGTCAAACTTGCTTTCGCACCGTTTGAGATATCCCGCTACCCCATCTTTTTGCCGCAGGGTACTGAAGTTGTTGTAACGACCTGTGATGAGTTTATGGGGATAGGCTTGGTGTCCCACATCCCAAATTACTTTATCGTGATCCAGGTCAAGGGTCTGGTATAGTCCTAGGGTGAGTTCCACCACTCCCAGACCGGGGCCGAGGTGTCCCCCGGTTGCGGCGATCGTTTCTAAATGTTTTTCCCGAATTTGTCGGGCAACTTGTTCGAGTTGGTGAATCGATAGACCGTGTAATTGGTTCGGATGCTTAAGTTCGCTGAGATGCATAGGTGTTAACCTGTGGTAAAGATCGGGCTGCTAGTAAAAAAAAGAATGACTTGGATAAGTCCCAATGAATGAATCAATAAGTAAAACTTAATTTAACAGCATCATACAACTTTTAGATGTCATTTTTTTCATTGTTGATTGTGATTGTGATTGTGATTGGTTGCTGGTTGTTTGACCCAAATAACCAATAACCAATAACGAACAATGAACAACGAACACACTAGACACTAGACCCAGAGGTTAAGAGTCTAGTTTACTGGTTAAATATGAGTATAGCGGTGAATTTATCATAAGATTTTCTGAGAGTTTGCTGGTTGATTTGTTGATAGATGACTAAACTGATTATTCAAATTCCTTGTTATAACGAAGAAGCCACCTTGGGCATTACTTTATCAGAATTGCCTCGCCAATTGCCAGGGGTGGATTGTGTTGAGTGGCTGGTGGTTGATGATGGCAGCCGCGATCGCACTGTGGAAGTAGCCAAAGCTTGCGGGGTGGATTATATCGTAAATTTGCCCACAAATCAAGGTTTGGCTAAAGCATTTATGGCTGGTTTAGAAGGGGCACTCAAAGCGGGGGCGGATATTATTGTCAATACGGATGCGGATAATCAATATTGTGCTGAAGATATTCCTAAACTAATTCAGCCGATTCTGTTAAAAGAATCCGAAATTGTGATTGGTGCCCGTCCGATTTTGGATATTGAACATTTTTCGCCAACCAAGAAATTATTGCAAAAATTAGGCAGTTGGGTGGTACGTTTAGCCAGTCAAACGGATATCCCGGATGCCCCTAGTGGGTTTCGGGCATTTAGTCGGGAAGCGGCAATGCAGTTAAATGTTTTTAATGAATATACTTATACTTTAGAGACGATTATTCAAGCGGGACAAAAGGGGATGGCGATTACTTCTGTCCCCATTAGAACTAATGGTTATTTACGCCCTTCTCGATTGGTAAAAAGTATTCCGGTTTATATTAAACGGTCTATTTTTACTATTTTTAGAATTTTTATGACTTATAAACCCCTGAGATTCTTTTTGCTTCTCGGCGGGGTTCCTTTTACCATCGGTTTTGGGTTGGGATTCCGTTGGTTAATTTATTTTTTGATTGGGACAGAAAGAACTCGAATTCCTAGTTTGATTTTGGCCGCAATTTTGATGTTGATGGGGTTTCAATTATGGATTTTGGGGTTGGTGGCAGATTTGCTGGCGGTGAATCGCAAGTTATTAGAAGAAATTCAACTAAGAATGCGGCGGGCTGAGATTGAAACCAGTCAGTTAAAACCCCTGAATGATGGCGCCAAAAAACCGGGTAATGATTAGAAAGTTTAGCTTTCTCCCCAATACCAATATTTAATCACATTACTAGGGGGCTGCATAGCCACTGCTGCCATATAGCCATAATTGACCTCTAATTTTTCTATTTGCCATAATGATATCCCCTGAGAATTTCCGGCAATTTTGATAATTTTCGCTGGGAGGTCGGGATTGATGGATACTTCTACTTTTTCTAAGCCAATAATGCCTTCGCCGGTGGCTTTTAAGTAGGCTTCTTTACAAGTCCAAGTGTGAAAAAAAGCTTTTTCTTGCTGTGGTTTTGGCAGTTGAGTTAGGGCATGATATTCAGCGGGACAAAAGAATCTTTTAGCTAAGTTTTGTACTTCTACGGGGCGGATATATTCTAGGTCGATGCCAATTTTTCGGTGACAGGCGATCGCATATAATGCCCTGCCGTGAGAATGGGATACGTTAAACTCTAGTTTCTCTTGTTCCCCCGGATAATTGTCTGTTACTAACGATGGTTTTCCTTTTTGGCTATAAGTAAACTCTAGTTTACTGGGGTGAGAGTTTACATAATTACTGAGAATTTGCCGTAAAATCCCCCGACTGGCGATAAAATGCTGGCGATCGCGATCGAACCGATAGCGATCAGCCCTTTGTTGTTCGTCTGGGGAAAGAGTTTGCTGCAACTGTTCAATTTTTGGCCAAGGGAGATTTAAATCCGCTTGCCAAATATGCACCTCTTCGGAGGCGATCGATAATTTATCGGGTCTGGGCAGCCATTGGGTCATAAGAACAAGGGTTTAGCGTTTAGGGTTTAGGGTTTAGGGTTTAGGGTTTGGTGATAATTGGGAATAATTTCGCATAATTGACCATGATTAAGCCTAAAAAAAATAATTTGTGCTTAATTTTGCCGAATCTGCTCTACATTATATAGTGATTAATTATAGCGGTTATTATCTGGATGAAGTACAGAGGTTTTCTGGATTCCCGCATTCGCGGGAATGACAGGTTTTTTGTCCTTCATCACTCTGACAAGTGCTATATAAAGTGGCGATCGCTGACTTTTCTACATTATACAAATAAGTTAAACATGAATCAGGAAGTGCATATAACCGTGAATCAAACCGTGAATCAAACCGTGAATCAAACCGTGAATCAAATCGTGAATCGAGACTTATTTGCTCGTGAGGCGATCGGGCAAATTCCCAAAATTCTCACCCTGCTAGACCGTAACCCCCATAGTCCGACTTATGGCTGTTTTGACCGCAACTTTTGGCACTATAAAATTATTGACTTTCCCAGTGGCATGGCTCAAGAATTTGTGTGGCCCCTGACCTTAGTCTATCAGACTAATTTGCCAGACAATCCTTATTATCAAAAGCCGGTGATTAGAGACTGGGTAGAAGCGGGAATTTTCTACGCAGCCCACAGCGCCCATCAAGATGGGTCTTGTGATGACTATTTCCCCTTTGAACGGGCGGCTGGGGCGGCGGCTTTTTCTCTGTTAGCTTGTCTAGAAAGCTATCGTCAATTAGAACTTAATCACTATGAATTATTGAAATTTTTTGAACGTCGGGCTGACTGGTTAGCCCATCATCAAGAAAGTGGTAAACTCGCGAATCACCAAGCTTTAATTGTCCTCTGCTTGGAATTAACTGGCAAACTTTTAGAAACTTCCAAATGGGAATCGGCTAAACTGCGACGATTAGAACAATTATTGTCTTGGCAAAATAGTGAAGGCTGGTTTCAAGAATATGAAGGCTGCGATCCGGGATATCATACTCTGGCTATTTCTGCTTTAGCAAGGCTTTATCAACTATGGCCAGATTCCCATTTAAAAGAACCTTTAAAGAAAGCAGTAGAATTTGCTACCCATTTTGTGCATCCTGATGGTTCTTATGGGGGCGAATATACCAGTCGGAATACTTATAATTTCTTTCCTCATGGGTTTGAGTTGGTCGGTGAATGGCTGCCAGAAGCTTTAACCATTAATGACCAATTTTTAATTGGTTTAGCCAATAATTTAAATCCCTGTTATGCGGACGATCATATTATTGGTCATCATACTTGGAATTATTTACTGGCATGGCGAGATTTTGTTAGCGATCGCCCCCAAAGTTATGCGCGATCGCTAAATAAGCCAAGTAATAAGCCAAATAAGATTTGGTTTCCCGGTGCCCAAATTATGATTTGGCGAACAGTCATTGCCAATGCGGAACATCCTGATAACAATATACCTCAGCTTGATAGCGAAAACAGTCCAGAAACTAATCCAGGAAATCCTCAAAATGTTTTAAATGTCACCCCAGATAGTAAAATAACTGAGCCAATAACTGAGCCAATAACTGAGCCAATAACTGAGCCAATAACTGAGGCAATAACTGAGAAAATAACTGAGCATTTGCCAGAAAAATTAGCAAATTTAGAGGATGCTAATAACGGAAAAATTCAAGATTATCTATATTTGTCAAATTCGCCGTCCCCGGAAAAACCAGCAGCAAAATCCCCATTATCGACGGAAAACAATGAATTAAAATCTGAATCTATCCAGTCACATAACCAGGAAAATATATCAGGAAATGAGCCACATAAAACCGCGATGGCTGAACTTTATCTAGCAATTAACAAGGGTGGAGTATTTAAACTATTTATAGATGGCCAACTCGTTGCCTCAGATACCCAGTTTTCTTTGCTGGTTTCTGACGGCAAAAAAGCCAAAAATGCCGTGGGGCATTTAGTGGATACTTATGAATATGAACTGGGAGAAAATGAAATCATTATTCATGGTCATCTGGGGTGGGCAAAACAAAAGCTGATGACGCCGCTAAATTTAATTATTCTACGCGGCGTCATGTTAACGGTGGGGCGATTTTTCCCGAATCTGATTAGAAAAATATTGCAAAAAATGCTGATTACGGGGAAACAAAAAGCGCCATTTAAATTTGTGCGTCGTTTGCAGTGGATTGATGGGCAATTACAGATTACGGATAGCCTAAGTGCTGAATCTTGGGACAAGGTTTTGTCCGCAGGAATTGGCTGCGATCAAACTTCGATTTATGTGGTGATGAGTCGCACATTTCAACCGGGGCAATTGCAACCTTGGCTGGATTTAACAGCGGAAATCAAAAGACTATCTCCCGGTGAATCTTTGACCGTGCAACGAATTTTATAGTTATTTTTAGCTAGGAATAGGCAACAGGGAATGGGCGGCAGGGGCCGCCATCGGGTGCAGGGGTGCAGGGGAGAAGTGAAAAGTCGTAGGGGC
>NZ_LIUQ01000049.1:0-39472 GCF_001276715.1 Planktothricoides sp. SR001 | reverse complement strand
ACTCTCCCCTCTGCCCCTCCGCCGACGGCGGGCCCCTCTGCCCCTCTGCACCTCTGCACAAGAGATCCCTGTTGAATGATCCAGAACAAACGTTACCATTGTGGTTTGCTGCGAATCAATGCTTCTGCTGAGTTGGCATCTAAGGGTTTGGCGAAAAAATATCCCTGACCAAACTCAATTCCTAAATTTCTCAGTTGATTAAAGTGCATCAAGGTTTCCACTCCTTCCGCCACCACATCCATTTTCAATTGGTGAGCTAGAGTAACGATCGCCTCGACAATTTCCAGACTATCGCGATCTTCACTAATGTTGCCAATAAAAGAACGGTCAATTTTTAATGTATCCATATGAAACCGATGCAGATAACTTAAAGAAGAATATCCGGTGCCAAAATCATCTAGGGATAATTTAATTTTGCGGGCTTTTAGTTGTTTCAGTAGCCGATTCGCCGATTCGGCATTATCCATAATAGCCGTTTCCGTAATTTCTAGCTTTAAATATTGACTATGTAATTGAGTTTCAGCCAGAATTTGATCGATCATTTCTATCAAATTCGGTTGGCGAAATTGTTTCACGGACAGATTGACGCTAATATGTAAACGGAATTCAGCAAATTTTTTGACCCAAGACTGCATAGTTTGACAAGCTTCACGCAATACCCAAAGACCCATAGGAACAATTAACCCAGTTTCCTCGGCGATCGGGATAAACTCCCCAGGAGAAACAAAACCCTGTTGGGGGTGCTGCCAGCGAATTAAAGCTTCAAATCCTGCCAGCTTGCCGCTACATAGAGAGATAATGGGTTGATATTGTAAAAAAAACTCTTGCCGTTGAATGGCTAGACGCAAATCAGTTTCTAATTGTAAACGCTTTAACACATGGTCATGCATACTAGCTTCAAATACTTGATAGTGAGTATGTCCCAATTTTTTCGCTTGATACATGGCAATGTCAGCGTCTCTTAAAATATGTTCCGGTTTTTGATATGCGGGTGAGCCGATCGCAATCCCAATGCTGGCATTAATAAACACATCATATTGGTCAATATTTAAGGGAAATTGCCATTGTTTATGAATCCGTTCTGCTAGATAAATCGCATCAGATATGTCTTGGATATTTTTGATAATAATCGTAAATTCATCACTGCCTAAACGAGCCAAAATATCTTCATCATTTAGGCAATATTTTAGGCTATCAGCAATGGCAATCAGCACTCGATCCCCAATCAAATGTCCCAAAGAATCATTGACTAATTTAAAGCGATCGCAATCTAAAAATAATACAGCAAATAAATAATCTGGGTCACTTTTAACGCGGTTTAAACAGGTTTGCAATTCCTCGATTAACAAGGAACGATTAGGTAATCCAGTTAGAGAGTCATGCCATGCCATGTGCAGCAGTCGTTTTTCTGCTCTTTGGCGTTCCACAATTTCTTGTTTCAGTTTTTCATTCGCTCTTTCCAGTTCGGCAGTTCGGTCACTGACCCGATTTTCTAATTCAGAATTAAGTTGACGAATTTCTGCTTTGGCCGCTTGAAATTTCAGTAGGTTTTCAATTCTAATTAAAACCTCCTCTAAATGAAATGGTTTAGTAATGTAATCGGAACCCCCAATGCTAAACGCTTTTACCTTGTCAATCACTGAATTCATCGCCGTCAAGAAAATGATGGGAATATCATAAGTTTCTGGATCTTTTTTGAGAATCTGACAAACCTGATACCCATCCATATCAGGCATTTGAATATCTAATAAAATTAAATCAGGGTTGGCTGCTTTGGCAGCAATTAAGGCGGTATTTCCATTAATGGCATTTCTAACTTGATAGCCTTTTTGCGATAAAAGTTTAGACAATAACCGCAAGTTATCTTGGTTGTCATCAACGACTAAAATATTTGCTTGATATTTTAGAAAATTTTTTTGAGATTTTTTTGAACTCATTTGAATGTATTTGACCTTGTTTTACCTAATTTTACTTTAGTTAACATGATAATTATCCGCTCCTGTAAATCATTGCTCCAATCTTCTATATCCAGATTTTATTGCTATTTTTGCTTCAATATTATGGCAATATTCAGCAATTATTTGAGATATATTTAGAATTTTAATCGATTAAATTTATCACTGTTTATTCATTGTTTGAGCAAATTTGTGCAATTGTTCAATCCAAGAGAAATTCTCTGTGATTGAGGTACGTCTCATGTTGCCAAAAATAAGGATTCCAGTTGGGGAATCTTTCATCAGCATATCTTTCACTAGCACATCTTTCTTCTCCTCCGCAAAGCTATTCTCTGCAAAAATCAGATACTTCCGACGAGTTATCCCTGTTGGTTGGATTTGACGGTTACTGGCAATAATGATTTATTTTTTTCCATATAATACCATTTTTCAAAATTTTTGAGAGCGGTAGATCGGTTATATCTTATATTTGTAATCACACTTGCTATTGATGGCGGGGTGTAGGAGGAAAGCGGGGGGATAAAGTGGGGGGATGGTGTACCCCTTTAAAAAAACTCAGAGTAAGGCTGTAAGGGGGTTTCCTCGATTGGATATGGAAAAATGTCGCCTTTCAGCTATCAGCCGTCAGCTTTCGGCTTTCGGTTGATTTCACCGTCAACCATCCACCGATGACCCCTAAGTCTTGATACCCAAACTCAACTTAAAAGCCGGGGGTAAGTTTATTTGAGGTGTCAACCAGAGTAACCGATAAAAGGTCGATCGATCGCCCACTTCGGTTTAATTGATTCGGTTCAAGTTATATGTGAGATTACTGGTATTAATGAAACGGTTGATTTCTCTAATAGTGAGTCTGCTAATTTTAGCCATAATTTACACTAAAATTGATGGCCTCGGACTTTTGGCGGTGTTCCAAAATTGTCACCGTCTTTGGATGGCGATCGCCTTAGCAATGGTCGTCCCCTTAACCATGCTCACCAGTTGGCGACTGCAACAATTAACCCCGGTGAGTGCGGGGCTAGGATTTATGCAAGCTAATCAACTAATTTTAGCCGCCAGTGTGCTAAATATGGTATTACCCTCAAAAATGGGGGATTTAGCTAAAGCTTATTTTATGCGCGATCGCGGCCATCTCAGCGGCTCTTTAGCCTTATCTTTGGTGGTATTTGAAAAAGCCTGTGATATGTTATCTCTGCTGCTGTGGTGTGCTTTTGGGCTGATAGTTTATCCCCAAAAAGATGGATTATTTTGGCTGATGACCGCTGGAGTCACCGGAGGGTTAATCGTGGGCATATTCCTCCTGAGTTACCGTCAGTTTGCCCAGCTATTTTTTGCCGGTATCAGCCGAATTGCTCCGAAAAAAATCCAAATTAAGCTGGATAAAATGCGGTTTTCCTGGGGAGAAATGCACGATTATTTTTGGCGCGATCGCCAGCAATTAATTAAAATCACTAGCACTTCTATTTTAATTTGGTTTGGCCATTTGCTGCAAATTTGGTTCTTTATTTTAGCCTTAAATGCTTCGGTGCCTTTACTAGCAAATCTCGCCCTATCTCCTCTAGCAATTTTGGCTGGTTTAATGCCCTTAACTTTTGCCGGAGTTGGCACTCGTGATGCGGCCTTAATTTTATTTTATCAACCCTATTTTGACCCAGCCACCGGCGCCGCATTAGGGTTACTTTGTACCTCCCGTTATCTGATACCCGCGATCGCTGGTTTACCCTTTTTAGGGCAATATTTTGCCACCATGAAAATTAACGGTAAAATTAGCGGTAAAATTAACAGCAACACCAGCAGCAAAAATCTATAATCTATGAACTATTCCCTAAGTTATTGCCAACAATGGCTGACTATTCCCAGTCGGAAAAAATCTCAGACGATCTTTTGGTTTAGTCTCAGCATCACTTTTGCAGTTCTTTATGGCTGGATGGTGTTACAAAAAGCCTTTAAGGGCGAATATGTGATTCAAGATGATGCCAGACAACATATATTTTGGATGCAGCGGTTTGTTGACCCAGAATTATTCCCTGGGGATTTAATTGCGGACTATTTTCAATCAGTCGTACCCCTGGGTTATACGACATTTTATCAAATTATTGCCCGCTTAGGAATTGAACCCTTACTGTTAAGTAAACTGTTGCCTCCGGTTCTGGGAATTCTCACCACTATCTATTGTTTTGGGGTGACAATAGAACTGTTACCCGTTCCCTTTGCCGGTTTTATGGCTAGTGTGATTCTCAATCAAAGTATTTGGATGAAATTTGATGTGGTTTCCGCCACTCCTCGCGCCTTTATTTATCCGTTATTCGTAGTTTTTATCTATTATTTATTGAAACGACAGTTAATCGGCGCTTGTGTGGCGATCGCCCTGCTGGGATTATTTTATCCTCAATTAATCTTAATCTGTTGTCCGGTATTACTGTTGCGTCTGGTAAACTGGGAAAATATGGGAGAGTCGATCAGAAGTTTATGGAGCAAAAAAAGCCCGCAACTGCCATTACTTAAAACTGGAGAATCGGCTGAATATTTAATCAGTATTATGCCGTTTTTGGTAGGCGGTTTAGTATTAGTAATTTATGCCCTGCAACCCAATGATTATGGCGGGGCAATGACCGCAAGTGAAGCGAGGCTGATGCCGGAATTTTGGCCGGGAGGACGCACCCCATTTTTTAATGATAATCCCATAGAATATTGGCTGATTGGCGAACTAAGTGGGTTTTTCCCTCCGGTGTTACCTCCCTTGATTTGGCTAGGGCTATTTTTTCCCTTACTTTGGCACAATTCACAGAAATTTACCCTGGTGACAAAAATTAATCCCCAAATTAGATTATTGGGTGATATAATGATAGTATCGGTGGCTATGTTTGTCGCGGCTCATGCGGTTTTGTTACGGCTGTATTTGCCCGGTCGCTATATGGAACATAGCTGTCGAGTTGTTTTGGCAATTGCCACAGGCATCTTGATTACTGTTATATTAGATGCCGCCCTTCAGTCCTTCAAACCAGGGCAAAAACCTCAAAAAGGTTGGGCGATCGCTAGTGCTTTGTTAATCGCTTTAACCATTTTTTATCCCGTCTATGAATCCAGTTTTCCCCGCACAAATTACCGTCCGGGAAACCTCGCCCCGTTATACGAATTCTTGCAACAACAACCCAAAGATAGCTTAATTGCTTCCCTATCTTCCGAGGCGAATAACCTGCCCACTTTTGCGTTGCGATCGGTATTAGTCGCCCCCGAATATGCGATTCCTTATCATACTGGCTATTATGCAGAATTTAGTCAACGCACTAAAGATTTAATTCACGCTCAATATACCCCTAATTTAGCAGAAATGCAGCAGTTTATCGCCAAGTATGGGATTGATTTTTGGCTATTAGAAAAATCAGCCTTTACCCCAGATTATTTAGCCAAAAATGAATGGATTCAACAGTATCAACCGGAGGCAACAGAAGCGATCGCGCAACTGGACTTAGAGACCCCCGCAGCAGTGGCTAACTTTATTGAATCTTGCGCTGCATTTAAAACCGGGGATTTTGTTTTATTAAGCACAAAATGTATGATAGATTTTTAGTGAATTATCGGTTAAACGTTCACCGTTGATGGTTGTTTGTTGTTTGTTGTTTGTTGTTTGTTGTTTGTTATTTGTTATTTGTTATTTGTTATTTTACCCTGATAACCAGTAAAAAACAACAATAGAATCCCTACCCATCAATAATAGAATCCCTACCCATCAACCATCAACAACCAACCATCAACAACCAACCATCAACAACCAACAAATAAAGTGCATCAATTTCTTACTGCCCCAATTCATCAATCTACCAAATCCCGGACGATATTTTGGTTTAGTTTAGCCCTAACTTTTGCCACCATTTATGGTGGTATGGTATTACAACAAGCCTTTACGGGTGAATACGTCATCCAAGATGATGCTAGACAGCATATTTTTTGGATGCAAAGATTTATTGACCCCGGATTGTTTCCTAATGATTTAATTGCCGATTATTTCCAAACCGTCGCCCCCTGGGGATATACCAATTTATACCGATTAATGACATGGGTCGGTATTACTCCAATTTTGCTACATAAACTGTCACCAATTATTCTGGGTTTAATTACCACCGCTTACTGTTTTGGCATCACTATTGAGTTATTCCCTGTCCCCATTGCCGGATTTTTAAGTTCATTGCTGTTAAATCATTATATTTGGATGCGGGATGATGTAGTTTCGGGGACAGCAGTAGCTTTTGTATATCCTTTTTTTACCGCATTTCTCTATTATTTGTTGCGGCGAAATTTATTCTGCAGTTGTCTGGCGATCGCCCTCGAAGGGATTTTTTATCCCCAAGCGGTGTTAATCTCATCGGGAATTTTAATTCTGCAATTATGCCACTGGAAAAAATGGCAGGTTTACTTATCTCACCAGCGCAAAGATTATCTGTTTTCGGGTATTTGTCTGATAGTTGCTTTGATCGTTATGTTAATTTATGCCCTAAAATCCAATGGGTATGGGCCGGTGATTACTGCGGATGCTGCTAGACAAATGCCAGAGTTTTTAACCAAGGGCAAAAGCGAGTTTTTTACCCAAGAATTTGGCCATTTTTGGTTTAGCGGGCAACGTAGTGGAATGCTGCCCCGTCTCGGCACAACTTTGCCGTTAATTGCCAGTTTTTTCTTACCCTTTATTTTACTCCTTAACAGTAAAATTGTTCCGTTAAAAGCGGTGACTAAAAATTTGGGCTACTTGCTGCAAATTACCATTGCTTCTTTGGCAATGTTTTTCATCGCCCATTTGTTTCTGTTTCGCTTACATTTACCCAGTCGCTACACTGAACATAGTCTCCGCATTGTTACAGCGATCGCGGCTGGAATTGCGATCGCCCTAATCATTGATGCCCTGCTAAACTGGGGCAAAAAGCCGGGTAAAATTGCCCCAAACAAGCCAATTTTATCCCTAATATTATCCGGAGGTTTAATTGCCCTAGTCGTCCTAGAGCCCACTTGGTTAAAACGCTTTCCTCGAACTGACTATGTTGTCGGTTCCGTTCCCCAAGTTTATGAATTTTTTGCCCAGCAACCTAAAGATATTCTCATCGCTTCTGTCGCTGAAGAAGTGAATAATATCCCGGCATTTAGCCAACGGTCTATTTTAATTGGAGGCGAAGGCTATCCCGTTCCCTATCATACGGGATATTATCGGCAAATTCGCGATCGCACTCTTGATTTAATCACCGCTTACTATAGTCAAAACCTGAATCAACTGGAGGAATTTATCCAAGAATATAGTATAGATTTTTTCCTAGTAGAAACCGGCAGCTTTACCCCGGACTATATTCGCCAAAGTAACTGGATGATGCAATACCAACCAGCGGCAAATCAGGCGATCGCCCAATTAGAAACCGGCAGCAGTCCCTTATTAGCCCAAATCGGCGATCGCTGCACAAGGTTACAAGTAAAAAACTTAAAAATAATTGATGCCAATTGTGCGATCGCCAAAAAAATATCTTTTGCTAGAAGGATTTGATCGAAGCATCCCTGTTGATAGCAAAGACTTTTTCCAAGTCTCTTCTATTACCATTTACAAAAATTCATCCAACCGCCCTTAACATTCTTCGGGTGGACTACCATGAAGAGAGAAAATAGAAGAGAGAAAAGTGATGCCTTGAAAAGTCGTAGGGGCGAATGGCCATTCGCCCCTACAAATGAAATATCACTATTCACTATTCACTTTTCACTCTTTCCTATGCACCTCTTTCCTCTCTCCTCTTTCCTCCCATAAGTGTGGAGTTTTGCCCACCCTACAATATAAATACTCTTGCCTCCTTCCCCAGCAGCTATTGCGGTTTTCCAAAAAAACCTTTTCCTTTTTAAAGATTATTTTCTGCCCCGGTGCCCCAGGTAAAGTAAATTAACTCAATAAAAATAGTCTCTCTTGACATCTGATAAAATTAATTGTACAATTAAATGCCCCGTCGTTGGGCAAATTCATTAGATGAGAACAAGCCTTAAGGTCAAAAGTATGAAAACTTTAGTAAAAATTGGTCTAAATTTTTCCTGTCTGTCTAGTTATGAATCGATGCAGATTGAATTCTTAGGATTTGTTGACTCTTCTATCTTTGAAGGAGTCACAATTCCCCACCAAGCGGCGATCGCATTCACCGTTCCTTTCTCACAAGGCATTAGTTCTAAGACCCTGATGTCCTTAATTAAACAAGAAGAAAATGGAGAGGTAACGATTGCTTCTGGCGTAACCATGCGTAAATTAATCATTTGCTATGAAAACGCCGAATGCTTTAGTTTAGCATCAGAATCCGAGAAAGGATTATTCTTTTCTAAATTTAAATTTGAAGACTTTAACGAAAATCAAAATTTGAATATAGAAGTGAGTCCTTATCCTAAAGATACCACCATTGAATTTGCCAAAATACCGCCCGAACTAAATACTTTATTTAAGACCAAAACGGTCAACGCATAACCTTAGATAACTCAGGACACAAAGACTATAAATCTTTGTGTCCTTTGTGCCTTTGTGGTAAAAACTAGCCTCAATTATATCGCTCGATTAAAGCTTGAGCCGCTGCGCGATGTTGTGCCACTAATTCCGCAGGGAATAATACCTTGGCATTGTGCAAATGACGATAAACCCACAGCATAAATTCTCGGAAAGAACGGGGAGGTAATTTCACCTGATAATCCACATATTCATATTGACCCGTGGCATCTTTTGGCCCTAAATGAACTTTTTGAGTGGGATGACGGCGATCGCCCTCTAAAATAAACGGCACTACTGGAGAAAAAAAGCGCACTTTAACCGTTTGAAACTCTACATTTCCCGCTAATTCCCCCTGCTGTTCTGCCAAGTCACCTAAATACAAACCCCAACCTTGAGATAGTAATTGGTGAACTTGCTGTAATTTTTCAAACTGCATTTCTAAAGAACGTTGAGGTGCTAATACCTGACAATAATCTTTAAATCGATTTAACCGACTAATGGCTAATTGGCCGGTTTCCAATCGTTCACAAACTAAATACCAGGCAATATCATAGTAGATAATTTGCAAAGGCCATAGACTCATCATGCCGACTCGTTTGCCCCCATAAGGATCGTGGCTGCGAGATAATTCAATAGCTTGCCCTTGGAGAATGGCCATTTCTACGGTTTCTAATTGATTAAATATGGTATTTTGCCGCTCACCTTTGGCCAACATTTCTACGGGGTCGGTGGAAACAATAGAGCGATTTAACTGTTGATGGACGGGATATAAAAATTTTCCATCTAATTTTAAATCTAAACCGCGCACTCGTTGCAGCACTTGTTCATAAATGCGGCGGGCGATAGGATTTCCTTGATATTTTGCTTGAGCAGCTAAAGCGTTTAAAGCTGCGGATAATTCCTCCGGGTTTAATGCCCCAGTGCCTAAATAATAACCCCACCGATAAATGCGATCGTCTAAAATTCCATACCGTCGCAATAGTTCTAAATCTTTGCGAATTGTGGGCACTGAAGGATAATTTTCGGGAAATTCATAACCAGTTTTCGTCGCGAATTCCCGTAGTTTAATCCGCACAGTTTCTAAAGCATTGTTATGTTGGCGATCGCTGTTCAATAGTTTTTCATCGCGATCGCTCACCCCCACCCCCGGATTTTGTAACAAAGTCGCAATCAGTAACAAAATGCGATCGAATGCCTGCTGGTCAGAATGTGAGTGTAGAGTGGGTTTTTTTGCCATTAGAATTAAGGGAATAAAGAACAGGAAATCGGGCGATCGCCCTTAAAGTCAGAGGTTGATAATATGATATTTATACCAGCAGCCAGCCATAAAATAAATTCCCGGATATTTCGAGTCTGTGTTTAATCAAGATTGTGTATAGAATCATACAGATTATCGACTGAGGTAATTTTAAGCGTTATATGGAAAAAAACCATATACAACTAACCCCCAGAAAAATCAGCACTCAAAACCCAACACTCAATCACTTGATTCTTGAATTACAGGAAGAATGCCAAAATGTTCTTTCTTTAATTCATCAGTTACAGTTATCTGAGTTAAGCGATCGGCAAAAAGGTGAAATTTTATCAGAATTACTGGTGGCTTCCATTCATCTACATTCTCATTGTGATGAAGACTGGCAAAATTTAATTTCTGACGAGTTAGAACGTTTAACGGATGATGATGCCTAAGACCGATTTTTTTTGGGTTGCCATATAACTGAAATAGGGGCAATTGATGAATTGTCCCTATTTCAGAGAAAATCTCAGCAAACTACTGCTGATTTAACCAAGTCATTCAATCTGCCAAATATGAAAGGTTTGGTTTCTCCTCAAGCAAAATCAAAGAAATACAGCTTATTGCAGAGTAGCAATCAGTAACAAAATGCAATCGAATGCCTGCTGGTCAGAATGTGAGTGTAGAGTGGGTTTTTTCGCCATTGGTCTTCACCCTTTTTTTCTCCGACCCCGCGAAATGTAACGCAATATTGATTATTTTTAACAAAAATTGATAAAGCTTAATCTATATAAACATTTCAGCGATTGTGAAAAAAATTAGTAATTATTGGCAAAGTTGAGACAACCGGACTTGTTCTCTGATATGTTTAACGAAACAGGGGCGAAGGAAGCGTTCGCGATTAAGTATCCTAAATACTCTCTAAATATTCATCGTCAATCGACAAGATATATCCGCGAATGCTTCGCGCTTACGGACAGCATAAAAAATATGACAAATACACCCTTTTGGCAAGCAAAAATTTGGGGTCTACTCCATGACCCCGCGTTGAAAGCATTACACGATCGCACTGGTAGAGGAGAAGAAGGGCCTTGGCAGGTACTCCAATGTATGAAAGGTTGGGTTTCTCCTAAAGCAAAATCAAAGAAAGATGCTCAATATTGTACCACTTGGCTCGAACAAATTGCTTTATCTGACCTAATTGCTTCAGCGAGCGATCGCGCTGCCATTGGTCGATTACCGTTTACTACCGCTATTGATTATGATGCAGAAGGAATCGAAATCCGTCATTTGTTATCAGGAGCAAAGCAAACCCTAAAACTCGGACAATGGCATGATTTTTTAATCGGTTGGGGAAATAAACGAGGTGAAGAACTTTCAAAAATAGAAGATATTTTAATTCCCGAATCAATTCGGAATTGTGAAGATGCCAGAAAAGTTTATTGGTGGTTATGGCGCTGCTATCCTGTGGCATTAGCACAAGCATTTGACCGAGAAGATACTAGAGAAAATCATATTCTCAATGAGCCTTGTTTACCCTTATTACCCGCAGAAACTCGGATTCCTGATGCCTCAGTTTGGAGTCATACCACCATGACTTCGGCATTAGCTGGTGCTTTGGCAGGTTATCATCAGGATACTGATACTTATCCCCGCAAAAACGCCAGAAAAGGCAAGGATTATTATCAATCTCGGCCTTATGTTAGCATCTTTAGCTTTACCCCAGTGCAAGAACTGATTAAAGCCAGTCGGAAAATGCGAGATTTTTGGGCAGGTTCTTGGTTATTGCATTATCTTTCTGCCAAAGTTTCTTGGGCGATCGCGTGGCAATATGGCCCTGATACTTTGCTCTATCCTTGTTTATATGCTCAACCGCTAATTGACCTATGGCTATTAGAAGCATATCCTGATCCTGATTTTCAAGCATGGATTACACCGCCAACGGAACGGCAATTACTCACCGCTGGATTTCCTAATGTATTGGTGACAATTTTGCCGGATAATGGCGACCATTCCACCGATGAAAAGGTGAAAAATCCAGTCAAAGCAGCGATGCAATTTGCGGAACAAACTCTGCATCAAGAATGGCTTAATTTAGGGCGTCAGGTTCTCGCCGATTTACAAGACCCAACCAAGGGCAAACCTTGGATGCCAAATTTAAATCCCCATACTTGGGAAAATTGGCTGAAAGCCCAATGGCAAACTTATTGGACAGCTTTACCCATTGGCGATCGCAACTCAGAATTGCATCAGTCACCCCGGAAAGAAGCAGAATATAAAGCATGGGAAAAGAAACAGAATGATTTTGCCCGCCCTAAACCAGAATTGCTGGTAGAACCGGAGGCTAATTTTGTTAAAGCCATCTACGAATTAGGAATCAAAGAAGATTGGCAAAATCGCCATGAACCAAATTACTCTCATAAGTCCCATAAAGCCCGACAACCTAATCTAAATGTGGGGTCATGGTGGGGGAATATTTTTGACCAAACCCGCTTTGCTTTAACAGCGGTAAAAAATGCCCGGATTTGGGAAATTCCCACCGCTTTTGGGCCGCGTTCTACTATTTCGGGAATTGGTCCAGTAGTTCATTCTGGTAATGATTGGGTGACAGAAGGAGACACCCAAAATGATTGGCAACGGCAAGTGGGTTTATTTGATGGCATTGAAGAATTAAATGCTACGGAAGTGCTCAAACGAGGATTGCATCGAATATTGCCCGACTTATTGCAACTGCCTCCGAAGGAACTGGAGTTATATTATCCAGATTTATGTTCGGGGGTTGCCGGTTGGCTAAAACTGCATCCTGAAGCCTTAGAATATTATCAAAAAGCTTGTGATAATATTAGCCAGGAGTTTAATTGGATAAATCCACATCAACCTTGGGGTATTCCTTGGGTTTCCAGCAATCATCCAGACTGGCAAAATCCTCGGTTGCTGAATGCAGGCTGGTTAATCGAAGATTTTGAGCCAAAACCAACCAATTCTGATGAATTGTTGACCAAAACTCAACAAAAAAACCAAAAGCAAGCTGAATTGAAACGACTGCGGGAATCTATTGCCCAATGGTTTGCCCCCGGAAATAATCCCACGGACTGGTATGCGATCGCTGCTGGTGATGGGGATGGGATGAGTAATTGGCTGAAAGGCCAACCTTTGAAAAATTATTCTGACTATATTCCAGATGCTTTGCCGCCGAAAATTGAGAAATTATCGGATAACTTAAAAGAACCGTTTCTAGAGTTTCTGGAATGTAAAAAACGGATGGGGCCAGCCACTCACAATGCCTTGAGTCGGGCTTTACTGGATTTTTCTAATCAACTGCTGCCCTATTTAACAGAAGTTCGCTATGCTGGACGATTAATTTATGGCGGTGGCGACGATGTTCTCGCTTATACTAATATGTGGGAATGGGATAACTGGTTGTGGGATATTCGCGAATGTTTTCGCGGGGCAGATGACCCGCAAGATGAGTTTATTAGTGAGGGCGATTATTGGCGTTGGAATAGTGGAGACTTGCCTAAAAATATTCAGGAACGTCCTTTATTTACGATGGGCAGTTGTGCCACCATTAGTTTTGGCATTGTGTTAGCCCATCATTCCGTCCCTTTAGCCATTGCCCTAGAAAATCTTTGGCAGGCAGAAGAGTCTGCTAAAGACCATAAAACTCCCAATAATCAGGAAAAAGATGCGGTACAAGTGCGGGTACTTTATGGCAATGGCAATGTTCTCAAAGCAACTGCCAAATTTGAGGTATTTGATTCATGGCGATCGCTGTTAAATGGCGAGCAATTTGAGCAATTAGATAGTGCTTTATTTGAGCAAGCCGCAACCGTATGGAGTCAGCATCCTGTACCAGTGGAAAATGCGATCGCGCCTTGGACAAATGCCTTTTGCAGCCGTCGGGAAGTGTTCAAAGGCGATGAAACCTTACAACATCAGTTTCAAACAGCCTTGTGTGATTTCTTGACTAAGCTTTATGAAACCACAGAGACCAAAGAGTGCGATCGAGAAGTCCAAAACTGGTTAAAAGTTGCTGCCTTTGTTTTACGACAAAGAAACATTACAGCAATTTCCCATTGAATAAACCACAAGTAGGGGCCAAGCATTCCGGCGGGTAGGGGCGAATGGCCATTCGCCCCTACTACTAAAAATATTGTACGGGCGAATGGCCATATAGTCTGACGGATTATGCTCCGCAATCGCGCCCCTACGGAATGCTTCGCCCAGCCGTGGTTTAGTAAGAAAAAAACCGCTGTAAACCATTGAGAGATGCACAATGATTTATTGGTATAGTTTAACTCCATTAGATGTGCTCTTATTCCGGGATGCCAAACCGTTTAGTCCCGGAGAAAGAGCTTGGGCTGCCAGTGTGTTTCCCCCAAACAATCACACCATTGCCGGTGCCTTGCGGGGACTCCTGGGAGAAAAAACAAATTTCACTATTAAAGGAGTATTTTTCTGTCATCAAGACACCCTATATTTTCCCCGGCCATTAGGTTTTGTGGGTTCAAATCCTTTGGTGCCATTGGATTGGAAAAAAGATGCTAATCTTCACCAAGCTTTATGGAATAAGTCGCAACCTTGTCCCTTAGTAAAATTAAAAGACGATCGCAAATCTTCTGATAAAAATGAAGATGAGGATTTGCCATCCGATGAGTATTATCGCCAGTTCTTACCCAGTAATGTGGTGAAACGCTATCTGGAAACTGGCGAAATTCCAGAATCAGACTGGATAACCACTGATGAGAATGAAAAACAACCTTGGACTAAAGAAACTCGCCCCCATAATGCCATTGAAGAAGGCACTCGGCAAGTGAAAGATGCCGATGGATATTTTGTAGAAAATACCATTCGCATGAGTTCCGGTTGGAGTTTAGCGATCGGTATCGACAAAGAGTTACCGAGTAGTATTATTCAATTAGGAGGAGAAGGACATCGGGCGATTTTAACTCCCTCTAAGGCTTTAACAAAACAATGGCAGGAAATTCAGCAAATTTCCCAGAATAATTTTAAGCGAGGGATGGAAAAAAGTGAGAAAGCGATCGCTTATTTAGTCACTCCGGGAATTTTTGAACGCAAACACGATGATAGTCAGTATAAAAATCAGTCGGTTTGTCGGGCTTGGCCTTGGGAATGGAAACTCGCTCACACAGTTAATCCCAATCAAAAATCTGGTTATTTAGTCAGCGTGGCTACCGCGAATTCTTTACCCATTAGTTGCCGGATTCGAGAGAACCGAGAAATGGCAGAACATAGCCCAAAAAGCATTCCTGCCCCCCAGGTTTTTGCTGCCGTACCGGGTAGTTGTTACTACTTAAATAAACCGGAGTATTTATTTGCTGATTCCCCAGACTCAAAGCCTGGGAAGGGATTAGAGAAAGCCAAGAGTTGGCGTCAGTTAGGCTATTCCGAATTGTTGTGGATTAATTACAAAGGAGAGTAAAATCATGGTTAATTCAGTTTATCTTTATCTGCTTGCCCCTTTACATACTGGTGGCACAACTCAAGAAGGTAATTTATTAGGAATTGCTCGCGAATCTCATACAAATTTACCTTATATTCCTTCCAGTACCCTTCGGGGAAAACTTCGCTCTCTTGTCAGTGATCGCGTTACCCGCGTTCAACTATTTGGCCCGGATTTAAAAGATTTAGAAAACGCTAGTTTTTTAGATGATTATGAAGTGGAAACCGATCGCCGCTTAAATCAACTCACTCAAGGAGACGTTTGGGTAGGGGATGGTTCGATTTTGTGGGTGCCAGTACCGTCTTTAAGTCATGGCGTAATCTGGATTACTTGTCCCATGTTACTGCGACGTTGGGCGCGGTTTGAACCCAAACTATTGTCAAAAATCCCTGAAGGTTATGCTAGTAATCTAAAATCTTCTAACGTTTATCTGAAAGATGCCATCATTAAGTCCAATGAGTTAAAAAATTGGCCAAACTGGAAAGAGTTTTTGCCCCCAGAAGTTTCAGCCAGTGGAATTGAAAAAGTTCTCGTATTGCCTGACCAACATTGTATGACGTTAATTCAAATGAGTTTATGGCGTCAGGTGAAAATTAAGCTGGATGACTCTAAATCCGTAGACGGTGGTTTTCGTTATGAAGAAGCAATTCCTCCTGATACATTAATGTATTTTACCTGGGGAATTACTTCTCAAGCCAATGGAACAGCCGATAAATCTGACCAAGCTTTCAAAGAACTGTTAAAGAATCACGAATTGCTGCAAATTGGCGGTCAAGAAAGTTTAGGACGCGGTTTTGTTCAGCAATGCTTGGCGACTAAATAATTAAGAGGAATAATCATTATGAGTTTTGACCCACGGACTATTGCCACTCCAGTATATGAGGCGCTTTCGGAATTACGATCGCAAACCAGAGAAGATACTCGCTTGAAAGAACAGAAAAATCAGGCTGTGGAAATTTACACCTACCTATCAACTTGGGGCATGATGCGCCTAAAAGCTGAAGAAAAAGCCCTCAGCCAAGAAGGGAAAAAGCAAGTGGTGAAAAAATTCTTTCAATGTCTGGAAAAGTTATCTGGGACGCAAAATATCAGCAGCGATCGCGGTTTGGAAACCTTGAAAAAGTTATCCACTGATGAATATCTTGGATTGACCGGCTTAGGACTAGCGATCGCCCAAGAATTTGGGTTTTGGGCAACGGCAATTTATTCTGATGTCACCGGAGGAGAATAATATCTTTTTCTCAGAAATATAGTCGTCGATCTCCCCAACTTCCAGATCCCCCCAACCCCCCTTTTTAAGGGGGGCTAAGACTAACAAATTTTCTTAGTAATGCGAAAAAATGGTATAAATTATGGCTCCTAACCCATGGGAACGACCAAAACCAGCAAACGCTGCGGCAACCGCTAGAACAAATCCACCGAATAGACCTAATCAACAGAATAGACAGCAAGGAGGTGGCAATAACGATCGCCGTCCTCCCGGAAATAATCCCCCAAGAAACAATGGAGGCGATCGAGGCAACAACCCACCAATGCCTTCGCCGTGGTTAGACGCAGAACAAGAACCACAATCTGATAACAGTGCCAGTTTTGTGGAATATTTACGGTGGATGCGTCCGTATGATGATGATAAGAGACAAAAAAACATTATTAATGGCACTAAAGTGCAAATATTAGACATGGCAGCAGATGAGGCAAATTATGGCCAACGTCTAACTAAACTCACCGATCGCACTAAACTTTTAGCTGGAAAAGGCAACTACTTTGAAGCCCAATGTTCTTGGCGAATTCGGGTGGGGGGACATCGTGGCCCGGAAAGTATTTTACTCCCAGCCTTTGATGCCTTGGGAATGCCTTATATTCCTTCTTCGACCTTGCGTGGGGTTGCCAGAACCCAAGCCATTCGCGAGATAATGACCGAGGAAGGGCTGAACTGGAAAGAGGCAGAAAAGCGAGTTGCCCCTTGGTTTGGTTCTCTGGAAGCCAAAGGAAGCGATCGGGCTGGTAAAGTAGTCTTTTTTGATGCTTATCCTTTACCCAAGCAACCGGGGTTAGCCGTAGACATGGCTAACAATATTTGGAAATGGGACAATAATCAGCTTCAATATAGCCCGAACCCGAATCCATTCTTATCCCTCAAAGAACCTAGCTTTTTAGTGGGTATTCGTCTCGCTAGTGGCTGCGATGACCCAGAAATTTTAAATCGGGTTAAAAAATGGTTGCAGGCTGGTTTACAAGCGGGAATTGGTTCCCAAGTCAACAGTGGTTATGGGCAAATGCTGGTGGCTGGTGCAGGCAAATCTGGTGATGAGTTTTTCCAGGTTAAATTTGCTTTAGAAGGACAATTGATTCACGGACAACAAAAGTTTACCCAGTGGAATTGGAACGATAGAAATCAACAATGGCAAATGCCCGGAAATGCTGACCCGGAAGTTCGGGCGATCGCCTTTAAATCCATGTTGCGTTATTGGTTTCGCACCTTTGCCTTGGGAGTATTATCCCCGCAATTAGTACAGCAATGGGAAGCTAGATTATTTGGCGGAATTAATCCTAACCGAGAATGGGGATGGGTGAGAGTTGACCTTTCCAATGGCAAGGTAATTCAACCAGAACCGCGTTCTAATTGGAAAGGAAAAGAAGATGACGATCCTTGTGGCAAACAAGAGGGGATTTTAAGCCTGCATTATTCTGCCCAAACACCGATTAATCAACGAGAATCAATTAAAACATTGTTGAGTAACTTAACTTGGATGATGTTTCGTCTAGGTGGCATTGGTCAAGGTGCCCGACGACCTCGTTATTCTCGAAAAACCCAAGACCGTGCCCCTTGGTATCGGGGTTCAACCTTATTCCCCGAAGATAATGATGCGTTTTGGAAATTACCTGAATCGGCTAAAAATTTTCGGGACTTATTCCAACAACGATTACAAGGATTTTATACTGCCCTAGGTCAAATCACCAAACAACAAGTTAATCCAAAACAACCTTTAGCTTTACAACCTGTGAGTAATCATGCTTGGCGTGAAGCAGTAGATCGCAATTGTCGAATTGTGGTATTGTCTGAACCCCCAAATAATAAGTCTAACAAACCTTATGCTTTGGATGTGCTACACAAACAATTTCACGACTTAGAAAATCAGCGATTCACGGACGCTAAAAGTTTATGTGGTGGAGTGAAAAAGGACTACTATCCGCAAAATAACCGTGAAGTAAAACGCGATGTCACGCCCTCACCGATTTGGATGGCTGATTTAGATGAATATCAAGTAGTGACAGTTTTTGGGGCAACGGAGAATCCTCGGCGAAACTATCTACAATCTTTAGGCAATTCTGCTGTACAGATTTGGCCATTTCAGTAAAACTCGTAGGTTGGGTTGAGGTACGAAACCCAACCTATCTCTAAGATTCTGTTAGGTTTCTTACTAGATATTCACACGAGGCAGAGCCTCTAGACCGGCATTCCCAGGGAGACCCTGAGAACGAGGGAAAACGAGGGAAAACGCCTGTAGGGGTAGCGCGATGGCGGTGCCTACCCCGAACCCTGGGGTAATCGTACCCAGCCTATCGCTAAGATCGCCTGTAGGGGTAGCGCGATGGCGGTGCCTACCCCGAACCCAACTGATATCTAAAAGCGAAGTCCCCAGAAACCGGGTTTCTTTCCCAAATCTTTGTCACCTAACCCAAAGTTAACGCAGAAACCCGGTTTCTTATTTAAATAAAGAGTAAAAAACATGGCAAGTATCATTCTTTCATTCGTCGGTAGTCAAGACCCATACTCAGAAAAAACTAACGAAGAAGGCTCAATTTCTACTTTAGTTCGTGATTTGCTGAAGCAACAATATCAAATTCGGCGCGTCATTTTGCTCTACACTCAAGATTTAGCCCAAAAAGCCCAAGATACCAAAGATTGGCTGAATAGTGAATTAGGACTAAATCTAGACATAATCGATCCGATTGTTGTCTCAGAAGAACTTTCTAATGACCCGGTAAATTTCTATTTAGCCGTACAAGAAGCCCGCAAAGGTCTAGAATATGCTCAACCATTTTTAAGCAAACAAAACCGCTTGGAATTTAATGCTTCATCCGGGACACCTGTAATGAAAACCGCTTGGGGTATTTTACAAGCAGCCGGTTATGCCCCTCAGAGTTCGATTTGGCAAGTAAGAAATCCCCGCGAACAAAAAGAGGGACAATCACGAGTTTTTCAAACCAATGTAGATACAGTCAAAAATGAGTTTGACTTTCAAGTATTAGCACGACAAATTCAAGACTATAACTATAGTGGGGCATTGGTGACACTGGAAACCAGCAATCTATCCACCCCTTTAATTCAAGGTTTATTACAATATGGTCATTATCGGCTAGGTTTTAATTTTGACCAAGCTTTTAATGCAATTCAATCTCTGACGACTTACATAAATCGCCAATTCATTAATGAGATCGGTCAGTTACGGCAAAAAAATCAGTTAGCTTTTTTGAAGGAAGTGTATTTTAAGTCAGTAATTGAGCTAAAAAACAAGCAATATGCTGACTTTTTGACTGATGTATTTAAATTCCAAGAAGGCTTTCTCAAATATTTGCTGCAAACTAAATTAGCCAATCATAGCATTAAATGGCCGAAAACATATAATGAAACCGAATGGTTTTGGCAGCAAATCCAGCAAATTGACGGCGGCAAGCTTTGCCAATATTTTGAAAAAACCAATTCCCGAGGATTGCCGTTCAAAGGTTTTCCGAGTCGATACAATATGATTGATATGCTGGAATATTACCAAGAATCTCCGAGTTTAATGATGCCGTTAAAAGAGCTAAATGAATTTTGTGAAAATCGGAATCAATCTATGCATAATTTTGCCGGAGTTTCCGAGCAAGCCGTGGAAGATGCTGGAATGATTTTAAAAAATATGCGGCAAATTTTACAGCAGAAAGTAGATTTACAAACGGAAAATCCTTTTAATGTGTTAAATCAGACAATTTGTGACTTATTGCGAGAGTGTTTACGCCAGTAAAATCCCATTACCCAGACCCCAGAAACCGGGTTTCTTCCCCACATCTTTGCCGAAGTCCAAAGCTAACCTAGAAACCCGGTTTCTTATTTGCCGAAGTCAACTAACCCATTACCCAGACCCCAGAAACCGGGTTTCTTACCCAAATCTTTGCCGAAGTCCAAGATTAACCTAGAAACCCGGTTTCTTATCTGCCGAAGTCAATTAACCCGAAATTCGCTATCCGCTAATTATCCTTAAATCGTCACAACAAAAAATTATGACTGTTCTCAAAAATATTACAGAAATCCAGGGCAAAGCTGGACAAGGTTTCGGTGAAATAGTAATTCCCATCCAAGGGAAAACCTCTATGCAAATTCAGCCAGATTTCCTGTATATTCGTACCAAGCTTTCCTATGAATTAGAATCTGTAGAAACATTTATTCGACTCTCTAAAATAGACAGTGTTTCTCTGGGAGAGGGACGAAGTTGGTGGTTACTCTGGTTAGGCTTTTCTCTGTTATTTGCTTATTTCATTGGCGTGATTTTTATTATTTTATTCTTTGTCAACAAACATCGATGGATTGCGGTTCACTCAGCCTCGAAAAGTTACTATCTTTTTTTCCAAAATTCTGAGATAAATCGGGCTAAACAATTCACGCAAAGTTTATTAAATGCCATGAAGCAAAGTTCAGCACCAAAACTCCCCAAAAAGCCACCAACTCAGCCGCAAAAATTACCCAGTAAACCAGAATAAACACCCAAAAAAACGGGTTTATTACCCACGTCTTTGCCGAAGTCCAAAGCTGAAATAGAAACCCGGTTTCTTGTTTTCCCCAGAAACCGGGTTTCTTGCCCACACATTTGCCGAAGTCCAAAACTGACATAGAAACCCGGTTTCTTGTTTTCCCCAGAAACCGGGTTTCTTACCCACACCTTTGCCGAAGTCCCAAATTAACCTAGAAACCCGGTTTCTTATTTGCCGAAGTCAATTAACCCAAAAACACGGTAAACAAATGAGGGCGAAGCATTCCGGTCATAGATTTCTAGTTTTTACCCATAAGTTATCTGCCGGAATGCTTCGCCCCTACCCAAAAACCCAGCCTAAACAACCGGCATAAAAACCCGGTTTCTGATCTGCCAAATTCAACTAACCCAAATCTAAAAAATCAGGAGATTCTCATGTACTTATCCATGCGCGGTCTGGTCATTCGTCATATTTCCGTTGCCTTTATTAATGGCGCAATTACTCTAATGATTTTACTCATTGCCCCATTAGGATTAGCCGCAGTAATTACCAACACGGTTTTAATCATGGCTTCCACCTTATTATCCTCCGCAATGGTAGATGGAATCGTGCGATTTTTAACTCCCGGCCAAGTGAAAATCTTGGAAGAAGTTCAACGTCAAGAAGCCAAATTACGGCAAACAGAAAAAGTGGATGAAATAGAGGGAAGATAATGCAGACACTTTATGTGTCTCAGCAGGGGTGCTATGTTTGTCTCGACCAAGAAATGCTTGTAGTAAAACAAGGTGATGTGGTCTGGGGTCAAGTGCAGTTACCCCTGCTAGAACAAGTCTTAATTTTTGGCAAATCTCAAATAACAAGTCAGGCAATTCGGGCTTGTTTACAGCGCAATATTCCCATTGTTTATTTATCTCGGATGGGCTATTGTTACGGCAGAACTTTGCCCATTGAACGAGGTTATCGGCAATTAGCGCGATATCAGCAACAACTGGGTTTTGCGGAACGGTTGCAAGTGGCTCAAAAAATTGTTCAAGTCAAGTTGAATAATTCTCGAACTTTGCTACAGCGGCAGCAACGGCGGCAAAATTCCGAGGTGGTTGCTTTGGCGATTAAGACTTTGCAATATTGCCGAGAACAAGCGGGAAAAGTTGAGTCTTTGGATCGGTTAATGGGGTTTGAAGGGGCGGGGGCGGCGCAATATTTCTCAGCTTTTGAGGAATGTTTGGACAATCCAGATTTTGTGTTTGTCAGTCGGTCTAAACGCCCCCCAGGAAATCCCGTGAATGCGATGTTATCTTTTGGTTATCAAGTGTTGTGGAATCATTTACTTTCTTTGATTGAGTTACAAGGACTCGACCCTTATTCTGCTTGTTTGCACCAAGGAACGGAACGTCATGCGGCTTTGGCTTCAGATTTGATTGAGGAGTTTCGGGCACCGATGGTTGATTCCCTAGTTTTATATTTGGCGAATCGGCAAATGATTGATAGCCGCGATGATTTTTTGTATAAAAATAGTGGCTGCTATCTGAATGATTCGGGACGCAGGAAATTCCTCAAGGCTTTTGTGCAACGGATGGAAGAAACGATTACCAATGAGGCTGGAGAAGTTCAGCCCAAATGGGATTTGTTGACTCAGCAAGTGAAGAAGTATAAGCAGTTTGTTTATCAACCGACTGAACTGTATTCCCCTTATCAAATTCGCTGATGTTATTTTATGTGGTGGTCTATGACATTCCCGATAATAAACGTCGTCAAAAAGTCCATGATTTACTGGAGGGTTATGGCAAATGGGTGCAGTATTCGACGTTTGAATGTGTCCTGAGTTCAGCTAAGTTCGAGGAGTTGCAAAAACGTTTGCGATATCGAGTGAAGTTGGAGGAGGATAGTATCCGCTTTTATCCTCTGTCCCGTCATACTTCGGGGCAGGTGGAAACCTGGGGGGTGGGGCCACCGATTACTGAGTTTCCCGGTTCGGTGATTATTTAGCTAGTAAGCTGGTCTTGCGAGGCTCACGGAAAATCGCTGTAACTTAGCTAATTCGTCGGGAGCCTCGCAGCCTCTCTGGGTAAGGGTTTCAGGGTTTTATTTTTTGGGGTTTAGCAAAATTGTAGCAACAAAATTGCTGAGGCTCGCAAACCGCCTCTAGACATCTTGCTGGGTAAGGGTTATAATTTTAGCTATCCCCACTCGTTGGGGATATTAATTGAATGGAAACCGGACTGAAAAAATCCTACCAAAAGTTCGCACTTATCTAGCATCCCCACTCGTTGGGGATATTAATTGAATGGAAACGCGTCGATACCCAGGGCATCAGCGTTGTGTGAATGGGCAAATCCCCACTCGTTGGGGATATTAATTGAATGGAAACAATTCTCGAAATGATGGTTTGATTTGGGAGTGGATAATCCCCACTCGTTGGGGATATTAATTGAATGGAAACCTTTCCTTCTTGTCTAAGGGAAGAATTTTAAGCAAAATCATCCCCACTCGTTGGGGATATTAATTGAATGGAAACGATACTTTTCAATATCCTTGATTTTGTGCTTACAAATTGCTATCCCCACTCGTTGGGGATATTAATTGAATGGAAACTTGTTCATTGTTTTTGCTAGGGAATAGTAATGTTGAGAATATATCCCCACTCGTTGGGGATATTAATTGAATGGAAACCGTGTTTGACCAGGATGGACACCATCCCACTCGGTTTCACCAAATCCCCACTCGTTGGGGATATTAATTGAATGGAAACAGAAAGACTAGGTCTTTCTCATATACTCCTAGACCTAACATCCCCACTCGTTGGGGATATTAATTGAATGGAAACTGACTTCGAGTATTGGGTATTCCCCATACTCCATGTCGGGGGAATCCCCACTCGTTGGGGATATTAATTGAATGGAAACAGAAGTTTCCTACCTTAATTAATACATCAGCCTTTAATATCCCCACTCGTTGGGGATATTAATTGAATGGAAACATTAGAAGAATTATCTTCTAGTATAAATGCCAATTCCTCGATATCCCCACTCGTTGGGGATATTAATTGAATGGAAACCATCGCGTCAGCGCGAGGAACCCTTCGGAAATTATCCATCCCCACTCGTTGGGGATATTAATTGAATGGAAACTCCCACTCCAACATTAGGAGTGATGACTAATTCGCAACATCCCCACTCGTTGGGGATATTAATTGAATGGAAACACTTTTGAAGGAGCTGCTACTTCCTTCTCTAGCTTAGTCACATCCCCACTCGTTGGGGATATTAATTGAATGGAAACTCCATTCGGCTCCCCATACGGCATCTTCTGGAGGATATCCCCACTCGTTGGGGATATTAATTGAATGGAAACCTCAGCCTTACCAATCAGCGATACGTCCTCTGGAGATAATCCCCACTCGTTGGGGATATTAATTGAATGGAAACTAGAATAACTTTCTTAATCTATTGATTTATCGGTATAATATCCCCACTCGTTGGGGATATTAATTGAATGGAAACTTATCCCAGATACTTTCTAAGGAGATTAAGAGCTGATTGAAATCCCCACTCGTTGGGGATATTAATTGAATGGAAACTGCAATAAGATAGCTTCTCCTCCTGCCGCGTTAATCGCGATCCCCACTCGTTGGGGATATTAATTGAATGGAAACTCGTCAAGCTGAGAGTAGCCCAGTCTTCTTCCAATAATCCCCACTCGTTGGGGATATTAATTGAATGGAAACTGACCTGAGTGAGGTCCAATGATTGGGCTGAACGAACGTATCCCCACTCGTTGGGGATATTAATTGAATGGAAACTTTTATGGGAATAGTAATGTTGAGAATATTACCCTACAGCTATATCCCCACTCGTTGGGGATATTAATTGAATGGAAACTATGATGTATCATCCAACTGGGGTTGGCCCATAAGTGATAATCCCCACTCGTTGGGGATATTAATTGAATGGAAACTATACATCCTAATTGATACTCTTTAGGAGCTATGAAGATATCCCCACTCGTTGGGGATATTAATTGAATGGAAACAGGTTGTGGCGTGTTGTGGCATCAATGGTTGGTACATAATCCCCACTCGTTGGGGATATTAATTGAATGGAAACAGTTTCATTGTTTTTCTCCTAAATTAAGTTAGGTTTATCCCCACTCGTTGGGGATATTAATTGAATGGAAACAAAACCCGCTTTTCCTTTGGGCAAACAGGGAGGAGCAGGTATCCCCACTCGTTGGGGATATTAATTGAATGGAAACTCGCCCGAGTAGCTTTAGCTACAAGACCTGATACTATCCCCACTCGTTGGGGATATTAATTGAATGGAAACACTCTGAAAGTGCTAATAAAGCCCGCTGGCTAAACTTAATCCCCACTCGTTGGGGATATTAATTGAATGGAAACTGGACTTGCATCAGCACCAAGAAAAAATGCCGAGTAATCCCCACTCGTTGGGGATATTAATTGAATGGAAACCATATAGTGTAAACAATTGCGGGAATTGAAATTGTTTAATCCCCACTCGTTGGGGATATTAATTGAATGGAAACGGATATTCAATCTGTTGCAAGTACCAAAGTTTTTGAAATTATCCCCACTCGTTGGGGATATTAATTGAATGGAAACTAACTATGATCATTTTATTTTCCTTGTCATAGTAGACAATCCCCACTCGTTGGGGATATTAATTGAATGGAAACTAAAGGAGTGTCGTGCATCAATATTCCGCTCTGGTTTAATCCCCACTCGTTGGGGATATTAATTGAATGGAAACACTATTTATTTTTGTGTCTACTTTTGCATCTATTTTGAATCCCCACTCGTTGGGGATATTAATTGAATGGAAACAAGCAGAGATAGACCTAATCCTACAATAATACGTGTAATGTATTATCCCCACTCGTTGGGGATATTAATTGAATGGAAACGTTCTCCTTCCTATCAATAAATTTAAACTGTCCCACTCATCCCCACTCGTTGGGGATATTAATTGAATGGAAACGTGATGTTATAATCTGACATGACAAAGATTCGATAAATATCCCCACTCGTTGGGGATATTAATTGAATGGAAACCGCCATTCCGGGATAGAACATGGCGGCCAACCATAGCGGATCCCCACTCGTTGGGGATATTAATTGAATGGAAACTTCTTCTATTTCCTTAAGCGATGCGTTCAACACGCTTGGTTATCCCCACTCGTTGGGGATATTAATTGAATGGAAACAGTCAAAGTAGATCAGGAAATCGAAGGGTTAAAACAAATTCGTATCCCCACTCGTTGGGGATATTAATTGAATGGAAACTTGGCAGTATCGACAAAATCGAAGACTTACTTAAGCAGGGAATCCCCACTCGTTGGGGATATTAATTGAATGGAAACCGGGCATTGGTAGTCGCCCGTCGGGAAACAATACGGTATCCCCACTCGTTGGGGATATTAATTGAATGGAAACCGATCGCCGTGGTGGATAGTGGAAGCGATCGCCGTATCCCCACTCGTTGGGGATATTAATTGAATGGAAACGCTTTTGCCCTCGTTTTGCCGATAATTCATCAATCAATTCGTATCCCCACTCGTTGGGGATATTAATTGAATGGAAACAATATTTTTGGCTTTGGCTACTTTCCAATAAGCCATCCCCACTCGTTGGGGATATTAATTGAATGGAAACATAAAAAGTCTTCCATAAATACTTGCAAAATTTTATCGTCAGACTCATCCCCACTCGTTGGGGATATTAATTGAATGGAAACAGCGTTTTTTCTCCCCAACTAGGAAACTTCCACGATCTGTTTTCGATGTATCCCCACTCGTTGGGGATATTAATTGAATGGAAACCAATGTTCGTCGCAGTGCGGGCATCAGACAAGGCAGTATCCCCACTCGTTGGGGATATTAATTGAATGGAAACAGTCGAACAATTTCGGATTCAAGTTTTTGCACGATTATCCCCACTCGTTGGGGATATTAATTGAATGGAAACGTGGCGGTATCGGTTGCGATCGCGGTATCAGTTGCAGTATCCCCACTCGTTGGGGATATTAATTGAATGGAAACGAAAGCGACTTCTATCATCGCTTTCTCTTTTTTTGTCAGATGAATCCCCACTCGTTGGGGATATTAATTGAATGGAAACGCACTGGGAACTAACCAGAGGGCTCGTCCCGTGTATTATCCCCACTCGCTGGGGATATTAATTGATTAGAAACTAAATCAGTTAATACTGTCATAAAGGAGAAAAACTATGGTATGGTGGGCTGCTCTTTTGTTTACATTTGGACTTGTTACTGTGGGATTGTTACTACCGAATCCAACGATATCGTTAATTGTTCTAGGTTCAGCGATTTGGGCAGCGTTTGACTCGTCGAAAATTAATTTGCATAAGTACAAGTCAGGGATTTCTTGTAAGCCAGTAATACTTTTCATTTGTATAGTTGCACTTTGGATTATTGCTTTTCCCTGGTATTTGATTGTTCGCGGCAAAATTTTGGCAGGAAAGGCAGTTCTTAAAGATAAATTCCGCTAAGAACCCAGAAACCGGGTTTCTTCCCCAAATATTTGCCGAAGTCCAAAAATAAAATAGAAACCCGGTTTCTTCTTTGCATAAGGGCGAAGCATTCCGGTCATAAATTTCTAGTTTTTTCCCATAATTTATCCGCCGGAATGCTTTGCCCCTACCCAAATATTTGCGGAAGTCCCAAAATAAAATAGAAACCCGGTTTCTTGTTTTCCCCCAGAAACCGGGTTTCTTACCCACACATTTGCCGAAGTCCAAAACTGACATAGAAACCCGGTTTCTTCTTTGCCGAAGTCGATTAACCCAAAAACCAGGAGCACAAATAAGGGCGAAGCATTCCGGTCGTAGATTTCTAGTTTTCTCCCATAAATTATCCGCCGGAATGCTTTGCCCCTACCTAGAAACCCCAAAAACAGGCATAGAAACCGGGTTTATTACCCAAATATTTGCCGAAATCCAAAAATCAAATATAAACCCGGTTTTTTACCCAAATATTTGCCCAGTAGGGGCGAAGCATGAAGCCTGACGGCATAGCTTCGCTTACCGGGCAATTAACTCTGGGTTTTCACCATTAATATTTGTACCCGAATGCTTCGCCCTCACACCCATTACCCATAAACCCGACCCATAAACCCGCCTCATAAACCGGGCATAGAAACCAGGTTTCTGGTCTTATGCTGTATATGCTGTATATAGTATATTATTAAATATATGTTATATGTAATAATATATTTATTACTTTTCCCCACCGACGACTACATTTTTTTGTCCCGGCTAGGATCGTTTGAACGTTATTGTGATAACAGTAGAAGAGAATGGCCTTCTTTGATCGCTAAACCGATCACTTTTTACCAATATCACTCATCAAGATTATTTCTCAATATCATTCTTATGATCGCCCTGGCTGGATACGAGGACTTAATTGAAATTCATCATAGTGAGAACTCCCAGGTCTACCGGGGGCGACGAGTCGGCGATCGCCTGCCGGTAATCCTGAAATTACTCAACCGAGAGTATCCGACCTCTGAGCAAATTCGTGGCTATAAACAAGAATACTTTCTCACTTGCCAGATAGGGTCTCCCGGAATTGTCAAAGCCTATAGCCTGGAAGAATGGCAACGCAGTTATGTGATCGTCCTGGAAGACTTTGGCGGCATTTCCTTGAAACAATGGTTAAAGCAGCGGGGTAAAATTAGTCTGAAAGAATTTTTAGACCTAGCGATCGCGATCGCCGAAAGCTTGGGTCAAATTCACGGGCAAAATATCATTCACAAAGATATTAATCCGGGCAATATTGTAGTGAACCCCGAAACGAAAGAACTAAAAATAATTGACTTTGGCATTGCCACCCAACTGAGTCGAGAAAACCCCACCTTAAAGAATCCCAATGTATTAGAAGGCACATTACTTTATATTTCCCCGGAACAAACCGGCAGAATGAATCGGGGCTTAGATTATCGTACCGATTTTTATTCTTTAGGGGTTACATTCTACGAAATGCTGGCGGGAAAATTGCCCTTTGAAAGTAGCGACCCCTTGGAATTAATCCATTGTCATATTGCCAAAATGCCGCCGTTATTAGGGAACGGGGAAGAGGTAACAGGGAACAGGGCTCTTGTGGCCGCCATCAGCGGAGGAGCCGCCATCGAGCCGCCATCGAGCAGAGGAGCGGAGGAGATAGAGAACACCCCCACACCCTACACCCTACACCCCGTTCCCCGTTCCCCGTTGCCCGTTCCCCAAGTTGTTGCGGATATTGTAATGAAATTGATGGCGAAAAATGCGGAAAATCGCTATCAAAGTGCGGCTGGATTAAAAGCGGATTTAGCCGAATGTCGCCGCCAATTAGAAACTACGGGAAATATTGCCCCTTTTCCTTTGGGAGAGCAAGATATTTGCGATCGCTTTCAAATTCCCCAAAAACTTTACGGACGGGAAGCGGAAATCGCCACCCTACTGGCAGCATTTGAGCGCGTAGCGAACCCTCCTGAATCCCCCCTTCCTGGAAGAATTCGGGGGGTAGAATTCATGTTAGTTGCGGGATATTCTGGAATTGGTAAATCATCGTTAGTTCAAGAACTTTTTAAACCGATTACCGCTCGGCGAGGCTATTTTATTTCGGGTAAATTCGACCAATTTCAACGGAATATTCCCTACTCGGCGATCGTGGCCGCATTTGGCGGATTAATCGAACAACTATTAGGGGAAACAGAGGCACAATTGCAAGTCTGGCGAAAAAAATTATTGCAAGGCTTAGGAGCCAGCGGACAAATTATTATTGACGTAATTCCCGAAGTAGAATTAATCATCGGCAAACAGCCTCCAGTCCCGGCTTTAGAACCCAACGAAGCGCAAAATCGGTTTAACCTGGTCTTCGGCAATTTCATCAGAGTTTTCTGTACGCCAGACCATCCCTTAACCATATTTATCGATGATTTGCAATGGGCGGATACTGCCACCTTAAAACTAATAGAAATACTCTTACTTGACGGGCAAACGTCATATCTACTCCTCTTAGGAGCCTATCGAGATAATGAAGTAATGGCCGGACATCCTTTACTGATGACCCTGGAAAAAATTCGCCAAAATAACAACGCCATTAACCAAACCATTAACCAAATAACCTTACAACCGTTACCCCTGAAGCAAATTGCTTATTTAATCAGCGATACCCTAAAACAAACTCCGGAACAGGTGGGAGATTTAGCCGAGTTAGTCCGACAAAAAACCGGGGGAAATCCTTTTTTTATCACTGAATTTATCCAAGCTTTGTATCGGTCAAACTTAATTACATTCAACCGTAACACAAGAGTTTGGCAATGGGAAATTGCCGCCATAAAAGCCAGAAAATTTACGGATAATGTCGTAGAATTAATGGTGAGTAAACTGCAAGAATTACCCCCCATTACCCAGAAAATATTATCTTTAGCCGCTTGCTGGGGAGCCGAATTTGACTTGACCTTGCTGAACTGGATTACTGAGCGATCGCCCCAAGAAATTTTTGAAGAGTTAAAAATTGCTCTGAATCAAAACTTGATTTTTCCCCGGTCTGAATTAGATCGAGATTTACTGATTCAATCCTATAAATTTAGTCACGATCGCATCCAGCAAGCAGCTTATTCTCTAATTCCTGATGGGGAAAAAGAAGCAACCCATTACCACATTGGACAAGTGGTGCTGCAAAACCTTTTACCCCCTGCCAGAGAGGAGCAGATTTTTAACCTCCTGAATCAATTAAACTATGGAATTACCTTAATTACCGACCAATCAGAACGAGATGAATTAGCCCAACTGAATTTGATGGCTTGCGACAAAGCCAGGGACGCAACCGCTTATCAATCGGCACGTGAATATGCCACAGTCGGTTTATCTTTGCTAGGGGAAAAGCCTTGGCAACGGCAATATGAAATTACCCTAAATTTTCATAATCAAGCCGCAGAATTAGCTTCCATTTGCGGTGATTTTGAACATATGGAAATTCTGGTAAAATCTGTTATAGGCCAAGCGGATAAATTACTCGATCAAGTCAGCGTTTACCGCACAAAAATTTTTGCCCATGTCAACCGAAATCAACTCAAAGAAGCTATCTCAATTGCTCAACAAATGTTGCAAAAATTGGGTGTAAATCTGCCTGAGTCACCCACCCCACAGGATTTGCAGCAGGCAGTGGCAGAAATTAACCACCTGATCGGCGATCAAGAAATTCAAGACCTAGTTGATCGGCCAATGATGACCGATCCGGAAAAAATCGCCATTGTGCAGATTGCTAACAGTATTATCCCGGCAGCTTATATTATTGGTTCTCCCCTGCTACCGCTGGCGATCGCCTTATCAGTCAAGCTATCGATTTCATTAGGTAATACCTTAGCTTCACCTTTTGCTTATGCCTGCTATTCCATGATTACTTGTAATTTTATCAAAGATGTGGATACGGGGGTAAAGTTTGCTAAATTGTCACTCCAATCGGCGATTAAACTAGGTGTGAAAACCGTCATACCAGAGGCATTTTCAACGGCGGCGCTATTCGGGTTGCATCGGCGATCGCATCTCAAAGAAACCCTTATATTGGCGCAAGAAAGTTACACCACTGCCATAGAAGTGGGCAACTTAGATTTCGCCGGACGGAGTGCTTATACATTTTGTATTAATGCTTTTGCCTGCGGTCAGCCCTTAACCAGACTAGCATCGGAAATTGGCAGCTATTGCAATGGATTGGCGCAACAAAAGCAATTTACCACCGCGAATTATTGTCGCATTCATTGGCAGTCGATTTTAAATTTACTAGAAACGCCACTAGAAACGCCACTAGAAACGCCAGCCGATCTTTGTATTTTATCGGGAAGCGCCTTAGAAGAAGCTGAATTTTTGCCTGAACTTCTTAAAGCCCATGACTTATTTGGCTTATATTTTTTCTATTTATACAAGCTGATGCTGTGCTATTTGTTTGGGGACATAGAAAAATCTCAAAGTTATGCAGCGGAAGTCAGGCATTATTTCATGGGTGGAGTGGGGACTTTTGGCGAACCAACTTTTTATTTCTATGATTCTTTGATCGCTTTGGCGGCGGTCAGTTCCGCATCAGAGGAACTATCTGAAGTGCTGCAACGGGTAGAAGAAAATCAAAGTCAATTGCAACAATATTGGGCTGATTATGCGCCGATGAACCACCAGCATAAAGTAGATTTAGTGGCCGCAGAAAAATGCCGATTGTTAGGCCAAAAAGCCGAAGCCATTGAGTTATACGATCGCGCCATTGCGGGAGCCAAAGCTAATGAATACCTCCAGGAAGAAGCCCTGGCTAATGAACTAGCCGTCAAGTTTTACTTAGGCTGGGGCAAAGATAAAATTGCCAGCGTTTATCTGCAAGAGGCTCTCTATGCTTATGAACTTTGGGGCGCACAAGCTAAAGTAAAACATTTAGAAAATAGTTATGCTGATTTATTAAAATTACCATCAAAAGTGAGAGCGAGGACTGAGACAACGATTCTCTCCTATATCACCACCAGTGCGCCCAAAACTCATTTAGATATTGAAACAATTTTGAAATTTAATAAAGTCATTTCTGGCGAAATTATTTTGGAAATTTTGTTAGTGAAGTTGCTGGATGTTATAATTGAAAATGCGGGGGCGCAAAGTGCTTATCTGATTTTAGTTGAAGCAGATGGTTTAGTCATTGAAGCTTCTAAAGTCGTTGATTCGCAGCAAGTAGAAGTCTGGAAACCCAGTCCCATTGAAAGTTGTGAGACTTTGCCCCAGACGATAATTAAATATGTGGCCAGGACGCAAAACATTGTGGTGTTAAATCATGCAGCAAAACAAGGTAATTTTACTCAAGATGCTTATATTTTAAAATATCAGCCCTTGTCGGTTTTCTGCGTGCCGCTGATTAACCAAGGTCAATTAGTGAGTATTATTTATTTGGAAAATAATCTGACTATTGGAGCGTTTACCGCAGAACGAGTGGAATTGTTACAGTTGATTGCTGGTCAAGCAGCGATCGCCATTCGCCATGCTCAACTTTATCGCCAAGTGAGAAATAGTGAACAACAGCTTAAACAGTTTCTTGAAGCTGTACCAATTGGTATTGCTATTATTGATGAGCAAGGTCATCCTTACTATACTAATACCAAAGCTCAGGAAATTTTAGGCAAAGGGGTTATTCCCGAAACCAAACCAGAGGAAATTGCTCAGGTATATCAAAGCTATATTGCCCAAACTAATCAAGTTTATCCTCAAGAGCGATTACCGATTATTAAAGCATTACGAGGAGAAGCTTCTAAGGCTGATGATATTGAAATTCATCAAGGCGATCGCATTATTCCCGTCGAAGCTTGGGGAAAGCCAATTTATAACGAACAGGGAGAGGTGATTTATGCGATCGCCACCTTTCAAGATATTAGCCAACGCAAACAAACGGAAAAGCTGCTGATGGATTACAACCAAGCCTTAGAACAACAACTAGCTTTAGCAAAAGCCAAAGAAGCCGCCGAAGCAGAAACTAAAGCCAAAAGTGCTTTTTTGGCCACCATGAGTCACGAAATTCGCACTCCGATGAATGGGGTGTTGGGTATGGCAGAATTACTGGGAAATACTACCCTGAACGAGCAACAAAAAGACTATGTAAAAACTCTGCAAGAAAGTGGCAATTCTCTTTTAGTAATTATTAACGATATTCTGGATTTTTCAAAAATTGAATCAGGAAATTTAACTTTAGAAAAACATTTATTTTCTTTGGCGGAATTGCTCGATTCAATTAGCCATATTTTCCGCAAACAAGCCAGAGAAAAAAATATTCAATTAACCTATACTCTAGATCCTAAACTTCCCCATTGGATGAGGGGAGATAGCAATCGTTTTCGGCAAATCTTGCTTAATTTAGTTGGCAATGCGATTAAATTTACTCAGCAAGGGACAGTGGCGATCGCCGTTAGCGGTCATCCAGTGACGGAAAGTCAAAAAGATAAATATGAATTGATGATTGCGGTGCAAGATACTGGAGTAGGAATTAAAGGCGATCGAATCAAACAACTTTTTCAACCCTTTACCCAAGCGGATGCTTCCATTGCCCGTAAATATGGCGGCACCGGCTTAGGTTTGGCAATTAGCAAACGCTTAGTTGAGTTAATGGGCGGGAAAATATGGGTAGAAAGTCAGGAAAACTTTGCCGGAAATCCGCCGAGTTATTGGCAATTAGGCACCACTATAAATCCAGGGTCAAAGTTTTATTTTACAGTCATTCTCGACGTAGGTGAAAACCCGGAACTTACCCCAAAACAGCCGGTCGATGAAAAGACTAAACCTGACTCCAGTGAAAACTACAACTTGCGGATTTTGTTAGCGGAAGATCACCCGATCAATCAAAAATTAGCGAAACAATTCCTGAAGCGTTTAGGATATCAAGCGGCAATTGCCAATAATGGCTTAGAAGTGTTAGCCGCTTTAGAAGAGCAAGTCTATGATTTAATTTTAATGGACGTACAAATGCCCGAAATGGATGGCATCGAAGCCACGCGGCAAATTTGTGATCTGTATCCCGAAAGTAGCCGTCCTTATATTATTGCTATGACCGCCAATGCTATGCAGGGCGATCGCGAAATTTGTTTAGAAGCTGGCATGAATGATTATGTCAGCAAACCCATTCGCATGGAAACTCTGAAAGCCGCGATTCAAAGATATATTGACAATTTACTTAAACCATAAATTTGTGATTAAATTTGTCGTTTATAAGTTATTGTTTGTTGCTGGTTATTTGTTATTTGTTATTTGTCCCCTACTTTCCTACTCCCCTACTCCCCTACTCCCCTGCCCCCCTACTCCCCTACTCCCCTACTCCCCTGCCCCCCTACTCCCCTGTGGCTGAAAATTTAAAGAAGAGATGACAAAAAATCCTATTTATGGGATAGATTACCCACTTTGGTTGGTGAAATGGTATTGTAAGTATGAATACTATTTTTGATCTCAAGCTAAATCTTTAGAAATCGTGTTTAATTTCTGAAATTCTGCAACCCTAGTCCCCTTGAGGATTTCAGCTTTTAAACCTTGGCGAAAGTAAAATAATTTTCTGGAATAGGTGATCTCGATCACCAAAGCTGATGAGCGCGATCGCACCGTTCAGAGAACGCAGATCACCCAATCTTGCGAGGGAGAACACAAACAAATTGTTACAGCGATCGCACTGATATTGGGGAGAATTGCCGAAGATCAATTTATCGCGACCAGCTCGTGATGTTCTTTAGTCAAAAATTATTAAAAGAGGTGTCCAATGACTATTGCATCTAGTCTCTCTGGCAAACAGTCTCGTAAATCTTCAAACCTGTTTGATGTGTTATTGCAACCTGCTCGCAATTGGATTGATGCCATCGAAGTGAAAGATCAAAAATTTGCTAGATCGGTTTGCAAACTGATTCCGGCACAATGCCCTTTTGAGCGAGACATTCAACTATTTGGCCGAACGTTGTTCCACATTCCCCCAATGTGTAAACTCAATCCGTTCTATGAACAATTCGTCGGATTGCGTTTTCGGGCTTTGTGTTACCTCGCTGACGAATGTGGTGAAGATGTTAGTATGTACTGCTGCTAAGTAAACTGCTAAGTCAACTAAGTAAATTCTGGGGCAATTTCGCCCATTGACCTTCCGAGCGATCGGATTTTTCTTCTTTTGTTCAATCTTGTTTAGTCTAAAGGATGATTTAGATTTCTAGGTAGTTAACACCATTTAATGTATGTCTCGATTCAATAATTTTGCCAAATTTGACTCTAGTCCTGTAACGCCCCACTTTTTGTACAGGTTTTGGTACAGGTTTTGACCCAAATCACCATCACTCTTCAGAATAGAAACCATTCAGAAACCATTCATAAACCATTCAGAAACCATTGAGAAACCATTCATAAACCATTCAGAACGAATCACGGCGCGGCAATTTTCTAATTAATTATAAGTAGGGTGGGCATCGCCCACCCTACTTCTTTGTCATAATTATTCCGCAATCATTCCGCAACCATTGGGCAACCATTCAGCAACTTTCCCAAGCTAAAAAGCCCCCATCGGGAGGTTGGGGGATCGATCCGGCATGAAAGCAATATGTCTAATGTCTGGAATACATCATCTGCACCCCATCATGGCCAGACATTTTTAAGATTTTGTGCTATACAAGAAATTGATATATGGTCAGAGAAAAAATCAGCAAAAAAATTATAATTTTCTGACAAATATTGTGGTGAAAATGACTTTTTTTCGTCAGCATTTATCCCGATGCTAAGTTAGCGGAAGAGTGAAATGATCGTGGCTGACTGCTGATAGCTGACTCCTGGATGCTGATTTTCATTGACCTGTGAATGGGTGAGGAAAATTTTCAAATGTTTAGATTAATTGAAAAACGTCTGGGGAGTTCGGTTCAAGAAATTAGCCGACTAGCTCACTTGGCGTTTATCGGCTTTTTAATTATGGGCAGTAATGCCATTGCTTTAACCATTGGTCGTTCGTTATTTTTGGCGAAAGCCGGGCCGAAGTATTTGCCCCTATTTTTAATTTTGATGCCGATCGCTACGATTTTAGTATCTGGGGGGTTTAGTCGGATTATTGACCGTTGCGATCGCCCCAAATTATTTCAGTGGGTCTTGGGCATTTCCAGTGTAATAGTATTGGGACTGCGATCGCTTCTGAGTTGGAATATTGTAGCGGTCTATTTTAGTCTCTTAATCTTTGCCTGGGTTGCTTATGTTTTGCTGTTTAGGATTAAGTTCTGGACTTTAGTTAGTGACTATTTTACCTCCTTAGAATTAAAGCGATATACGCCAATTTTGTCCCTAGGGTCTAGCATTGGCTATTTCCTCGGTAGTATGTTGGTCGGGTTGCTGTCCAAATCCATCACCTTAGAAAATCAGTTGCTATTAATGCCAGTCCTCTATGGTCTGGCGATCGCGGAAATCAATTCCTTACAAAAACACGAAAAACCAATTAGCAAAAACGCCGAAAAACCCTCGCAAACTCAAGAATGGAGTAGGAAAAACCTGCAAATAATCCCCCAGCTAATCGCCAATTACCCCATCATATTTTATTTAGCGATTAGTGCTTTTGCCTTGGAGATGGTTCGTTCTATCAACGAAGTTCAACATTCGATTATTTATACCGAAACATTTACCAATGCTCAAAATTTAGCCAGTTTCCTGGGATTAGTCACAGCCGCCCTAACCGCCCTGGAATTAATATTAATTGTCTTTTTCACCAGGCCCCTGATTCAAAAACTGGGTGTCAGACCGATGAACCTGATTTATCCCCTAGCTAACTTGCTCACTTTTATGGGATTAGCGGTCAGCTTCAAATTACCTTCAGCCATTGGCGCTAATTTTACTTACCGCACTTTATTATATAGTATCGGTATTCCGGTAATGAACTTAAACTACAATGCGGTGCCGCCTCAATTTAGTGGCCGAATTCGGGTACTCAGTGAGGGAATTTTTACCCCAATGGGACGCATTTTTGCCGGGGCAATTCTCCTGGTTGCCCAGCCAATTTTGACCAACTTACAAGTTAGCTGGCTAGGGATTGTCATCAGCACAATTTTAATCGTGATTAGTTGCTTGACTGGCAAAAGCTATTTAAAATCTTTAGTGGCAATGTTGCGGAACGGACAGGTCAGTTTGGATCATGTAAAAAGTGGGATTCAACATATCCGTTATCTATCCATTGACCAAGTTCGCGCTTTGTTAAGTAGCGAGAATCAAAATGCCAAAATTTTAGGCTTACAATTAGCCGCTTATCTAAAAAATCTCCGCAAAATATTCCCCGAATTAGAGGCATTATTACCAAATGCAGACGCCGCAACCCGTCGGGCTGTGGTACGACTGGCCACCCAAACCCACAACCGGGCATTAATTCATAAATTTGAGCAGTTATTAAACTCCCCAGACTCAACCACTCGAAGTATTGCTTTGGAAGTTTTGATTGCCAGTGGTTATGCGGTGAAAGATGAGCAATTGTCGTCATTATTAGCGGATGAAAATCAGGAAGTAAAGGCGATCGCCTGTGTTGCCGCCACCAGTCAAGGAACTAGCGCGGAAACCGAGGCCGCTTGTGAACTTTTATGGCATTCAGAATCAGAACCCACCCCCGCACAAGCGGCGGTGAGAACAGTTTTAAGCCGCTATAGTCGCCAACCAGAGTTTATTTCCCAGCTAGAAAAAATTCTCCGAGGGGCTGCCCCAGAGGTGAGACGGGAAACCCTGGAAACCCTGGCCACCATTGCCCAACCCCATGACCGTTTGATTGGCAAAATCGCGATCGCACAAGTCAACCATCCCTCCCCGGAAGTGCGCGGGGCTGCCTTTCACCTGTTGGGTACGGTGCATTGTCCAGAAATGTTGTCATATATGGCCAGAGGTTTGGAGGATGCCGACCCGAACGTCCGCAACCAAGCGGCGATCGCTTTAGCTGCTTATGGGGATTCCAGTTTAGCGGTGGTGCAGCCGTATTTGTCCGCGCCCCAACCAGAGGTGATAGATGCCGCAATTGCCGCGATCGCCAAAGTGGGCAGCAACCAAGCTGAGGCGGTACTGTTTAACTATCTTGATGCGGATTTTCAACTAATAACGCAGAGTCTGCGGTGGCAGCAAGAAATGCCCTCGGATCAACCGGATTTAAAGTTCTTTCTTGCCGCGATCAAAGACTATCATCAACGCATTCTCGATCGCTTATTTTATGTCCTATCTTGTTTCGGCCATTCGCGCACGATCAGCTATGTGCAACGGCGACTTTCTTCCCCAGATCAAAGAGAACGGGCTAATGCAGTGGAAACCTTGGCATCTCTGCCACAGCGCCGGTTTGTCCTGCCCATAATGCCACTCCTGGAACGGTTTGCTTCCGGCAAAACCACTCAGCCCAAAACGTCGGTTAATCTTTCTCCTCTTTCCCCATTAGATGAAACCCAACGGCAATTACTTCAAGCAGCTTCAGAAGCAAGCGATCGCTGGATTAAAATAGCGGCTTCATTCGCCTTAGAAACCCAGCAAACTAACCATGAATTTCCTGGAGAATTGTCCCAGCAAAGTCTATTCTCTGAGGCTGTTTTGCCAGTTTTCACCGAGCAGTTATTATTGCTCAAACAAATTGCCCTATTTCGGCATTTAAACTTAGATCAGTTATCCCTAATTTCGCGAGAAATGATGCCCCAAAATTTTCTGGCGGGAGAAATAATTTTCACCGAAGGCAGTTTAGGAGACATTTTATATATTATCACCTCCGGCACCGTGAAAATTATGCGACAACCCCTAAATGCTCCGCCGAAAGAAATCGCTAAATTATCCGTCGGGGAGCATTTTGGCGAAATGACCTTATTAGACGATTTACCCCATTCAGCCACAGTCCAGGCTGCTACTGATTGCACCGTATTGGCGTTGCAGAAAAATAGTTTTGACCAGTTAATTCAGCAACATCCGCAAATTTTATTAGAAATTTCTAAAGAATTAAGTTTGCGTCTGCGAGCCGCTAATGAATTGGCTAACTATTCTTAATTTTTGTAGGGGCGAAGCATTCCGGTCAATATTTTTCGGTAAAAAGCCGAGATTTATTATCGGAATGCTTCGC
>NZ_LIUQ01000031.1:75860-79803 GCF_001276715.1 Planktothricoides sp. SR001 | reverse complement strand
TTCCAAAATGAGAATTGCTGCTGTCATTCCCGCCCAGGCGGGAATCCAGAAAACCTCTGTAATCCAATAAAAACCGCTATATCGATTTCAGTTGTAAATAAATCCAATTATAATTATTTGATTTCAAATTATCGATTTCAGTCGGTTTTAACCGACTTTAGCTAAAAGCGACGGGAATTTATTCCCTGGCGGATTGGCGGATTGGCGGATTGGCGGATTGGCGGATTGGCATCAGTTAACGCAGAAACCCGGTTTCTAACTTTCTAAGTAAGCAGCGACGAGGGATAAGGCGACAATGGGGGCGGTAACGGCTTTGAGGATACGATCGCCTAAAGAAATTGGCTGAAAACCCGCAGCGATCGCCTGTTCCACTTCTGTGGCTGTCCAGCCGCCTTCGGGCCCAGTGGCGATCGCGATTTGGGGATTTGCTTCAGATTTAAGGTCAGATCCTTGCAAAGTTTTGAGTAAATGTGGCCTATCCCCACGAGCCACACAGATATATTTATATTTTTTAGAGTCGGATCCCCCCCCGCCCCCCTTAATAAGGGGGGTGTCGGATCCCCCCGAATTTTCCTGGGTGAGGGTAGGGGCGAACGGCTGTTCGCCCCTACATGAAGCCTGAGAAATTTGCCCTAAACATTCAGAGAAAGCGATCGGTTCAAAAATTGTCGGGACTTTTGCTCGTTCTGACTGTTCGGCGGCTTCTTGGGCAATGCGACGCCACCGTTGAATTTTTTGGGGGCTAGGTTTGAGGAGGCTGCGATCGCTCATTACCGGATAAATCGCACTCACACCGAGTTCTGTAGTTTGACGCACTATCTCTTCTAAGCCATTTCCTTTGGGCATAGCCACAATTAAGGAAACGGTAGCAGGTAATTCGGTGGCAATGGCTATCGGTTCGAGAATTTGGCCATAATAAAGGCCGTTGTCTTCTACGCCAGTTACTATACTTGGGGAGACCCCAAGACCGTACTGGCTTTGGAGTACCGACAACCACCAACCCCCTTGAGGATCGATGACAATAAAGCGATCGCCTATTTTTAACCGCAGCACTCGCATCAGATAGTGCTGCTGTTCGGCGGTCAGCAATATTTGCTGACCTTGAATTTGGGCTTGTGCGATCGCGATTCTTTGTAATTGAGACATGAAGGAGCGGAGGGGCTTCTGGAGCTTCTGGAGCGGAGGATCTTCTGGAGCGGAGGGAGGTTTGTTGATTGTTGATGGTTATTTGTTGTTAGTTATTCGTTGTTAGTTATTCGTTGTTAGTTATTCGTTGTTAGTTGTGAGTTATTCGCTGGTAAAACAACAATCAACAATCAACAATCAACAATCAACCAACAACAATCAACAATCAACAATCAACCAACAACAATCAACAATCAACAATCAACAAAAATTAACCGTCAACCTGATCAGCCGATTGTTGACTAGCGAGGAAAGCTTCCAGGGCATTCGCGGCTAGTTCGCTCATAGGTTTGCCTTGACGGGCGGCTTCATTTTTCAGGCGATGATAAATATCTTCGCTGAGGTTGACGCGACGACGGGGGCGACGTTCTTTTTCGTCTTCTTCAGAACCTTGATCGGCGATCTCTTCGGAAATAGTTTCGGGGCTGGGAGTCAAATCTGTGTCAACGGGAGCGGTCAATAATTCGGTAGTCATTTTGTTGCTAGTTACAGGAGTATTTTGCTTATAAGAGGCGGTAAGTTCACGAATGGTGTCGAGTCCAATGCGATCGCAAAAATCGCCAAAACTCTCACCGGCAGAGAGTCGATTTTGCTTAAAATTGATCAAAATCGGCTCTAGGAATGCCTCTAAGTAATCAATATGTAGCTTCTCAATTACGGGTTGAGCCAGTCGGGTTTGGCTGGGGGAACCACCGAGCCAAATTTGATAACTTTCTGGCGCACTGCCGACAAATCCTAATTCTGCCACATAAGGGCGAGCACAACCATTTGGGCAGCCGGTCATTCTGACTACAAATTGCTCTTGGGATAGCCCTAATTTATTTAATAGAGTGCGAATTCGCTCTAAAATTCCGGGAATGGCGCGTTCTGATTCCGTCACCGCTAATCCACAAGTAGGCAACGCGGGACAAGCCATTGCGGTCCGCACGAGAGGATCGATTTCCGTTTCGGCTTTGATCCCATAGCCTTGGAGGATTTGTTTAATTTCCTGCTGGTTGGCGGGATTAATATCGTAGAGAATTACATTTTGATGGGGACTGACCAACATTGGTATGTTGAACTTCTCGACAATTTCCCGCAAGGCGGTTTTGAGTTTAAAATCACCGCGATCGAAAACTCGGCCATTTTCAATAGAAATGCCCAGAAACATCAACCCATCCCCTTGATCGTGCCAACCGAGAAAGTCTTCATACTTCCATTCGGGTAAGGGCTTAAAGGGTTCGAGTTTTTTGCCAAAATAGGTTTCTACGGTGGCGCGGAATTTTTCCACCCCCCAGTCATTGATGAGATATTTCATCCGCGCATGACGGCGGTTTTGGCGATCGCCATAATCCCGTTGAGTGGCGACCACAGCTTTCACCAACTCATAGACATCTTCTTTGGCTACATAACCAATGGGATCCGCTAACCGGGCAAAGGTTTCCTCTTTGTTATGAGTCCGACCTAAACCACCGCCCGCGAGGACGTTAAATCCCATTAACTTACCCTGTTCGTCAGAAATGACCACTAAACCCAGGTCTTGGGTATAGATATCTACGGAATTATCTCCCGGTACGGTCACGCAAATTTTGAATTTGCGGGGCATAAATTGAGTGCCATAGATGGGTTCTTGGCTATCCTCAAACAGAGTCCCATTATTCTGATGGCGGCGGGCTTCTTTAACGGCGGGATTTTCTTCCCCACTAATAACTTTTTCCCCATCTAGCCAAATCTCATAATAAGCGCCGCTTTGAGGGGTGAGTAAATCGGCGATATTGTTGGCATAGCGCAAGGCATAGTCATACTCTGGGCGATTGTGAAAGGGAGCCGGAGGTGCCATGACGTTGCGATTCAGATCGCCACAAGCCCCCAGGGTTGACCCCATATTGCGGACAATTTCCGCGATCGCACTTTTTAGATTTTTCTTGAGAATGCCGTGCAGTTGAAAGCCCTGGCGAGTGGTGGCTCGCAGAGTATGATTCCCATATTGATCCGATAAGCGATCCAAAGTGAGATAAAGTTGGGGGGGAATAAATCCACCAGGCGATCGGGTACGCAGCATCATTTGATAATCTTTTTCTTGCCCTTTGACCCGATTATCACGATTGTCTTGCTGATAAGAACCATGAAATTTCAGAATTTGAATTCCATCTTCTGTAAAGTAATTGGTATCCAGAAGCAACTCACTGGCTACAGGTTCTCGCAAGAAGTTACTACGCTCCTTGAGTGCTTCCAGCTTCGACAGCTTTTTATCAGTATCTCCAGAGGCAGGAGCCGTCATAGTTGTAGAGTTAGACATTAGTCGTTGATCTCAAAAAAAACTCGCATTCTGTCCGAATCATTAAATGCACAGGATTTACGCACCGTCTATATCTTTTGTGTAAGATTTGGGCAACCACGGGGGAATTGCCCCTACTGTGGTTTCTGTGCGTATTTCCTGACACACTTGTGGTGAAATGTGCGGCTAACTTTCAATACATAAGTCGCCACACCATCTCCAGTAAACCACCCCTCATTCCTCACGAAATGGGTAATTGATAATTGATAGTTGATAGTTGATAATTGATAATTTTGTTTAATTGTCAATTGTCAATGATCAATTGTTAATTATTTCCGCAAATCCGGTCGGAATTGTGGTGATTGGGCTGATTTTACCATTTAATTGGGATCCACAGATTCAGGATCCACAAATCTTTACAAACGAGAGCGGGGGAAGCCGCCGTCGTGTAGGGTGTAGGGTGTAGGGTGTAGGGGAAAGAGAGGGTGTGGGGTGTGGGGG
>NZ_LIUQ01000031.1:0-75764 GCF_001276715.1 Planktothricoides sp. SR001 | reverse complement strand
CCGATGGCGGCCCTACACCCTACACCCTGTTGCCTTAGAATTTTCTTAATCAATCAAAACGATCGAACTATGGATTTTAGTGCGGCCTTACCAACTTTTGTGATTACCCTGCGAGAAGGGGTGGAAGCGGCTCTGGTGGTGGGAATTGTGCTGGCTTGCTTGAAAAAAGCCCAGGCCAGTGATTTAAACCGTTGGGTTTACAGTGGGGTTGTCAGTGGGGTTGTCGCCAGTGCCTTAGTGGGTTGGCTATTTAGTGGGATTTTATTCGCCCTGAGTCAGTCGGAGCAACTTTATGCCCCAGTGGTGGAGTCTTTGCTCAAGGCGGGATTTTGTTTGGTGGCGATCGCGATGCTGAGTTGGATGCTGATTTGGATGACTCAGCAGGCTAAATCTTTAAAAGGTGAAATCGAAACTGCGGTGAGTTCGGCGATCGCCGCCCCATCTCTAAAATCTGGCCTGAAACATGGGCAAGCCGGTTGGGGCATATTCACCTTAATTTTTATCGCGGTGTTACGAGAAGGTTTTGAAACGGTCTTATTTATTGTGGCTCAGTTTCAGCAAGGATGGACACCAGCGATCGGGGCATTGTTAGGGTTGCTCGGTGCCGTGGTGATTGGGTTTTTACTGTTTCAAGGAGGCGTCAGGATTAATCTGCGGCTATTTTTTCAACTCATGGGCATCTTGTTACTTTTGATTGTCTCTGGATTGGTGATTTCCGCGTTAAAAAATATTGATAATGCGGCGATGATTTTATCTGAGATCGATGCTCGGTTTAGTCACTTGTGCTTTTCTAGTTCTGGTTCCTGTCTCCTCGGCCCAATGGTTTGGGATACTAGCGAATTTCTTTCCGATCGCCAGTTTCCTGGTATGATTCTTAAAGCTTTATTTGGCTATCGCTCTCATCTCTATTTGGCTCAAGCGGTGGGCTATGCGGTATTTTTATTCACCGTAGGTAGTTTCTATTTTTCTAGCTTGGGTGGAGAGGGTAGTAAATCTCAAACTTCGGCAGTGAGTCGTCAATAATTTCGTTGACGTAGCTTCTCGTGGGTGGGTTTGTCGGTTTTTTTCAATTTTGAGAGGCCACAAATCTTCTAGGGGAAGGAAATGCCAAATCCTATGGTCAAACATCCCCGGAAATATGTCCCAGGCAACCGTTACACAGTTATTTATTCACCCGATTAAAGGTCTGACTCCCCAAGGGTGCGATTCCCCCCCGCCGAAGAGGGGGCAAGCTTCGGGATCCGCTTCGCGGCATCGCGCTGTGTTGCTGGCTGGACATGGTATTAAAGGCGATCGGGCTATGGCTTTAATGTTTGTGGATACTGAGGGAATTGCCTCCCCGGAAACCTTGCCCTGGCAGAGTAAAAAATACTTTGCGGTGCAGAATGACTGGCCTGGTTTAGCTCGGTTAAAATGTACTTATGACCCAGAAAATGCCGAACTCAGGGTTAGCATTGGCCAAAGTTCTTCGCCTCTGTTGGTGGCTGCCACCAATACCTCCCAGGGACGGGCGGCAATTAGTGCTTTTTTTACTGGCTATTTGGCTGGATTAAAACCTACGGAAAAAGCCCGTCATCCTCAGCATTCTCCAGTGCAGTTGGTGGGAACAGGTACCGGGGAAACTCGTTATAGCGATCGCCAGTCTGGACATATTTCTATTATCAGTCAAGCCACTATGGATGAAATTAGCCGTTGCATAGGTGCAGAATTAGATATTCGCCGATTTCGCCCGAATATCGTGGTAGACGGAGTTGCTCCTTGGAGTGAGTTTGACTGGGTAGGAAAAGAGTTATATCTTGGGGAAAGTCGGATTGTGGTTTCTGCCCGGATTGGTCGCTGTGTCAATATTGAGGTAAATCCAGAAACCGGCGATCGCGATTTGCCTTTATGTCGCCTCCTTACCGAACACTTTGGTCATTTACAAACTGGGGTGGTAGCAGAAGTCATCAGCGGTGGTAATATCCAGATAGGCGATCGTTTAGAAATCGTTTAAAACTTGCTTAATTCATCCTTTAATTTTTTTTATCTTTCCCCGAAATCAAGCTGAAACATCGGATCCTATCAAAATCATCTTTTAAAATCCATTTTTAAAATAAAAAATAAAAAAAAATTATGCAAACCATTTTTGTAATATAAAAAAATATCAAATATGTCTCAATATATTGTCAATATTTTACTCATCGATAGAGAACTGCATGATTATCAGGTATTCAAAGATTTTTTAGATAAAATATGCACTTTTCAATTTAATTTAAACTGGGTAAAGACTTATGCAGAAGGCTTAGAAAATACCATTAATAATCAAGCTGATATCTATTTAATAGATCGCGAATTAGAGCCGGATTCATATGCGGGATTACAGCTTTTAAAAGAAGCCAGAAAAAAAGGCTGTAATCAACCAATTTTTATCCTCACAGAATCAGAGCTAAAATCCAGAGAAATCGAAGAAATTACAGCGGCTGGTGCCACTGATTACTTCGATAAAAGTGAACTTAATGTAACGCTTTTAGAACACGCAATTCGTTATGCCCTAAAAGAGCAACAAATTAATCAAGCATTGCGATTAAGCGAACAACGTTATGCCTTGGCTTTAAGCGCGGGAGAAGTCGGGGTTTGGGATTGGGATATCAAAAATAATCAGCTTTATGTGGCCACGAATTTAAAAGCCATGCTGGGCTATACTAATAATGAAATTAATCCCAATTGGGAAGAATGGCAAAAACTGATTCATCCCGACGATCAAGAACGGGTTAAGGTGGTTTTAGCGAATCATTTAGCCGGGTTAACCAGTCAGTATGAAGTAGAATATCGCCGACTACATAAAGATGGAACTTGGCGGTGGTTTTTGTCGCGAGGTGATACTTTAAGAGATAGCAATGGTCAGCCTTGTCGGATGGCTGGTTCGGAAACCGATATCACCGAACGCAAGCAATTAGAAGCTTATTTGCGTCAATCCCTAGAAAATGAAAAGGAAATTAATTACTTAAAATCTCGCTTTTTGACGATGGTTTCCCATGAGTTTAGAACTCCTCTGGCAACTATTTTATCTTCCGCAGATTTACTAGAGTTTTATATAGAACAGTTGCAAAAAGAAAATGCTTTAAACCATGTGGAACGCCTCCAAAGCGCGGCGGAATATATGACGCAAATGTTAAATGATGTACTACTAATGGAAGATGCCAAAACTGGAAATTTAAACTTTAATCCGGTTTGGTTAGATTTATGTGAATTTTCTAAGGAATTTGTGAAAAATTTAAAGTTTTATATTAATAGGACTAAAGTAATTGCTCAAAACAAAAAGCATCAAATAGATGTGCTAATTAACTTAAATAATAATTTAGAAAAACCCCATATTTATGGTTTGTTTGATAAGGATTTGATGAAGCAAATTTTAAATCATTTATTATGGAATGCCATTAAGTATTCCCCCCAGGGCGGGGTGATTCTTTTGGAAATTGATGCTACGGATGATGAAGAAATTATTTTGCAGGTAAAAGATCGTGGGATTGGCATTCCCACCGCCGAACAAACTCAAATTTTTGAGATGTTTTATCGAGGCAACAATATCGAAAATATTCCCGGCAGTGGGTTGGGACTATCTATTGTCAAAAGCTGTGTTTATTTACATGGTGGGGATATGTCTGTCCAAAGTACCGTAGGTGTAGGGAGTACATTTACGGTGAAATTGCCTTGGCATAAATCTCAAGATAGTTATCAGGAATATTTGTGTAGTCTCACGGATGTAGAAATTATGAATACAGGGCTTCATATTACGAAAGTAGAGCATCAGTCTGATTCTTGGTAATATTTTATTTGTTGTTGGTTGTTGGTTGTTGGTTGTTGGTTGTTGGTCAAACAACAAACAACAAACAACAAACAACAATTTTATCTTCCGCAGCGATGCTGGGTTTTTGATTAAATCCCGGCACCATCTAAGAACTGCTCGATCGCTTTATTTTTGATTAAACATTTAGGGGCTAATTCTGGATCGAGGGATAACTGCATTACAGCTTCTAAGGCGGCTCGATTAGAGTCCAAAATGTCTAATTTATTTGCTTTAGTCGAGGCGATCGCCACTGGTGTTTGTGTTTGTAAACTTTCTAGTTGTTTTTCCAAGGCTTCAATGCGATCGACTAAAGCCCGAATTGCATTCGCCTCAGAATCAGGCAGTTGCCCGTGTTCCAAGGGGCTAACTTTGGCCCCTGACCGAAAGACAACCCGACCGGGAATTCCGACCACGGTGCAATGAGAAGGTACGTCCCGCAGGACGACGGAACCAGCCCCAATGCGGACATCGTTGCCAATTTGAATGTTACCGAGCACTTTTGCCCCAGCCCCGACGACTACGTTTTCTCCGACAGTGGGGTGACGTTTGCCACTTTCTTTGCCGGTGCCTCCCAAGGTGACGCCTTGGTAGATGAGGCAATAGTCGCCCACAATGGCGGTTTCTCCAATCACCACCCCCATACCGTGGTCAATAAATACCCCTTCGCCAATTTGGGCGCCGGGGTGAATTTCGATCCCGGTGATAAACCGAGAGAGGTGAGAGATTAAGCGGGGGATAAACGGAATTCCCACCACATACAGCCAATGAGCGAAACGGTGAAATAGTAAGGCTTGCAATCCAGGGTAGCAAAACAGTACCTCTAGCCAGTTGCGAGCGGCTGGGTCGCGATCGAATATAATGCGGAAGTCAGTTAAGAGGGTCTTTAGCACGCTTTGTCACCAAGATCGGCTTTCTAGTCCAAATTGTATCTTAAATATCTTATCGCGTTTACTGTTCATTCGCGAAGAGGCGCGGATGCGCTTCCGGTTCGTTTAACCTTAATATCGTTGATCTACCCCGATCTAAACGTGAGAGAGCATTAATTTTTACTAAAAAATTGCATGGATTATTGACAGCGCAGTTTAATTATATCATTGATTAGCGCAATATTAAGTCGCTGAACAGGCAAGAGGCACTATTGCAACAGGAAAGAGAAAAGAGAAAAGAGAAAAGAGGAAAGAGCAAAGAGGATGCATAGATGCTAATGATGCTAATGAAAACTCTCTCTTCCCTTTTCCCTCTTCTCTCTCCTCTGCCCCTCATCTCCTCTGCTCCTCGTTCCCCGTTCTCCATATCGATCTATATATAGATTTCCCGGTTGTTTTCGCCTTCTTTGAGCTAATTATGTCTTACGAGCCACTACATCATAAGTATCGTCCACAAACTTTTGCCGATTTAGTTGGTCAAGAGGCGATCGCCACCACCTTGAGCAATGCGCTGCAATTGAAAAAAATCGCTCCAGCTTATTTGTTTGCGGGGCCAAGAGGCACCGGCAAAACTTCTAGTGCGCGAATTTTAGCGAAATCTCTGAACTGTCTTAAGGGTAATAGTCCGACGGATCAACCTTGTGGGATTTGCGAAGTTTGTCGCAGTATTACTAATGGTTCATCTCTGGATGTGATTGAAATTGATGCGGCAAGTAATACGGGAGTTGATAATATTCGCGAGTTGATTGAGCGAGCGCAATTTGCCCCGGTACAATGTCGCCACAAAGTTTATATTATTGATGAATGCCATTCTTTGAGTGCTTCTTCTTTTAATGCATTGTTAAAAACTTTGGAAGAACCGCCCAGTCATGTGGTTTTTGTGTTGGCAACGACAGACCCACAACGAGTTTTGCCGACGATTATTTCTCGGTGTCAGCGCTTTGATTTTCGGCGCATTCCTTTGGATGCAATGGTGCAGCATTTACAGGATATTGCGGGGAAAGAAAATATTAATATTACCCCAGAAGCATTGCTGACTGTGGCGCAAATTTCTCAAGGGGGATTGCGTGATGCGGAAAGTATGCTGGATCAGCTTAGTTTGTTGCCCGGTGAGGTGACGATCGCGCAAGTTTGGAATTTGGTTGGGGCTGTTCCAGAGCAAGATTTGATGCAGTTGTTGCAGGCGATCGCTGCGGATAATCCAGAGGCGGTTCTTGACCGGGTGCGGGCAATTATGGATCGGGGTCGAGAACCTTTGGTGGTGTTGCAAAACCTGACCAGTTTTTACCGGGATTTATTGATTGCGAAAACTGCGGGCGATCGCGCGGATTTGGTAGCGATTACCCCGGCAACTTGGGCAGAATTACGTCAATTTGCCCAAACTCAAGATGTGGGGAAAATATTACAAGGTCAGCAACATTTGCGGGCTTGCGAAGCGCAAATTAAAAATACTACGCAGCCCCGTTTGTGGTTGGAAGTGGCTTTATTAGGATTGCTGCCTTCTGCTTTGAATGTGACGCAGCAAGTTGTCGCAAGTCCCAGTCCACGGGCGGTTTCCCCGCAACCGGGAACACAGCCTAGCTATCAGCCCGTTGCGGCAACTCCAACTCCGGCAACCCCAGTCAGTCAACCCCAAGCTGGGGAGCGGTCTTACGGTCAAACCCCTGCGGTGGCGGCAACTCCAGCCCCACAAAGCGATTCCCCCCCGCCGAAGAGGGAGCAAGCTTCGGGATCCGCTTCGGGGCATCTGCCAAACCCAGAAACCCAGGCAGCACAAGTGCCCAATAGTCCGGCTGACTTGAATGATTTGCAGTCTTTATGGCAACAGGTACTTGCCCATCTTCCTTTGCCCAGCCAAGCCCTATTAAAACAACAGGGAACCTTGATTTCGGTTCAAGAACATGAAGTTAGATTGGGTTTTCGATCGCAAAACCTGATTAAAATTGCGGCTGAACCGAAATTGCCACAAATTAAAGACGCTTTTGCTAAAGTCCTGGGAAGGGCGATCCAAGTTCGTCTCGAAGTCTCTGGAGACAGCGCGACCCCAGCACCGGCAACCAGTCAACCACAAAGGTCGTTGCCCACTGCCCCGGTTCAGCCACCGGCAGCGACACCGGCAGCGACACCTCCGACCCCACAACCGGCGCCTGTGTCAGAAGTGCGTCAAAGTTTGCCCGCGCAAAGGCCAACTCAAACTACGCCACCTGTGCAAACAGTAACGGTTGCTAATGGTCAAGGAAATGTGCCGTTAACCCAGTCGGTTGCAGTGGCAAAACCAGGGGCAGGGGCGATAGTGCTCCGCACCGCTGTTGCGATCGCCACGGTTAATACAAGCGCGAATTATCAAGTTTCTCGACCGCAGCAAACGACAAAAGTTTATGTGGACGAGTCAGAGGCGATCGCGGCTGCCCAAAAACTAGCGGATATGTTTGGCGGAACCGTGGTCACGGATTTCGAGGATTCAGATAGTTTTTATCGGGATAGAATAGAGCAATCTTCGGAGCCGATGAACGACATATCATTAGAAGTCGAGGATTTTTCTGATATTGCCGAAGAGGTTGTAGAAACAGCCGCAATGCCGCAACCGTTATCTTGGACAGAAAATGGGCGATCCCCGCAAGGGATCCGCTTCGCGGAATCGGCTAATAATTTTATGCCTACTGATGACGAGGATGAGGCAAAAATTTTATCAGAGTTGGCGGCTGAAGAATTTGGGGGAATAGAGTTTTAAATAGGGGATATCGGTTGACAGAAGAAACCGGGTTTCTTGTTGGCAAAAAATAGATAACTTTGATATCCCGAACAGAAACCCGGTTTCTGTACCCCCGCAAGAAACCGGGTTTCTTGGTGGCAATAAACAGATAACTTTGATATCCCGAACAGAAACCCGGTTTCTGGGATAGCTGGCAGCGGATAGCGGTTGGCAGCGGATAAGCTGACTATTTTATTTTCGGATAGTGGTGGGCAGCGGATAGCGAAACCCGGTTTCTTGGTGGCGAAAAGAAGATAACTTTGATATCCTGAAAATCAACCGGGTTTCTTGAGTTAACCTTGGCGAAAAACCCTTTCTTACAGCGCTTTTCATTTTAATAGAATACGGCAAGGGCGTGATCTTTCCGGTAGTAGGGGCGACGAGCGCATTCGCCCCTACGGAATGCGCGGGCCACTACAGGTGTTTGTGGTTTATTCAATAGAAAATTGCTGTAAAATAGAAACCCGGTTTTTTATGAAAATATTTGATTCTTGTATATCTTCTCCCGCAGTTACTTCGGTTAAATTTCATGCCTATGTACAGTAGCATCGCAATGCGATCGCTGGTTATAGAGAATTTGTGCGATCGCATTGGCGATCGTAAATATCCCTTGAAAAGGGTACTGATTCTCTGAAACAACAAACCAGTAAACCTTGAAGCCTCAACCTTCAACCACCAAAAATTAACAATAGTCTATTTTTATTGAACCGGAGCATAACATTGTTTGTTTTCAAAAAAAACGTTATTTTTGCCATCAGGAATATCGCCAAATAATTCTATGTTACATCGCTGATTTATCACCCATCCGGTAGCCTCAACAACTGAATTATTTGCCCTTGTATTGGTCAATAAATTTTGTTTTTTTATGCCAAATTTTAACGTTAAAATAGGCAATAAAATTGACAAATATTGAGATAAAAATCGCACATCTTGCCACGGGTGTAAACTTTCCAAAAGTTGAGTCGGGTCTGAGGGTAAACCACCCCGTCCGCTGACAGTAAATGAACTCCCTTGATAGTCCGCACAGGCTTGAGAAATCAGCGAATTTGGATCAACTGCCTCAGTAGATAACTCTACTAAACCAGCCGTAGCATCAATTTCTGTATTAATAGATATGTTGCCATCCAACCCAAACTGAGAACTAGCGCTAATATCGCTGCGGGGGGTGAGTTGCTGGCGTTCAACTAAACCATAAATCCCACTACTGTTAATATTAATATTCCCGCCTTTTCCCGCAAAAGCATTGGCGGTGATATCGCTATTTTCTGAGGGAAATGCAATTAAAAAAGGTGTATCGATTCTGATATTTCCGCCATTACCACCGCCACTGGCTTCGGTTCCGGCACGAGTAGAAATTGCACTACGATTTCTTAACTGTAAAATGTCACCAATTTTTAGGGTAGTATTTCCCCCTTCTCCCGCTGCACTGGTCGCGCTAATTATCCCTTGTTCTAAAAATAGAAAAACTGCCTCAATAAATATATTTCCCGCATTACCAATTCCTGAGCCACTGACAGTGACAGCGGCCCCATCGCTAATATTAAATCTGCCAGTTTTTACCGTAATATTTCCTCCTTGTCCCGCCGCATTTTCCGCAGACGAAGCTAATAAACCCGTGGCCAAGAAAAGGCTTTGATTACTGGGGTCAATTAAATCAATAGATTCAGAAACATTCACCGTTAAATTCCCAGCTTTTCCGGATCCAAAAGTCGAAGTTAATGCTTGGGCAGCGCCTTGGGCAATCATTTGCTGACTGGTGAGATGAATATCTCCTGAATTGGCATTAGTAAACGTGCCTGTGGCCAAAAGAGAATTATCAATAGTGAGAATATTTCCCGCATTAATGATAATTTCTCCCCCTTGTCCGGCGCCTAAAGTCGTCGTCGCCACCAGTCCCCCATTCCTGGCACTAAAATTGGGGGTTGCTATGAGAATATTTCCGGAGTTTCCTGACCCTTCGCTTACGGTGAAAATTCCCGTGGTAAAATTTGCTAAAGTCAGGCTTCTATTCACAGCCGGAGTGATAATCCCTTCTTGTAAGTTCTCATATCCAGTGCCAATAACTTCTACAGATTCACTGGCATTAATGTTAATATCACCACCATTTCCAGAGCTAGAAGTAGAGGCATTAATGGTACTATTATTTACTTCCAGGTTGCGAGTATTCAGGGTAATATTTCCTCCGGATCCTTCTCTAGTGAGCGCGGAGATACTGCCTTGAGAATTCAACATGATTGTATCGGCATTGATCAGGATTTGCCCCGGATTTCCTGTACCCTGATTGACAACTGAGATTTCACCTTGATCGGCGATTTTTAGTACCGGGGTATTAATGGCGATCGTCCCCGCATCTCCAGAAGGCATCTCAGGTAATCTGAACTGTCTGATTAGTGGGGGTGAGATATAATTCCTGGATGCGATCGCACTTTTATTATTTTGCTCATCTGTGCCATTGACTTCTACAGATTCGGTGGCGTTAATTGTCAGGTTTCCGGCATTACCTGATGCTAAGGTACTGGTAGAAACAGATCCGCCATTTTCAATGAATAAGTGAGCCGTATTAACTGTAACTCTGTTAGCATTTCCCGAACTCAACACATTAGTTCCGATAATGCTTCTATTCCCGAATATTGGGTGGGTTCCAATCAATTTCACTGAATCAGTGGCATTGACTATAACTTCTCCTCCCAGGGCACTCCCAAAAACTCCAGAAATCAATATGCCTCCATCTCTAAGGGTCAAATTTTGGGTGGACACCGTAATATTGCCACTTTGTCCAGAACTATAATTAGCCGTAAGTAGACCACTTTGACCAAACTGTATGGAAGTCAAACCAATGGCTTCGATGGACTCAGCGGCATCAACCTGAATATTTCCCCCTGACCCTTGACCGAAAGTTCTATTGTCAATAATTCCGCTATTGTCCAGGAGTAATTTTGCCGTTGAAATTACAATATTTCCCCCATTTCCATCGCCCAGGGTTTCACTGCGTAGTCCACTGCTGATACTTCCATCGGGGATAAAGCCTCGAATTTCTATAGACTCAGTAGTATTAATCCGCAAATCCCCATCGTTTTCTGTTCCTTGGTTTTGCATCAGGAGCAAAGAACCATGACTCATAAATAGGTTGCGTGCTTGCACTTGCAGGGAACTACTTTCAGTGCCACTGACATCAGCGAGGGCTCTTTGAGAGAGTTGAATATCTTTAAAATTAGCAACATTAGATAGTCCCTGATAGTCCAAAGTCCAGCCGGATGATGTGGCATTCAGGATGACACTTCCTTGCCCCACTGCCCCTAATTCAATTCTTCCACCTGGTGCGGTGAGAATTCCTCCTTCTATAAATATGTCACCACCGACGAGAGCGAGGGTTTCATGAGATGGGACGCGCAAACCTGTGGCACTTTCACCAGGTCCTAGAAGTGGTGAAAATATGGGATTGTTGGTCTTGAGACTATGACCTATTCCTTCTACTCTAATGACCCCAGGATTTGTGCCAAATTGCAAGCCTATGGGAAGATTAATTGATAGTAGGGGCGCTTCGCGAACCGCTCCTACATTTGCTCCTATATTAGCATTAAATTCTATTCCATTAGGAAATAATAAGCTGTCTGCGGTTGTGCCTAAAAATGAGCCGCCAATGTTTAATTGGGCATTGGGACTAAATATGATGCCACTGGGATTGATTAAAAATAGATTAGCGTTACCATTGGCTTGAATTAATCCGTCAATATTACTGATTTGCCCCCCGGTGACACGGGTGATGATATTTTGAATGGCGACAGGGTTCTGAAAATGGGCAGTTTCTCCAGTTAGGACATTAAACTGGGCAAAACTGTGAAATAAGTTATTTCCTGCTTCCGTACCCCCAGTGATTTGTTGTTGTTGTCCGTCAATATTGACTACTGAGTTGTTGGGCAGGGTACTGTCAGGAATGATTTGGGCGTTAAGGGTGTTTGATGATAAAAACAGCGATATTAAATTGGGGAAAAAAGGCGCGATCGCATCAAGCCATTTTCGTTGTTTATTCATAGTTTTTATTCCTATTTATTTGTTATTTGTTATTGGGTATTATTGGCAAATAACCAATAACAAATAAGTCCTATAAGTCCTATAAAACTCAAAAACTTTAAAAATCAAATGCACCAATAAAGATAAATAGTAACCAGCCAATTACTGTAAATAAACCAAATAATCCCCACATGAATGGTAAAACCCATTTTTTGTCAGTATATCCTAATAATGGGGTTAAAGAAACTAGGAGAAAAAAAACCATTAAGCCCATTAATAATAAGTATTTCATGTTTATGCGCTCCTCGATGATGATTACAGCAATTTTCTCCGCGAGTAAACCAGAACTATCTGTAGTAGCCCGCGCATTCCGGCAGTAGGGGCGACGAGCGCATTCGCCCTTACAATATTGTAAGGGCCCCTACCGGAATGCGCGGGCCATACCGTGGTTCATTAGTCTGAAAACCGCTGTAAATTGGATGTCAATATTAATTTTATACCCGATTGGGATTTATGTTCATGTAAGGGCGAATGAGAGAACGCGCCTAAATCAACATAAATCCCGACAAGGGTTTATTTAATTGTTTTAATCAAGGGATTTAGACCCAAACATGATGATTGCTGAAATTGTTGAATTTTATTATACGGTAGCCGGTTTAGTCGGTTTCGGATGATGTTTTTTCAGCATGAATTCGGCGATGATGATGCCAACGATCGCTAATGCGGCAGTGGCATAAAAGGCATAAGTATAGGTGCCAAAAATATCTCGGATTTGTCCGGCAACCAAGGTGCCTAATAATGCGCCAACCCCGTAAGCAGTGAAGACAATTCCGTAGTTTTTGGCGTAATTTTCTGGTTTAAATAAGCTTAAGGTGGCGGTGGGGGCGATCGCTAACCAGCCGCCTAGGGATAACCAGAATAAGGAAAAGGCAATTAAATAGGTGATTGTCTGACCTTCAGTGGCATTGATCATCATAATCGAAGCAATCAAAATCAGCACATAAGAGGCGATCGCTGCGTTTTGGGGATGAATCCGGTCAGTTAACCAACCAAACAGGGGACGACCTACACCATTAAACACGGCAAACAAGGAAACCGCCATTGCCGCTAACCCTGAGTCAAGTTTAATAATTTCTTGGGCAACGGGACTGGAAATGCCAATCGCAGAGAGTCCGACAAAAGTGCCAATGATATAGCACAACCAGAGGCCGTAAAATTCCGGCGATCGCAGCAAACGATCTCTTTCTTGGGCGATCAAGGCGGGGTTTTGAACAATATTCGGTTGCCAACCGGCAGGTTGCCATCCTTTAGGCGGTATTTTTAATTGGGTGGAAATGGCTAAAATCATCGCGGTAAAGGCAACACCCAAAATGGCAAAAGTGGGCATTAGTCCATAAGCAGCGATCGCAATGCGGGCTAACGGTGCAGTCACTAATGGCGACAAACCAAAGCCAATTACCGTTAAACCTACTGCGAGTCCTTTGCGATCGGGAAACCATTTCGCTACCACGGCGATCGGCACTCCGTAAGCAATGCCAACTCCAGCCCCTGCGATCGCCCCATAAGTCACCACCAAAATGGGCAAATTTGAGGCAAAGCTAGACAGAATATAACCCAGTCCCATCACGACTCCACCAATGGCCGTAATTTGGCGCACGCCGATTTTATCAATGTAAAAACCTGTAATCGGCATCAGCATAGCAAAGACCACCAAGAGCACCGTAAACGGCAGTAAACTTTGCGTAGCGCCAATGTTGAGGAAATCTTCTAAAGGTTTCCTAAAAATACTCCAAGAATAGACTGTACCCAAACAGAGGTAAACGGTCAGGCCGAGGGGAATTAGTAGCCAACGACCTTTTTCTGCGGGCATCCCAAAAAGTGTGATTTTATTCATAAAAAACCTCACGAGACTTATCATTCTCGGTGCCGAATCAGCCCTTTTCAAGCGCAGTGCCAGGTCAGGATTTAAGCATCGCCGCCATATCAGCGATCGGCAATTCATGCCTTGCCTCTAAATGCCTTGCCTCTACATATTGAAAGTCATCCCAAAATATTGAAAATCATCCCAAAAATCATCCCAAAAATCATCCCAAACATCATCCCAAACATCATCCCAAACATCATCCCAAAAAGTCAGTCCTAAGAGTCTAATCGGTCGAAAAATTCCGAGTTTTTCTCACTGGGATATTCATGGTGATATTATTTAGAGATTTGGCTAGTCAGTTTTAACTGACTTGAGCTATTAGCCAGAGAATTTATGCTCTGGCGGGTTATGGCAAAGGCAGCACTTATTCGCGCTTGGCCTATCGGTCTGAATCATGTATTTGATATAATCTTACCACTGTTTATCATGGCAGTAAGTAAATATACAGATTTTATTAATATTAATTTACTAATTAACTATTTATAGTGGGCTGTTTACTGTTATTTGTTCTTTGTTGACGGTTCACTGTTCTTGGCAAACAACAGACAACAAATAACCAATAACCAACAACAAATAGCCAACAACAAACAACAAATAAGCTTAGATACGAAAGCCTGACCGGGTGAGGCGATCGCAGATTTGGGGTTTCCATTCCGCCAACCAATTCTTAAACCCAGGGTGATGTAACCCATAGCGCCACAGAATCAGGGCATCTTCTCCCGTATCTTGATAATAGCGACGGCGGCGACCGACATCCTGAAAGCCGAATTTTTTGTAAAGAGAAATGGCTGGTGTGTTAGAAACCCGCACCTCCAGGGTGGCCCATTCTAGTTGCCGTTGCCACGCACAAAAGAGTAATTGGTAGAGCATAGCTTGACCCAACCCTTGACCTTGATAATTAGGCGCGATCGCCAATAGGGTAATATGCGCTTCCTCTAAAATTGACCACAAACAGCCCACCCCAACAAGTATGGGTGGAGATGAGGTTCGGGAGGGGCGATCGGCGGCGGACGGGGCGGGAGTCACGGAAACTACCAGTAAATCACTGTTGGGACTTTCCATTTCCTGGCGATAGTTGTCCAAACTCCAAATCCCACCGAAACAAGACTTGTCCAATTCGGCTACGGCAGTCAGAAATTCTGGGGTCAGGGGATCAATTCTGAAAAAAGTCACAAAAACTACAAAATTAAAACAGAGAAATCACAATGGCAAATTGTACACTGGAAAACGAGAACTCCTCACCCAAACGCTCTAAACTTAGGATCGATTGATTAAATTATGGTATCTACTCCTCCTCGCGTTGCCGAAAAATCTGGCCGTCAATACTTACACGCTTCCGGGATTAACCCTGAATTGCGCTCACCGAATCAAGAGTTGCTGCCTTTGACCGCAAAGGTCAACAGCGCCGATCGCCTAGAAATTGGTGGTTGTGATGTGGTGACTTTGGTACAGCAATATGGTTCACCGCTTTATATTGTGGATGAAGCAACTCTGAGAACCGCTTGCAGACAGTATCGTCAAGCCTTTGAAGAATATTATCCCGGCAAAACTCTGGTGTTGTATGCTTCTAAAGCCTGGAACTGCCTCGCAATATGCGCGATCGCGGCTTCCGAAGGCTTAGGCATTGATGTAGTCACAGGTTGCGAACTCTACACCGCCCTTTGTGCCAACGTCAGCCCGGAAAAAATTTATTTCCACGGGAACAACAAATCAGAAACCGAATTAAAACTAGCGGTCGGTTCCGGTTGCACCATTGTGGTAGACAACTGGTTAGAGTTGGAAACCTTGGCAGCCATTGCGGAATATTCTTCTCACCCAGTGCGAATCATGTTGCGCTTAACCCCTGGGATCGAATGCCACACCCACGAGTATATCCGCACCGGCCATTTAGATAGTAAATTTGGCTTTGATCCGGAACAAGTGGATCAAGTGTTTGCCTTTGTTCGCCAGCAACCCAGTTTAAATTGTATTGGCTTACACGCTCATATCGGCTCACAAATTTTTGAATTAAACCCCCATCAGGATTTGGCAGGGGTGTTGGTAGAATGGCTGGAAAAAGCCGCAGAATATGGACTGCCCGTCAGCGAGTTAAATGTGGGCGGTGGCTTAGGGATTCGTTATACAGAAGCGGACGATCCACCGAGTATCTCTGAGTGGGTGAAAGTGGTGAGTCAAGCGATCGCTGCTGCTTGTCAGTCTCGTGGGGTACACTTACCAAAACTCTTGTGCGAACCAGGGCGATCGCTGATTGGCTCAAGCTGTATCACCGCTTACACCGTGGGTGCCAAAAAAGAAATTCCCGGCATTCGCACTTATGTCTCCGTCGATGGCGGAATGTCCGATAATCCCCGACCCATTACCTACCAATCCGTCTATCGGGCAGCGATCGCCAATCGGATGTCTGCCGAACATACCGAAACCATCACCATTGCCGGAAAACACTGCGAATCTGGGGATATTTTAATCAAAGACGCCCAACTGCCCAAGCTAGAAACCGGCGACATTCTCATCGTCATGGCCACGGGCGCCTACAATTGCAGTATGGCCTCTAACTATAATCGGCAGCCGCGACCGGCAGCGGTCTTAGTCTGCCAAGGGGAAGCGAATCTGATTCTGCAACGAGAAACTTATGACGATCTGATTCAACACGATCGCCTGCCCGAAAGACTGACGATTCCACAGGTCTAACGGACTCAGATGCAGTATAAAAGATCGGGAGCCGCGTCAGCCACGCATCCGCACCGTTTCTAATCAAAAAACTTCTTTAAGCGCAAGGTCAATCCTGAGCCAATGGGATATACATGGAAACAATTGCTAATCAATCCGACTTGGACTCAGTCCTTGGCGCTTCAGCTTGCCGAAATTTGGCAGCAATGGCTCAAAGACCCCATCGACATATTGCTCGTAGTGATACTCACTTATATGGTGTTGATCATCATCGGTGAACGGCGAACCCTGTGGATGGTGCGGGGGTTTATACTGCTCATGGTAGCAGCGGCAGTCAGCACCAAATTAGAGCTCAGGCTGCTGAGTTTTGTGTTAAATAATTTGGTGATTGGATCTGCCGTAGCCATGGCCGTGCTATTGCAATCGGAATTTCGCCGATTACTAGAGCAACTAGGCAAAGGAGAACTGCTCCAATTATTTCAATCATCGCGCAAAGCGATTCCCAAATCCGATAGCGTCATCGATCAAATAGTCGAAGCGGTTAAAGAACTCTCGCAAAACCGCACGGGAGCATTAATGATTCTAGAAACCAGTGAGCCGATTGATGAGCGAGATTTTTCTGTCCCCGGTGTGAAATTGAATGCAGAAGTTTCTAAAGAACTATTGCAAACTCTGTTTCAGACATCAACCCTACTACACGATGGCGCAGTATTGATTCGCGAAGCCCGAATTATGGCAGCGGGAGTAATTCTGCCTTTGTCAGACCGGAAAGCCTCCCGGCAACTGGGAACCAGGCATCGTGCGGCAATGGGAATTACTGAGCGAGTCGAAAATTGCATCTGTGTGGTTGTATCTGAAGAAACAGGCTCTATTTCTTTGGCTGAACGGGGTACACTGAATCGACCGTTAACCAGTAGTAAACTCAAAGAACTACTAGAAGCTCGATTTTCCCAATCGGCGGATCGTGAAGTAGTTGCCCCTGACTTGCGGCAAATTACGCGTAAGTTAGGATCCTCTGGAGTCGCACTAGCCGTGCGTTTACTCCGTCTTCCATCATCGGCTTCCTCTCGAGAGAAAAAATGATTGTTAAGCAAACGACACTGCAACAGTTACCCGCTGATCTAGATTCGGCGCGATTGCCCAAACATGTCGCAGTGATTATGGATGGAAATGGTCGTTGGGCAAAACGGCAAGGACTGCCCAGAATTATGGGACATCGGCGGGGAGTTGACTCACTAAAAGACCTGCTGCGCTGCTGCAAGGATTGGGGAATTTGCGCGTTGACGGCTTATGCCTTTTCTAGCGAGAATTGGGGCCGCCCTCTGGATGAAGTCAATTTTTTGATGACTCTGTTTGAGCGGGTATTGCGGCAAGAACTCCAAGAAATGATGGCAGAAAATGTCAAGATTCGCTTTGTGGGGAATTTACAAGCGCTGCCAGAGTCACTGCAAGCGGAGATTTCTCGCTCGATGACCGAAACCCGAAATAATCAGGGGATTGAGTTTACTGTAGCGACGAATTACGGCGCCCGTCAAGAAATTGTCCACGCTTGTCGGGCGATCGCGGAAAAAGTACAGCAAGGTCTGATTACTCCCGAACAAATTGACGAGTCTATGTTTGCTCGTCATCTCTATACCGCTGAACAGGCGGATCCCGATTTGTTGATTAGAACCAGTGGGGAAATGCGTCTGAGCAATTTTCTCCTCTGGCAAGTTGCTTATGCTGAATTGTATGTTACTAATACTCTTTGGCCAGATTTTAATCGCCAAGAGTTTCATCAGGCATTGTTGGCTTATCAAAAGCGCGATCGCCGGTTTGGTAAAGTTTAAAACTCAATTGCAACGACATCCATATCCCCACACCATCAGTATATTCATGGTGTGGGATTTTTATTGTTTGCCCAAGGATAGAGAACTTGTCAGAGTTATGAAGTACAAATAAAATCTGTCATTCCCGCGCCCGCTAGAATCCAGAAAACTTCTGTAATCCGCATTGCTACCGCTATAATCATGCATATTAGTTAAAATGCCCGATCGCAGCGATCGCTTTTTTTTCAGGGTGTTACGGAAAAGCGATCGCGTATCCCTGATGAGATTAAAGAATAGATTGAATATGAAACCAATATTAGAATCAAAGCGATTCTGGTTTGTCTTGTTATTATGCCCCTGGTTTTGGCCTGCTATCGCTGTTGCTCAAATTATCCCTGATGGCACTCTGCCCAACAACAGTATCGTCACCCCTGAAGCCAATTTAATTACAATTGACGGAGGCACCGCAGCCGGAAATAACTTATTTCATAGTTTCTCGGATTTTTCCGTGAATACCGGCACCGAAGTGTTGTTTAACAATGCCCTCAACATTCAAAATATCCTGACTCGTGTCACCGGAAATAATCTATCTAATATTGATGGCTTGATTCGTGCCAATGGCACCGCCAACTTATTTTTAATTAACCCCAATGGGCTAATATTTGGCAACAATGCCCGATTAGCGATCGGTGGTTCTTTCTTTGGCAGTACCGCTAATAGCGTGTTATTTCCCGACGGAGAATTTCCGGCAAATGTAGGGGCGGTTCGCGAAACGGGGGCAACCACGGGGGAATTGCCCCTACTATCTGTTAATGTGCCCATTGGGTTACAAATGGGAGAAAATTCGGCAGCAATTTCTGTCAATGGCACCGGCATTACTGATATCATCCCCACCGATAATTTAGGCTTAACCGTTGCCCCCGGTCAAACCTTCGCCTTAATCGGAAATGGGATTAACTTTAACGGAGGAATTGTCACTGCCCCATCGGGAATAATTCAAATCGGCAGCGTAGCAAATGGCACCGTGGGAATAATGCCAACTCCGATTGGATTAGTCGTTAACTATGATTTAGTCAATGAATTTGCCAATATTAATTTAGCGAATCGTTCCGCCATATTTTCTCCCGCTGTGGTGAATAATCCTCTGAGTCAAATCACCGTTACAGGTAAAAATATTGCCTTAGAGGGGTCGCAAATTGTCTCCCTAACTAATGGAGATGCTAACAGTGGCAAGATTACCATTAATGCCGCTGAATCGTTATCATTAGGCGGAACTGTAGCCGCTTTTCCTTTTAGTGCTTGGATTGTCAACCAAGTAGCACCTAATGCCACGGGTAATAGTGGGGATATTGAGGTAAAATCGGCGAATTTATCGATTAATAATGGGGCAAGAATCCAGACTTTAACCCAAGGGGCGGGAACCGCAGGCAATATTCAGGTAGAAGCTACGGAATCAATGATAGTTGACGGATTTGCTTTACCGCCCGGATTTAATTTAGGAGAAATCAACTTAGAGGCGATAGATCCAGAAACTTGGCTAGAACAAAATACCAATAGTCGGATTTCTAGCGAAAACTTTGCCAGTGGTGCTGGAGGAAATATCAGCGTTGCTACCAAACAAGCGACTTTTTTATCTGGGGGACAAATTGCTACTTTAGCGGGGTCACAAGCTACCGGCAATAGTGGCAATATTAACGTGATTGCCCAAGGGATAACCGCTGAAAATTCACTGCCATTTAATCCTATATTTGTCAGTGGAATTGCCACCTATACATCAGGGCAAGCTGCCGGAGGAAACTTGAATATTTCAGCGGAAAATTTAAGTTTTAGAGATGGGGCATTTTTGTTTTCTTGGACTCAAGGAAGTGGCAAGGGTGGAGATATTTTGGTTAATGCCACAGACGCGATCGCCAGTCGAGGAGTTAACCCGCTTTTCCCCATAGCTGACAGTGGGATTACATCGATCGCCCTTGGTTCGGGAAACGGCGGTAATATTCAAGTATCAACGGGCAAAATTAACCTTTCTGACGGGGCACAGATTAGTTCGCGAACTTTAATGGAATTAGTTGGCATTTCTGTCCCCGAAGGTGGTACGGGCAATGCAGGAGATATCATCATCAATGCCGACACCATTGAGTTAACTGGAATTAGTCCTTTAGCCCTGGATCATATTACCTTAATTGGCAGCTTAACATTTGGCCGAGCGGATGCGGGGGATGTGAATATCTCAACTCGACAAATGCGAATTCTTGAAGGCGCAGAAATATTAAATGTCGGACTGTTTTCCACCTCTACATTAGGGGAACCGCTGCCCGGTTCGGGAACGGGAAACGGTGGTAATTTGACCGTTAATGCGTCTGAGTCAATTGAAATTTATGGTTACAGTTCATTGATGCCGAACATTCTCAGTTTAATCGGCAACCAAAGCTTTGGTCTGGGGCAAGCTGGATATTTAGTCATCAATACCCCACGTCTGATTTTGCAAGACGGAGGGAGTGTTGCTGCGGGGACTGTGGGTGCGGGAAATGCCGGAAATTCAACGATCAATGCTGCGGATATTTTCATCTCTGGCAAGGCAAGTCTTGGCATTCCTTCTTCCCTAAGTGCGGATGCTTTTGCGGGGGCAGAAGATATTCAACAAGTTTTCTTTGCTGCGCCAATTCCTACGGGAAAGACAGGAGAATTAACGGTGAATAGCGATCGCCTCACGATCGCCAACGGCGGACAAATCCGCGTAGACCATCAAGGAACTGGCAACGCAGGACGGCTGCAAATAAATGTCGATCGCCTCAATTTAGAAAGCGGCGGAAATATTAATGCCACAACAGCGTTTGGCTTTGGCGGCGACGTAGAAATTAACGTGCGTGATTTATTAAGTTTACGCAACGGCAGTCAAATCAATGTGGAAGCCAAAGGCGATATCGGGGATGGCGGCAACTTAACCATTAATGCCGATATAATTGTGGCCTTAGAAAATAGCGATATTATCGCTAATGCGGTGGGGGGCAATGGCGGCAATATTAACATTACCAGTCGGGGCATTTTTGGCTCAGAGTTTCGCCCTACTTTAACCCCTAAAAGCGATATTACCGCTAGTTCTGAGTTGGGGGTAGATGGCACCGTGGAAATTAATAATCCCGATGCCAACCCAGCCGCAGGATTGGTAGAATTATCCTCAGCTTTGGTTGATCCGAGCGATCGAATTACTTCCGGTTGTGTTGCCAATCAAGACAATGAGTTTTATATCGTCGGACGCGGTGGTCTGCCCCAAAGTCCCACAGAAATGCTGTGGGGTCAAACAGTTTGGCAGGATTTGCGATCGCTGGAAATAGAGGACAAAAGTCAAACCAACCGGGGTGATTCAATAAACCCGGTTTCTTCAAGTTATTCAAGAAACCCGGTTTCTTCAAGAAACCGGGTTTCTAGTCCCCCCATTGTGGAAGCTACCGGATGGGTGATGAATGCCGATGGGTCGGTAATATTGGTCGGGTCAGCCAACGGGTTTCTGCGATTCCGCGAAGCGGATCCCGAAGCTTGCCCCCTCTTCGGCGGGGGGGAATCGCCTCAATGAGGAGATTTGTAGAGGCAGTCTCGCTTTCTGGTGACAGGGAAAAAGAAATCGAATTTCTTTTGTGGGTTGCGAAGACAACTTTTAATATCCCCAAAAGAAACCCGATTTCTATCATCCCGTTTGTAGATCGCTTTTTACCTGAAGATCGCAATTTCATCCTGATTTCATTTTTGTTCTCTATGCTTAAAATATCGATTTAGGAGTTTGTCTAACATGAAAGCGACTTTAGTTAAAATCGTTTTAACGGCGGTGAGTGGCGCGATCGCCACTGGGTTTAGCTTCGGGGGATTCGTCGTTGAACCTGCCAGCGCTCAAGTTTCCTTAACTAAACAGGACAACCCTTTTAACACTGAACTTCGCAATAACTGTCACGATAACTGTGAAGAACACTGTAATGGGGAACACGAAAATGACACATCTTCCGATCAATAAATTCGGTTGATCCCGTAGGGTGGGCAAATTTTGCCCACCCTACTTTTACTTTGACTCGAATTAATTAAAAAACGCTCGATTAATTTTTTCGCCAAAACATCCTGTCAAAGCGGATATAATTGAGCGTCCTAAATGATAGGCAAAATTTACCGGAATCGCATTTCCGATTTGTTTATATTGTGATGTAATCCCTCCCATAAATTCCCAATCATCAGGAAACGTTTGAATTCTGGCATATTCCCGGACGGTAAAAGGTCGCGTTTCGTCGGGATGACAGCGATCGGTTTGTTTTTGAGAAGGAGAAGTGGTCAAAGTTAAACTCGGTTCATCCCAAGAAATCCGACGTGCCATCCCAGTTTTACCCCCACCCAAATAATAACTTTTCATCATATATTCTTTTTGGATATTTTCCGGTAAATCTCTCCAGCATCCCCCCGGCGGCACTAATTTTAACACTTCTGCTTTCTTTTTACTGTATTTGACTCCTGCGGAGGGCGGAACATTGTTTAGAGCATCTCTTAAGGTGAGAATTTTTTGAGAAGGTTCAGGATAAAAAAACTGAACATTTAGATCGGAACGAGTCCCCACAATAATAATTCTTTCTCGCTTTTGGGGGACATCATAATTCACTGCATTCAGCAATCGATATTGAACTTGATAACCCAAAGACTCTAAAATTGCTAAAATAATTTTTAAAGTTTCCCCTTGTTGATGACTGATTAAGCCCCGGACATTTTCCGCTAAGAATAATTTGGGTTTAATTTCTTGAACGCATCGAGCAAATTCATAGAATAAAGTTCCTCTGGTATCTTCCAGCCCTAGCTTTTTACCGGCATAACTAAATGATTGACAAGGAAATCCTCCTGTAACTACATCTGCCGACATTTGTTTAAACGAAACTTTAGAAATATCATCATGGATAATATGCCAATCAGGTCGATTGTGTCGTAAAGTAGCCACGGCATCTTTATCGATTTCTACTAAAAACTGGGTTTTTAAGCCAGCTTTTTCTAATCCTAATGCTAGACCCCCTGCCCCGGCAAACAGCTCGATCGCCTTCACGGTTTTTTTGGGTTGAAATGGAATGTCAGGAGAATGGTAGGGAATCTCTAATAAAGGCTCGAATAAATTTAGCTGAATACTTTTTTGCATATTCGATAATTTCTGCATTAATATGATATTCTACTACTACAGGTTAATGATTCTGGGTTACAGAATAGCAAACTACAAGTCGCCAAAATGTTCAAAGGGTTCAAAGGCTGCTCGAATCAAAGTTTAGGCTTCCTTCATTGGGATTGCTCCTCGCTGGCAAGTCGGTGTCTGGCATCGACGATCGCTTGTTGGAGTTTCGCTTGCAGCACTTCTTTCGGAGGCAAGACGGTGAGATACTCGGCAACGTGAATGCCGCTTTTATCTAACTCTAGAAGTTCGATCTGTTCTTGTTTTTTTCCCGCACAAAGAATTATACCGAGGGGAGGTTTTTCGTCTGGTTCTTGTTCGTGTTTGGCCAGCCAGCGCAAATACAGTTCCATCTGTCCTTTGTATCCTGCTTCAAAGCTGCCGAGTTTAAGGTCGAGCGCCACGAGGCGTTTCAATTTGCGATTATAGAAAAGGAGATCGAGATAAAAGTCATCTCCATCAATTTGCAGGTGTTTTTGTCTAGCAAGAAAAGCAAATCCTGCTCCCAATTCTAGGAGAAATTGCTCGATATCTCGCAGGATAGCATCTTCGATATCTTTTTCGAGGTAGCGATCATTAAGCTGCAAGAAGTCCAAAATGTAGGGGTCTTTGAGAAGTAAGTCTGGGGTAACTTGCTTCATTTTCCGCAGTTGGTCGAGGTCGTGGCGGATCGTCTCTTCGGGTTTACGCGAAAGTGCAGTCCGTTCATAAAGCATAGAGTTCATTCGCTCTTGTAGTTGACGAACGCTCCATTTTTCCAGTTGTGCCAGTTCGATGTAAAAGTCTCGTTTCAATTCATCATCAACATACATAAGGGTTTTGAGATGTGTCCAGCTTAATTGTCTCCCCAGTGTGGAGACAATCTCTAGGTCTGGGAAAGTTTCAGCAAAGTGGACACAATGCCGGAGTTGTTTCTCACTCCAACCTTTCCCGTAGGTTTGGGTTAGTTGTTCAGAAAGGGTGTTAATAATTTGTTTGCCGTATTCAGCGCGATCGCCTTGAAGAATTTGGGTTTGGATGCGTTGACCGACTTGCCAATAAAGCAGGGTAAGTTCAGCATTAACAGCAACGGCGGCGCGTTGTTTGGCCGTGTCTATAAGTTGGCGAATCTCTTGGAATAGTTGGCGATCTTTGATAGGTTCGATATTACTCACGCTGCGTCCTCCTTGGCGGTATGGTTGGTGAGTTCTCTGGTGAAGACTGTTTTAATGATCGGTCATAATCGGTTTATATTATATTATAATAGAGTCACACTTTTTACCGCATAAAACCGGATCTATATTTGCTGTTTCTACAGAAGAAGCAATCGGTACTTAAATAATTGGAGAATAAAATGAACTCAGAGTTCCTAACCTCTATTTTTGAACAAGAAGAACTAGAATCTATAAAGAAGGCTCCTAACCAAGATAGAAAGCACCCATTAAAAAGATTACTATTTCCTGAAGTAGAAAGAGATTCACAAGTTTCTATTAATACAGAAATAGCCATAAGGCATATTTTGCCCAAACACCGAGACTGGATTTTAAAATTAAAAAAAAGGTTATTAGCTCTAGATGATTATTCGCATTCTTCAAGTGCATTAAGTGAAATAAGAGCTTTTGGGGACTTATTAATGTGTGGAATATCCGTCGAGCCAGTTATTACAAGTAAATCCAAGAAAACTCCTGAGTTCGTAGTGATGAATCAGGATCCAAAAGTTTTTATAGAAGTACACGCAAAACAAATCAATAATGAAGAAGCTAAAAGTCTAAGTGCATTTATAAAGAATCCGTTCGCCAGCAAAACAGGGAATACTTATAGTAATAAAAAGTGTAAAGTCTCGGTTGCCGAACATATTTGTACCCCTTTTGGCAAGCCAAAACTTCGTGAAAGTGTTACAGAAAATGTAATCAGTAAGATAGATCAAAGAAAAAATAATGAAGGTCAATTTAGTGAAAACGCTCCATCTATTCTATGGTTAGATTTTCAGGATGAGAGTTGGGATATGCTGTCAAGTCTTATGGTTAAGAAAACTTTACCTGTAATGTCTGCAAATGGAGCTTTCTATTCTGGAGATATTTGGTATGCTTTTTATGGATGGAAAGGTGCTCCTATTTTTGAAAATTTTAGTTTGAATCTGCCTTATGATTTCAATAAAATGAGTCATTGTGGACGTTTCACAGATCCCAAAACTAAAATAGATGCGGCAATTATCTCATTTGAGAGAGATATTGTAATTTTGGAAAACCCCTGGAGCCAAAAGCCAGTAAATCCATCACTATGGAAACAGTTTTTTTCACATAAATGGTTTAATTTTGAATATTCATACATGAACTGGCCTACATATAACTTAAGTGAAAGAATAGAATTAGACCAACAGAAAATTATGGCTATAGCAAAAGAAATAGAGAGATAAGAAGAGAATACTCGTCGCAAACCACAAAGGAATGCGACTTTCTTTAAAAGAAATAGAGAGATAAGAAGAGAATACTCGTCGCAAACCACAAAGGAATGCGACTTTCTCCAACAAGTTCTCAGAATGTAGTGCTTATTTAATTTAGATGACCATCATTAATTTCTTCAATCAATTAAAGATTCTAGCTCTACTTTTACTGCCCGTTTAAGTGTATCAAATCTATCTCGAAACACTTTCCTATAAAATTCTTCATCATAATTTGAAGGTCTACGTTCTTTGATCTCATGAATCATGTTGGGTGAAATTTGATGACCATCTACTATAGTCTCCAATAAGAGAGATAAATACTGAGAGGGTTCTTTATCTGTTATCTGTTTATTAGCTTGTTTGGAAATATAGGTCAAATTCAGAGGACTATTGAGTAAGTGTTTTTTGTCATTTCGCAAAGACTTTGTATTTTCTCCAATATCAGTTACACAACCTAGAGGAACAATATGATGTTTTTCAAGTTTTTTGGCTTCTTTCGCAATGTCCCAAGCTTTGAGCTTAGTAGGTGGTGATTTAGGATCCAAAAGAAAATCTTTTGGTTGTTGACTTAAAATATATTGCAAAATCCCATCTTGTATTGCTGTTGGAGGTGTTTGTTCATTCTGAAGAAGAAGCACTTTATCGTCTGAATAATCACGCTGGTCAAATACTTTATCTGCCCGTGGTTTAAAGGGATTCGCAGTTTCATTTAATATCCATTTATAAAGAGACTTAATATCTTCTAAACAGCGCTCATTTTGCTTATCTTTATAACTTCCACTAAATAAACTAGACCAATACCAATATTCTATTTTATTAATCTGCTTTTCATCAGTCCATATAGTTACATTGATGGATTCTTCATTGATCGACTCTTCCTCAATAGGCTCTTCTATAGAGAAAAGATAAGCAATAGGAAGCAGCATCAATTTATAAGATAAATCTTTGATATATACAATTCCACAACGATGCTGTAGAAAGGCAAAAGCTTTAATCAAAGATTTCATGGCTCGTTTAGAGTGTTTAACAATTTGATCTGGCTTTAATTTTAGGATTGTAGTTTGCTTAAGATATTCTAATTTAAGGTGATCAACTCCATTCTCTGCTTCAGTTTGAGAAGAAAGAAGTGATAATAAAAGGAGAAACTGATCTGTAATAACTTTATTGATTAAACTTTCTTGCATTGCTTCCATATAATTTAATTGCCAATCCTTATTCTTGCTATAACAAATAGAATCAGGAATTTCAAGATTTTCTTGGAGCAATTGTTTAAAGGTATCAGACAAAGATTCTGTTCCGGTTTTAGCATTTTTTGCAACGATTAAATCAAAATTACTAAGACGAGTACCTCCCTCATTACTTTTTTCAAATATTGATGCGGCTCTTGATATTTCCTCAGAGGGTAATAAGATTTCAGATACTTTTTGCTCTAACAAACTGTCCAAGGCGTTTTTTATATTAGTCCGCCATTCTGATGCCAAGTCACTCCAAAACTCATCTATTTCATCCTCTGTAAGATTTGAAATATCTGAATTAAAATGCCCTAATAGATCCTCAACTGAAAACTTTCCATCTTGTACTTTTGCTTTAAGCTCGTCCCTTCTATTATTGGCAATTGCACGTAAAGTCAAAGAATGCAATGAAAGATCATTACCATTCTCAGGATATATCTCAAATAAAGGGACAACTCCGTGTTTCGCATACTCTTTAGCTAACAGGTTCTTGCGCTCATACAAACCAGGTTGTTCGTTTGCTGAAGACTGAACAACTTGATAAGCAGGATGATACCAAGCTTTATCTTTATCTTTAACAAAAATTTTATAACAAACAACAAAATCTTGTATTTGATCGGGATCATACTTTTCTAAATCCTTTTTAGCGAATTTTAGTTTTTCCCAGCCAAAAATATCATCTAAACCCTCATCAGGTTTCATTTTAAGAAACCATCGATTTTGCAATTTTCCATATAACTTTTTTATAACATCATTCCAATCATCATTCCTTGTAAATAAATCATCAAAGATGCTTTTAAGGCAAGATAGTCGCTGCTGACCATCTAGAAGAAAATTACAGTCTTCTTTTGGCGTTATCCTTTCTGTAAAAATTAGTGGCCTTGAAGGAAAATCATCTTTTTTGCCTTCGACAATAAGAATACTACCAATAGGAAGACCTACTAACAATGAAGAAATAAGCCCTTTTTGTTTTTCTAGCTCCCACACAAAATCTCTTTGAAAATCAGGCAAAACTAATTTATTATTTGAATCTGCCTGAAATATTTCTTTCAAAGTTTCAGTCTGGTATTTCATATTTTACCTGTCTTTAGTTGATCAACTTCATTGCCATGTCTGAATATTTGACCTCAACCCTCTCATCAAATCATCAGTTAACGGGTAGGAAAAACTGACTTAACTGAGCGGCGAGTTTCTTGTCAAAGAGTCTTAAAGGTTCACGCAATATCTGAATCAGTTTAGAGGTCTGCAATTTTGAAATTTATGCCTTAAAGTATATCAGAACAAGTTTTATAAGATCCTTTACTTTTTATTAAATTTCAGGACTTACGCGAGAGGGCTTGGCGACAGCCCCTACGCGAAAATCCTGCTGGTAAATCCATAACAGCTTAGAAATCCGATCGCACCCCGAAACCCGCCCCACTAGGAAAAACCTGCCACTGTAGAATCGTGAAACATCAAGCCACGGTACACTATTCTAACGAACCTTAAACCCCAAGCGGTTATCCCGATCGAATATGACTACATTTTTATTAGAAGTCGGTACAGAAGAATTACCCGCAAGCTTTGTCGAAACAGCGATTTCTCAGTGGCGATCGCTCATTCCGGACACCCTGGCAGAAAACTTTCTCACCCCCAAAGCCACCCAAGTCTATGGCACCCCGCGCCGTTTGGCCGTTTTAATCTCTGGTTTGCCCACCCAGCAGCCCGATCGCGAAGAGGAAATTAAAGGCCCACCAGCCCAAGCAGCCTTTAAAGATGGGAAACCCACCAAAGCTGCGGAAGGATTTGCCCGCAAACAGGGCGTCGAGTTAAGCGACTTAGAAATTCGCCCCACGGACAAAGGCGATTTTGTCTTTGTCAACAAAAAAATTACCGGACGCACTACAGCGGAAATTCTCACGGAACTCGTCCCCCAATGGATTAATAAACTAGAAGGCAAACGGTTTATGCGCTGGGCAAATGGGGATTTAAGATTTTCTCGCCCGTTGCGTTGGTTGGTGGCATTATTAGACCGAGAAATTCTGCCCATCGCCATAGAAAATGGCTCAGAAACTCTCAAAAGCGATCGCATTTCTAGCGGTCATCGCGTCCTTCATCCTCAACCCGTGGAAATTGCTAACGCCGCAGATTATGCCGAAACTTTACGGCAAGCTTATATTGAAGTAGACCCAGAAAAACGCCAAGAAAAAATCATTGCGGAAGTCAAAGCCACCGCCGAAAACGTCGGTGGCATTGCGGAAATTTCCGCCGATTTACTCACCGAAGTCACCAACTTAGTCGAATGGCCTACAGCGGTCATCGGCAAATTTGACGACGACTTTTTAATTTTACCGCCGGAAGTAATTACTACGGTTATGGTGACACACCAGCGGTATTTTCCGGTATTAAAAAATCAGACAAATGGAGATAAAACGGGTAAGCAAATTACAGAATTACTCCCTTATTTTATCACCATTTCTAACGGCGATCCGGCAAAATCAGCAATTATTGCTAATGGCAACGAACGAGTAATTAGAGCCCGGTTAGCTGATGGCCAGTTTTTCTACAAATCCGATATCGCCAAACCTTTAGAAAGTTATGTTGCCCAGTTAGAAACTGTCACTTTCCAAGAAAAATTAGGCTCGGTGCGGGAGAAAGTCAACCGCATTATCAAAATTGCCAGTTTCATTACAGATCAATTATCCCTCAGCGCCGAAAAAGCTAAAGATATCCAACGGGCTGCATTACTTTGTAAAGCGGATTTAGTCAGCCAGATGGTTTATGAATTTCCTGAATTGCAAGGGGTGATGGGTGAAAAATATGCCCGCATTTCTGGGGAAACCGAGGCAGTAGCTACGGCAATTTTTGAGCATTATTTGCCACGGGGCGCTAGTGATAGTTTGCCAGATACTATCACAGGGCAAGCGATCGCTTTAGCGGATAAACTGGATACATTGGTCAGTATTTTTGGCTTGGGAATGTTGCCTACTGGTTCTTCCGACCCGTTTGCCTTGCGTCGGGCAGCTACGGCGATCGTGAATATTATTTGGGCGGCAGATTTACCCCTTAATTTATATCATTTGCTAGAACAAGCCGCCTGTGAATTTAGCACAATTTACCCCGATACTTCCCCAGATTTATTGTCACAATTGTATGACTTTTTCTTACAACGGATTAGAACTCTGTTGCAAGAAGAGCGCGGAGTTGATTATGATTTGGTGAATGCGGTATTAGGGGAAAATGACCCAGAATATACGGAACGGGGATTAAAAGATTTGTTGGATTTGCGCGATCGCGCCTTATTCTTGCAATCTATCCGCAATAATGGCATCCTAAATAATATCTATGAAACCGTAAACCGTTCCTCCCGTTTAGCCAAACAAGGAGAACTCGATACCATTGAATTAGAACCTAAGCAAGCGATCGATCCCAAACTATTCCAAAAATCTTCTGAACAAGAATTTTATGATTCTCTGGTGCAATTAGTTCCCAAAACCCAAGCCGCCCGTGAAGCACGAGATTATCAAAAATTAGTCGATGCTTTAGCAGAAATTGCCCCAACGGTCAGCAACTTTTTTGATGGCCCAGAAAGTGTCCTAGTGATGGATTCAGATCCGGCAATTCAACGCAACCGCTTAAATCTTTTGGGATTATTGCGGAATCATGCTCGTGTTTTAGCAGATTTTGGCGCGATCGTTAAAAGTTAGATAGCAACACTCGCACTCATAACTCGCAGTTATCACCCGCAGTTATCACCCGCAGTCCTCACCCGCAGTCATCACCCGCAGGGGGCTATAAACCCCCTGCTAAAAGCTTACAGCGGTTTTCAGATTACTAAACCACGGTATGACCCGCGCATTCCGGCAGTAGGGACCCGCGCATTCCGGTAGATAGCTTATTGCTTAAAATATTGTAGGGGCGAATGGCCATTCGCCCTTGTACGGGCGAATGGCCATTCGCCCCTACGGAATGCGCGGGCCTGTACAATATTCTAAGTAATAAATTATCTGCCGGAATGCTTCGCCCCTACAAAAATTTGTGGTTTATTCGCGGAGAAAATTGCTGTAAGTCCTCTAAAGACGACTGTAATTATCTTAAACTGTTCGCTTCAGTCCATTTTAATGGACTTGAGCTATGAGACGGAGGTTTTAACCTCCGTCGGCTGCTCATCAGTCATCTTCATTCATCAAATATCCCGTCTATGTCAAAAGCCCATATCATCGGTTTAGGAAAATCAGGAATTGCCGCAGCGAAGTTATTGCAACAAAAAGCTTGGCAAGTCACCGTGAGCGATCGCGGCAATTCTGACAGTTTGCGCCAACAACAACAACAACTTACTGCCATTGGCATCGAAGTCAATTTAGACCATGTTTTTACCCCAGATAAATCCCTGGAATTAGTAGTAGTCAGTCCCGGAGTTCCTTGGGATATTCCTCCCCTGGTGAAAGCGCGAGAAATGGGCATTGAAACTATTGGCGAAATGGAACTCGCTTGGCGTCATTTGAACCAAGCCCCCTGGGTGGGTATTACGGGCACTAATGGCAAAACCACCACAACAGCTTTAATTGCGGCTATTTTCCAAACCGCTGGATTTAATGCCCCGGCTTGTGGCAATATCGGCTATGCCACCTGTGAACTGGTTTGGGAATCGGTCAATCCCCAAAAATCAGCATCGGTGAAACCGATTGATTGGATGATTGCGGAAATTAGCAGTTATCAAATTGAATCTTCTAATTCTTTAGCGCCGAGAATTGGCGTTTTTACCACCTTAACTCCCGATCATCTGAGTCGCCACTATACTATCGAGAACTATTTCAACATCAAAGCTTCTCTATTAGAACGGTCTGAGTATCGGGTAATTAATGGCGATGACCCCTATTTACGGCAACATTTAGCTACTCGTTGGCCCGATGCTTGTTGGACTAGCACCCAGGGAAAAAGTCACCTATTAGGCGATCCAGAAAAGGGCGCTTATATTGAAAATGGCTGGGTGATATTTAAAGGAGAAAAAATCGTCCGGGCTGATGCTTTGCGAATGTGTGGCGACCATAATCAACAAAATTTGCTGATGGCAGTGGCTACCGCTAGTTTGGCGGGGATCAAAAAAGAGGCGATCGCCCAAGCCATTGCGGAATTCCCCGGAGTCCCCCACCGCTTAGAACTGATTACCACTTGGCAAGGCATTGAGTTTATTAATGATAGCAAAGCCACCAACTACGACGCCGCCGAAGTCGGGTTAAAATCCGTAGCAGCGCCAGTGATTCTCATTGCCGGTGGGGATCCCAAAACTGGGGATGATACGGGGTGGTACAGAATCATTCAAACCAAAGCCGCAGCAGTGTTATTAATTGGGGATGCCGCCGCGCAATTTGCCCAACGCTTGCAAGAAGTTGGCCATCAACGTTATGAAATTGTTGGCACAATGGATCGTGCTGTTCCCAGGGCGGCTCAATTGGCTCAAGAACTTGGAGCTAAGGTAGTATTACTCTCTCCCGCTTGTGCCAGTTTTGATCAATATCAAAATTTTGAGCAACGGGGGGATCATTTCCGGCAACTCTGCCTGGAATTTCTCAAGTAAGTTTTATACTTAGGGGGCCAGACCACTCAGGGGCTACTCAGGAGCGATCGTCTGGCCTGATTGGATTTTTACCGTCTCCGTAAAAATAAGGATTTGGGCGTAGGGGCGCAATGGTTGCGCCCTAAGAACGACAAGGTTTCGCGCCCTTACGGTTGCATTTTTGATGGAACATAGGATGATTATGACAGAGTGCCTGATTGCCAGCTATGTGAAACAAAAGCTATCAAAATGTTTTTTAGTAAAAAATTAAAAATTTTCTCCGTAAATCATTGATATCATATCCGTATAATCACGGAATAAAAAGTCGGTATATAAACCGAAGGCAGAAAATTTAATTAAGCATTAAGGCGATCGCTACTGAGTACAATACTTAAAAATTTTCCTAAATTTCTACAATTATCAAGGAATTATATTTTTTTTGTAAAATTCGAGATTACCCCTTGCCAAACCCCGATGAATGTTGCTATGATCGGAGCAAATGAAGCAAATCAGATAAATAACGAACTATCTGGAGCAATTGCTTAAAATAAAAATAACCAGGTGACTGTTAACGGGTGTGCTCTTTAATTATTTTAGATGTCCAGGGATTTCTTTATCAGGCTCCAGATGTTCTCAGGGTGAAAAATATATCTTCGGCAATGTGGTAGTTCTACAACAACACCGATGCTAGGCAATAACACCCTCCACCGTTAGAAAACTACTCACGCATTGAGATTCGCTACCAAAGAACAGGAGAAATGACCATGATGACCACTAAACTTTTTACATCTAAAGGTGCTGTACTTGCTGGAACGATGGCGATCGCCTCTGCCATGTTATCAGTCATGCCAGCCCAAGCCGCTGAAAAAACCCTGACCCTCACCGACAAGACCAACTCGAATACCCAAGACTATCCCACCGTCAGCGTCAACTTAAAAGAAGTCAACGGAGGAGTAGAAGTCAAAGTTAACGTCGTACCGAGTTCCGCAGGATGGACTGGCGACTTGCGGGCTGTTTGGTTTAACCTTCCCAATGCCGGTGGAGTCAGTGTCAGAGGTGCCGGTGGTGGCCCGGTGACAGGTATCAGCGGTGCCAGCAATGCCACGAAGGGCGGAGTTAGCAACAGTGCGGATCTAAACGGCATGAAAGCCAGCTTCAACTTAGGGGTGGAAATCGGCTCCGAAGGTCTCAAAGGCGGCAAAGACGACTATCAAACTGCTACATTCAAACTCTCTGGGGTTTCCCTCGCTGACTTTAGCTCTGACATGATTGGTACTCGTCTGATGAGTGTTGGCAATACCTCTAATGGCCGTGCTGAAAGCAGCAAAACCGGCAGCGCTGCTATCCCTGGTAACTATGATAGTAGCACGACCCCTAGCACTGGTGGCAGCACACCACCGGCGGTTGTCGAAGAACCTTCTATTCCTAGCACTCCAGTATCCAGCGGTGGTGGTGACGAAGGTGGCGGCATGGTTTCCGAAGCTGCACCAGAACCTCTGACTATCTTAGGAACTGTTCTCGGTGGTGGTGCTTTAGTTGCGGCTCGCAAACGCAAAGCCAACAAAGCCAGCTAATTCCTCAACCATAGCCAGTTGAAAATAACCGGCCTGGTTAAATAAATCAAAGCAGAGGGGCGATCGCTACATCGCCCCTCTGGTTTTTTTATTAATAAATTGTGATAAAATAACCGTGCAATGATAGAAGAAAACAGCCAATAGCCAACGGCTCATTTGATAAATGAAGCCGATATTGCTAAAAGCCACCAAATTTTTAAAAGGGATAATATCGTGCTTGGTTTGACAGATGAACAACTAAAACAAATCGGCGCGATCGCCCGTCAAGTTGGTTGGGGTGCGGCGGATATTCTGCAAGGTTACTATCACGGAACCGCGAATTTAACCCTGGGAATTCAACAAAAAAAAGATGGGGTAGTGACTGCTGCGGATTTAGCGGCCAATGAGTATATCCTAAGAAAATTACGCATTGCCTTCGGTCAGGAAGAATTTAGTTATCTCAGCGAAGAAACCGATCACCATCAAGCGTTTAAAGGCGAAAATTCCTGGTTATGGATTATTGACCCCCTCGATGGAACCGGGGGTTTTATTCACCATAATGATTACTATGCGGTGCATATTGCCTTGGTCTATGAAGGCAGACCCATGTTAGCGGTGGTCGTGGTTCCAGAAGCGGGGAAATTATATTATGCTCAAAAAGGTATGGGGGCTTTTGTAGAAACTCGCAGTGGTGAGGTGAAGCAGCTACAAGTTTCTCAGCGCGATCGCCTGGAAGACTTAACCATTTTAGTGACAAAACACCGGCAAACCCCAGAATTTAAAAAAATCTTACATACTTTACCCTGTCGCCAAGAATATCAAATCGGCAGTATTGGTTGCCGCATTGCGGCGATCGTGGAACAACAAGGGGATATTTATATTTCCTTTTCGGGAAAATCAGCCCCTAAACATTGGGACTTGGCAGCCCCGGAATTAATTCTCACCGAAGCGGGGGGAAAATTAACCCATCTCAACGGGGAACCCCTGAGTTATGATTCCGAGGATGTGAACCAATGGGGCTGCTTGATTGGCAGTAATGGGTCTAGTCATGGCAAGCTGTTAGCGGCAGTTCGGGCAATTTTAAGCGCCGGAAATCTATGATCGACAAAACGGCTCCCCCGATCGCCAGACGTTCGGCACGGGGGAGCATCAGCCCTAGCCAGCTAAACTCTCTTTGCTGAGGGGTATCATTTCTCCGGTCACGGTCAGTCCAAGTAACATCGGTTCATTGGGTCGAATAATCTTGCCAGTAATGGCGCACCGTTCCTCATGTTGCGCTGTAGCATCAAAGCTGGCTCGAATATCCGATCGCGAAAGGTAAGATTTCACATCTCCAGATTTATGCTGCACGAACTTCCAGAGCACTTCCCGAATTAGTGCTTGATAGCCTTGATTCCCGGCGATCGCTTTGAGTTGGTTTTTTAGCTCTCTCTCTAGACGGATGCTGGTGACTTCCATTTCGGTGGTTGGGGTTTTTGTGATTGCGGACATAATTTTTTCCTCTTATGGGTAGACATATCTGTATTATTAGTGTAGTATGTTTTTTGTAGGATTCAAGTAGTAGCTTTCAACGAGGAAACCTGTGACATACTCATCCACCTATTCACTCACACGGCATTTCGCCAGTAGCTTTGGCAGTGGTCTAGATGACATCAATGGCATCTGGACAACCGCTATGCTGGGGATATGCCATTTTGAGCCCGGTGGCGAGAAACAGGGAGCATCGTGCCTGTTTACAGCAGTCAATGCTGTAGAAGAGATTAATGAAAATTTAGATTCAACCGAAGACTATCGGTTGGATAGACCACAACTGAATAGATATCGCGGGAGGTACAGCCATAATTATGCTGTGCCAGTATAGGCTTAAAAGACTTTAAATTCTCTAGCCCCCGCTTTCTTGGTGAAGCGGGGGCTATTTTAATCAGGAGCAAAGTCGTGACTGGGATAACAGACGTCTTAAGTAAGTCGGTGGTGGTTTTTTCTAAAAATTATTTACCGATTAGTCGGGTCAATATTAAACGAGCGATCGCGCTGTTAGTGACCGGAAAAGCTGAACCTTTGGATTTCAGCCCTTCGGAGATCGGCTGCACCTGTATAGCGGTGCGATCGCCTTCTCTAGTGATGCAAGTACCCACTCAAATTCGTTTAACCTTTACCGGGAATGAACGGATCTGGAAAGTGCCACCAGTGAACCGTCGAGAGGTACTTAGGCGCGATCGTCACCAGTGCCAATATTGTGGCAGTCACAAAAATTTAACTTTAGATCACGTAATTCCCCGATCCAAAGGGGGTAGTCATACTTGGGATAACGTCATCACTGCTTGCAATTCTTGCAATTGCCGCAAGGGCGATCGCACTCCGCAACAAGCGGGAATGCCACTGTTAACCAAACCACGCGCCCCTATCCACCCCGCTGTTGCTTTTGCCGAACATTTTTGGCGGGAACAGCAGTTATCAGGCTGAGAAATGTTTTTTTACCCTCAGCCAAGAGATTAAGCACTCTCACAGGAAAAGAATCCCTACCCGGAAATGTTGAAGATTACATATACAGAAACCGGCTTTAACCTAGAGCTTCTGGCTGACTCCCTGGAGCAGTTAGTTGTGCGGCGAGTTATTTTGGCTATGCGAGTTGGTCAAAGTGTCCTCGTCGAACCCAGCAAAGCGTCGTTTTTGCTGCCCGCAGATTTGCCTTTGGTGAATGTGCTTCATACAGAGGCCCTGCGTTATGACAGTGAAAAAATCGAGTTGTCTGTTGCCGATGAAGATTACATCGAAGTCACTTTACAAGGGACTTGGATTGCTTCTAATTCCCATACGGCTGAGGGTTTATTTCTCACGGTAATGAGCGATCGCACGGAATTATATCTGTTTAAATGCTGGGAACAGGCTCAAACCGGCGCATCTTTGCTCAAAGAAGTCGATTAAATCGCAATTATAGAAAATTGCGTCTAGAAAATTGCGTCTAGAAAATTGCGTCTAGAAAATTGCGTCATGTAGGGGTCAACGGCTGTTGACCCCTACATTCCGAAAAACCGCAAAATTTTCCAGAAAATATCAAGGGCGCACAACATTGTGCGCCCCTTGGGATATTGAATCATATTAAATTTGAAAAAACACATCAGGTAAAATCCAAAAAATTGCTCATTATAAAAATATCAAAAAATATCTGGAGAAGAATCGTCATAAAAAAGCTGAAATCAATCGCTCATCAGGGATACCAAACCAAACATTATGACTCACTCAGATTCAATCTTTAACTGATGCCATACCACTAATCAATTACTTGCAATAACCCCATATCCAGACTATCAAAAACTTGTTTAAGTCGCCTTTGGTCTTCTTTACTCATGGGATTTTCCCAGGCAAAAATTTTCAGCAACGCATTTTGATCGGCGCGAGTAATTCGACCACTGTTCAAAATACATTCAATTGGCTACTGGTTAACTGAGACAGGGTACAGCGAGCGTGAGTATTCATAATTGAGAACTCTCTTGGGGTGAATCATTCACAAGTGACTGAGAAATTTTGTGGATGCCACCGATCTTCGAGTGCTGTCTCTATTCATCGACCTAGCACCCTGATGGGTCTGACCCCTCATTTGTAGCATATTGTCCCACGGAAATCTAGGGCGATCGCCCCTCACGGTTTAATCTTTACTTAATATATAAATTGCCAACCTGTACTTACGCATACTACATCATTTTAGCCGTTTTCACCCTGTAATCTCTGCGTATTTTTTCATAAATCTTTATTTAAATCCTTATAAAACAAGAGTTTTAGCCTGATATCTAGAGAAGCACTCTTTAAATAAAAATTTTTTCGTCCCACCCATTGACAATATGTAGTATATAATGTAGTATACAAATGTGAGGGACAGGAGAGAGCCAAACGGCTTAAGCAGCCAATCCAGCAAAACCCAAAAAAAGCGATCGCTCACTGCTGCTACGTCCAAAAAAAGCCCAAATCCTGCGGATAAATCTTTAAAAAGATTCATTCTTCGGAGAATTTGCGCCAATTACAAAGGCCCCATCGTCTAGTGGTGAGGATTTCTGACTTTCGATCAGAAAACACGGGTTCAAATCCCGTTGGGGCTATTGATGAAATGCGGGGATAAGCTACGGTAGCTTGTCAGTCTCAGAAGCTGAAATAAGTAGGTTCGACTCCTACCCCCGCCATTAAAGATGTGATGGGAGTTGGTCGCGGTGCCGTTGTCAGTGAATTGGCTACCATTGAATTAGTCACTGTAAATCGGAGCTAATCATTATGAACCGAAAGGCGATCGCCCAAGATACTCTGAATATTCTCAAAACAGGTTACTACCTGAACCTCAAGGGTACAGAAATTAAAATTGGTCATCATATAACAGCTTGTGTCGCGGCCACAAAATACTATGATCCTGATAGTTTATCTACTTTAGAAACAGAGGTTTTATCCCAACCAGGGGCATTTTCTAGCACGGAATTTGAGGTGAGAAATGAAACTACCCTGATGGGTGCAGAACGGATGGCGCGATCGCTCACTGAAAAACAAATCAGGAAAATTGCTGTCCTGAATTTTGCTTCGGCGAAAAATCCGGGCGGTGGATTTCTCAATGGAGCCCAAGCCCAAGAAGAAAGTTTAGCCCGAAGTTCCGCACTTTATCCAAGCCTTTTAAACTGTCCTCAATACTATGAATTTCATCGGGCTAATCGATCGCTTTTATATTCTAATCGGATGATTTATTCTCCCGGTTGTCCAGTATTCCGTAAAGATGACGGAACTTTATTAGAAACCCCTTATCGGGTTGATTTTATTACCAGTGCCGCCCCGAATGCGGGAATGATTGCTAGAAATCAACCGGAAGATATGAACAAAATCCCTGAAGTATTGCGGGATCGCGGTGCCAAGATTTTAAGTTTAGCTGCTAGTTATCAATGCGATGTTCTAATATTAGGCGCTTGGGGCTGTGGAGTCTTTAGAAATGACCCGGCGATCGTCGCTCAAATGTTCGGCGATTACTTATTACCCAACGGTCAATTTGCCAATAAATTTAAAACCGTATTGTTTTCTGTTCTAGATACTAGCAAACAACAGAATATTATTAATGAATTTAAAAAGAGATTTCCCGAATTTACAGGCAACAGGCAACAGAAAAATTGATTCGGGCGATCGACAACCATAAAAACTCCCCAAAGGCGAAGCAAGAGCAATTCTAGACTGGCAGAAATACCGACAATTACTAATCGAGTCATTAATGCCGATATTAACCGTAGCCTCAATATCCTACGAACGTATTCTCCAGAGGTATTCACCTATGTCGAGGAGATAGCGAGTTGCGGGGTTCAGCCACTAAAGATTAACCATGAACGAAAGAGTTGGGTTTACATCGTCGCATCTGTCTATTTTAGCTCTAACCCTATTGATGAAATATGGATAATGGATAATTGATTATGGATCATTGATAATTGATAAAAGCCAAAGCATTATATTGTTTTGGCTTTTTTATTGTTAGGTTTATGGTTAGGTTTATTCGCTCAAAGCATAGATATCTTTTTCTCGACCCAGCGCAAACTTAAAAGAATGTCGCAAGTCTTTGCTGGATAGAGTCAGGAAAACGATTAATGCTGCCACCGCTAGACCAGCAGCGATCGCAAATAAAGTCCGATACCCCAACAGATCGGCAAAAGAGCCTAAAATTGGCCCTGCCAAGGCAATTCCCAAATCAAATCCACCAATACAAAGAGAAAAGACTTGACCCCGTTCTTTGGCTAAGGAGCGATCGGCCATTAGTGCTACCATCATCGGAATCAATGTACCCGCCCCCGCTCCTTCAATGACCGCTGCTGCCAGCACGCTATGGGGTGAATGGGCGAAACCGAGCACGATCATGGCGATGGTGTAGCAGACTAAGCTGGCGGTAATAAATAGTCCTCTACCGTAGCGATCGGAAGCACGACCCGTAACAAACCGCAGGCTAAAACTGGAAACCGCAGCAGCGCTATAAAATAATCCAGGATTTAAGTCAATTTTGCTCTCTTGGATGAACAAGGGGATAAAGGTACTGATAATTCCGAAGACTAAGCCAATCATTAACATGACCACAAACGGAATGCGGAGTCGGTCGGTCAGCAACAGTCCCCAAAATGATGGCTGCTGCTGAGGGGAAAGATGGCTATCTTTTGGTTCCCCTTTGACTTCGGTGATTTGGTTGGCACAAAACAACCCCACGACTCCTAGGGCAAATGAAGTGATAAATAATGGCGGGTAGCCATAACCAGCTTGGATAAATCCGCCCAGGGCAGGCCCGATCGCCACTCCGATGGGATTGACTAAACTCATATAGCCAATTAATTCACCCCGTTGGTTTGGCGGTGAGAGGTCGGCAACTAAGGCACTAAACCCGGTGGTGAAAGCGGCGACACTGATGCCATGAAATGCCCGCAAGACCATTAATAAGGGAATGGATGTGATAAATAGATAGCCCAAGGGGGCGATCGCTACCACCGCAACGCCAATTAATAGGACTAACTTGCGACTGCGATCGTCTGCCATGCGCCCCAACATGGGACGAAACAGCAGCAGTCCAATGGCAAAGGAACCCATGACAATACCTATTTGCTGGCTGTTGCCCCCCACGAATTGAATATACAAAGGCAACGTGGGCAGTAAAGCAGCAATACTTGACCAAAATAATAAGCCCGCAGCAAATAAGGTTAACAAGCTGCGGCGCAAGTGCGGCTCCAACTGACTAAAAACCTTCAAAGCATCCACCTCATCCAACGGTTATGATTTTTCGGCGATTCCCTACGGGACGTTTCCTGAACGGCGATCGCCCACCGTAAAGGCAAAGCTTACCGCGCTGAAATTTGATTGGAGAATCGCCAAGATTGTTACGCGAATGCTTTGCCCCTACTATATTGTAATAACTTTTCTTAAGTAATATTACAGAAAATTAATAAATGAAACAGCACTAATCATCCTGAGTAATAGCAGCCCTTGATATGATGCAACGAATCATGTAGGGGCGAATGGCCATTCGCCCCTACAGCGCTTTCTATTCAAGTGAACCACAAATATATTGTAGGGTTGATTCGCGAATCAACCCTACATGAGGTAAAAATGACAGAAAAGGAGATTGCGGTTTTGCTCCCTTGCCATAACGAAGGGTTAACCATTGCCCAAGTGGTCAATGATTTTCGGGCGGTACTTCCCGAAGCCAAGATTTATGTTTACGATAACCGTTCCACGGATGATACAGCCACCCAAGCAGCAGCAGCGGGCGCAATCGTCCGCTTTGAACCCCAAAAGGGAAAAGGGAATGTAATTCGGCGAATGTTTGCGGATATTGAAGCGGATATTTATGTTATGGCCGATGGGGATAATACTTATGAAGTCGCCGCAGTTTCCCGACTAATCCAACGTCTATTAAATGAAAGATTAGATATGGTAGTAGGTATCAGGCGATCGCTCACAGGGGACTTTATTTCCTTTCGTCCCGGTCATCGGGCGGGCAACTTATTTTTAACCGGCTGCGTGCAATTTCTGTTTGGCGCTAAACTACAAGATATGCTGTCCGGTTATCGAGTATTTTCCCATCGATTTGTGAAATCTTTTCCCGCTTTATCCAGTGGATTTGAAACGGAAACAGAGTTAACCATTCATGCTTTAGAATTAAGGATTCCCTTTGGGGAAGAACCCACGATTTACACAGAAAGACATCCCGATTCAAGTAGCAAACTCAGAACTTTTACCGATGGATTTCGTGTCTTAGGAACGGCTTTATTGCTTTTTAAAGAAATTCAGCCTTTCTTGTTTTTTGGTATCATTGCTATCGTTTTGGCACTCATTTCCTTGATACTGGGTTTTCCGGTGATTGCCACCTTTCTGGAAACCGGATTAGTACCCAGATTTCCTACGGCAATTTTGGCCGCTTCGATTATGTTGTTAGCTTTTTTAAGCTTAACTTGTGGGTTAATTTTAGATTCAGTGGCTCGCGGTCGGAGGGAATTTAAACGGATGGTCTATCTGGCTTATTCTTTACCAAAGCATCAATGATCTAATCTCATTGGTCTTTATTTGCTTAATGTAACAAGGAACAAACACGAACAAAAAAATATTTATTTCCATGAAATTTGCCGAAATTTGCTTATTATTAATGTCTATTATCGCTAACGTATCCGGACAGTTTTTTTTAAAGTCTGGGGCTTTGAAACTGGGAAAAGTTAATCTGAGTAATTTATTTACTCATGTATTAAATATCGTGACAATTCCAGAGTTAATGGTGGGTTTGACTTGCTACGGTTTGGGCGCGATCGCCTATATTTTAGTCCTCACCCGTGTAAAACTGAGTATTGTTGGCCCATGTACTGCCCTCAGCTATGTTTTTGCCGTGGTACTGGGTTATTGGATCTTCAAAGAAACCATTCCCCTCACTCGTATTCTCGGCTTGAGTCTGATTGTCAATGGGGTAATTTTAGTCGTATGGAAACAATGACCATTTGAGCATTTTAAAATATAAATTATTGCTTTAATAATGAATGATTCACCACAAAGACACGAAGGACACAAAGGAGCGGAAACTGCTACAACTTAAAATATAAATTATTCCTTCAATAATGAATGATTCACCACAAAGACACGAAGGACACAAAGGAGCGGGGGTTGGGTTTCGCTTCGCTCTACCCAACCTACAACTACAACTGGGTAAAGGCGGGCATGAACCCGCCCCCTACTCAAGCATTCTGTTTGACCTGTTTTTTCCTAGCTTTCGCTACAGATTTTAAGCGACGCCGCCGATTTTTACCAGTAAATAGACCAAAAAACCACCGCTGGAACCCATCAATATAAGTGAATAAAACCGGCACGACCACTAAAGTTAGTAGGGTGGAAGTGGAAAAACCGCCAAGAACCGCGATCGCCATTGGGGAATTGACCTCAGCCCCCGCCCCAATTTCCAAAGCATTGGGAATCATCCCTACAATTGTCGAAAAGGCAGTCATTAAAATCGGTCGTAAGCGAGAAACTCCCGCCTCTAATACGGCTTTAAACTGCTTTAATCCTTCTTCTTGGTTGGCTAACGTGCAATCTACTAACAAAATGGCATTTTTTGTTACTAACCCCATCAATAACACCATACCAATTAGGGCAAATAATCCTAACTCTTTCTGAGTAATTAATAGGGCTAAAAACGCTCCGCCCACAGATAAAGGCAAAGATACCAGAATGGTGATAGGATGCAAGAAATTGTTGTAAAGCAAGACTAAAATGGCATAGATACAAAGTATCGCCAGGAAAAGTGCGCCTAAGAAACGACCGAAAATATCTTGCATAATTTCGGCATTGCCCGAAGGCTGTTCCTCTACACTAGGGGGCAGAGAACTCATTGCCGGTAATGCTCGGACAGCGGCGAGTCCTTGTCCCAGGGATATGCCTTCTAAATTGGCGGCCAGTGTAACTTGTCGGGCACGATCAAATCGTTCAATTTGTGCGGGTCCACTCCCCAGAGTAATATCAGCGACCGCAGACAAGGGCACCAAAATTCCCTTTTGGCTGGGGATTTGCAGATTTTTCAGCAGTTCGAGGTTGTCGCGATATTCCTGGGCTAACTGCACTCGGATGGGAATTTGCCGATCGCTCAAGTCAAATTTGGCCAGGTTGGATTCCGTATCCCCAATAGTGGCTAGGGAAGCAGTCCGGGCGATCGCCTGTACGGAAACTCCTAAATCTGCGGCCCGCTGGGGGTCGGGTTTAATCAAAATCTCTGGTTTAACTAAAGAAGCTGAAGATGAGACTTCTACTAATCCGGGGATTTGACGCATTTGGGTTTCCACCGTATCTGCCGCCATTTTCAATTCTTGGGGATTATTGCTTTTCAGCACAATGGATAAGTCCTTGCTTTGACTGCGGGCACCTCTGGAGGCAAAACTAATTCTCGCGCCGGGAATTTCTTTAAACTTGGATCGCATTTGCTGCTCAAATTCTTGTTGCGACATTTCCCGATCGCTCTTGGGAACTAAATTCACATAGATTACAGCGTTGTTAACACTGCGATCGCTTCCCCCACTGCCAACCGTTTCCAAAATACTTTTTACGGCTGGTTCTTCCTGCAATAGTGCCGTGGTGCGTTGCGCCACGATTTCCGTATCCTGCAAAGTAGAACCAGGGGGCAATTCAATATTGACCGTACTTAAACCAATATCGCCGCTACTAAATAGACCTTTGGGAATATAGGGGACTAGCTGCAAACTGCCAATAAAAAATGCTAAGGCCATTAATAAGGTAGTAATCCGATGCTTTAAAGCCCAAGTGAGCAAGCGGCGATAGGGTTGAATTTTAGAAACCCCAGAAACCGGGTTTCTTTCAGAATCCGAGTTTCTCTCTTTCAGTAAATAAGCACTGAAGATCGGGGTGATAGTGATGGCGACCAGGGTAGAAAACATACTGGAAACGGCGATCGTCACCCCAAACGGTTGGAAAAACTGACCCGGTACTCCACCCATAAAAGCCACGGGCAAAAAGACTGCCACAATGGTGGCAGTGGTGGCAACTACGGCAAAACCAAGCTCTGATGTGGCATCGAGGGCAGCCTGAAAAGGACGTTTGCCCATATTCAGGTGAGTGTCGATATTTTCAATCATGCAGATGGTATCGTCCACCAAGTTACCCACCGCCAAAGATAGAGCCAGCAAAGTCATCCCATTGAGGGTATAGTCCAGGGATTTCATCACGGCAAAGGTAGGAATAATCGACAGGGGCAAGGAACTCCCGGTAATTAAGGTCGATCGCCAATTTTTCAAAAATATCCCGACGGTAATCGTAGTCAGCACACAGGCCATGATCAAAGACTCAACGGATCCTTGATAAGATTCGCGAATTGAGTCGGCCCTGGTGACAATCAACTCGAAGTTGATATCTTCAGGGAGGGTTTTTTCTAATTCCGCCACTACCTCGCGCACCCCTTCTTCCACGCTGACCAAGGTGCTGCCACTGCTGCGTAATACCGAGAACGTGACTACGGGCTGACCATTGTAGCGAGCGGATTGGCGAATTTCCGCCACCCCATCTTCCACTTCCGCTAAACTTTCCAAGGGGACTGACTCGCCACTAGGTAAGATAATGCCGTAGCTTTTCAGGGTGTTCACGGTGGGGGCAGAACCCAGGGTGCGGATATTGCGTTCGACTCCGGCACTGTCCGATCGCCCACCAGGTAAGTTAATGTTAAACGCCCGAATTTGATTATTCACATCGGTGGCAGTGATGCCCAAGGCTTGCAACCGTTTGGGGTTTAAATTCACCCGAATTTCTCGGTCAACCCCACCCAACCGATTCACCTGCGCCACTCCTGGCACTTGCAACAAGGCACGGGCAATGGTGCGATCGGTTAAATCGCTCAGTTCTTCCACCGATCGCCGCTCCGACACCACCGCGTAAGTCATAATTGGCCCACCGGCAAATTCCAACCGTTGCACGATCGGGTCATTCACATCTTGGGGCAATTCTTGACGAATTTGGGAAACCGCATTGCGAACATCATTGGTGGCGCGATCGGTATCCGTTCCCAAGACAAAATTAATCACCGTGGTAGAAACCCCATCGGTGACTGTTGAACTCAGTTCGTCAATATTACCCAAGCCCGCCACCGCGTCTTCAACTTTTTTCGTGACTTGGGATTCTAACTCTACAGGGCCTGCCCCCGGTTGGGTGACAGTGACACTGACTATCGGGATATCAATATTGGGATTAGAATCAATGCCCAATTGACTAAAGGACATTAAGCCAACAAAAGTCATGATCATAAACATGACCAAGACCGGGACGGGTTTTTTAATCGACCAAGCAGAAATATTAAATGACATTTATTATTTGTTGGTGGTTGGTGGTTGATTGTTGGTGGTTGGCATTAATTGATAATTAATAATTAATAATTGACAATTATCAATTATCAATTATCAATTATCAACTACTTTGACGCGATCGCCATTTTTCACAAAAGCCGCCCCATCAACTACAATGGCATCGCCTACCTCTAAACCCGACTGAATTTCTATAGTGGCCTTGGATAGGTCATTACCCACAGCGTTAATGACTTGACCAACCTGAACAGGTTGTGCTTCTACGATGTCGTTGTCCTTAAGGCGATAAACAATCGAACTGCCATCGGCTTGAGGTAACACAGCTTTTGCCGGGACAATTAATCCCTCCGTGGTACTGGTGGTTAAAGCCGCCCGCAAAAACATCCCCGATCGCAACAAATCGCTACTTGGTAAACTAACCTTGACCGTGGCTTGACGACTATTGGCATCAATCAAAGGGGAAATTTCTCGCACGGTTCCCTGTAGGTCAATTCGCGAGTCTGCATCCGATGTCACTTTGACACTAGCGCCAATTTTGACCAGAGGTAACTGGGTTTCCGGGACTTTGACATGGAGTTCTAACTCACCATTAGCAATAATCGAAAAAAGTTTGCCAGAGCCACTGGTGACATCCCCCACGCGGGCAATTCGTTCGGCCACAATGCCACTGGCGGGAGCCCGAACCAGGGTTCGATCGCCCTGAGTTTGGACTTGTTCTGCCCTGGCTTGACTGCTTATAACATTGGCCGCCGCACTGTTGACCGTAGCGCGGGCGCTTTCTACCTGGGACTGAGCGCTGGTGACGTTGGCTGCGGCTCTTTCCAGTCGGGCTTCGGCATTACGAATGTTAGCCACGGCACTTTCTACTCTGGCGGCGGCACTGCTGACATTGGATTCGACACTCTTGACCCGCGCTTCGGTACTGCTGATATTAGCCACGGCGCTTTGAATTCGGGCATCGGCACTTTTAATATTGGCCTCCGCCACCCGCACCGCTTCCAGGGCATTTTCCACTGTAGTCAGGCGGTTATCGAGTTCTTGTTGAGAAATGGCGCCCGCACTGGCTAATGATTGATAGCGTTGTAACTCCCGTTCTGCTTGGGCTAATTCGGCTTTGGCTCTGGCAAGATTGGCCACCGCTTGCGCTCGTCCGGCTTCGGCTTCCACTTTCGCCGCTTGTGCTCCAGCTAGGGCGGCTTCAACTTCCGACTTGGCAGCGATCGCGCTTCTTAGTCCTGCTTCCGCTTCTGATTTCGCCGCCTGTGCTTGGGAAATTGCTGCCTGTGCCTCGCTTTCACCGGCTTGCGCTTGTTCCAAAGCGGATTTCGCCTGCCATACCCCGGCTTCGGTTTGGATTTGGCTAGAACGCAGGGATTCTACCTGGGCTTGGGCATCTAATATCTGCGATCGCACTACGGAGTCATCCAAAATGGCCATGACTTGACCAGCGGTGACAAAATCCCCTTCATCGACTAAAACTTGTTGAATTTGTAAGCCAGGAGATTGGGGCAAAATCGGCAGCAAATCTAAGGCTTGAACCGTTCCAGTGGCTTCCATGGCTCGCGCAATGCGATCGCTTTTCACCCCTGCCACGGTGACAGTTTGGCTGGCTCCTGGAAGGTTTACTTGTGCTGCCCCGGTTGCACCGGCAGCAGCCACTTTCCCATCGGAATTAGTTGCGGGGGCATTACCCTTACCTGTATCGGCAAAACCCATGCCACCAAGGGCGATCGCCACCCCAATGACGATGCCTACCGCCATTGTCGGCAGCGATCGTAACAACCATTCTGATTTTTTCTCGACTTCATCCTCCGCTTCGTCTTCATCCTCCGCTACATCAGCGGCGCGATGGCGCAAAGCGGATCCCGGTAGGGAATCGCCTATTTCATCCCCATCAATCTCGGATGTTGCGGCTAGATCCTCAGTGCGATTCGCAAAAGCCTCCGCTATCGCGGAATCGGCAGTTTCCTGACGCTTAGGATCCTCTTTAACTGCGTCTTCTAGATTTGATAAAGATTCATAGCCCATGATTCTTTCCCTTGACGACCATGTAACTAATATTAACGTAATGTAAAGAAAAGTTGCCAAAATTTTAGATTGTTCATATTCAGTCCTGTGCCGTCTGGCATCGATTGCCGTAAGCAGAAAAACTTAGAGGCGATCGCCCAGTAAATCGGGTAGGGATTCTTCGTCGGCTTTCAACAGTGTCAAGTGGCTGGTTGAACAACCAGTAAAGCCATCCCAGAAGCAAGAGGCGATTTCCTACGGGACGCTATGGGCGATCGGGCAATTGAGGGGTAAAGACCCCAACCCCCAATCCCACCAAACCGGCATCACAGTTTCTCTGTTAAATTAGATCCAGAGATGGCATAATTTCCCGAATAAACCGTACCAAATACGGTTCGCAAAACCCACTGATAAAGTAATATGTCATTCCCGCGAAAGCGGGAATCCATAAGTATTTTAGGGGATTATAATAAAATGGTTTATTGAGCCAGCGAATTTGGTATCACCCAAAAAAAGGGAAAGGTCTCGCCTCTGCGATCGTCTATCGTCACAATTTCTCGTTGTCAAAAAATATGTTTTTTAACGCGACTGAACTACTGATTGACTCCTTTGTGCAAAAAATCCAAGATGGCTACCGTCGAACCTACGGAGGCTACAAACCAGACTATGCGGAAATTATTGCCTGGGCTGGGTCTATGGCCTTAGAAAATATTGCCAATAGTGACGCCTTATACCATAATGTCGAACACACCATTTTAGTCACCCTAGTGGGTCAGGAAATTCTCCGAGGAAAACATATTCGGGAAGGGGGCATTTCCTGCGAAGATTGGTTACACTATATTATTTCCTTAGTCTGCCATGACATCGGCTATGTCAAGGGAGTTTGTCGCCAAGATAAAAACGGATATTATGCCACCGGAAAAAATGGCGACATGGTTTATCTTCAACCGGGGGCATCCGATGCCAGCTTAACTCCTTATCATGTAGACCGGGCGAAACTGTTTATTGATGAAAGATTTGGCGGTCATAAATTAATCGATGCGGAATTAATTAAACAAAATATAGAACTGACTCGTTTTCCCGTTCCCAAAGCCGAAGATCATCAAGATACCATCAACTCTCCGGGGTTAGTCCGAGCCGCTGATTTAATTGGTCAACTCAGCGATCCCCGTTATTTAAAGAAAATTGGCGCATTATTTTATGAATTTGAAGAAACCGGAACCAACAAAGCTTTAGGGTATCGGCATCCCGGAGACTTGCGAAAAAATTATGCTAAGTTTTATTGGCATGGGGTTTATCCTTATGTGAAAGATGCTTTAAGTTATCTCTCCTTAACTCAGCACGGTCAACAAATTATTGCCAACCTTTATTCTAATGTTTTTGTCGTCGAACACGAACAGCAAGAAGAAGAAGGTAGAAATTAAAAGAACTTTTATCGAATAGTTATTGGTTATTGGTTATTGGTTGTTTGTTGTTTGTTGTTTGCCGAGCCGAATACAGCGGTTTTCAGGTTGCTAAACCACAAATTTTCGTAGGGGCGAAGCATGACCGCAGATATTTGTGGCTTAAAAGCAGACATTTAATCCGGTCATGCTTCGCCCTTACTTATTCTATTCAGATGAAAAACGCTGTAAAAAATAACCAATAAAGAATAACATTAATAGATGCTTATTCACTATCAGGATTTAACCCAATCATTGCCCAAGTTGTATAAGTACCAATGGGACTCCAAAGCACATAAGGCAAGAGTAAAATAGATGCCCAAGAAGACACCGGAAAAACGCTGACCGCTAACATTACACTTAAAATTGCCCCGGTTCCCCCAATAATTGTTCCGGCTTTTAAACTTTGGAGTTTACACATCACGGGAGTATAGGCAATTGTCACCATTTCTAACCCTAAATAAAAGGCCATAAATACCCAAGTTCTTAGGGTTCCAGGGCGGCTTTCCCACACAATCACCGCTGACCAAGCCCCGCAAATAAAAATAATTGTCCAAATTAAAGGAATTAAGCGTTCAAAAGTCAGCCATTTTGGTCGTTGTAGCCGATTAAACCAGCGAACATCATCCACATTTAGTCGATTTACCGCGATCGCTACTAAAACAGTTATTGCCGCGATCGCCATCCAAGATTTAATCATTATAATTTGCTTCTTTATTTTAGGTTTTGTCTGAAATTTTTCCGAGCCATCAAAATGCCAATTTTCTAGAATACTTCATTTATGGACTGAGTGGTTGACGAGTGCCTTGGAAACCCGAAGAATCCAGCCAAATTTCACAAACCGAAGGTTCTACATTAAAATCACAAGTATAAGCCGCCAACAGTCCGCCCTGTCGGTTAAAAACTCTCGTATTATACTGCTGTTCTTTAGCCGCCGTGCCAAAATGGTTTACGAATTCATAGCGCTGTAAATAATCCAACAAACTCCAAACTTGTCGGTTCACCACCAAATCCACACGACCTCCCGGTTGATTTCTATTGGGATACGCTAACCAATTATCTAAAAGTTTACCTGCAAATTGTTCTTTCACCCACCACAAACTAGGAATTGTTAAACCACTTTCGGCAATATTATTAGCAGTGATAACATTTTCTGGTTCCGTGGGAATACCCAGTTCTAAAAATCTCAAATCTAAAGGAGGTTCTCTGAGTGTTTCCCCGTTAGCAATTTGAGCATTTGATGCTTTTACGCTACTCCCAGCTATAATTAAATATAGAAATAACAAAGTTACCGATAATCGTTTTAGTTTTTTACCATGAATATCGCCACATAATCTGGGATCAAGTTTACCAGCGATCGTGGTAAAACTCTTTTTTTCACTTTTTTTTGACCGTATCATCATAGCGAAAATAATTGTTATTTGTTTGTTGTTGGTTGGGGAACAGGGAACAGGGAACAGGGAACAGGGAACAGGGAACAGGGAACAGGGAACCGGAAGGGGTGCTGGGGTGCTGGGGTGTTCTTTTTCGCCTCTGCTCCAGAAGCTCCTCGGTCGGTGAGCGAAGCCGAACCGCCGCCCCTCTGCACCCCCGCTTCCCTACACCCTACACCCTACACCCTACACCCTCTCTTCAAATATCAATCTATCTTTTCTGGCACTGGGTCATAGCCCCCTGGGTGGAAAGGATTACACCGCAGAATCCGTTTCGTGGCTAACCAACCTCCACGAATAGCGCCAAAACGCTCGATCGCCTCGATCGCGTATTGAGAGCAAGTGGGGTGGAATCGGCAACTGGGTGGAAATAGCGGCGAAATGAGCGATCGATAACCGTGAATCAAGGTAATCATTAATTTTTTCATAGCCTCAGCCCCATAGTCTAATATAGTCTAATAGAGTGATAATGTTTGTGGTTGTTATTAGTTTAATTCTTACCTTGTTCACTTCACTCTTGGAATTGCCATCGGTTCCCGGTTTATGGGTACAAATTACCGTGGTCGGTATTTGGTTGGGTTTTGTGTTGGTTTTAGCGGAAGCGCTGTATCAAGTCACCGATGCAGAGTCAGAAATTGTCCGCAAAATCGTTCACATTGGCACTGGTAATGTGATTCTTTTCGCCTGGTGGTTGCAGGTTCCCGCTTGGGTGGGGATTGCTGCCTCGGTTTTTGCAGCAGCGATCGCCTTATTATCTTATATTTTACCCTTATTTCCTGGGATTAATAGTGTCGGTCGCCACAGTTGGGGGACTTTTTTCTATGCGGTGAGTATTGGCCTATTAATTGCCTGGTTTTGGCCTTTGGAAAAACCCTATTATGCGGCGATCGGGATTTTAATTATGGCGTTTGGGGATGGTTTTGCCGCCTTAATTGGTCGAAAATTTGGTAAACATCCCTATCAATTGTGGGGGGAAAAAAAGAGTATTGAAGGGTCACTAACGATGGCTTTGATTAGTTATGGACTTACGGTGTTAATTTTATGCTCGGTGCAGGGAAATCATTGGCAAATTTGGCTCAGTGCGATCGCGGTTGCCTTTCTTGCGACAGTCTTAGAAGCTTTTTCTAAAATTGGGATTGATAACCTGACTGTGCCTCTGGGTAGTGCCGCTTTCTGTTTTTTATTGAATCAGCTATTATTTTCTTAAACAAAAGAGTACCAGGAGCAGGAAATAAGGGTTTCTGCTGCGGCAGGAGGGTTTCATAGGGGACAAGAAAGAAAAGAAACCGGGTTTCTGAGATAACTTTTGTCACAATACCGAGATTTAAAATAAGAAACCCGGTTTCTGACTAGCGATCACTTATCCAAAAATAAAATAGCGATCGCCAAGATAATTTTTTAAGAATTGAACCACAGAGACACGAAGGACACAAAGAATTCAGCCAAGGGGCGATCGCCTTTTTGCCCACAAGGAGAGAACCGGGTTCTCCGTTGTTTTTGCCTCCCGACCGAGAATTCCAAAAAGAAACCCGGTCTCTGAACCACAGGCGATCGCACCTTTGCCACAGAATAGCGATCGCACACTGCCCAATAAAAAAGCGATCGCTTATCCAAAAATAAAATAGCGATCGCCCATCTTCCTACCAGAAAAGCGATCGCCTTACTAATAACCTACCAGTATTTTTAGTAGGTTGGGTTGAGGTACGAAACCCAACAAACACCCTTAGATCGGCTTGGGTTTCACTTTCGTTCCACCCAACCTACTGCTGAATAGTTTAAAATTGTGATTTAATGGTTGATATCAAAATGATTGAATGTCATGTCATGGTTAAAAATTATTGTAACTCTTGTTTTCATATTACCTCCCGTTGTAATAATCGTGAATTTCGCTTAACCCGTTTAGAATGTCGTCAAGTATTTTTATATATCCTTAAAAAAGCTATACAAAAATATAAATTTAAGCTCTATTGTTTATGTATAATGTCTAATCATATTCATTATTTAATAGAGCCACAAAAAACAGAAGATATACCAAAAATTATGCACTATCTTAACTGGTTTTCTGCTATGTGTTTTAATCGAATGTTAAACCGCACAGGACATTTTTGGGAAAAAAGATATCATTCTACTAGCTTTTCTAATAGCGATCTAAGACGGGGTTTAAATACTCTTAGATATATTCATGCTAACCCTCAAGCGGCAGGTATGCAAAAGGGTTTTTTCTATGATTTTAGTAATTATGGAGTCTATGAAAGACTAGGTGATGATGGTTTAACTACTTGGCATCCAGCCTTCCTTGCATTGGGAGAAAACTTAACGGAATGTAGTGAAAAATATCGCAAGTTTTGTTATCAATATCAACCTCAAGAAAAAAAATCTAAAGGTTTTCATTGGGGTAGTAAGTTGTTACCTAAATTAGCCAGAAAAAAGAAATCAACTAATAATAAAAATAAGCAAAATAACAAAAATAAAAAAGTTGATGAGGAAGCTAAACAACAATATGAAATATGGCGAGAAAATAATCCTGAAATTATTGAGGTAGCTGAAAAATTTATCTTTGCTAATTGTTATAATCCTCACCATGTCGGGGAATTTCTCAATAATTATGAATATTATTGATTTTCACGCTCTGGGGTATGGCATCGTTCACTGGTGTCAAGGAGAAATTGATGTCATGCCCCTACAAGGGATTCTTGTGTCTAAATACAGATTTATGACATATTTTATGTATAATATGCTACAATTTAACTCCAAAAAGTCGGAGATTTTAAATAGCTTAATTTTGGAAGCATAAATTTTTGCAAATCCCCGACTTTTTAACGCCCCCCTAACAGGTAATGAAACCCTACAAACCTGACACACCGTGCCAAAACCTTTGATAAAAAATACTTATTTTTCCGTAAAAGCTTTATGTGCTATAGTCTAGAGCAGAGAAAAGAGAAACTATTACGGTTTGCCGCCCCCACAATACCCCCAAACGCCCCCGGGAGGTGTCCGGGTAGTGTATTTGTATTAAAAGTGAAACCAGAGGGATAGCTCAACCAATTTCCTCCTTTGCGCCAACCAACGATATCGGCGAGTTTACAATATTTATCATAATCTAACTCACCTACTTTACCACCAACTTGCGGGGAAGTCCAGATATCCCTTTGCACAGAAAAACCAAACTTACCATCACTATACTTAAGCCATAGCTTATCCATAGTGCGTAGATCAGTGCGAGGAAAATTCTGTAGATCGCTACTATAAACACTACCCCAACTAGACTTGCCCATAGCTTCTAACATTCGGGCTGAGGTTTCCTCATCAGCTTTTTGCCATTCACCATTTTTCAAATAATCCCGTAATGGACGATAATCAATGCCTTTCTCTGATTTTAACTGATTTAATTCTTCTTCCTCAGCCTTACGTCTTGCTTCTTCCTCGATCTTACGTTTAGCCTCAGCTTCTCGTTTCCGTTTTTCTTCTTCAGCCTTACGTTTAGCCTCAGCTTGGCGTTTTTCCTCTTCTTGACGGAGTTTATTATTCCATTCTTGTTGTAAATCAGTCAATTTCTGACTAGAATATCCTAAAGTTACCGCTTGATTATAGTTAGCTAAAGCCATCTCATAATTCCTTAATTTTACATAAGCATCTCCCCGTAAATCGTAAAATTCTGCTCGTTGGGGTTGTAAAGTAGTGGCTTTATCTAAATCTGCGATCGCATTTTGATAGTTTTCTAAACCATAAAAAGCCTTAGCACGCTGGTAATAGACATCCGCTTGAGGATTAAGTTTCATAGTGCGATCGAAGTCAAGACGAGCAAAATCATAGTTTTTTGCTTGTAAATGCTCCAAACCACGCTGATAACAGGATGTAGCAATATTGAGAAAATGGGTTTCTCCTAAGTTTTGCAACAATTGATTAAGAGACTTGACAAAATTAGCATCTTCTGGTAAAAGATTCTTGCTAATTTCAGTAATAAGCTCCTCTCTAGTAAGTTGATTAGTCATTTTTGACCTCCAAAGTTTTTTGGGCGTTTTTTGTTGGGTTGCGCTGTCGCTTAACCCAACCTACTTTCTACTTTCTTTGTTTTAACCAAGTTTGCATGATTTTTTCTACCTGCTCCTCAAAGGTATAACGAGAAGGAATATTTTGGAGAATATTTGCCCATTGTAAACGTAAATCTATCATAATCGCTGGTTCTATTTGCTCTAAAGCATCAAACAATTGATTAGAATAGTCGATCACGGCTTTAGTGAGATTTAAACGCTCCTCATCAGGAAGATTAGCTTCATCGAATAAATCAGACAATAGGCTAGGTAAGAGGGGTAATTGACGATTTGGGGCGTAAATTAAGAAATATTCATCTGTCACCATCCCCACATGAATACAGTGTAAAAGCTCCATATAATGGGTGAAGGTTTCTCTACTACGGCGACTAAATTCCGCGCGATCGTAGTCTGTTTGAATTTGTCGCCCTTCAAGTTGCCATTTTTTGAGGAGATTCTGGGAAATTTCGCTAATTGTATCTTGCCAGCGGAATTTACGCACTACGGTTTTAAATCTTGCGTCATCAAAGTCATTATTCCAAAAACCGATATTAATGTTGAAAAATGATTCTTCTACTTCCGTTTCTAAGACTAATACGGGAATAGAATTTAATTCCCTGAAGATATCATTAACTGCTGACTCCGCACGGCGATTTTTAGTCACCCATTCCCCCGCCATAAATTTAATGGGGCGTTGTTTCTGGGTATATTGCTCGAATAATTCCCGTAATGCTCCTGAAAGGGTGGCTTCCATCATAGGAAATTGACTCTGGGCGGTAGCATTAGGTAGGGGATCGTAACGTAAGACGGGTGGAGAAAAGAAGACAGTTAAGGGAATTTCTGAGCGATTTTCAACGGTTTTGAGGATGTCATCAGCTACAGAAAAGACGGGATTATTGCGATCGCGCCTTTGATCATCTCGGTTTTGTTTGTCTCTTTGACGGTTAATTTGAGCATTAAGTAAGGTAATTTCTAGGGAAAATTGGCGATCTGTTTCGGTTTTCCAGCGTTGAAAGGCGATACTATCAGCTTGGAGTGCTATTTGTAATTCTGCTTTGAATTGTTCGATCGACTCAGTAAATTCCCTTTGTTTTTGGGCTTCTAATGCGTTAAATACTTGACGCATTTTTTCTTGTTGAATTAGGGTTTCTGCTTCAATTTGTTTAAGTTGTAAGCTAAATTCTTTGTCTTCTTGACGCTCTCTTGCTCTCACTGCTTGACGTGCTAATTCCATTTTAGCGTCAAATTCCATGCGTTTAATACCAAGCTCAAAGTTAGCATGATCTCGCTGTTGAGCTAATTCTACAGATTTAGCTTGAGTAGTTATAGAGCGGGTTTGATTAATTGCCATTAATCCGGGGGCGATCGCGCTTGCTACTTTAGCAATACCATTAATAATAGAACCAAGACTCATAAAATTAAAACTTTTTTTGTTTTGTTTTGTTTTGATGTTGGGTTGCGCTACGCTTAACCCAACCTATTTTCTAAAATATAATTACCTGAGATTTTTCTAGGGTTTTAGTCATAATTTTCTCAAAAAAACATTGAGAAATAAAACATAACTATACACCTATCCTATCAAATTTAGTAAATAATAAGCTGCATTAGCAAAACCACTATGATTAGTGTCTGAAATTACCATTACTCCCTGAGCATTATGAATACGACCACAATCATCTATATAGCCAACTTTAATATCTTGAGAATCGTAAATATTCATATCTGTACCAATACGACCTTTGTAAGTAGTATAAGTACCATGATATGATGAATCAGTATAAAATTTGCGTCCTACACAATGACCCCGAATATGTCCATCTATATAGAAATCCTTGCGATCGCTACCAAATCCATAATCATCACAGCCTCTGAATGCCATACCATGATCGTGGTTTTCTGCTAAATTATTGTGATGAATTTCAGTAGAAGCAATATAACCATGACTAGCGTTCATTGCTTCCTGAAACTGATCAAAAGGAATTTCTAAACCTCGTCCATCTGGTGATGAAGAATCATTAACAATAACGTAGGAATTATGAGAATTAATTGGGTCAAGTTCAACACCAATTACCTGCACAACATGATTAGCTTCTGCTCCTTGATATTGATGAGTATCAAATAAATCAGGCGCGGTTTGTCCTAGAATTGAGTTATGATCTGGTAAGTTAATTATATCGGCACTTACTCCTACAAAAACTTCCTCATGTTGATTTAATTTAGTAGCTATTTCATCAATTGTAACGCCATAGTGATGCTCTACATTTACACCAGTTTGTTCAGTAATTAATTTACCAAAATCTTCCGCAGGTGTACCAATATGGGAGCTATACCAATGATTTTCTTGAGCATGATTTAGTAATTGTTCTTGAGAATAAGATTGATGATTAATATGTTCGATCGCACTTTGTTGAGTAGCAATACCACAAGCATCTGACGATATTTGTTGATGCCAATTGTTCATTTCTTCCGCTGGATTACCGATAACGATCCCATGAGGATGATTGGGATCAAAATGTTGATGAGCATCTAAATCATTAAAACTATTATGGTTTAGTCCATAGCTATCTCCATAATAGTCATTATTAGAGAGCAGATTACTATGCTGTTCATTTAGGTTATGAGAAGTATCGATATGTGTATGATTATCATGTCCAAAATCCGGTGAACTATTCCCATCTTGGGAATCATTGGGATTGAAAAAGACGGGAGTCAGGGGAATTGGTGAAAACATAGTTAAAATTCCTCTCCTGGTAAAATCTGATAGTCTAGGGCTACACTATTGAGGTTGGCGGATTAAAATTACAACACTTACAAAACTTACAAAACTTTACAAATAGAACGATAAGACATGGGGGGTAAAAAATCCTCCTTATTCTTAATATCGGGGCTAGTAGCCAAAATTATGCAAATCCAATTGCAAAAATTAGGCTCAAAAGTTTACTTGACAAAGCTTTTAGGCGATTTTTTATTTGAAATCTCAGTTCTAGCCGCCCCCACTATGCACTAAATCGATCCTAAATTTTTGATAATTAACTTCATATAAATTAATCTTTAAATTAGTTTTACCTGATATTATAAAGTAACTGAAGGAGTGAGTTATGACAACTGACTCCATAACTATACTAAACCAAAACATCCCCCAACTTAAACATCTTGTCCACAGGAATCACCCGTCCGAGATCCTCAAAACCCTCAATCTCATCAAAATTGAGATAAGGGTATAAATCACCCTTAAACGGATTAACATGAAAGCGCCACAATCGTCATATATTCCTCAAGAGTGGCAATCTTACCTAGTATAGCACAAACCGCCGCTAATTCCGCCGAACCTAAATAGACTTGCGCTCCCTTACCCAGATGATGATTAAAATTACGGGTTGAGGTAAAGAATACAGTGAGATTATCCTCTACACGGGCTTGATTTCCCATACATGGAGAACATTCGGGTATTTCTGACCAATACAAAGATAAGATACCATAAATCGCCAAGTCGGACAACGCCCTATATCTATATAATTAAACCCCAAGAGTAATTCATATCACATTACTAATCATAAAAATTTCTCCCTTCACCCATCAGAATACTGCCAATTAACGCTTAAATAAGGAAAACCACTATAGGAACTCGTAACCATTCGTGTCTGAACAGAAAAAAGCCGCTCGTTCTTTAGCGGGAATTGCCGGAATTGTGGCCGTAGCCACATTGATTAGTAAAGTTTTTGGCTTAGTCCGTCAAGTAGCGATCGCCGCTGCTTTTGGGGTAGGTGCCGCCTTCGATGCCTATAATTACGCCTATGTAATTCCCGGATTTTTGTTAATCCTCCTTGGTGGAATTAATGGCCCATTTCACAGTGCCATCATCAGTGTATTGGCGAAGCGGGACAAAGAAGAAGCCGGGCCCTTGGTAGAAACCATCAATACCTTAGTCACTAGCTTATTGCTGCTGGTGACGATCGCCTTAGTCATATTTGCCGAACCTCTGATGACTTTGGTAGCGCCCGGATTGAATATTACCGAAGCCCAAGCATTAGCCCAGGGCATGACCCCGGAAAATTTTCAAACCCTACAAATGACCAAAGATATTGCCATTGAACAATTTAGAATTATGGCACCGTTGGCCATGTTAGCGGGTTTAATTGGCATTGGGTTTGGCACCTTAAACGCTGCGGATCAATATTGGTTGCCGTCCATTAGTCCCCTATTTTCTAGTGTGGCCTTAATTGGCGCGATCGGGATTTTAGCCTTGGATCTCGGTAGCCAAATTACTGCCCCAGAATATGCCTTACTCGGTGGTAGAGTCTTGGCTTGGGGCACCCTCGCTGGGGCAATTTTGCAATGGTTAGTCCAGTTAATTGCCCAATGGCGTAGCGGTTTGGGTACATTGCGGCTGCGGTTTGAATTTAACCGTCCCGGAGTGAAAGAAGTGATGCAGGTAATGGGTCCGGCCACCCTTTCCTCCGGGATGCTGCATATTAATGTTTATACGGATTTATGGTTTGCCTCGTTTATTCCTCAAGCGGCTGCCGCGTTGGGTTATGCCGGTTTATTAGTGCAAACCCCGTTAGGAATTATTTCTAATATGTTGTTGGTGCCCTTAATGCCGGTGTTTTCCCGGTTAGCCGACCCGCAAAATTGGCCGGAATTAAAAGACCGCATTCGCCAAGGGTTAGTGTTGACGGGAATTACTATGCTACCAATGGGCATTTTAATGATTGTTTTGGCGGTGCCCATTGTCCGGGTGGTGTATGAACGGGGGGCTTTTAATCCAGAAGCTTCGGCGTTTGTCGCCCCCATGTTGATGGCTTATGGGGTGGGGATGTTTTTTTATCTCGGTCGTGATGTGGTGGTGCGCGTGTTTTATGCGTTGGGAGATGGGGAAACGCCATTTCGCGTCAGTATGGTAAATATTGTCCTCAATGCTATTCTCGATTATTTGTTCGTCCAAAGTCTTGGGGCACCGGGTTTGGTTTTGGCAACAGTTGGGGTGAATATTACCTCGATGGTGGCATTGTTGTGGTTGCTAGACCGGAAATTAAATGGGTTGCCGATTTTAAGTTGGAGTGGCGCGATCGCCTCTTTAACTGCTGCCAGTTTCGTTGCCGGGGCTGCCAGTTGGGGCATCTTGTGGGGTATTGAGCAAATTTTAGGCACTCAGGGTTTCCTAATTGTGATTTTAGAATTAGCGATCGCGGGTTTAGGAGGGTTAGCGGTATTTGCCTTAATTGCCACCCAATTAAAGTTAGAAGAAGTGGATATTTTTGTAGACCGTGTGCGGCAAAAGTTAGGGCGATAGTTGATTGTTGATTGTTGTTGGTTGTTTGTTGTTTGTTGTTGGTTGATTGTTGATGGACGATATTGCTGAGGTAGGATAGTAGGGGTGTAGGGGCAAAGCATTCGGGCAGCTAATTCTCGGTTTTTACAGGTAATTTTTTACCCGAATGCTTTGCCCTTACCGGCAGTTAATCGCGTTTTCACAGTTAAAATAATTCCCCGAATGCTTTGCCCTTCCATCTTATAGGCGCGATCGCTGGTAAATTCTGTTCTATAATCATAGAAGTTAAACCTTATCATATCCTCAACCCCATGAAAGGCTACATACAAGGACAAACCATTATTCTCATAGAACCCTTGCCGGAAAATCTCCGAGAAGGTGATGAAGTAGATGTTTCAATTGCCATCAAACCACAGAAAACATATCCTTTTCCTACATTTCAGTTAGGAGTTAAAGACGAATATCTGAATCGGGAAAAAATATATGAAAAAAATTTATTGTTGGATAGAAAAGAATTAATTCAAGCTACTTATTTTAACCAGAATTTTGAACAGTAATTTTGAAATTCTTTATTCTACTGAAGAGAGAGTATAAAAAGTCTTAGAGTTAGCAGTAAATCATAACATCACTTCAGCTAAAATATTCGATATTCGGATAGCGGCTTTGATGTTTACAAAATTGATTATTTGGCTACTTACAATATTACTCATTTTCAGGGAATCCCAAAAGTAAATCCTTTGAAACCATCAGAAATTTTGAATCTTGTTCATAACTCAACTAACTGATGTTCAGGCTTGACCGTTAACATACTGTCTAGTTTAAGCATAATATATTGCTGAGAAAATATCGGAAGGTGGTGAGGCGCGATCGCACCACTTCCCTATACTTTAAAAAGCGCGATGCCGCTTTGATCGGATCCAGAGGCGCGATCGCCTCTTTAACTACTATTTGGTTGCCGGTAGGCTAAAGGAAGTGGAATCGGACGAGGGCAAAAAGGGGCGTTTTCGCCGGATGTTACTCTTCGGTGAACCTGTCATATTGTACCGCCGTAATATCCCCTCAAAAACATTCCCCATCTCCATAAAATTAACTTGCAAAAAAAGCCTTTATTTTATTTATAAAAAACTCTGGATTAATGGGTTTAAGTAAATAGTCATCAGCCCCAGCTTCCCAAAAATTTGTCAAATCTTCTGGGAGCAACTCAGGACTCATTAATACTAATATTTTTAATAAACTGGTTGAGTCGTTGCTGCGTAACTCTTCGATGAGTTCACAATCTTCAATGTCCGATAAAGGAGTATCAATAATCACTAATTTAGGTTGTAACACTTCTATATTCATTAGAGCATGAATGGCATCAACCAGCCAAACCACTTGATAACCAGCATTGGTGAGCAAGTCACAAAAAAATGTGGCAGTTTCTTCATCTTCTTCAATTAAAACAATTCCCCCTAGGGGATTATGATTCATTTCCATGTCGCTGACCGATGGATTATGGTTAAATTTTTTAATGGGTAATCCTACGGTAAAAATTGACCCAAATCCCACTTCTGAAGTGACATTAATCCAACCGCCATGTAGTTCTACGAGTTGTTTGGTTAAAGCCAAACCAAGTCCCGTTCCTTCATATCGGCGATGATATGAACTGTCTAACTGTTGAAATTTATTGAAAATCAGCGGTCTATGCTCTGGAGAAATGCCAACCCCGGTATCTTCAACTTGCAAAATCATATGATGAGATTCTCGCCAAACTCTGACAGTCACTTTGCCTCCAGCAGGCGTGAATTTTATGGCATTACTTAATAAGTTATAAAAAATTTGTTGAATTCGCCGGGAATCAGCAATTAGCTGGTCTTCTTCTGGTTTAAGCTGAAAGTCTCTCTGTAAAGAAATTTCGCTATCACGGGCTTCTTCTGACATTTTACTCAACATTTGATCCGCCATTTGAATTAAAGAAATTTTTTGCAGATTTAACACAGCGTTGCCCGCTTCGAGTTGGGAAATTTCCAGGATATCATTAATCAATTCTAGGAGATGTTCGCCGCTATCATGGATGGTTTTTAGATAATGGCGTTGCTTATCACTCAGTTGACCAAATGACCAACGGAGCAAGGTGGAAGACATCCCGATTACGCAAGTTAAAGGAGTCCGCAATTCGTGACTCATCGCCGCCAAAAATTCACTTTTAGATCGGCTGGCTGCTTCGGCGGCAATCAAGGCATCCCGTAGGTCTTGGTTCTGATGGTGAAATCTTTCTTCTAAAATTTGTTTGTGTTCCTGTAGCTGACGATATAGCAAGGCTTGACTAATAGCGATCGCCAAATGATCGGCAATATCTCGGAGAAATCGCCGATCGTTTTCTTGCCATTCACGAATTGTAGAACATTGATGAGCAATCAGGAGACCCCAAAGTTTTTCCTCGACCACAATTGGCAACAATAGCTCAGACTTCACCTGAGCTTTTTGCATAAATTCTAATAATTTTTTTTGATTTTTATAGGCGATATTAATATCACTAATGGCTAAAGTCAATGGGTTAGATGTTATATTGTTTAAGTCTAAATGGGAGACTAAATCGTTTTGCAATTCTAACTCTAGAATCGAAGGAATCTCTGATGAGGTTCTCGATTCATAGGTTGTGCAACCCCAATAATGATTAGATTCGGTCTGACTCGGTGGGACAGCCGAATGCTCTTTTTTGCATGACTTGTCTGAGTTTTTAAGTAGGTGGTTTTGAGCGAATTCATAGATTAAAAGTCGATCCACATCTAAACACCGCCGCACTTCTTCAACCGCTGTTGACAAAATAACTGGTAATTCTAGGCTTTGGCGAATTTGAGTGGTGACTTGATACAGGAGTTTTTCTTGTTTAATCTGTTGCTGTAAGGCATTTTCAATTGGTTGACAAATTGACACATATGGATATTCATTTTCATAACTCAGCAGCGATGTTTCGGCTTCGCTCGCTCCCTCGCTGGAGATAAGTTCTAGTAAGCGGATCGTAAATTGACTTTGGATTTTAGCATCGTTGGGTTCAAGGGGCTGACAGGCTGCTTTTATTTCGGCTATGCGATCGCCGGATAAGTCTGATAAACTGCTTAATTGATTACAAAAACTCGCGATCGCCTCGGTTTCAAAAGTTAAACCGATCTGAATTCGCTGTCTTGGGTGGCTGGTGGCGGATGATTTTTCACCAATCAAGACTAGGGCTTTAAATTTTTCTGACAAAAATAAAGTAAAATCTTCACATTTTGTTGCGGTGACCGTCGCCACTAAATCACACGCCAAATGTTCCCTAATCCATAAAGCATTTAGAGGGGAAATCATTTCCTCAAAAGCCCGGAACAACCGAGGGATTACATCACCACTTAATTCACAACTTATCTCGAAATCTAGCATATCTCAAAAACGATCTTATTTTACATTACATTTAAAGCGAAAACACCATAAAGAATAGTTTCTCAAACCCTGGCAAAAATCTAAAAAAATAATTAACTTTAAAATTTCCGGGTTTGATTTTTATTATGGTTAGCATTAATAATTCATAAATTTTAATTTTTAAGTCATATATTTAGGCCATGAAAAATTTAACCTGGATTGATTATAGCACCAAATAATTTTATTTAATGAATGATTGTAGCTTAGGCGATCGCAAAAAAACCTTAATATTTATTAAGTTATTCTAAATTTATATAACCGTCGAGGGATGATTTCGCCAATGATTTCGCTTCGATAATGGCTGACTTATTCCTAAAGAATTAATTTGAGTGCGAGTAAATGGGATGGATGAATGTCTATTATAGATTATACAGATTAATTGTAGTTCCTGTTTGGGTTCTGAGTATCACAGAGTAGTTTTTAGTAAATTTTGGCTGTTTAATATACCATATCGATCCAGAAAAATCTAAAAATCTATCTAAAGTTTTAATATTTTGGTCAGATTTCAGAAATTAGGACTTATCCACATCTGTCTGGGGTCTTTGTCCCAGAAACCAGATTTTTTCTTGTTTTTGCCAAATTCTCGATCGCGAAAAAACCTGGTTTCCCTTTCTCCTTTCTACCGCTTCAGCAAAAATGGTCTAAACTGAATTGCTGTACTTTCGGAGATTCAATTATTATGCACCGTCTCGCTGCAATTCCCGGAGGCTGGAATTCTGAAACGGAAGGGGTCATTTTTGTGGAACAAACCCCGGCGCCAGTGGTGTTCCTCACTGCTGCGGATACGGATATTCAAGTGTTTTCTGCCGCTATCACCCAATTGCCCAAGGATTTCCCTGGGTTACGGGTGACGAATTTGTTACAACTTCAGCAGCAGTTGAGTATTGATACTTATGCTGAGGAGGTTTTGGCTAAGGCTGAGGCGATTATTTTGCGGCTGCTGGGGGGTCGCGCTTATTGGTCTTATGGGTTGGAAGTGGTGAAAGCAACGGTGGAACAAACCGGCGGCTATTTGATCGTGTTGCCGGGAGACGATCGCCCGGATCCAGATTTAATGGGTCATTCCACGGTTCCCCTGCGGGTGGTTAACCAAGTTTGGCGCTATTTGACCGAGGGCGGGGTGGAAAATACCCGGAATGCCCTGAAATTTATTGCTGACAATTGTTTGGGCAAAAATTATCAACCTCCGGCGCCGGTTTCGGTGCCCAGGGTGGGTCGATATGATTGGCTGTCAACAAATCCAGATATCGGGTTTTTAGATCCCCGGTTTTTTGAAAAAACCGGGGATCTTGCCGAAACCTCAGAAACCGGGTTTTTTCAAAAAACCCGGTTTCTTGCCCCGTTTCTTGCCTCTAAAATAGGCATTTTATTTTATCGTGCTCATTATTTGGCGGGGAATATGGCCCCCATTGATGCCCTTTGTGCGGCATTGGCTAAAAGAGGTTTAGACCCGGTGCCTTTGTTTGTTTCTTCCTTGCGCGATCGCGATGTGCAAGCCGAAATTTTATCTTATTTTCAAGATATTCAAGTTATTTTGAATACTACCGGATTTGCGATCGCTCAAGAGTCTGTGTCTAGTTCTCAGTGTAATTCTCAGTCTCATTCTCAGTCTAACGATCAAAATTATACTAAATCATCAAATAATATCTCATTTTGGCAACAGCTTGATGTGCCAGTTTTGCAAGTTATTTTGAGTAGTGGCACTGAGGAACAATGGCGATCGGGATTTCAAGGACTTTCCCCTCGCGATTTGGCGATGAATGTGGCATTGCCAGAGGTAGATGGACGGATTATTAGTCGGGCAATTTCTTTTAAATTAGTCCAAACTCAGGATAATAATATTGAAACTCCCGTGGTAGTTTATCAGCCGGTGCGCGATCGCATTGAATTTGTGGCTGACTTGGCAAAAAATTGGGCAAAATTGCGGCAAACTCCTCCAGAAAAACGCCGAATTGCTTTAATTTTAGCTAATTATCCCACCCGTGATGGTCGTTTAGCGAATGGGGTGGGTTTGGATACCCCCGCAAGCTGTGTGGAAATCCTCAAAGCTTTGCAAAAAGCGGGTTATTTTGTCAGCGATATTCCCGCTGATGGAGATGAGTTAATTACTCGACTAACTACGGGGATTACTAATGACCCAGAAGGGCAAACATTTCGCCCGGTTTGGCAACAGTTACCCCAGGGAGAGTATCAGAGTTATTTTAGCACATTGCCGCCAGAAGTGCAAGCCCAAATTAGCGATCGCTGGCAAAATCCAGAGACTATATTAAATAGTGATATTCCCATTTCTGGGATTCAGTTGGGGAATATCTTTGTGGGAATTCAACCCTCTAGAGGCTATGACCTTGACCCTAGTTTCAATTATCATGCACCGGATTTAGAACCGACTCATCATTATTTAGGGTTCTACTATTGGCTAAAACAGCATTTTCAGGCTGATGCAATGGTGCATATCGGCAAACATGGAAATTTAGAATGGCTACCGGGTAAAGGGGTAGCTTTATCGGAAAATTGTTATCCCGAAATTGCCCTTGGGCCTTGGCCAAATTTATATCCGTTTATTGTCAATGACCCAGGGGAAGGTTCCCAGGCAAAACGCCGCGCCCAGGCGGTGATTATCGACCATTTAACCCCACCAATGACTCGCGCTGAGTTGTATGGGCCGCTGTTGGAATTGGAAAGATTGATTGATGAGTATTACGAAGCCCAAAATTTAGACCCAAAACGGGTCTCAATTATTCGCGATCGCCTCAGTAAGTTGATTTTTGACCAAAATTTACACCAGGAGTTATCTTTATCGGATAATAATAATGTAAATCAGTCAAAATCCGCCGCTAAGGATGATGAAATTACCGATATTATTGCCAATTTAGACGGATATCTCTGTGAGTTAAAAGAGGCACAAATTCGCGATGGGCTGCATATATTTGGTCAATGTCCCCAAGGCAGACAATTACGAGATTTAATCGTCGCGATCGCCCGTTGTCCTGGTGTGGGTCGGATGGGATTAACTCGTGCATTAGCAGAAGATTTAGGGCTAGATTTTGACCCCTTAACCGTCGATCCCGCTTTCATCCATCCCCAATATGGGCATATTGGAGAAGCGATCGAACAGTTAGAAAATATCGCCGCCGAATTAGTCGAACAGGTGATGCAAAACCCCGGAAAATTTTCTAATTTTACCCTAAATTTAGGGGCGATTCGCGAATCGCCCCTACAGGATAATCTAAAAATAAATTTATCGGCAATACCCGGAAAATCCACGGAACAAGAATTAAACTGGATTCGCCAGTTTCTCTTTCCAGCCCTACAAGAAACTCCGCAAGAAATTAGCCAATTAATACATGGATTAAATGGCGGATATGTGCCTAGTGGGGCTTCTGGTGCTCCCACCAGAGGCAGACCGGAAGTATTGCCCACCGGACGCAATTTTTACTCCGTAGATATTCGCGCTATTCCCACAGAAACCGCTTGGGATATTGGCCGCAAAGCGGCGGATGAAGTCATCTTACGTTATACTCAAGAAAATGGCGAATATCCCAAAACTTTAGGGTTATCAATTTGGGGAACTTCCACCATGCGAACCGGGGGAGATGATATTGCCGAAGCGTTAGCATTATTAGGCGTTCGTCCGGTTTGGGATGGCCCTTCTCGTCGGGTAGTGGATATAGAAATTATCCCTTTATCGGTGTTAGGTCGTCCTCGGGTTGATGTGACTTTAAGAATTTCTGGTTTTTTCCGGGATGGCTTTCCGAATTTGATTGATTTATACGATCGCGCAGTAAATGCGGTGGCAAGTTTGGAGGAACCCCCAGACCAAAATCCTTTGGCTTTTCAAGTACAAACAGAAACTAAAATTTGGCAAGAATTAGGACTTAATTCAGAACAGGCAAAGGCGCGATCGCACTATCGGGTTTTTGGTAGTAAACCGGGGGCTTATGGGGCTGGACTGCAAGGGTTAATTGAAGAACAAAACTGGTTAACTGATGAAGACTTAGCCCGGGCTTATATTAATTGGAGTAGCTATGCTTATACCGGCACTTCTACTAGCAATGTGGAAGGGCATTCTGCCCCCGAAGCATTTAACCAGCGGTTAAAAGAAATGCAAATAGTATTACATAACCAAGATAACCGCGAACATGACCTATTAGACTCCGATGATTACTATCAATTTCAAGGAGGTTTAACCGTAGCGGTTCGGTCTGTCACCGGCAAAAATCCGCAAACTTATTTTGGGGATAATTCCATTCCCGAAAAACCGAAAGTGCGACAATTGCGGGAAGAAATTGCCAAGGTCTATCGATCGCGAGTAATTAATCCCAAATGGATCGCTGGGGTAATGCGTCACGGATATAAAGGGGCGTTTGAAATTGCCGCGACTGTAGACTATTTATTTGCCTACGATGCTACAGCAAATTGCGTGCAAGACTATATGTATGAAGGGGTAGCAAATGCCTATATTTTTGATGAGAAAGTGCAGGATTTTATCCAGCAGAAAAATCCTTGGGCATTGCGGGATATGGCGGAACGGTTGTTAGAAGCAAAAGAACGGGGTTTATGGCAAAATGCGCCGGATTCAATGATTTCAGGATTGCGGAATATGGTATTAGAAGCGGAGGGAATTATTGAGAGTAAATCAGATATAAGATAGAGAAACCCCAAGAAACCTCAAGAAACCCGGTTTCTGAGATAGTCTGTAGGGGCAAAGAATTCGGGCGATTAATCTCCGATATTTAGCATAATTTCATACCCGAATGCAATGCCGCCCTGATATTGTGAACAAACCCAGTCACCCCAAAATTAGGGCGAAGCATTCGGGTATGAGGTTATCGGTTTTTTGCCAAAATTAATCGCCCGAATGCTTCGCCCCTACAGGTTTTTATCGTAACCCCCAGAAACCGGGTTTCTTTTTCGCTAAAAACGGATAACTTTGATACTCACAACAGAAACCCGGTTTCTCTACCCCCAAGTGCTACAATAGAGGGTAAAATAAGGAGATAAAATATGCAAGCTTACAAAACCACAGGAACCATCGATCGCGCCGGTAATTTAATTTTAGCGGAACCGCTGAATATTCCCCCAGGAGAAGTAGAAATTATTTTATTGCGATCGATGACGGCAAATCCAGAACCTAACGGGTCAGCCCCCGAACAATCAGCAGAACAGCCAAAACTCAAACGCGCTTCCAAAATTAAAGCATTTGCCGGTTTATTTGAAAAGACCGAACCTGCGCCCCCCGATTTCGATGCAGATGAAGCACGATGGGAAGCCCTCAAGGAAAAATACGACCTATGAAGATTTTAATCGATACCAATATTATGACTCCTAGTGAATTAATTTAGCGGACAAAGAAACCGGGTTTCTTGTTCGCTAAAAACAGATAACTTTGATATTCACAATAGAAACCCGGTTTCTCTACCCCCGCAAGCAACCCCAAGAAACCCCCAGAAACCGGGTTTCTTTTTCGCAAAAAACAGATAACTTTGATATCCACAACAGAAACCCGGTTTCTCTACCCCCGCAAGCAACCCCAAGAAACCCCCAGAAACCGGGTTTATTTTTCGCAAAAAACAGATAACTGCGGATATCCACAACAGAAACCCGGTTTCTGGGATAGTTTTTATGGTAAAATAAAAATGCCAGTGGTATGGTGCGTTAGCTTGCCCTAAATTTAGGGTTTCAAAAGCGAATTAAAACCGAGCCTTAACCCATCAATAATTTATGAATTTTGAAGGTAATCATGGTTCAAGCAACAGAGTATCTTTACATTGTACGAGATGATGAGATTTTGCACGGAGAACCAATTGTCCGAGGCACTCGTACACCCGTTAGAGCAATTGTAGAAACTTGGCGCATGGGTGTCGCACCAGAAGAAATTTCCAAAGGAATGCCTCATTTAACTTTAGCACAAGTTTTTGGCGCATTAACTTACTACAGCGATCATCAAGCGGAAATTAATCGTTATATCGAGCAAAACCGCATTCCCGATGAACTGATTGATCCATTAGTGAGAGATTTGTGAATAGTATTGTGAATAGTTTATTTATTCGTTTGTACTTAGATGAAGATGTTAATGTATTGGTGGCAGAATGCGCGATCTTTTCCCACCCCCCAGAAACCCCCAGAAACCGGGTTTCTTTTTCGCAAAAAACAGATAACTGCGGATATCCACAACAGAAACCCGGTTTCTCTACCCCCGCAAGCAACCCCCAGAAACCGGGTTTCTTTTTCGCAAAAAACAGATAACTTCTGATATCCACCACAGAAACCCGGTTTCTTGTGTCGCGATCGCCTCCTGTTGGGACCCAGAAACCGGGTTTCTTTTTCGCTGAAAACAGATAACTGCGGATATCCACAAAAGAAACCCGGTTTCTCTACCCCCGCAAGCAACCCCCAGAAACCCCCAGAAACCGGGTTTCTTTTTCGCAAAAAACAGATAACTGCGGATATCCACAACAGAAACCCGGTTTCTCTACCCCCGCAATAAACCCCCAGAAACCGGGTTTCTTTTTCGCAAAAAACAGATAACTGCGGATATCCACAACAGAAACCCGGTTTCTCTACCCCCGCAAGCAACCCCCAGAAACCGGGTTTCTTTTTCGCAAAAAACAGATAACTGCGGATATCCACAACAGAAACCCGGTTTCTTGTGTCGCGATCGCCTCCTGTTGGGACCCAGAAACCGGGTTTCTTTTTCGCAAAAAACAGATAACTGCGGATATCCACAAAAGAAACCCGGTTTCTCTACCCCCGCAAGAAACCCCCAGAAACCGGGTTTCTTTTTCGCGAAAAACAGATAACTGCGGATATCACCACAGAAACCCGGTTTCTTTTCTTAGGGACAAACGCGGATATATTTTATTTTCGGATAAGGTTGGCAGCCATTTTTGAAAAAAAAATTTTTCGCGCAAAGCGCGAAGGGGGGAGGGAAAGAGGGAAAAAGAGCAGAGGGAAATTAAGTTCTCGGCAGGGAGATCCCAATACGGAAGCCAACAAAGCGATACCGAAGGCCCGGAACGTGGTAGTTACGATGCGCCGAACGGCAAAACCAGGGACCGTCGTACCAGAAGCCGCCACGCAACAGCCTCAGATTAGAATTTCCCCGAGATGTCCAAGCACTGCCATCGGTCGGCGCACCATTATAATTTTCATGCCAATGGTCTGCACACCATTCCCAGACATTCCCGTGCATATCGTAGAGTCCAAAAGCATTGGGCGGAAAGCTGCCTACATCAGTAGTTTCCCTACGATATACCCCTTCTGGCCCATTACCATAAGTGTAGTTTCCGTCGTAATTCGCTAAATCCGTAGTAATCGTTTCCCCAAAATAAAAAGGGGTGGTAGTTCCTGCGCGACAAGCATATTCCCATTCTGCTTCCGAAGGCAAACGATAATTTTTACCCGTTTTTTGCGATAACTTTTGGCAAAATGCCACTGCATCATTCCAGCTAACATTTTCCACCGGACGATTTAGCCCTTTAAAATTAGAGGGATTATTTCCCATCACTGCTTGCCACTGCTGCTGAGTCACGGGGTATTTAGCCATAAAAAAAGCGGGTACTGTCACCGAACGCTGCGACCCTTCGCTGCTACTTCTCTCTTTCTCTGTTTCTGGGGAACCCATCATAAATGTCCCCCCTGGAATAGCCACCATATCCAGAGTGACACCATTACCTAAGTCTTCTCTGGAATATTCTGCTTGCAGTGATTCGGAGTTAATTTTTTCTCCTCGATCATTTACTTTCACCGTTGTAAAAGAAAAGCGATCCCCCCCTGCCCCCCTTGAAAAGGGGGAAGAATCTTCTTGCCCCCCGCTTGAAACGGGGGGAGAATCTTCTTGCCCCCCGCTTGAAACGGGGGGAGAATCTTCTTGCCCCCCCTTTTTAAGGGGGGGTTGGGGGGGATCTGACCAAACTTCCTGCCACACATACCCTCCCATAATTCCCACTCCCGCAAACCCCGCAATTTTAATCAACTTGCGGCGACTCAAAAATGGCTGAGAAACAAGAGTAGGAGGAACTGTTTGAGTCTTTGGTTTTGGTGGCTGCGGTTTTGGTATCGGTTTTGGTGGCGGATAAAGCTGATATTCTATTTCTGCTAATCTCTGTAAAATCACTCCGGGATTATCCGGTCGCTGACTGGCTTTTCCTGCCATCAACTCATCAATAAAATCTACCAACAGTGGCGATATCTCTTTAGTAAACCCCCGCCACTTTAACTCATTATTATAGGAATCATAAATTGCCGGGTCAGTGGGCAGTTTCCCCGTCAGCAAATAGACAAAAGTTCGCCCCAAGGCAAAAAAATCCGACTGGGGAACTGCCCGGTTATTCTCTTGTTCCGGTGGGGTAAACCCTGCGGAACTAATTTTCGTAATTGCCCCACTATTTTGTTTAGCCATATAAGTCCCGGTCATTTCCCTGACTGTGCCAAAATCAATTAAGGCCAACTTGCCATTAGGTTGGAGCATAATATTAGAAGGCTTAATATCCCGGTGGAAAAAATTCTCTCCATGCACCACTTGGAGAATTTCCGCAATTTCTTTTAACCACTTTAAAGCCATCTTTTGGTCAATGGGACGCCCCCGTTGCCCCAGATATTCTTCTAAGTCCATCCCCTCGATATATTGCATGACAAAACAATGCACGGGATTTTGGCTATTTTTGGGAAAAAATTCAATATATCCATCTCCCTGGGGAATTCCTGGATGCCGTAGTTGCTTGAGAACTGCTGCTTCTTGTTGGAAAAGTTCCACCGCTTTGGCAATGTTCAAAGTCAGCACTTTTAAGACTTTGACTTTGTTATTGTCATATAAATCTTCCACCTGGTAAGTCTTGCCAAAACCTCCTTTGTCACTGAGGAGTTGAGTGACTTTGTAGTGTCCTGCGAGGAGAAGTTCCGATCCACAGGTTTGGCAAAATAGCTGATTGTCAGGGTTTTGCGGTTTTTGGCAGTTGGGGTTGATGCACAGACTCATCTGCTTGATGTGGGTAAGGGCTATTTTATTCTAGCGGGTTTCTGGCGCTTCGACTTCGGCAAAAAAGAAACCGGGTTTCTATGACATTTGTTTGTTGGTGGCAAAGTTTGTCTAAAGAAACCCGGTTTCTCTACCCCAGCAAGCAACCTCAAGAAACCGGGTTTCTTGTTCGCTAAAAACAGATAACCTTGATATCCACAACAGAAACCCGGTTTCTCTACCCCCGCAAGTAACCTCAAGAAACCGGGTTTCTTTTTCGCTAAAAACAGATAACTTTGATATTTACAGCAGAAACCCGGTTTCTGGGGAGTTGACTTCGGCAAAGAAGAAACCGGGTTTCTATAAAAGTTGTTGGTTGGTGGCAAAGGTTGTCTGAAGAAACCCGGTTTCTGGGGTTGGGTTTTTGGGTTATTTGACTTCGGCAAAGAAGAAACCGGGTTTCTATAAAAGTTGTTGGTTGGTGGCAAAGTTTATCTGAAGAAACCCGGTTTCTGGGGTTGTTGTTCGGCTAGAAATTCTTCGACAATGCGGTTAAATGCTGCCGGTTCTACTAAGAATGGCCAATGGTTGCCTGGGGCTTGGCAAATGCGTAATTTTTTTAAGTACGTTTTGTAAGGTTTGAGTTGCCATTCCATCCGATTAACCCCTTTTTCCGGTTGCACAAATAAAGTGGGAATCTGAATCGGTTCGGTAAGCCCGGGGACGCGCATTACTTCTTCAAATATCTCGTTTCGGGCTTCAATGGTACATTTACTTGCCCAAGTTCCGTCGGGTTTTTGTTCTATTCCGGTTTGAAATATTTGTTGTTGTTCCAGACTCCATCCTTGATAAAGGGGTAATGCTTTGGCGCGGTTTTCTGCGGCTTGATATGTGGGGACTGGTTCAATTTCTTTTAAGGATGGTAAGACTCGATATAAAATAGGAAAGGTGAGTTTCATGGCCGCTGGCATTTTGGTGATGAAAATCGGGTCAACTAATACCATGCTGCGAATTAGATGGGGGGATTTTACTGCCCAAATTGGGGCTAGTTTGCCACACCAAGAATGAGCGACGATATGGGTAGATTGCCACCCTAAATGGTCTAATAATGCTTCTAAGTCCGCGATCGCCTCTTTAAAGGTATAGCCAGTTTTGGGCTTACTGCTATCACCATGTCCGCGCATATCCACCGCCACAATATGATAGCGATCGCGTAAATATTCGGCCAAACTTGCCCAAACCAGGGCATGATTAGCCAACCCATGCAACAACAGCAATGGTTCTTTCCCTTGGTTCCATTCCCAATAAGAAAGCTGAATATCCCCTAAATTTAATGTTTGATGTGTAGCCATAGATTAACCAGGAATCAACGATTTATTATTCAGAAATATCACATAAGTAGGTGAACATAATTAATTGCACTTTTCGTTCCCCGCCGATAAGCTTTGGATTCCCGCCTGCGCGGGAATGACAGTTTTTCTTCTAATGGAGTCTGTGGTGCATTTATTCCTGCCTGTAAACTTAGAAGCTCATCAGGGTTTATGGTAGGGATAAGGGAAGGATCGGTGCGATCGCCGGCTCTGACTCCCCGGCGCCGGATTCTCCCTGGACGACCAAAAACCAGCCATTCAGATTTCGTGCCCCCAGAAACACAAATTGACTCTATAATGTGGCACAACAGGGATCGATCTCATGGAAAGTAGGTTTGCCTTCGGTAAACATATCTAAAAACAGTGAGGTAATCCGCCTTGTAATTTGAGCTAAATTTAAAGCACTATATGAAAAGTCATCTCTGTACCTTCGCAGGGAATTTAGTGCCATAAGTGTCTCTTGAGGGAAAAAAGCCATGTTTGAACGCTTCACAGAAAAAGCAATTAAAGTGATTATGCTCGCTCAGGAGGAAGCCCGCCGTCTGGGCCATAACTTCGTGGGTACGGAGCAAATCTTACTGGGTGTCATTGGAGAAGGAACTGGGGTCGCGGCCAAAGTTCTTAAGGCAATGGGGGTAAATCTTAAAGATGCCCGGATTGAAGTAGAAAAAATTATTGGTCGCGGTTCTGGCTTCGTGGCGGTGGAAATTCCCTTCACTCCTCGCGCCAAGCGGGTTTTAGAACTATCCTTAGAAGAAGCCCGCCAATTAGGTCACAATTATATCGGCACAGAACATTTGCTCCTGGGGTTGATCCGCGAAGGGGAAGGGGTGGCGGCACGAGTGTTGGAAAATTTGGGAGTTGACCTGAGCAAAGTCCGCACTGAGGTGATTCGGATGCTGGGAGAAACTGCCGAAGTCACCCCTGGGGCTGGTGGCAGCAAAGGCCGACAAAAAACTCCCACTCTGGATGAGTTTGGCACGAATTTAACCCAATTGGCCGTCGAGGGCAAACTCGATCCCGTGGTGGGTCGGATGAAAGAAATTGAACGGGTGATCCAAATTCTCGGTCGCCGGACTAAGAATAATCCCGTGTTGATTGGAGAACCGGGGGTCGGCAAAACCGCGATCGCCGAAGGTCTGGCCCAACGCATTGTCACGGGAGATATCCCCGACATCCTGGAAAACAAGCGGGTTGTCACTCTGGATATCGGCTTGCTGGTGGCGGGAACCAAGTATCGGGGCGAATTTGAAGAACGGCTGAAAAGCATTATGGATGAGATTCGCTCTCAGGGAGATATTATCCTAGTGATTGATGAAGTCCATACCCTGATTGGGGCTGGGGCAGCGGAAGGGGCGATCGATGCGGCGAATATTCTCAAACCGGCTTTAGCCCGGGGCGAACTCCAATGCATTGGGGCAACCACTCTGGATGAGTATCGCAAGCATATCGAACGGGATGCCGCCCTGGAACGTCGTTTTCAGCCGGTGATGGTAGGCGAACCGACCGTAGAAGAAACGATCGAAATCCTCTTTGGTTTGCGCGATCGCTATGAAGAACACCATAAACTGAAAATTTCCGATCAAGCCCTGGACGCAGCGGCGAAACTGTCCGATCGCTATATTTCCGACCGCTATCTCCCGGATAAAGCCATTGACCTAGTTGATGAAGCCGGTTCCCGAGTCCGTTTAATTAACTCCCAGTTGCCTCCTGCTGCGAAGGAATTGGACAAAGAACTGCGCCAAGTCCTGAAAGAAAAAGATGAGGCGGTGCGTTCTCAAGACTACGATAAAGCCGGAGAACTGCGCGATCGCGAATTGGAAATAAAAGAACAAATTCGGGCGATCGCGCAAAACAAAAAGAAAGACGGCAGCCAAACCCCGGAAATTGCCCCAGTCGTCACCGAAGAAGACATTGCCCACATTGTCTCCTCCTGGACTGGCGTCCCGGTCAACAAGCTGACCGAATCCGAATCGGAAAAACTACTGCACATGGAAGACACCCTGCACCAGCGGATGATCGGACAAGACGATGCGGTCAAAGCCGTATCCCGCGCCATTCGTCGCGCCCGGGTCGGACTGAAAAACCCCAACCGTCCCATCGCCTCTTTTATCTTCTCTGGGCCGACCGGGGTGGGCAAAACCG
>NZ_LIUQ01000113.1:2500-5157 GCF_001276715.1 Planktothricoides sp. SR001 | reverse complement strand
CTATCACATTTTGTTGGATCTCGTCAAGTTAATCCTTTTTTTCACGAGTTCCCCTCAAAAATTTTTGAGGTAAAGAACTCACATCAAACCTCTTCAACATGGAGAGTTTGATCCTGGCTCAGGATGAACGCTGGCGGTCTGCTTAACACATGCAAGTCGAACGGAATCCTTCGGGATTTAGTGGCGGACGGGTGAGTAACACGTGAGAATCTGCACTCAGGATGGGGACAACAGCGGGAAACTGCTGCTAATACCCAATGTGCCGAAAGGTAAAAGATTTATCGCCTGAGAATGAGCTCGCGGCCGATTAGTTAGTTGGTGGGGTAATGGCCTACCAAGACGGCGATCGGTAGCTGGTCTGAGAGGATGAGCAGCCACACTGGGACTGAGACACGGCCCAGACTCCTACGGGAGGCAGCAGTGGGGAATTTTCCGCAATGGGCGCAAGCCTGACGGAGCAAGACCGCGTGGGGGAGGAAGGCTCTTGGGTTGTAAACCCCTTTTCTCAGGGAAGAAGTTCTGACGGTACCTGAGGAATCAGCCTCGGCTAACTCCGTGCCAGCAGCCGCGGTAATACGGAGGAGGCAAGCGTTATCCGGAATTATTGGGCGTAAAGCGTCCGTAGGTGGTGGGGCAAGTCGGCGGTTAAAGACTGGGGCTTAACTCCAGAAAGGCCGTGGAAACTGCACCACTAGAGGGCAGTAGGGGTAGAGGGAATTCCCGGTGTAGCGGTGAAATGCGTAGAGATCGGGAAGAACACCAGTGGCGAAAGCGCTCTACTGGACTGCAACTGACACTCAGGGACGAAAGCTAGGGGAGCGAATGGGATTAGATACCCCAGTAGTCCTAGCCGTAAACGATGGATACTAGGTGTTGTCTGTATCGACCCAGACAGTGCCGCAGCTAACGCGATAAGTATCCCGCCTGGGGAGTACGCACGCAAGTGTGAAACTCAAAGGAATTGACGGGGGCCCGCACAAGCGGTGGAGTATGTGGTTTAATTCGATGCAACGCGAAAAACCTTACCAGGGCTTGACATGTCGCGAACCTCGCTGAAAGGTGAGGGTGCCTTCGGGAGCGCGAACACAGGTGGTGCATGGCTGTCGTCAGCTCGTGTCGTGAGATGTTGGGTTAAGTCCCGCAACGAGCGCAACCCTCGTTCTTAGTTGCCATCATTCAGTTGGGCACTCTAGGGAGACTGCCGGTGATAAACCGGAGGAAGGTGGGGATGACGTCAAGTCATCATGCCCCTTACGTCCTGGGCTACACACGTACTACAATGGGTGGGACAAAGGGCAGCGAACTCGCAAGAGCCAGCTAATCCCATAAACCCATCCTCAGTTCAGATTGCTCTCTGCAACTCGAGAGCATGAAGGAGGAATCGCTAGTAATCGCAGGTCAGCATACTGCGGTGAATACGTTCCCGGGCCTTGTACACACCGCCCGTCACACCATGGAAGTTGGCCATGCCCGAAGTCATTACTCTAACCCCTCGGGGAGGAGGATGCCGAAGGCAGGGCTGATGACTGGGGTGAAGTCGTAACAAGGTAGCCGTACCGGAAGGTGTGGCTGGATCACCTCCTTTTTAGGGAGACCTGAGAGATGAATTGAGTCCAAACGCACCAATCATAACTCTCATATCCCAGGTCGTTCGAGGTCAAACAAAAAGGCTTTCAAACTAACATCAGGTCGGGACATGGGCTATTAGCTCAGGTGGTTAGAGCGCACCCCTGATAAGGGTGAGGTCCCTGGTTCGAGTCCAGGATGGCCCACTCCCCGCCATCAGTCAGCGCCCAGGCGCTTTTCTGAAAGCGGCCAGCTTTTGGGGGTATAGCTCAGTTGGTAGAGCGCTGCCTTTGCAAGGCAGATGTCAGCGGTTCGAGTCCGCTTACCTCCAGAGAAGACAACCACTGTCAAGCAACTGCACTGGGAATGAACCAGACAGACTGCTGGACAGAATCTGTCCAGAATGAACCTAGAAAATTACATAGAAACCGAATCAAAGGTGTATCCATTTTCGAGAAATCGAAGATATGAATCAAGCCAATGTGGTCAAGCTACAAAGGGCTAATGGTGGATACCTAGGCACGCAGAGGCGAAGAAGGACGCGGCTACCGGCGAAACGCTTCGGGGAGCTGGAAACAAGCATTGATCCGAAGGTGTCCGAATGGGGCAACCCCTAGTACGGCTGACTGAATCTATAGGTCAGCACGAGCCAACCGGGCGAACTGAAACATCTTAGTAGCTCGAGGAAAAGAAATCAAACAGAGATTCCCTGAGTAGTGGTGAGCGAAAGGGGAAGAGCCTAAACCAATGGTTTTTACCGTTGGGGTCGTGGGACAGCCACAAGTGACTGTGAAGGTTAGACGAAGCCGTTGAATGCGGCACCAAAGAAGGTGAAAGTCCTGTAGTTAAAAACTGAAGCAGCACGGCTGGATCCCGAGTAGCCAGGAGCACGTGAAATTCCTGGTGAATCCGCGAGGACCACCTCGTAAGGCTAAATACTACTGCGTGACCGATAGTGAACCAGTACCGCGAGGGAAAGGTGAAAAGAACCCCGGGAGGGGAGTGAAATAGAACATGAAACCATTAGCTTACAAGCAGTGGAAGGACGATTTAACGTCTGACCGCGTGCCTGTTGAAGAATGAGCCGGCGA
>NZ_LIUQ01000040.1:5148-64045 GCF_001276715.1 Planktothricoides sp. SR001 | reverse complement strand
CCATCGACCCCTACCGTTGTTGGTTATTTGTTGTTGGGCAGGGATTCTTTGGGTAGGGATTCTTTGATTGGGGAAAGTGAAAAGGAGAACGGGTAACAGTTATCAGGGAACGGGGAATATTGCCTGTTGCTTGTTCCCCGTTCCCCGTTCCCCGTTCCCTGTTCCCTGTTCCCTGTTCGTTATTGGTTATTTATTATTGGCTGTTTGCCCGAAATAAGTAATAACCAATAACCGGCAATAAATATTAAATCATTCGCTGGAATTCTGCCAGACTATTGACGGTTTTAATTGCGTCCTTCAGTTCCGTCAAGCGTTCCACATTTTTAATTTGAGAAACTGCGGGCATCAGTTCTAATGCGGTTTCCCCAAATTTTAATTCTAATCCCAGGGCGATCGCGGATAAAAGTCCTTCTTCTCGTCCTTGTTGAACTCCTTGATTCAAAATTTCTTGATACCAGGGAGATTTTTGTAATACTGCCATATCCCACCTCATTATTTGTTGCACAACGCTACTTTCTAAAACAAAGGTAGCAAAAAACGCCAAAAGAGTTTCCAGGTCGCTGAGTTTTTCGTCATTACGTAACAATCGCAAAGCTCGTTGTACGGTTGATTTTTCTCCACCTCCTTTTAAAACGGGAACAAAGGGCAAAAGTGCGGTCAGCGATCGCTCAAAAACTATTTCCGCATTCACTTCCCACAGGTTAATTACTCGATAGTCTTGACGCGCTTGTAAACCGGCAAATTCGGAAAAGTAACCCTGGGGAATATTGGCATAACTACTTTGAAGAATATTTACCAATACTGGATATACAGGTAGTTGATACTTTTCTTCTGCCAAGGCAACATAAGCTCTGATTCGCCGGGGCATTTTTCCTGTGTAATATAATTGTAACTCATTGAGTAGCAAGAATTCCCCATATTCGGGGCTATAAGCGCGGACTAATACGTCCCCTTCTCGGCTAATCCATTGGAAATCCGAGTTCACAATTTCTCGGACTTGTACATCAGCAAATGACGTGAGCCATTTCACCCATTTTTCTGGTTCTAGGCTAATTAATCTTTTACTCCCAATATCGGCTGTTTTAGTCATATTTTTATTTAGGGAATAATTTAGGTTTTTCCTAATAAAATAATAACATTTTTTTGAAAATTTTAATTTTTATAATTTAATTCATTATTCATTATTCATTGATATTGAAAAAAATGATAATAATATATTTTTATGTCAATCAAAACAACTGATGATTAACTGTAAACCAGGAAAAGTAAAAAACAAGCGATACCCTAAATCAGAAATATGATAAATTTCTAAGCTTCCAGAGAACCGATCGCTTTTTGTACATCAAATATGAAAACCCTAGATATTGATATATTGAACCCAGGCAAAAAAAAGGACAAGGCAATGACTTGTCCTGCTTGAATGAGAAAATAAAAATTTAACTTTCAACATTTAACTTATATTCAATTCTGACCTGTTCCACCTGATGATGTTCGCTTTCAATGAATGTATGACGGCTAATTTCTGATAAGCCAAATTTCTGAAACTGGGCTAATTCTGTTTCTGATAATGGCCAAGGCGGGCCATCGGGTTGGGCATCAAAGTCACGAATTCTAGTAATCACTAATAAAGTGCCACCAGGAGCGACTAAAGGCGTGATCGCATTAATAACTTTTTCGCGAATATTCAAGGGCAATGCTTGGATATTGCGACATTCAAATACGAAATCAAATTTCCCCTGCCAATCGGGATTTAAAGCCAATAAATCCGCTACCACATAGTTAACTGGGGAATTAGGAAATCGTTCCTTTGCCCAGGCGATCGCTGTGGGGGAAATATCAAAAGCCGTCACCTGAAACCCCAGGTCTGCCAAAGTTTCTGCATCATCTCCTAAGCCACAACCAATCACTAATGCCGACTTTCCTTGACCCTGAATAATTTGGTCATTCAGCCAATCTTGTAAATAAGGATGAGCGGTTAACTTAGCCCAAGGAACTTGACTGGCATCCTTATTTGCTTGGGAATATAACACATCAAACCAAGCGGAATGCTCGGATTTCTGTAACGCTTCAGTGGCGAGTAACTTAACTTTTTGTTGCAGGGTTTTTGGTTGTTCTTCAAACATATTTTTACTCAAAAAATATCTGTGTCTTCTGTGTCTGAAGTGGGGAAAATGAACCACCTCAGACACAAATAGCACAGAAGACTAACAGGAGGATAGCTGATTTAATGTAAGAAGTGACGCATTCCGGTAAAGACCATGACGATGCCCAATTCATCAGCAGCATCAATAGAGTCTTGGTCGCGGAGACTGCCACCGGGTTGGACGATCGCCTCAATTCCCGCAGCCACTGCGGTCCGTACCGAATCATCAAAGGGGAAAAAGGCATCACTAGAGAGCACCGCACCTTTGGCTTTTTCTCCCGCTTGTTCCAGGGCAATTTTCGCCGCCCCGACCCGGTTCATTTGACCGGCGCCCACTCCCAAGGTAGTGCGATCGCGAGTCACGACAATAGCATTAGATTTAACGTGCTTCACCACCTTCCAAGCAAACAGCAACTCTTGCAACTGATCCTCGGTAGGTTGCTTTTTCGTCACCACTTTCCATTCACTGGGATTTTCCACCGCATCATCGGTATTTTGCACCAGAAAACCACCCGCGATCGCCTTAATCACTTGCTTTGGACCACTGATTAAATCCGGCAAAGTCAGCACTCGTAACTTAGATTTCTTCTGGAGCAATTCTTCCGCTTCCGGCTCACAACTTGGGGCAACAATACATTCTAAAAATAGCTTTTTCATCTCCGTTGCCGTCGCTGCATCCAGAGGCCGGTTCACCGCCACAATGCCACCAAAAGCGGAAATCGGATCCGCAGCTAAAGCTTTTTCGTAAGCTTCAACCAAGGTATTACCAAACGCCACGCCGCAGGGATTAGTATGCTTCAAAATGGCCGCAGCCGGAGGATATTCCGGATCGATAAACTCACAAATAATCCGTCGGGCGGCTTCCAAATCCACCAAATTGTTATAACTAAGTTCTTTCCCTTGCAGTTGTTTTGCTGCTGCCCATCCCGTAGGCGTTAATCCGACTTGATACCATGCCGCCGTTTGATGGGGGTTTTCCCCATAACGCAATGCCTGTTTTTGTTGACCGGCCATGCCAAACCGAGGGGGCAGAGGGTTATCTTCCAAAGAAGCAACCAATGGTTGATTAACCAGGTAAGTTGCGATCGCCTGGTCATAAGTTGCCGTATGCCAGAACGCTTTTTGGGCACAGACTTGGCGGAAAGCTAGAGAGACTTCTCCCTGATTTTTCCGCATTTCCTGTAAATACCCCTCATATTGGTCTGGTTCGCAAAGTACCGTCAAATGAGCGTGATTTTTGGCCGCAGCCCGCAACAGGGTTGGCCCCCCAATATCAATATTTTCAATGGCATCGGCATAAGATACATCCGGTTTGGCGATCGTTTGCTCAAACGGATAAAGATTTACCACCACCAAATCAATCGGGCGAATATCGCTATTCTGTAAATCGGCGATATCTTCTGGCAAATCGCGTCTCGCCAAAATTCCCCCGTGAATCCGGGGATGCAACGTTTTCACCCGACCCCCCAAAATTTCTGGAGACCCGGTATAGTCTGCCACTTTGGTCACGGGTAAACCGGCATCTTTTAAGGCTTTTGCGGTTCCGCCACTGCTGATCAAGTCAAATTCAAAGTCTTGAACTAATTGACGGGCAAACTCGATTAAGCCAGTTTTATCTGATGTACTCAGCAGTGCTAGACGCGCCATGACTTATCCTCGTAAAAATCTATCGGCTAGTTTACGTTACTTAGAATAAAACGAACTCTGATATTGTCTCGGAAATGTAAGATTTGCTTTGGTTTTTATGCTTTGGTTTTTATCTTTACTGTTATTGGTTATTGGTTACTCGTTATGGGATTGCCATCCTTCAAATAACTAATAACCAATAACTAACAACCAACACCCAACAACTAATAACCAATAACCAATAACATTTTAACTAATCCCGCTCAATTCGATAACCAAAATCTGTCAAAAAATGCCGAGATTGTCGCCACTTTGGTTGGACTTTGACAAACATCTCCAGATAAACTTTGCCATTAATTAATTTTTGCATTTGTTCCCGGGCAGCGATGCCCACTTCTTTGAGCATAGCTCCTTTTCTGCCAATCAGAATTCCTTTTTGGGAATCTCGCTCTACATAAATGGTGGCTAAAACACGAGTAATTTCGGGAGATTCTTCCACTTGGTCAATTCCCACCGCCACCGAATGAGGAATCTCTTCACGAGTGAGATGCAAAATTTGCTCGCGAATTAATTCACCCATAATAAATCGTTCCGGCTGATCTGTCACCAAATCAGGGGGGTAATAATAGGGACCATTGGGCAGCTTTTCTTTAAGCAAGGATAATAAATCATCAAGACCATTACCAGTCACCGCCGAAAACTTCACCATTGCCCATTTATTCAACTTAGCCATTTCTTGATAAGTCCGATCTAACAGGGCAATTTTCTGAGGGTCTTCTGGTTGCTGGTCTTGTTTATTTAATCCGAGGATGACTGGAGTTTTGGTTTGACTGAGAAACTCCGCAATAAAGCGATCGCCTCCTCCACATTCCACGGAAGAATCCACCACAAACAGCACAATATCCACCGACTTAATGGCATTTTGGGCATTTTTTACCAAAACTTTCCCCAACTCATGATGCGGCTTATGAATTCCCGGCGTATCCACAAAAATTATTTGGAATTCTGGGGTGGTTAAAATCCCCCGCAAACGGTTGCGGGTCGTCTGGGCGATCGGAGAAGTAATCGCAATTTTTTGCCCCACAAGATAGTTCATAATCGTTGACTTGCCCACATTAGGTCTGCCAATGATCGCGATAAAACCAGACTTAAAATCAACGGGAGCCGTAGGGATTAGGTTCATCTCATCAGAATACATATCACATATCTTTCCATTTTATTTTTATTTTAAGATAATATACTTATTTATCAAAAAAAATTTCCCACGGACAATCGCCACCCTACAGTAATTCTTGATTTCTGCAAGACTATCGAGGCTATATCGTTTTTCACTGTTTTCTATGATATCAGAAATTTATGAGATTTTATTCAAAAAAAACTTCCGTATTTTTACGTAAGTTTTAGCCCTAAAAATGGTTAATTATTCCTAAATATTCGGTATAATTACTTATTTTTCATTATACGAAACCAGGTTACTTGATGCAATTTTAAGTACGCCTAGCGGAGAACAGCGGGGTTCTAAATCCTGTTCGGTATCTGGAGTCCCTCTCCCCTATCAGCTTGAACATCAAGTCCGCTAATTCCCTGCCGATCCACAAATCGATTAGCTCCCAAATCCGGTTAACGAATCCCGGATAACGGGCTGGATAAATTTGTGATTTGTGTTCCTGTCATCTATTTCTGAACCGCCCATTACTACGGCCCATCGCTACCGCCCATCACTAATATTTAATCACCAATACTCAATAAACAATAACTGATACGTAATAATTAACGAGCCATAGGTTGATTTTTCTGTCAATAATCCAGGAAAATCATCGGCAAAATCCGCTTAGGCAATCAACATCAATGGCAGCAAACCGAGAAATAATAGAATCGGTGTAGTAAAAACGGATTTGCTGCTAGACATAAGAGAAATTTCATGGCAGCCAGTATAAAGGGTGAGGATTGTATAGTTGGTGGCAAAGATTCCCAGAATGGCGATCGCCATCCCATTTTGGATTAACCCCCCCCATAACACCCATAAACCCAAGGGCAATAAACTGGCAGTGGAGATAAATAAATCCCCAGAAAAACTGCCATTCCCTTGAAAAATTATCCGCATTAAACCACTAGCCCCGGTTAAACTCAAAACCGGGAAGAAGCCGATAATGATTAAAGTCGATATCGGTAAATTGGTGAACGGGAAAATCTTCTGCCAAACCGTAGCCATGCCCAATACCATGCCCAATACAAAGCATAGATTAAAGATGAGAGCAAAGCCAATCCCCACGGCGATCGCTTGTCGATTTCCCAACTTAATAAACGCCGGAAATAACCCCTCAATGGGATTGAAAGCAAAAGCCCGCCAAGTTTTGAGGATTTGCAAAAGTAACCTGAATGGGGGTGGGGTTTTGTCAATGATGGTTAAAGTTTTTTGCAGATTTTCTAAGGCATTTAAGGTCTGCCGATAGTGAAAGCGATCGCCTTGGGTCAAAAATTCTTTAGCCGCTTGCTTCAAGTTTACTTTTGCCGCTTTCTTTTCGGCAATTTCCTGGTAAACTAAGCCCCGATGATAATAAGCTGCTGCATAATGAGGATTCATCGCGATCGCTTGGTTTAAATCTTCCAACGCTCCGGTAATATTCGCCAATTTAAACCGAGTTAATCCGCGATAATAATAAATTTCGGGTATTTGATCATTGCGGTGTAACGCTTCCGTATAATCAGCGAATGCCTCACGGTGATTGCTCAGTTGGGATTGGGCAAACCCGCGTTGATAATAAGCCTCGACTAATTCTGGATTTAATTTTAAGGCTTCCGTATAATCCGCGATCGCCTCTTGATAATTTAATTTCTGGCTTTTTTTTAAGCCTTGTTGATAAAAATTTACAGCTTGCTTATCTTTTAAATTAACTTCAACGTCTGGTTCAGAGACTTTGCTGGTAAACTCTACTTCGTTTAAGGATGCTTGGGCTAACTCTTGGTCATACTTTTCCCGCTCCAAGGGATTCCTCAAAATATCATAAATTCGGGTAATTTCCTTAAAAAAATCTCCGGTTTCGTCAGAGGGATTTACATCAGGATGATATTGGACAGCCAGCCGCCGATAAGCTTTTTTAATTTCTTCGAGAGTGGCAGTCTTGCTAACTCCCAAAATTTGATAATAATTTTGTTTTTTAAACATATCATATGAGGTTCCGTGATTTCGAGCAACAATGAAAAATAGAGATTAAGTGATCCGTTTTTAAGTAATTAAAAACAGGATTTTAACCCTAATTTTTTTAAAAAAACTTGCTTTTTTTGGGTAAAAAAACCGGTTTTTCAACTCTACTATTGTGGGCGAATATTGTGGGCGACTATTGCGGGCGAATATTGCGGGCGAATATTGTGGGCGACTATTGCGGGCGACTATTGCGGGCGATCGCTTCTAATCCCCAGTAACATATTGCTGACCCAGCAATAGATAAAAGACATCTGTATTCTCCATAGTGCCAGAAACTTGATCGCTATTAGGACCCCAACCATAAATCCCCACATTCGCTCCTGTGTGATCGTGACTAGACCAAGAAACCTGGGGAAATTGACCTTGACCATTATTTTTTAACACTTTTAACCCGCCAGTTTCGTGGTCAGCGGTGACAATAATCAGCGTATCCGGGTTATTTTCTGCCCATTTGAACACTTCCGCCACCGTCTCGGCGAACTGCAAAGTTTCCATCACATTTCGTTGCAGGTGATTCTCATGCCCCGCATGATCGATCCGTCCCCCTTCGATCATCAGAAATAAACCATCCGGGTCATTATCCAAAATATTCAAGGCGGTTTTGGCCATCTCTCGCAAATGGGGTAAATCACCAACTCCGTCAGACTCATAAGGCAAATGACCTTGGCCAAATTGTCCAGAAACCCGCGTCACCGTTTCCGTGTCTAAAGCCTGCATCTGTTGCCGGTTTATCACCACCGTATAACCCGCAGACTTGGCGGCTTTCGGGGACATCCCCGCACCCCCGCCGCCAAAGAGTACCTCTGGACGGGTGGTATTGAGATATTGTTGGGCGATTTCCGCTTGTTGACTGCGACCTTGTTGATGAGCAGCAAAAGCCGCTGGAGTGGCATGAGTCATTTCCGTAGTCGTGACTAACCCAGCGCTTTTCCCCGCTGCTTGGTATTTTTCTAGCACTGTTTTCAGGGGTTGACCATCCCCAGGAATGGCCATGCTAATCACCCCATTGTTCACTTTTACCCCAGTAGCGATCGCTGTACCGCCCGCTGCCGAATCGGTAATTGAGTTATTTGCCGAGTAAGTCGTCACTTCTCCTTGATGGGGAAATTGCTCAAACGAAAGCTTCCCTGGGGTGCCATGAGCGTACATTCCCGCTGCTTTCACTTGTTCTGGCCCCATGCCATCACCGATCAACAGAATCACGTTTTTTGGTGCCTGCTTGCCTTCATGGGTTGTCCATACTCTGCTCTGTGCTATGGTTGAGCCAGTGGAAGAGGCTGCAACACAAGATGCACAAGCTACGCAGAAGGACGTAAAAAGGGCAACCCGATAACGTCGATCTCTTTGTAAGGATTTCATCATTATTTATTATGATAGGTTATATATGTTCTAGCAAATTTTGGAGACTAAAATCATCTTCTATCATAAACTTTTGTAGAATAGCGTTTAATATTTTCTTAGGGTTGTTGGATTACGTCGTATGAAAGTGTTTGCTTTGCGGTTAAAACCGAATGAAGATTTAAAAAAAAGTTTAACCGATTTTGTGAACAAAACTCATCTGAAATCCGGTTTTATTTTGACAGCAGTGGGAAGTTTTCAGCAGGTGACAATTCGGTTTGCCGGTCATCCTTATGGTCAAGCTTTTAAAAGTCTATTTGAGATTATATCTTTGGTGGGAACTTTGTCACCCAATGGGCTGCATCTTCATCTAGCTGTTGCTGATGCCAGTGGGAAAATTATTGGCGGTCATCTGATGAATGGTTGCATTATTTACACCACTGCTGAAATTATCATTGGCAGCAGTGAAGACTTGAAATTTATCAGAAGTTTCGATCAAGAAACAGGCTACAATGAATTAGAAGTAATTGATAGAAATGGCTTGTAATCTCAATTTTTATACTGTTGACACCGTTTCTCATTAAAACTGCCTAGGGGCGCAAGCATTGCGCCCCTAATAAATATAGCGGGTTTTATTGGATGAAATACTTTTTCTGGATTCCCGCCTGCGCGGGAATGATAGTTTTTTTTACTTCATAACTCTGAAAATTGCTATAATTGTATTAACTTTAATTGGAATAAATATAATTTTACCAATAATTTTAAAAATTGGTATAACGTAAAAAGGAGTTCAATATTTCAAGATTTAATTATTTTATGACTTCAGAAACAATCCCAAATAACTATTTACAAATCCATTTCCACAGGGGATGAGATTCCCCTTGTTGCCGAATGCGTAAAACCTGTTTTTCCAGACGATTTCTTTCAGCGGGAGGCATACCAAACAGGATATTGCGACTTTGCCAAACTAATACCGATGTGGTCATGCCAATGCACAAAAATAATCCCATCGTCGGTAAAGGAGAATAGTACAAACTGAGGGTATAGCGTAAACTTGCCCAGGTAAATTTTGCCAACATTAGCCCAATATCCGATCGCAAAGCCCATAAACTAGGCAGCCCCACAAACAACCAAATCACGCTCACTAAAGCCCAACGTCCATAAACTGTCAGACGATGCAACTTTTCTACCTGGGTGGCAAAGGTTGAGTCTTGGGCGGCTTGTAGATTGGTTGTTTCTAATTCATTTGGATCGGCGGGTGGCATGAGCTTTTTTTGAGAACAAAAGAAGTAGGGGCGGTGGGTTACGGCCTGAGAATACGATTCACTCGCAGTAGCGCGGCGCGATCCGCTTGCGGAGGGTGAGGGAATCGCCACCTTGAGCATCTCTAGGCACCTGGGTTCTGGATTCCCCTTTCTCTCGCTAGGAAGAAAGGGGAGTCAATTCCTCCGAAAATATCGAGTTTTTTTAGACTTAAAAATCAGACTCATTGGAGTCAAGGGACGAGTCGGAGGTTGATAAGCCTTCGGCAGATGCGGTCATGGGTTGATGCGAACGCGCATCCGCGCCGCTTCGCGAACGCGCATCCGCGCCGCTTCGCGAACGCGTCTCGCGCCACCAAGCCAGCATGGTACTGGCAACAAAAATACTAGAATAAGCACCAGCAATAAACCCAATAATCAGTGCCAGGGCAAAATATTTCAGGGTTTCACCCCCAAACCAGAAAATCGCCAACAATGGCAAAGTTGTGGTTAAGCTAGTGTTAATCGATCGCGTCAAAGTTTGATTCACCGCATCGTTGACACTTTTATTGATATCTTGCTGCGGTTTTTCTTTTAAAATTTCCCGGATGCGATCGTAAATCACCACCGTATCATTCACCGAAAAACCGATAATCGTCAACAGCGCCACAATAAATAGACTATCGACTTCGACACCAGCGACTAAGCCCAAAAGCGAGAACCCCCCGACCGTGACCAAAACATCATGGATCAGAGCAACGATCGCAAAAAAGGCATAATCGAACTGAAAGCGAATACTTAGATAGACAATAATCCCAAACAAGGACAATAGGAGGGCCAAAATTCCAGAGGCAAACAGTTGTTTTCCAATGGTCGGGCCAACGGTATCAATCTGAGTTTTCTGGGGATCAAATTTTCCCAAAGCTTGGCTTAAGGCCGCTTCTAACTCGGTGCGTTGATCCACATTCAAATCAGATGTTCTAATCGATATGGCGCGTTTTTGTTCGCCGAGAATTTGAATGCTGCTATTGGCTAATCCTTGAGCATCCATGACTTGTCGCACTGTGCCGAGTTCAATGGGGCGATCGCAAGAACCCGGTTGACGACAGTCGAGTTCTAGCTGCAACCGCGTCCCACCGACAAAATCCAAACTAGGGCGCAAAGGGGCCCCAATTTGTTGCCACGAAATCAGCATTGAAAGCAAACCAATAATGATGGCGGTTCCGGAAATGAACCACCACAAGGTTCGCCGTTTAATCACATTTAATTTCATCACTGCATCTCGGCTTCATATTTTGTTACAGAGGACAAGTTCGGGCAGAACAATTCTGGTTTGCGTAATTCATTAAAGGTAATGGCCGTAAACATCAGGGTACGACTGCAAGTAATGGCCGTAAACATACTCACCGCCACCCCGATCGCGAGAGTCAACGCAAAACCTTTCACCAAACCTGCCCCTAACCAAAATAGTGCCCCGCAGGCAATCAGGGTGGTCACATTGCTATCCAAAATACTAGAAAAAGCGCGGTAGAATCCAGACTCTACCGAACGATACAAGCTTTTACCGGCTCGCAATTCTTCTCTAGTCCGCTCAAAAATCAGCACATTCGCATCCACCGCCATGCCAATACTGAGGATAAATCCCGCAATTCCCGGTAAGGTCAGGGTGACTTCGAGTAAAGCAAAACTGGCCAAAGTCAGCAGGGCATAAATCATCAAAGCGATATCGGCAATTAACCCAGGCAGGCGATAATAAACCACCATAAAAACCAAGACCAACAACAAGCCAACCACACCAGCATAAATACTGCTTTGGATACTATCTCGACCCAGGGTTGCGCCCACGGTCCGGTTTTCGACAATTTCCACCGGCACGGGTAAAGCCCCACCGCGCAACTGCACCGCTAGGTCATTGGCCGTTTCCACGGTAAAATTACCGCTAATTTCCGCTGCCCCCCCGGAAATCCCGGTTTCTGCGTATTGGGCATCAACCACGGGGGCACTCAGGAGGCGATCGTCTAGGAAAATGCCCAGGCGCCTACCTGTTCCCGCGATATTTTTGGTCAGTTCCGCAAACAGCTTGCCACCTTCCGCATCAAACCGAATGCCAACACCCCAACTACCCGACTGATTCGTTGGTTGTGGATCGGCATTTTTCAGGTTTTTCCCGGTTAGACCTGTGCGTTGAAACAGTTGATCGATTAACTCATCAACCTGTGCTTGCTTTTCTTTAACTTTTGCTTCTAAGAGTTGCTTTTCCTCCTCCGAAGCACTCTGACTCGCTACAACCTGGTCTAGCAATAATTGCTGTAACTCTTGCTGTCTGACCTCAAGTTGAGCGTTGACTTCAGGATTGCGAGTTTCCTCACGAAAGTCTAGCTGGGCAGTACCACCGAGTACCCGTTCCGCTTGGGCGGGATCGCTGACTCCAGGCAACTGCACCAAGATTTGATCCGTGCCGATAGTTTGCACGAGGGGTTCGGAAACACCCAAAGCATCTACCCGGTTTCTCACGACACTGAGAACCGCTTCGGTTTCTCTGACGGTAATTTCGGGGATATCTTCGGAAGGTCGCAACTGGATAGTTAGCTGGGCACCCCCTTGGAGATCCAATCCCAACCGGATGGGATCTTGTACCAGCACCGTCACAGCAGCGATGACCAGAACCAAAATTAACAGTAATAAAGAACGCTGCTTTTGCATAGTTTTACCTGCATTGTTTTACCTGGATTAAACCTGCAAACCAACCATTTTTCTAACAGCTTCAACAATTTGCGGGGGTTGCACGATGGTCAGTCTTTCCAGAGTGCCATTATAAGGAGTCGGGACGTCCACAGAGGACAACCGCACCACTGGGGCATCTAACTCATCAAAAAAGTGATCGTTAATGGATGCAATTAATTCGGCGGCAATGCCTCCAGTTTTCATGCACTCTTCCACAATAATCACCCGATGGGTTTTGCGGATCGAGTTGCCAATGGTTTCCATGTCCAAAGGCTTCAAAGAAATTAGATCGATAACTTCTGGTTGTATTCCTTCTTTAATCAGCGTTGGCACCGCTTGCATGACATGATGACGCATCCGAGAGTAGGTCAAAATTGTCACATCAGCCCCTTTATGAACCATTTCTGCTTTATCCAGAGGTAGCAGATATTCTTCCGTTGGCAGCTTTTCTTTTAGGTTGTAAAGCAGCACGTGCTCAAAGAATAGGACGGGGTTATCATCACGGATGGCACTTTTCAGTAACCCTTTGCCATTGTAAGGGGTCGAACAAGCCACAATTTTTAGACCGGGCACCGCTTGGAAATACGCCTCAAGACGCTGGGAATGTTCTGCCCCCAACTGTCTGCCGACTCCACCTGGGCCACGAATCACCATCGGAATTTTATAGTTTCCACCGGAAGTGTAGCGTAACATCCCCGCGTTGTTGGCAATTTGGTTAAATGCCAGCAGTAAAAAGCCCATGTTCATGCCTTCTACTATGGGACGCAACCCTGTGAGGGCGGATCCTACTGCCATCCCTGTAAAACTATTTTCCGCGATCGGCGTGTCCAGCACTCGCAGATCGCCATATTTTTTGTAGAGGTCTTTCGTCACTTTGTAGGAGCCACCGTAGTGACCCACATCTTCACCGAGAACATACACTGAGGGGTCACGAGCCATTTCTTCATCAATAGCTTCCCGAAGTGCGTTAAAAAAGAGCGTTTCTGCCATTGTCAAAGCTTATATGGGTCAAACAACAATATTACCCTGAGATAATTCAGATTTGGGAAGGAAGTAGAAATTATTTTTGTTTTATTTGTTATTTGTTATTTGTTGTTTGTTATTTGTTGGGTAGGGATTCTTTGGTTGTTGGTTGTTGGGTAGGGATTCTTTGGTTGTTGATTGTTGGTTGTTGGTTGTTTGTTGTTCTCCTCTGCTCCTCTGCTCCCCCGCTCCCCGGTCGGTGAGCGAAGCCTGTCCTGATCGCAGCCGAAGGGCCGAACCGCCGCTCCCTACACCCCACACCCTACACTCCAAATAACTAGGGGATTGACTTGACGCCAATCCCCTTGTAAAGCGATTATGTGAAAATTCTGATTAGTCAAATTTCACTTATGTGAAAGGAACTTCAACTATTTTTAATAAGATACTAAATAGCTGTTATCTTTTAGCTGTTAGATTACAGCTTAGTTGAAGTAGCTGGCCTCGGCTTCCAGTAGACGAATTAATTGTTGATCGCCTTTGCTCCGGGCAATTTCTAGCCGGTGCTGTAAGTTTTTTTGGATGTTCTCACGATGCACGGCGGCGGTTTGTTTGACAATTTTGTGACGTTCTTTGTTCATGGTGGACTTTTTTTTTACTAAATTTCAAGTATGGCTTACATTTCTCTAACATAGCATGATTCTGCGGAAAGTGTAGCAAAATTTACTAAAATTTAAATAAATCTGAAAATGGGCAATGCCAAATCTCTTTTGAGCAACCAATTGCTAATATGCAATATTTATCTTTAATCACCCTTTTAACGGATTTTGGTCAGAGTGATGTTTATGTTGGGGTGATGAAGGGGGCGATCGCCAACATTAATCCCCACATTCAGGTGATTGACCTAACTCACGATATCCCTCCGCAAGATGTGGCAGCGGGTCGGTTTTGTCTGATGAGTGCTTATCCTTATTTTCCCAAAGGGACTGTCCATGTGGCGGTGGTGGATCCAGGGGTGGGCAGTCGGCGACGAGCGATCGCCCTTCAATTAGATCGCGGCTTTCTGGTTGGGCCAGATAACGGGTTATTCAGTGGGCTGAGTATTTCGACGGTTTTAGCGGCGGTGGAATTGACTAACCCAGAATATTGGCGCACCCCTGAACCGAGTGCAACGTTTCACGGTCGAGATATTTTTGCCCCAGTGGGCGCTCATTTAGCCTCTGGGGTGCCGATCGCCCACCTGGGAAAAACTATCGATCCAGCCACTCTCGTGCAATTAGCGATCGCCCCTTATACTCACACCCCCGAAGAAATTATCGGCTGTATTCAATATTGCGATCGCTTTGGCAACCTAGTCACAAATATTCCCGGTGAGTTAATCCCAGGAAAAAATTGGACTGTTTCTATCAATGATGTCACCATGAAATCCGGTAATACCTATAGTGATGTTCCCCCTGGAAGTGCGATCGCCTTAGTGGGCAGTCATGGCTGGGTGGAAATTGCCGTAAATGGTGGCAGTGCGGCCATCAAACTTAACTTAAAAGTCGGCGCAACCGTGAAAATAATTTATAGTTATTTAAATTAAGATTAATACAATAGACAAGAATGCTTTCCCAAGCTAAAAAGCCGATGGCGGATCCACCGCCATCGGTTGGTGGGATCGATCCTTATGAAAGCCAGAATTGTCTAATAATCAAATAATCAAAAACAAATAACTAATCCTGGTAATTTTCAAACCAAGTCACATAAGTATCAATTAACTCATAATTAGCGGTGATAGGTTCAGCCTCTTCTAGCTGGCATAAAGGCAGAGTAAAAACTTTTTTATCGCTTAATCGTTCCACTTCTGCCATAATTCCTTGAGATTCAGAAACTTCTTTAACTAGATCGATGAGTTGAAAACGATCCATATAGGAAGCATTAATTTTGCGCTGTTTTTCATGTTGTTTGGGGGTTCCAGGGCCAAAAATATAATATTCTTCCCACTCAAATTCTTGATTTCCGGTCAGAATACAAGGGGTTTGAATTGATTTATTTAAATAAGCTAAATATTTTTGTAGATTTAACCAATTTACTTTAATTTTTTGAGAAGATAAAATAGAAATTATCTTCGGTTCTAATTCGGCAAAATCTACATCTTCATATTCATAGTCGTCGTAGTCTTCTCCATCCCAAGTTTCGTCTTCCTCTATAACCATTCTAAAATCTTCAAGTTTCTGGAGAAAATTCTGTAGTTGATGTTCGATCATCTCAGGCGAAATTCTCTCGGAAATTCGACTGCCAAAGAGTCCCTCATCAAGTTTAATTAAACAAGGAAGGTCTGGTTGAGAGAGACTTTTTTTATCCGGTTGATTAGATTTGGACATCGATCATTCCTCGGTGCTGACTGTGATAAGACATAAGTGGGATCTGCTTTTCAGGATCCTCGTAGTTCTAGAGATGAGATAAAACGATGACGAACCATAACAAGTTCCTGGCTGAACCTGAAATTTACCAAGGACAGTTTGGTGAATTTACGATTACACCAGGCGATCGCCTGGGGGTGAAAATCTACCGCAGTGGCTTGATGGTGGCAGCAGTTTGTTTTGCCATTAGTACCACATTGGTGGTATGGCCTTACACCACAGAGGGCTTTACGAATCTACTGACCCCTCTTTATGCTTGCTTTTGCCTAGGTTTAGGGGTGAGTTTGGTGATGATCCATATCTACCTTGCCATCCTACACCGTCTGTTGCAAGTATTTTGGTTGATCGGTGCCGGGACAGCGGTGTGGATCTGTTTAACCAGTAGTGACCCCTTGGCGATCGCAGTTTACAACGATCCGATCGCATTATTCGGCATTGGACCGACCTTTGCCGCGTTGACCGGGATCTATTTTAAAGAAGCCTTTTGTTTTAATCGCCTAGAAACCAAAATACTAACCCCTTTAGTCCCAGTGTTAATCTTAGGACATTTGCTTGGTTGGCTATCACCCTACTCAGAAAAACTCATGGTGGTAATTTGGGCGATCCTCTTTCTGGTTTTTGCCATCCGCAAATTGTTTCAAAACATTCCTGATGATATTGGGGATAAAAGTGTGTTTGCTTATTTGAAAAATAAGCCTTCGGTGCAAGCTTAAGGGTTGCCAGAGTCCCATCAAAAATCGAAATCGTTTCCACATCACCCGGACGGGACGGACTCATAACCTGTACATCCACTAGGGGCAACGGATGAATTGCCCCTAGATTTATGGTTAAATTTGACTCGGAAGAGAAACCCGGTTTCTGAGGCCATGAAGATCACCAAAGAAACCGGGTTTTTGCCCTTGCGATCGCGCTAATGAGAGGCTATTTTATTTTCGGATAACTGGAGAAACCGGGTTTCTGGTGAGTATCCCACCGTTAACCTTGATATTAGACAATTCTGGCAAAATTATAAAAAGCTGATGGCGGTGGATCCTCATATATCCGCAACGCGTTGCGCGAAGGGTTGGGGAGATCGACTTCGGCATGAAAGCCAGAATTGTCTAATAAACAAATATAAAATAAAAATTGTTATTGACTAAATCGAGAATTTCATGTCACTTTTGCCGCAAAAAATATCCTTGCTATGTCCCACCAGGCAAAGACCCAGCCAAGCCCTACGCTTAATTTTAACGGTATTAGAAACAGCCCAAATTCCCCAAAGAGTCGAAGTTTTGTTTTACCTAGATGCGGATGACCCCACCAGAGAAGACTATGTAAAACAATTTCAGAATCAAGCTTTGGCTTTAAAAACATTAAGCCGTTGTTTATTTGTAGTTGGCGATCCGATTGGGATTTCTAAGGGTTGGAATGAATTAGCCCAACAGTCTCAAGGAGATTTATTAATTATGGCGGCGGACGATCAAATTTATAATACCCCTGGCTGGGATACTCGCTTGGACCAAGAAGTACAAAAATATCGCGATCGCATTTTTTGTATGTGGTTTAACGAGGGACATTGGGGGGTCAAACTTTGTACATTTCCCATTGTCAGCCGTCAATGGTATTCAACCCTCGGCTACTTTACCACGGGAATGTTTGAATGTTTATATGATGACTTATGGATTACAGATTTAGCCAAACGAGTCAATCGCCTGCATTACATCCCCGATATTTTAACGGAACATTTCCACTGGAGTTATGGCAAATCCGCAATAGATCCCACCTATCAACGCAAACAAGTAGACCCCCAAGGACAATTAAAACCGGCGGTTAAACGGGACATGGACTTATTTTTAAGAACCGGACATTATCGGGAAGCGGATGCCCGAAAATTAGCCGCCGTCATGGAAGGGAAAGTGGAACTTAATGATGGTTTAGCGTTAATACAAAAACCCAGTATTTTGCCGGGGATTTAGTCACTGGATCAACCGGAATAAACCAACACAAAAAGAAACGACACCTGAAAAATCAGATGTCGTTTCTGTTAATTCTGTTGATTTATTGTAGGGGCGTAATGTTTACGCCCTAGCCTTATCTTAAAGGATTCATCCATTAGAATTACTGGGCAGATTTCTTGGCGTTACGCTTCTTCTGGAAGTAACCACCAAATCCCAGGGCTAAACCAGAACCCAACAAGGTCAGAGGTTCAGGAACTTCTTTTTGGTACACACTCAGGTGAGACAGTCCGGGTTGCTGTCCGCCTTTGTTCAGCAGACCCAGGGTAGACCAATTAATTGTGGAAATGTCATCGGTTTCAAACAGGAGATAACCATCGGCAGCCTTGACAGAGAAAGCACCTGCACCACTCAACCCAGTTAACCATGTACCAGTTAGGCTACCCTCACCACCTGAAGAGAAGGTGCCAAGCCCTTCATCGGATTTGCCCGCGAGAGTCCAAGCGGGACCAAGGATAGAATCCAGGTTCGTGATACCTGTACCTTGAGCACCTGTATCGTTGCCGTCGTAAGTACCAATCAAAGTAGCAGCAGAAGCACCGAGAGCGGACATGGACAGGATACCAGCGGTTAATACAGAGGTGCCGATCGCCGTTGCAAATAAGTTTTTCATAGTTCTTGCTCTCCAATTTAACTTGTTTTTCTTTGCGTTTCTGAGGAAACGTTTCTACTAATCCGTTCCCCGGTGAAATAAGTCCTGGTTTTTATACTTAGAAGCTCAATATCTATCTCAGGCTTCTACAGAATTTGAAGAGAGAATGGAACTATGATGTGTAGTCAATTGCATTCGGCTCATCAAGGAATAGATTCTCTCTTCCTATCGCTCCTCTATAATACCGTAGTTTTGCGGATATAGTATAAAGTTTTGATGAAGAATTCCTAGAATTTACTTAAAGATTCTGTAAAGCTACTCCCTAACCAGGGGGAGCGGGGATGCGGAGGAAGAGAGGGTGTAGGGTGTAGGGTGTAGGGTGTAGGGGCAAGAGAGGGTGTAGGGTTTAGGGTGTAGGGTTTAGGGTGTAGGGAATAGTGAGTAGTGAATAGTGAATAGTGAATAGTGGTATTTCATTTGTACGGGCGTCCTTGCGAAGCATAATCCGTCAGGCCTTATGGCCATTCGCCCGTACGACTTTTACTTGTACGGGCGAATGGCCATTCGCCCGTACGACTTTCCCCAACCAACAACAACCAACCAACAATCAACAACCAACAATCAACAATCAACAACCAACCAACAACAACCAACCAACCAACAATCAACAATCAACAATCAACAACCAACAACAAACAACAAACAACAACCAACCAACAATCAACAACCAACAATCAACAATCAACAATCAACAACCAAATAAAAAGCCACACCTGAATCATCAGATGTGGCTTTATGAATTTGTTTAAGAACGTAGTGTTATCTTAAAGGATTCATCCATGAGAATTACTTAGCAGATTTCTTGGCGTTACGCTTTTTCTGGAACATTCCACCGAATCCGAGGGCTAAACCAGAACCCAACAAAGTCAGAGGTTCGGGAACTTCTTGCTGAGGACCACCACCAGGACCACCAGTGTAAACACTCACGTGAGACATCCCAGGGGTGTTTCCATTACCGACGATCAGACCTAATGTAGACCAATTAATTGTAGAAATGTCATTGGTTTGGAACAAGAGATAGCCACCTTGATCTCCACCACCAGCTTTGACAGCGAAAGCACCGGCACCTGTCAATCCAGTATTCCATGTACCAGTTTGGTTGCCAGAACCGAGCTCAGTTCGATCTGCTTGTGTCCAGGTTCCACCCAGGATTGTTTCAAGATTGCTGACACCTGTATGTTGGTCATTACCATCAAATGCACCCAAACACAAGGGGGTTCCACCCACAGATGGACAAGCAGAGGGATTTGTTGTGCTTTCTTCTTGAGCGGGTTTGCCACCACCGGCGTTTTCAGTGCTACCGCCGCCGCCGTTACCGCCGCCGTTACCGCCACCGGCGTTTTCAGTGCTACCGCCGCCGCCGCCGTTACCGCCACCGGCGTTTGCCGAGCTACCGCCGCCGTTACCGCCACCGGCGTTTGCCGAGCTACCGCCGCCGCCGCCGTTACCGCCACCGGCGTTTGCCGAGCTACCGCCGCCGTTACCGCCACCGGCGTTTGCCGAGCTACCGCCGCCGTTACCGCCACGTTGAGCAAAGGCTGGTGTAGCGACTGCGCTAAGAACGATACCAGTGGAAACGAGAGTAGCGGTGAGTAAAGTGCTAAATTTCATAGTTTTAGATGTCTCCTTTGTGAGTGAGTTTCGTTTTATTGTTGAGTTCCCTGACGGATAAATCCAGATGGTAAGAATTCTGGTTTTTTCTAGTAATTTGTTAAGAAGTTGAGAGTTAACTCAGACTTCTTAGAAGAGAGGTGAAATAATTATCTTCGTCAGTTGCTTTCGGCTCACTCAGGAACCTGTCCTCTCTTCATGTTTTTAATATAACCTGTTTTTTTGGGATTGTCTGTAAAGTTACCATAAAGATTTTTGGTGGGTTTTTTGGTGTTTTTTAAAGAACGGCTAAAATTTTTTTGATAGTGAATAAAAAATGTTGACAATCTGCAAAACTTTTGATATAAATAGAAGTTTTTGATAATTTTTTCCGTATTTATACCCACATTCCGCACATCTTCATATATCGTTACATATCTTAACTCTATTCAGGATGTTTTTACGAAAAACTGCCATTACAGGAATACTTAATAATAAAACTTCTTAATAGCTAATTTTTATGAGAAAATTTATTACAATTATTCATATTATGGGCAATGAATCCTGATAACTAGAATGCTTACAGGATAAAGATTACAAGCGATATATTAGTAAAAATAATTCATTAAATGTTAAGAAGTGCGGAATGTGGATTTATACGGATATGCTGGCCGATGGATCCCGTTTTTGGTGCTCCCGCGATCGCCTTAAAAATGTAGGTAGGGGTAGGTAGGGGTAGGGTGGGCAAGATTTGCCCACCCTACATGAATAACTAAGGAACTAAGATGACGGGGATAGCTTCGATCACTGTAGGCGCTGAAGGGATAGCCGAATATGAAATTTAGCATAAAATCTGATGGGACTGGGATGAAGAGATGGCAGTCCCGACTATTTATGAAATCTATTTTATTTAAATCTGTATTGTGGGCGGGGGTTATACTCTCCTCTCATTTGAGTATGGCCCCAGTTTGGGCAGCAGAACGTTTGACCGTGCGGATCGGGCCAATTGAACGGTCGATCCAGGTGTCACATTTGGAAAAATTTGTGGAAACCGGCAAACTTTCCGACGATCTAGAACTGTTTGAACCCTTGCTGGGTGAGACTTTGCGAGAAGCTTTGGGGAGTCGCTTGGACATTGACCCGAATATTGCGGATACGATTTTTGATGACCTGTTGGCTACTCCCGCAGGCGATCGCCTGTTGAAAGCTTTGATGTTAGCTTTGCCGGAAAATACCGTTGAGGAAATTAAAGCAGCGTTGAAACTAGCAATTGAAAGTGTCAATGGCTTAAGTCTGATCGGCATTTTCAAAGCATTTCCCGCTGAAAATCTCACGGTAGATTTAACTGGGGCGATCGCTGTAGCCACTCGCTTAAATACTCCTTATTGGGAAACCCAAATTTTGAGTTCTTTGCTGAAAAAAGAACTCACCGTAGAAACCTCGGATATTTTGCCTAATTTCGATCCAGCGGCGGTGGGTAGCTTTAGCCCACAACAGCAAACTCTGAGTTTTGTCGATCGCGATCGCCAACGTGCGATCGCCGTGGATATTTACTGGGGAACCCAAACCTTATTATTAGAGAGAAACCGCCCACCAGCCAACGACTACCCCTTAGTAGTCATGTCTCACGGCTTTGGCAGCGATCGCACCTTCTTAACTTACTTAGCCCGTCACTTAGCCAGTCATGGCATCACCGTAGTCAGCTTAGAACACCCAGGCAGTAACCGGGAATGGTTAACGAATTTACCGACCACCATTAACCCCAGTCAACTTTTGCCTGCCAATGAACTAATCGATCGCCCCTTAGACGTAACTTTTCTCTTAAACGAATTAGAAAAATTAAACCAAAATCAACGGGGAGCAAATTCTGCCCAACCGTTGCCAGCTTTTAATACTAATAAAGTAGTCGCGATCGGACATTCTTTGGGCGGCTATACCGTATTAGCCCTAGCTGGGGCAGAAATCAACTTTGAAGACTTACAGAAATATTGCCAACGTCGGCAGGTGGTCGGTAGAGCCCCAGCGGACTGGCTACAATGTGCGCCCGTGGCCGAGAAGTTGCCCAAAGGCCCGAAAAAAAGAAACTTAGGCGATCGGCGGGTTGTCGGTGCGATCGGGCTTAACCCGGTAATTGGGCAGATTTTTGGGGAAAAAGGACTGAAAGAAGTCAACACCCCCACCTTACTCTTAGCAGGCACCAACGATCCTTGGACACCGGCAGTCACCCATCAATTGCGACCCTTTTTAGACTTGCCCCAACCCAAATATCTGGTGACGGCGATCGATGGAACCCACTACAGCGCCACGGATCCAGACAGCCCCAACCCGATCAAAAACGACAGTATCTTTGAAAACGAAATCAGCGAAACTGAAAGCGCATCCGAACGGCAGCTAGTCCGGGGAATTACCCTTGCCTTTATCCAGCAGCAGACCTCCGAAGCCAAAACCTACAAACCCTTTCTCAGCGCCACTTATGCCCAATCACTCTCTACCGACGGCTTGCCCTTGCGCTTAAACACGGAAATACCCTCTCGGTTAGCACTTTGGCTGAAAAATCGGGAAGAAGTGATTGGGAATATTCCTTAGTACACAGAAACCGGGTAATTCAAGGTTGAAACAACATTTAAAGCATTCAGCCCCACCGATTTTATACGGAGTCGGCAATCAAGCATTGTTGAACAGCGGCGGGTTAGCGATCGTTAGTTCTCGTGAGGTGGATCCAACTGGGCTGGATTACACCCAGAAAGTAGCGCAAATTTCCGCTCATCAAGGCATTCAGTTGGTTTCCGGGGGAGCCAAAGGGGTCGATCGCGCGGCGATGTTGGCAGCGGTGGAAACTGGGGGCACGACGGTGGGAATGTTGGCTCATCCCTTGAGCAAAGAAGCGGTCTCTTCGGCTTATCGTTCAGCAATTCAAGACGGACGATTGACTCTGGTTTCTGCTTACGACCCAAATGCGGGCTTCAATGTTGGCAATGCTATGGGACGGAATAAGTATATTTATGCTTTAGCCGATTATGCTTTAGTAGTGAGTTCCGCGTTGGGTTCAGGGGGGACTTGGGCGGGGGCGATCGAAGCGTTGCAAAAGATTCAGACGGTTCCTCTGTTTGTGCGGATGCAAGAAAATGTGCCGGAAGGAAATCACGAGTTGCTAAAAAAAGGGGCTATACCATTTCCAGATTTAACCGGCAATGAATCGTTATGGCAATTCTTAGAAAAGTCTGCTTTAGAAGCTAAAACACAGTCGGTTTCTGAGGTGACAAAGGTTGCGCCCGAACAACTTCCGTTATTTTCTCAGGAAACTCAGGTGCCGGAGTTGAAAGTGGATGAAGCGGCGATCGCGAAGCGAGTTGCGAAGCACATCGCATCAGAACCCAAACAAGCCACCATCAAAACCATCTCAGACTCGCCAATATTTGATCCAAAAAATATTTATGAGGCGGTTCTTCCGTTTATCCTCAAACAGTTAGAGCAGCCTAAAGAGATCGGAGAACTTGTGACAGTCCTCGATGTCAAAAAAGGCCAAATGCAAGATTGGTTAAAAAAAGCCGTTAAACAAGGTTTAATTACTAAGAAGACAAAGCCCGAACGCTATGAAATTAACCGTGAAGCCGTTGGACAACTTTCTTTACTAGGTGAATGAGCGAATTCACTCGGTAGCAGAAACTGGGTTTCTGTTTCGGTGTTCTGAGATAATTGTTGCATCCCGAAAAGAAACCCGTTTTCTAAGAAAGAAAACCGCTGTCAGAACTAACGCGATCGCAATCAGGTAATCAGGCTAAACCTACTCCGCATTAATCCTAACTTTCCCCCTTGTTCTGACTGAAGCCGCCGACATTATAGTCATTTCAATTGTGATTGATACAATGCTGATGTTTTATGTCAATCAAAATTGAAATGACTATAAATTAAAATTTGGCTTTTGTTTTAGGTCTTTCATAGATCATTCCAAGTATTGCGTAAATTATCAATTCGCTTGCTCTTAGCATGATACTTAACCCTCAAAAATTAACTTAATTATTGCAATAAATTATCTATTTAAGATATACTTAAGATTGTGCCTCAAATATTACTTCTTCATAGAAAACCTCGATCGCCACACTAAAATCAATACTTTTCAACTCCACGCGATCGCCTTCTCGATAGCTAAGAATAACCCATTCACCCGCATCATTTTTATGATATATATCCACCGCCATCTCATCAGAACTCACCAACACATAATCAACCAGATTAGGATTTTGCCGATATTTTTCAAACTTCTTGCCGCGATCGTAAGCCTCGGTACTATCTGATAAAACCTCCACAATCAAACAGGGATAAGTAATATATTGGGGGCTAGAATTATCTCGCGGATCGCAAGTAACGCTTAAATCAGGATAGGTATAGTTGCGAGTATTGAAAATGTTAACCTTTAAATCTGAGTTAAACACCCTGCATTTACTGCCTCGTAAGTGGGCTTTGATTAAACTACCAATATTTAATTTAATCGCACTGTGATTTTGCGTGCCACCACTCATCGCATAAACCCGACCATCGATCAGTTCGTGTTTTTCTAGCTGCGTCTCTTCCCAAATAAAATACTCTTCAGGTGTAAAGTACCGCTCCTCATCTCGTGCTGCTATCATAACCATAAACTCCTTAATCGAAAAGTAATAAGTAAGTGAACCTAATTAACTCAGGCAGATAGCGGTCTAAGTAGGTGAACATAATTAATTGCACTTTTCGTTCCCCGCCGATAGGCTTTGGATTCCCGCCTTCGCGGGAATGACAGTTTTTCTTCTGATATGGTCTTTGGTGCATTTATTTCTGCCCAGCTACTTAAAACACCGATTTTTCATTCCGGAATAGATCGTTATCCGGGGGACAAATTAAGAACTTTGTCCCGCACGGCGAGCCAGAGATAAAACCCGAGGACGCGCCCCACCTTTATTGGATATGTCTAATAGCCTAGCACTGTAAGATGCGATGACGCTCCGCTTCGTTGCGCGAACACACCCTACCGTCTACCGTCTGGTCGGGAATTATCTTTCTATCAAATAATCTTATGGTTGAAATATCGCTGGGTGTGACACATAGTCCGTAGACAGATAGTCATCACCGGATCGAAGATGGTTCTATGGACAAATCAAGAAGACGAATACTTCGTGCATTAGGCCTCTTAGTCAAAAAACAGCGAATGCTTTTGAAGCTTTCCCAGGAACAACTTGGTTTCCGAGCAAATTTAGACCGTACTTATATATCTGGAGTAGAGCGTGGTGTCAGAAACCCTTCTCTTACTGCTCTTGTCAGTATTGCTTCTGGACTAGGAATCACTGTTTCTGAACTTCTTGAACATTTGGAAGTTGAATCTCAAAGTAACCCATGAACAATTCTGATTTAGTAAATGAAATTAAGTCTAAATTTAGAAAACCTGATCCAACTCAGCTAAAAGTCTTTACTTTGCTGTCCGATCAACGTTGGCATTGTCGAACTTGCGAGGGAAAAAAAATTGCTTCTGATCAATATGCTGGTGGAGGTGGAATTCAAGGGCTAGAGAGAGGAACAAAAAGTCGTCCTGGTTTAGTTATTGAATCAAAAAACGAACGATGTAATATCTGTGACCAGATCACTAGATGGGATAGATGGACTGGGGAAATAAAAACATCAAATGCTGCGGCTGCTATCCCAAAAGCTTTGGTGAGAAAAATCTTAGAATTTTACAAATACGTCGATGTAATTGAGCAGAGAGAAAGGGCTGAACATGAGTTAGTCATTGACCATAGATTTCCTATGGAACGATGGGGAACAGCAGAAGAAAGTCTAAATTCTCAAATGACTAATGCTGAAATTCAAGAAAAATTTCAACTTCTAAAAAAAGATGATGCTGGAAATCATAATCTGCTCAAGTCAAGAAGCTGTGAGCGCTGCATTCAGTTGGGCAAAAGAGGATCGCCTTTCGGGATTAAATTTTGGTATAAAGGAGACGAAAATTGGTCGTCTCCTCATATAAAAGGATCGGAAGCTGAAGCAGGCTGTGTTGGTTGTGGATGGTACGATTTTGATACTTGGCGTACCGCCCTTAATGAAAAGATTAAGACAAATATTAACGGGATGAGTGAGCGTCAGTCTTCTCAACCTTTTGACCCAAATTGCTAACGCGATCGCAATCAGGTAATAACGCCAAACCTATACATTCAGCCAGTCGTGGGGGCACTGCATTGCCAATTTGCCACATCGCTTTTTTCATGGTTCCTTCAAAAATAAATGAATCGGGAAATGTCTGAAGTCTGGCCATTTCTCTGGCGGAAATCACGCGATTTAAGTAGGGGTGAATGTGCGTTCCTCCATGATTTTCCTTGACGGTCATGCTGGGTTTTCCCGGATATTGCCGCTTAAAAGCATCCGCATAAGATTTATAGAGAGAACCTCCTGGGGGAACTTGGGCGATTCTTTCCATATATTTGGCTGAGTGACTTGTCCATTCATGGTTAATTTTTGGGATGCGTTCCCACTCTGGTAAATCCGCGATCGCTGACTCAATCGGTTTATATTGATCCGGTGTTAATTGGGGTTTGGGAAATGGATTGGGTAAATTAAATCGATTGGCGATAAAAATAGCGCGAGGGCGAATTTGAGGAATGCCATAAGCAGCGGATTCTAAAATAGCCACGGAAACTGATTCATAGCCGATTTCTTCAAATGCTGCAAATATTGACTCTTTCACTTCCCCTTTTTTCATGGTGAGAATCCCAGGAACATTTTCCATTACTACATACCAAGGTTGCAGTTCGCCAACCACTCGAATAAACTGCTGAAATAGTAAATTTCTCGGATCGTCAGGATCGCGTTTTCCGGCAACGGAAAAACCTTGACAAGGTGGCCCACCGGCAACGAGATGAATTTCTGGCGAACCAATTTCCGCTAACCACTCTTGAGGAAAAAATTGGTGAATGTCTCCATTAAAATGGTGGCAATTAGGAAAGTTACGCTGATGAGTTGCTGAGGCAATTTCACTGATTTCTACACTGGCAACGGGGGTATAACCCGCTTGCCATAATCCTTGGGTCATCCCACCGGCGCCACAAAATAAATCGACAAAATTGTAACCACCAGCTTTTTTCTGAATTTGATTAATATCGACAAAGATTTTATCGGCATTTAAATCACTCTGTTCTAACTCTCGTTTGAGGCGATCGTAACGACCGAGTTTGGGTTGCTTGGGTTTTTTGGTTGCTGGTTTTGGCTGAGTGGTAGCTGGTGCAATGTGATCCGCAACTCGTTTCGCGATCGCGCCCTGGTTAGTTGTGTTTTCGGGAAATAAAGAAAGCTGAAAATGTTTCATCGCTAATTAAATTATCATTAAATTAATGTCAGCAAAATTGGTTCGGATTCTAATTTGTTATTCTACCAGAAAACGGGTTTCTTTTGGGGTCTTCCGGGATAACTTTGGCATCCCGGAAAGAAACCCGGTTTCTTTTCTCAATATTCAGAGGCGATCGCGAAGCGGCGCGGATGCGCTATCGCCGCTGATTTGCCTCGGTTTAGCTAACTTTTTACCCGTGCTAAAAATTGATCTGCTCTGAGAATTGAAATGTCACCATAAGTGCTTAAATCAAGTAGGTCTTTATCCCCTGAAACAATATAACGGGCTTTCGCCACCAATGCACAAGCGATCACTTGATCATCGTCTGGGTCATCAGGAACAATCCGATCGACCGTTTTCACAGTTACAAATTCTGCTAATGCAGCATAATCTGCAACCAATTCTTCTGGGGTTAAATGAACAATTGTGGTCAGTCTAGCCGAAAACTTAGGACGACTCAAAACATCCATCAATTCATCTAGCAAAGCTTGAGATGTGCAGATTGAGATCGCACCTGAACGCGCCATTTGTAAAATAGTACGAGGATGTCCCCCCCAAAAAATGCCAGAAATGACCGTATTGGTATCGAGAACGACCCGCATGATTAGACTCCATCTTTATTTTTGGCGCGTTTTTCAGAACGATATGCCTCAACTTCCGCCTGAATTTCCTCTTCTGAAATGGGAGCCACTTCGTTGAACTTCGACAGTTTATCTGCGGTAGCAAAAAAACGTTTAATTCGCTCGTCTTGTGAGATGAATTCTTGAGATTTATCGGGGGATTTCCGGTTGATGACGATGATATCGTCATTCCACGCCATCCATAACTCTGGGGTATTTTTCAGGCTTTCTCTAAGTTCATCCGGTAATAATAATCTCCCATCCTCTAAAATATCGATCTTTTGTAATTGCATGATATTCTTTCCTCCTAATTGAAACGTCAGACGGTCTGCTGTCGGGAGCGATCGCGATCGAAAAAAGCAACTTAACAAATATGATAGTTTTAGCCTAGCACTGTAAGGTGCGTTACGCTCCACTTCGTTGCGCTAACACACCCTACCGTCTATCCCCTAACTGGCATTTTCTGGTAAAGCCTCTTGCATTTTGCTGAACCAATCAATCAAATAGTCTAATTGTTGATCGATCGCGAAAATGCCCAAGCCGCGCACCGTCACTTTCCCCGGACTATAAACAAATCGAGCATGGACTGTTTTTGGTAAATTCTCTTTTAACAAGTTCCAAGCGGGTTCTAGCATAGGCGTTTCTAACACGACGTGCTGTTTGCCTTCGGGAATAATCCGAGAAAAGCCAATTCTTTTGGCTAATTGTTTCAACTCAACCACGCGGAAAAGTTGCTGGGCGCTGGGAGGAATAGGGCCATAGCGATCGCTCCATTCAGCGGCAATTAAACTCAGTTGTTTTTTAGATTCGGCGGAAGTTAATGCCCGATAAGCGCTAATTTTTTGCTCCAAATCTTGAATATAATCTGCCGGAATAAACGCCATCACGGGTAATTTAATTTCCGTATCTTCCACTTGGGGAATTTCTTGACCGCGAATTTCCCGAATCGCTTCTTCCAACATTTCCATATATAAGTCAAAGCCAATCACATTCACTTGCCCTGACTGTTCTGCCCCTAATAAATTGCCGACGCCGCGAATTTCCATATCGCGCATGGCCAATTGATAACCTGACCCTAACTGGGTAAATTCTTGAATCGCCCGCAAGCGTTTTGTCGCTGCTTCTGTGAGGGAACCAATGCCAGATTCTGGATAAAACATCCAGGCATGGGCTTGAATTCCAGAGCGTCCCACCCGACCCCGAAGTTGATATAATTGAGCCAGCCCAAAGCGGTGGGCATCTTCAATTAAGATGGTATTCACGCGGGTTATATCTAATCCCGATTCGATGATAGTCGTACAGACTAAAATATCCGCTTCACCGGCACTGAAACTGAGCATAATTGATTCTAATTCTTCCGCTTCCATTTGCCCATGAGCGATCGCAATTTTGGCACTGGGAACCATCTGCTTTAACCTTGCCCCAACTTCTTCAATTCCTTCAATTCTGGGGACTACATAAAATATCTGTCCCCCTCGGTCTAATTCTTGACGAATCGCCGATCGCACACTTTCTGCATTATAAGGAGATAAATGAGTTTGAATTGGTCTGCGCGACGGGGGTGGCGTCATAATTAAGCTCATTTCTCGAATTCCTGATAAAGACATATATAATGTCCGGGGAATGGGAGTAGCGCTTAAAGTCAACACATCCACTTCAGTTTTTAGGGACTTTATTTTTTCTTTTTGGTTCACCCCAAAGCGCTGTTCTTCATCAATCACTAACAGTCCTAAATCCCGAAACTTCACGGATTTACTTAAAAGTTGCTGGGTGCCGACGATCACATCTAATTGACCCGTTTTTAAGCGTTCGAGAATATCCCTTTTTTCGGCATCGCTGCGAAACCGATTGAGTAATCCTACATAAATCGGATAGGGGGCAAATCGTTCTTTTAAGGTATGATAATGTTGTTGAGTTAAAATCGTCGTAGGGGCTAACATTACCACTTGTTTACCCGCAGTCACCGCTTTAAAAATAGCGCGAATTGCTACCTCGGTTTTGCCAAAGCCCACATCGCCACAAACTAGCCGATCCATTGGGCGATCGCTTTCTAAATCGCGCTTCACATCTTGAATTGCTTTTAACTGATCGGGGGTAGGTTGATAGGCAAAAGAATCCTCTAACTCTCCTTGCCACGGCATATCGGGGGGATAAGCAAAACCTTTTTGCTCGGATCTTTTCGCATAAAGCTGTAATAAATCAACCGCCAGTTTTTTAATAGACTTACGGACTTTATTTCTGGTATTTTCCCAAGCTTTACCCGTGAGTTTATTTAACTGCGGTTCCTTATTTTCGGTGGTTCTAAACCGAGACAGGGATCCCATTTGATCCACCGGAACTCGCAACAAACCATCGGCATATTTTACCACTAAATATTCCCGGTTTTCCAGGGTTTCTAATTTGAGAAATTTACCGATGCCATGATTGCGGTGAACCACATAATCTCCCGGACGAAGTTTATTCGGATCTACTTGCTTAGAAGTGGCTTGTCTGCGTTTGCGAACATAAGTCGAAGTAGCCAGAGTATGTTGCCCATAAAATTCTCGGTCAGTGATGACCACTAAGCGAAAAGTGGGCAAGATAAATCCGGCCATTTCCGCTAATCCGCTATATTTTAGGCCAACCGGAATCCGCTGAGTGTCGATTAGTTTTTCAATTGCTCGATAATCACAAGGATTAGGAATAAATTGTCCCGGACAATCATGTTCTTGGAGTAAAGAAACGGAACGAGACGGCTGGGCAGAAACCAGAAAAACGGCAAATTGTCGGCTAATTTCATCCCGTACCATTCCCGCTAGTTTAGCAAATTGGTGGGGTAACACCGGCACCGGACGACTGGCTAAGTTGATGGCAGGAATTTCCGCATTTTTTAGGTCTTTTTCTAGTTCTGAAAGGTAGAGGATATTCCGCCGTTGCGTATCCGCTAGGGATTCGCTAAAATATCGATGAATTTTGGGTATTTTGCTGGTTATTTGGCTGGCTAATTCGCTGGGTAATTGGCCGATATTTTTTAAGGCTTGATTTTGAATTTGCCAATGTTCTTCTACATGATCTAACCAGCGATCGCTGTGGGCGGCACATTGTTCCGGTTCATCCAAGGCAACCAGGGTATTTTCTGGCAGATAATCTAGTAAAGAAGCGGGTTGGGGAAAGGCTAATCCTAAAAGCGAACGCCCCCTAGGAAGTTGATTTAAAGTTTTGAGGGTTTTGACATTTTCTAGGTCTGGTTCCCAGGTGGTGACAGGAAAATCTGGGGGTAAATTTCCGAGGATAATGGTACTAAAAGAAGTGGGGGTCAAAATTAGTTGGTCAATTTTATCTAAAGACCGTTGACTAGAGGGGTCAAATTCCCGCATTTTTTCTAATTCATCCCCAAACCACTCTAGTCTCACTGGCAACTCCGCTGCCACGGGAAAAATATCCACAATATCTCCCCGTCTACTCCATTGTCCTTCGGTTTCTACTAAAGTCACCCGGTCATATCCGAGTTTGACCAAAGTTTCATCCACGGTTTTTGATGACCAACTCATGCCTATCTGAAATGTTAGGCAATATTCAGCAAACTTTTCCACTGGGGGCAAGTGAGTTTGCAGCGATCGCTCAGTGCTGACAATGGCGATTTTTTTTGTCTGATTAGCATCCAGAGAATGCTTAAATTTCAACAAATCCGACAACACTTGCATTTGTCCCCAAGTCAACTCCTCGGACTCAAAAGACTCATAAGGAGAAGCTTCAGAAGTGGGATAAAAATGCACCGCATCCCAACCCATTGCTTCCAGTTGGGTTGCCCAGCGCCCCGCTTCTTCCAAAGTAGCGGTAATTAAGAATAAATGTTGTTGCTGCTGTTGGGCTAAGGCTGAGGCTACCAAACCCTTGGGCAACCGACCGACTCCATTTAACTGAAGTTGGTGATGCCGTTGCAGTTTCGCCAGCAGTTCACTGGTGAGAGGCGATCGGGCGATCGCCCGAATAATCGAAGAAAATTGCATAATTCTCGGAAATCTGAAATTTGACTAAAGGTCTTTGTTTATTCTGCATCTCTGCGGTCAAAATTTACACCCAAAATTTAAACCACAGAGACACAGAGAACACCGAGAGAGTTTAAATGACCTGAGTTCGATGTTAAAAGGCTCAAAGTGATTAATACTAAGATATTTCTCAATAAATAGTGCTTATTGAGAATAATGATTCATGCTAAATAGTTCTCAAAACATTAATTTTTTGAAATGTATTTACTATTAAGTAATATTGATGTTTAATTGACAATTAAGCTAAAAAAAACGGTTTTCAATTTCATTGTCATCGAATACATTTAGTAAATTTTAGATCATCAACGGTGATCGAGTTTGTTTTTAGACCATTTTCAAGTTCATATTAGGCTGCAAACAGCATAAATTTTGAACATTTTCACAAAAATATATTCAGTTATCCCGATCGTAGGAGGAGGGTAAATGTCAATAATCGGATTTTCTATCTAGTGAACATAATTTGTCAACACATACAAGCATAGCGTAATGTATTTAATAACTTATTTCCCCATTTTTCCGGAATAGAAAATAGTTGTAAAATTAGTTTACGGGGCGACAAAATAAGCTACAAGACAGACTCCATAAGCCTCATAGCTCTTAGACATTGTTGATACTACTTAGCTTTATTGCGATTTAATTTCATTAATTAGGTGATTAAATCCATACAAACATCCTTGAAATTGACCCAAGACCATATAATCCGATATACAAACTACTATGTCTCCGTTCCGTTCTACCATTTTCTTTAGTCCGATCGATATATTTATGTATTACCTTTGATTTGTTGACCCTGAATTGTCGCCAAAAAGTAAGCAGTAACTATGAGTAAAAATAAATAAATCGTTAATTAGATTATTTTTCTATAAATCATATAATTTTTTTTGAATTTTTAAACATTTATTCAAAATAAAATTTTTGTTTATAGGCAGAAATAGCCAATTATAACCCCTCAAAATTTGTTAAGATAAACCATCCTTCTTTCGGTGCTACCCCGTTGATTTTACGTTTCCATTTACATACAAGCAAGGTTAAAGCTTATAAAAACGCGATTTTTTCTGGCATTAACACCTTTAATAAAAATAATAATATTGGGGCTAATTACAGATTATTTAATTACTAAAAAAAAATATATAGATTTTAAAATTATACAAATTCGTTATTTTTTTATCAAAAGTACACGACCAAGGATTCAAGGTAATTAGCGAGTTTGACAGAACAAAATTCTCTATCACCTAATACACATATTTTTTTCAATTTTCAAAAAGTGGCATTACTTGAGACTTTTTGTTGCTCATCTATGTTACTTCTACCTAATTTAGGCAATAATTTAAAATGGATTGGAAATGCTATTTTATCCCAAATGATACTCAGCATAAATAAATTTATCCGACTCCAATTAGTTCTAGCAATGGCTAGATAGATGATTTTTTATTTTGTAAATTATCTTGCTTAATATATATTGATAAGCATTTTGTAATGATAAAAAATTTTTTTTAATTTGGTAATGAGAAAAATATTTGTATTCTTTTTATTGTAATCTCAAATTTAATTGGTAACGGTATCCCATTAGCTAACCTTTCTAAATTCACATTTTTAATTGACTGTAAGATGTTCACCAAAATTTGGAAAAACAGGTATTATGCTAGACTCAATTGACTTTTTAAGTGCTTTTGATAGAATAAAGGTATCATTTTGATTAAATAGGTCTTATTAAAAATACTTGACCGACTTTTTTTTACCATAAATCGTTGTTGACACTGTCTTGCTTTCAGCCTTATTTGTCGCACCGTCAGTAAAATTAGATAATCGATGAGACTGGCATAAGAGGATGTTTTAAAAGTCAAAGTTAGTAAATTAGGACTTACGGCACAAATAGGTAGCGGGCGTAGCCCATGCCCAGCCACGCGACAATTCAAATCAAACCAAGCACATAGGAAAGGAATACTTGGCTTGGTCGTTTGAGTTGCTGAATTAAATAATTAGACAACAAATTATGCTTGATTTGATAATTTGTCCAGTTTGATAGGCTAAATTCTTTAATCTAATCCAAACCAATATTGCACAAGCAATATGATTTTTTTGAAGCCTAGCTTTACGACATTGACAAGAGTCAATGCCAGTTATTTGTTTAATCATTAACATTCAACAGTTGTGAAACTTGCATATCGACCACCGGCAAGAATGAGATCGTTATGAGTGCCAGTTTCTACGACTTTACCTTTCTCTAAAACAACGATTAAATCAGCATTCTGGATTGTAGACAGTCGATGGGCAATAATTAAGCTAGTACGCTTCTCTAACATGGTCGCTACAGATTGTTGAATCATGCGCTCTGACTCGGTATCAAGAGCCGAAGTTGCTTCATCAAGAATTACAAACTCAGGGTTTTTGAGTAGAACTCTAGCAATAGCAATACGCTGTTTTTGTCCCCCAGATAGTTTGACTCCTCGCTCACCAATAATTGAATTGTATCCATTGGGTAATTCCATAATAAAGTCATGAGCATAGGCTGCTTTGGCAGCAGCTTCAATTTCCTCATCGCTTGCGTCTAGTTTACCGTAAGCAATGTTATCTCGCACCGTACCATAAAGAAGTAAATTTTCTTGGGAAACAATTCCAATATGCTCTCGTAGAGACTTCAAAGAGATATCTCGTAAATCATAATCATCAATTAAAACTCGACCTTTTTGAGGATCGTAAAAACGAGCTGCAAGTTTAGCGATCGTACTTTTTCCTGCGCCTGAAGATCCCACTAAAGCCACTTTCATCCCAGGTTGAATATCTAAGTTTAGGCTATGGATAATCGTTTGATTGGCTTCATAGCCAAATTCAATTCCTTCAAATTTCAGGCGTCCTCGTACTAATTTGAGATTAATGGCATCCTCTTTTTCCTTAATCTCTGGTTCTAAAGCTAACACTTCAAAAATTCGTTCTGCTCCCACCATTGCTTTTTGGATGATATCGATCAATCCATTAAAACGTTCAAAAGGCTTGGTTATTATATTAACATACATTAAAAATGTTGTTAATTCTCCTATTGTTAACCTTCCCAGCATGACTTCCCAAGATCCGAAAACTAACACCAGGATACTAGAAAGATTATTCAAGATGTTCAAAATTGGTGAGACTAATGACCAGCGACGAATAGCTCGGAGATTACTATCCATATAGTTATGGCTACACTCAGCAAAACGGTCTATTTCATACTTCTCATTTCCAAAGGATTTGATCGCTTGAATAGTAGAAATAGTATCTTGCAGAATATTACTAACTTCCGCCGCTTGAGTTTCGAGTTCTCGGTAAGCAACTTCTAGCTTGTTTTTACTTAGCCGCATGATATAGACAATTAATGGCCATGTAACAATCACTAAAATTGCTAGTTGCCAATCCATAGTTAGCATATAAACTATTAATACTAAAATGGAAGCAATGTCTATGACCAGTTCAGCCAGATGTGAGGAGAATAAATTTCCAACCGCATCAACATCTCGCACTAAGTAACTCATCAAATTCCCAGTTCGATTGTGGACAAAAAAGCCCGTGGATAAATTTTGAATATGATTGTATAAGTCTGTGCGAATGCTATTGATTACTTTTTGGGCAAAAAAATTAATCAAATACACGCGCAATGAATTAAAAAGTCCAAACAAGACGTAAAAACATAGAATACCTACGGCTAGTAAAGGTAATAATTGAAATTGTTTCTGCGGAATGAGAACATCAATGGCATAGCGACTTACTTGGGGAATCAAAAACTTGAGAAATGCAAAAATAAATGCACTCATAATAGCCATCATAAACGGGGTTTTATGCCTAATACCATATTCAAATAGCTGCTGATATGAAGTTTTGCGTTCCACTAAATTTAGACTGTCTGTCTGACGATTATTCATCAAAGTAATAGGGGTAACTTGCATACAAAACCTTGAGAAACTGGATGAACTTACACTTGACCAATATTATATGGTATGAAGTAGTGTTTCAGGCGAGATTGCCTCTCCTATTAATCAACTTGAGTAGAAGGGCGCTACTGTTAGCATTACTACAGCATATGTCAATAATATATCACAATCAAACCCACATTCCGCACTTCAACTTGACGAAAACCCTTGGGCAGTTAAAGGTATCAAAAAATGGTTGTGGGTGATGACCAATCCTCAATTCTGTTTGTTCCATGCTGGTGATACTCGCTCTCGTGCCGATTTAGAAAGCATTTTAGGCAATAAGTATCGTGGTGTTATCAGCAGGGCGTGCAATAACTTTTAACCGCAAGAACAATGGAAAAAATTCTTGCCCACGCCCAACAACTAATCTATACCCTTTGGTAGGTTTAAAGTTTCCAGTTTCTGTCTCCTGGTATTACCTCAAGCGAGATAATGGCAGGCTCTAAAAACGGTTTATTCTTTCTACCAAGCCTCTCAAAGCCAGCACTATCAATTACCCTATTCCCTTTTGCCTTTTATAACAACAATTTTCAAGGCCTATCTACTGAATTATATGAATTTTTGTCTTGACTGATGACTTCTTGAAAAAAAGGATCTAAATCAGAAGTTAAGATCGAGTATAAATTTTTTAAATTTAAAAACCTCGTCATTTGGTGGTGAGAAGGATAGGTAGTATTTTTAAATTCTTGGAATCTGGCTAGTGCAAATTGCCAAATCCTATTAGCACGAATATCCCAAGTAAAATTCTGTACATCTTGAAAAGCTCGTTCAGCAATAGTAGTTGCTAAATGTGAATTTTCAAACAAATCAACTATCGCTTTTTGGAAAGAAATAGGATTGTCTGGATCTGCCAAGACTGCATTTTCTCTATCTCGCAATACGGTCATAATATTTGGTAAAGCGGAAGCAACGATGGGTTTACCAACCGCCATATACTCAAAAAGTTTGAGCGGACTTGTAACTTCAGCTAAATTCCAAGATTGGCTAGTGGGCAAAATCAGAATATCTGCTGCATATAGGTATGGGACTAATTCAGATTGAGGTAAGTGACCGATAAGGGACACATTTAATAAGCCTTCTTTTTGAAGATTCTTTTTAACTCGATTAACATCAGTTGACCATCCTCCAAGTAATAAAAATTGGCAGTCTGGCATGAGACGAGCTAGGTTTAAAATTGTGGGAATTCCTTTAGAGTCATACAAATGACCGGAGTAAAGGATGATTTTTGCTTCTGTTGCCAGAGAGAGATTCTGCCGAGCCAAATTTTTGTCTAGAACAGGCAGAAAACTGTTTAAGTCTACACCACTGTGAGCCATCAATAACTTGTCAGTATCTAAACCAAGCTGAATATAGTTTTCTGCTAATTGGGATGAGATAGTCACAACACCAATTAAGTTTCGATCTTTCAATAATTTGGCTCGCAAAGAATCTTTTTCGATCGGTTCGTGGCATTCCCAAATAACGGGTTTACCGATTTTAAGCAGTAATTCCACAATTTCAGATGTGCGAGTATAAACTAACGAATCTTCTTTAAAAAGACTATAGATAACAGCCAGCTTATAATACAGTACATTTCTATAGTTTTGAGGAAGCAGCAACTGGGATTGGATGTGTACTGGTAAGCGGACTAACTTATAGCATTCTTTGAGTCCGTACCAGTCCTGGAACTCAGCATCCATTCCTTGACCCATTGACAAAAGATCGCCGCTGGTGACTAATTCAAAATCTTTGATTTTTCGTGAAAAAGCTTGCGCCATTTTCGCAATTTGTACTGTGTGAGCCCATTGTGAAGGTAAGTTTCCTGGAGATAAATAGATGAGTGATTTTGAAAAAGCCATTCGTTAAGTATTTTGGATTTTTGTTAATTTAGGATTGTTTTGCTGGGAGGAAGGTATGAGCGCAGATATCCAAGAGCTTGGTGAGTAGCATCGGGCATAAACTTCTCTGCGGCTTGACGGAAAATATTCCACTTGGAGGTGACAGAATGATAAGAGTGAACGATCCTAATGTCTTTTTCCTCTAACATTGTAGCATCGATTTGGTTTAACTCAAGAGGCCAAGAATCGGTGAGCAAATCAAGTGGATAATTATATTGACGTGGAAGATGAACAATCTCTGTTTTCGTTTTTTGGATAGCTCTGCACAAAGCCAGTTGGTCTTGCTGCTGAAAAACTCTCCATTCTTGTTTCCATGTGTCAAAGAGAGTTTGAGTCTGGAGACCTTTTTTCCAAAGGATCACGCCTCCATTATATTGAATAGAATCAGGAAAGCAGATTTTTAGGGTATAGTCAATCTCTTGTTGTGCAATATGTTTGCATTGAGAAACTTGAGGGAATCTATCTGGTGAAATGAGGATATCTCCCAACTCTAACAAACTCCAAATTTTGTCAATCGGTTTGACTGGAAGAACATCTGCATCTAAATACAAGGTTTCATCAAACAAGCTTAAATCATTTAAACTAATTTTCAGCCATCTTGAAACTATGGCATTCTCAAGTCTCTCTTCTTCAGAAACAGCAATGGATTTGATAAAAATATTAATTTTGGCTAACTGCGCTTGCAGTTGAGGACAGTCTAGATTGGATAAGATGACTATCTCTACGTCAGGGGATACCTGATGCAGCGCACAAGCACTAATAACCGCTAATTCTAAATAAGACCAAGCGTCAATCGCGCAATAGATGACACCTCGTCTGGGTTTGGTGATGTTCATAAATTAGTTTTAGTGATAGTTGAATTGATTCAACAATAATTACCTGTAATATTTTTAGCTTTGAAGATAACGGGGTTGATACAATGCTAAACCAAGGACATCTAGGATTCTGATCGACCAGTAAATCGCAGCAGCAAATAAAATGCTATGTTCTGGAATTGTTCCGGAGATGGAAACTCGAAGAATACCGATGAATAATAGAATTAAAAGGACAATATGCCATCGACAATAGCGAAGATAGGATTGATGTTGAGCAGTCTTTCGAGTGACTATATATTTAGGTTTTTTATCTTTCCCATTCACAATGGCAACCCAAATCATTTTCAGATTAGCAAACAGCAAAGCAAATTCCAAAGTTTTGTGCTTCCAAGCAAAAACCACGTTTCCTTTGAGGACAGATAACTCAAAAAGAGCGATAAATGCGATCGCCATAAAGGTAATTGGCGGTACACTCAAAAACATTGGTTCTCCAACTATTAAAGAAATGGCAATGGTCACATTGAAGAGAAATACTGATGTGGGATAGAGTAGTTCTTTGATTCCTTTTGTACAAAAAGCTAGGCGTTGCTTCAGACTTAGCCCTGACAAATCGGCAAAAAACACTAATCGCAAGGCATCTAAAGACCAAACAGAACGTTGCTTCAAGAAGTTTTCCAGATCATTCACAGGTGCTTGAGTCGAGACACCCACTACATCAAGTGCTTGGGAAGTCCAACCTTTTTGGAGAATATGAACGGTTGTCGTTACATCTTCGACTATATTCCAAGCATCAAATCCGCCTGCATCTACCAGTGCTTGCTGACGATAAACAACTCCCGATCCTAACGAAAATACACCACCTAGAGTAATCTTTCCTGGTAAAACATAAGATTGTAAAAAGACTTCCTGGGTATCAAATGGATCGGATTCATCTATCAGTTTTGTTTCTTTATAAGTTTGCACTAAACCTACAGTAGGTTCATCGATTAAATAGGTCATACATTTTCTAAGAAACTGACTATCTCCGACACAATCATCACAATCTCGCGTTTCTATATATTCTATCTGGGGGAAACGATGGTAAACCTCCTGCCAAGCTGCATTGAGGGCGCCAGCTTTTCCTTCTCCTTGACGAGCAGGAGAGCTTTTAGGGGGTGGTAAAATGTGATAACAGGAGAGTTGTGGATAGGCAGACTGCACGACAGTTATCAATGTGGCAATATCTTCTCGGTGAGCATCATTAGCAATGAACAGATTGATCTTATCAAGAGGATAATCCTGTTGGATTACGCTGTCTAGGGTCACTTTCAACAAATTAATATCTTCGTTATAAATAGGAATAATAATGGCGACTTCTGGAGTGTCAGGACTTAATTGATCTACTCTTATGGGATTGCTGCTATGAAGATTGACGATGATAAAATAAGTAAAAAATATCGCGCCAATAACCACTGCAAATGCACAAAGATAGGCGAATATGGCATAGTGAAAGTTGAGATGAGACAGGAGTGAACAGGAGGCTGAAACCAGCAATACGATCGCCGATGTTCCCGCAATTTTGAGCATTATATTATAGGATGAATTGTTCATTTGATGGCGATAAGGGTGATGAAATTTACCAAATATTCATTATGTTAATTGTTTTGAGTTTTTATACCCATATAAATCGGCAAGAGATTGATTTATTTTACAATTAATAGCTTGAATTTCTTCGGAACTCAAATACTCAACAAAACCCCCAACTGTTCCTTTTCGCGTCTTATAAGATTCTGGATCATTCTTATCAGTTGCTTTTAAACTGTATGAATTTGCCATTTCTGCTGTTTCCATCTGACGCATATTATCAAAGGAAGCATAGTTAACTGCTTCATCCAAAACTTCATACTTGATATTGGCGATGCCTAAAAACTCAATAATGCGACGAAGTTCTCCGTGAGGATTTTGGTGAATATCTTCATACCGAGTCAAAAGAAACTCTCGAGGCACATCTTTATTTTTTGCCCAAATATTGTAGAAGTTAATAATGGTATCTATACTGCCCACTTCTTCATTCAAATAAGAGGATAAATCCCCCTCATAAGGGTTGAGTCTTTCCTGATAGTCTTGGAGGTGTGGAGTTTCTGTTAAAGAATTGAGCCAAAACTGAACTCTTTTCTTTTGTTCAAAATAAGTTGAAACAACTAAATCTCTAGGGTCTCTTACCAAAAAGATGACTTTTGTATTTTGGTAGTGTGTTTTAGTTTTCATTAACTCATTAGGCTTTTTCCAGTGGGGATCGTCGTCATGGGTAAACTGAATCTTTGGCAGTGAGGGATGTAATTTTGCTAAGGGAAATTTACTGTCTAGTAGAGTATCTAAAAGATTCGTGTTGGATATACCTAAATGACCCACGATTGCCTGCCCTATCATTAACTTGAGCCAAGTACGCCCGCATTTAGGAAATGAAATGATATAAGTGTCTACAGTCGGATCTACAGTGAACATATCAAATGAACGCTTTTGGGAGTGTTTTATCCAATTTTTCTGGCTATTTTCCACTGTCGAAATGAAATCTGATAGCGGTAACCAGGAAGAAATCTGGTTTCTGTGAAGGGAGTCTCAAAAACGATTGTACCGATTCAATCAGAAACCCGATTTCTTGGGTCTTCCGGTTAATTAAATTAATAACCTATGACCTACCTAATTTACATGGCATAACTGGAACTGAACTCAGTTGATAATTTGTGAGATTCATGACCTTGAAGGGGTGGATTAAAAACACAAATCAGACGCATCTGAGTTTTGGCCCGCAAATAATGCGCTTCCCGTCGATCCAGAGCATACATCGTCCCTGGTTCAATGGGGTAAACAATTCCATCAGATTGTACTTCGCCTTCTCCCTCAATGCAGTAACAAGCTTCTAAATGATTAGTGTATTCTAACAGAGATTCTGTTCCGGCATCAATTATGGTATCCGTCAGGGAATAGCCCATGCCATCTCTAGCTAACAAAAATCTCCGACTTTGGCCATTACCCCAAGCAATATCTCGCTCAGAGTTAATAATTTCGCTTAATTTTCTGATAATCATATGATTTATCTCCTAAAAAACGGCACTGAAAATTAGCCTGTACTAGCAAGCTATGGTGTAGCTAATGGTTCAGATATATTCTGACAAAACATTCTGGAAGTGAGCAACGCCTAACTCATGATCCTGGGCTAATTGCACCACTTGATAGGCGCGTGAGTTGATACCAGCCTGAATTTGCCGACAGATTGAAAAATCCTCTTCCATCAGCACGTCAAACCCCTTACGAAACTCGTTCTTTCGATAGGGAATATCTGCAAATTGAGTAGGAGATTGATAAATAATAATCTCCACTCGGGTATGTTTTGCATCTATAGGGATGAGATGAAAAACAGAGAGAAACTTTTTGTGCGGGTTCAACATCATGTTGGGAAATATGTAACCCTGATGAGAACTTTTACCGGATTCGGAAAAGCTAGTAAAAAATTCTCCTCCCTGATTATTGGTATAGGGAACCTTAATGCGGAGGTGACGACCAGTGGGTAAGCTGCGGATATTGTCGCTGTCGTAAACTGTGCCAAAACCCTGACTGTGGACTGCCTCAAAATGGTAATCTTCGACGTAATTTTCCACAATCAATTTCCAGTTAATAGGTTGGTCATAGAACCAACGATCAACCTCTCTTAAATTGTTCCAATCCTGATCGTAATTTTCCAAAAAAGCGGGCATTTCGGCTAAGTAGTCTTCCAGAGATTCTGCCTCAGCATTGGGATTTACAAAAATAAATCCTCCCCAGGTTCCTACTTGTGCTGGAACTAGGCGAATTTTAGATTTGTCAAAATTAGGAAAAAGCTTAGGCTTAGTAATTCCTAGTAGATGACCGTCTAAATTATAAGTCCAAGCATGATAGGGACAGGTAATTTTGTGATGAGCGCAACTCCCCTCCCCCTCTAATAACTTTGCTCCACGATGGGGACATAAATTGTGCATAGCTTTTAAAGACCCATCGGTTGCCCGCACGACAAAAATTGGCTCTTCTCCTAAAGTATAGGTGAGATAATCTCCAGGTTCAGGAATAGTTTCTTGCCGACCTACTAATTGCCAGGTGTTACGCCAAAGGGTTTTCATTTCCTTGGCAAAAATCTCTGCATCAGTATAATATTGGGAAGGAAGCCCCAAGTGCTTAGTTTGTAACAGCATCTTTTGTTATCTCCTGACAAATATTTCAATTGACTAAGCATCTTCTGAAGAATTAATATAAGATGGTAGATTATTGTCTTTTTCCTTAAAAGTAGAAGAGCTAGTAATAGTTAAAAAAAGTCCTATAATTACTACGAAAAATGCGAATGAATTAGACCAGCTTACTGTTTCTAAAAACATGATTCTAGCCAGGATTGCGGTGGTAAATGGTGTTAGTAAAAAAACCAGCGCTACGAAGGCCGAGGAAAGTTTTTTCAGGCTATACAAAAGCATTCCTTGCCCAAGCAAACCGGCAACCGACATACTGAAAATTGGTAGCCAACTTTGCCCCGAGGTGGGAAACAAACTTTCGTGATTTATTGCCAGCACCACTAAGGTCAATGGTATGCCACAGCTAAAGCATCCCAGCAATACGGTGTCTGTGTTCCAATGATTGCGGAGTTTTTCTGCTCCCAATAAATAGGCTGATAAAAAAAGTGCTGAAACAAGGGCTAATAAGTCACCTTGTAATTTATCAATGCCGATCTGAAAGTCATTAAATCCGACGATCAATAATCCTGAAACCGCGATCGCACATCCGATCAGAAAACGTCTGTCAAAGCGATGCTTAAATAATAGCCATCCCCCAAAAACTGTAAAAACAGGAGTCAGATTATTAATCAATTCGCAATTAGCTACAGTCGTTTGAATTAAAGACCAAGCTAAACTCAGCAGCATTGCCGCTAAAAAAGTTCCTGTCAGCAGTAACAACCCCAGCAATTGCATCAGGGAAAGGGCAGGTTTTGGTAGGAGTTGAGATGGCTCTAACTTCGGCTTGAATTGCCGATATAAAGCCTGGATTCCACTTGCCAAACCAAGAATAATCGTGGTCAGAAAAAACCGATCAAAGATAGTGGTTTCTGCACTAATCTCCAAAGCCCCCCATTTCGTAAAAACAGGAACAAAAGAAAACGATATCAATCCTCCTAACAAAGAGAGAAAAGACCACAATTTTTCTGATTTTAACAGCAACTTTTGGGGTATCTCATCGGATACAGCAGAGATATGAGGGAAAGAATTCACGGTTTCACGCTAGGGAGGAAATAAGGATTTAAAGAGTGCAAATTTGCTTCTGAGCTTCCGGTAAAAAGAAATGCTCGAAATCAATATAACGATTTTTGTAGCACCAACTACACTCTTTGAAATATGGTGCATCAGGGCAACGGTGGGAAAGATGTTCCTGACGTAAAGTTTGCCATTTCTCCCCATTCCAAACTTGCTCGAAAGAAGATTCATTAATATGACCGAGATGGTAAATTTCTGAACCCGTTCCAATCAAGTGATCGCAGAAACTAATAAACCCGTCATATTTAAACGATACATAACTCCAAGGATGTAAACAAGCAGAAGTATCGTCGGTTTTTTGGGGGAGAGTACCAACCTGCGTAGAGGCAGCAACTTTCACCCCGTGTAGGCGACTGCGTTCTTGCATTTTCTTAAGAGTGTCATCCACCTCCCGATCGTGATTGTGCAAACTTAAAGGTGAATTAGGGGAGGCATGAACGGAGGACAGGCGAATTTCTTGAATGCCAATCTCCGCCGCAAAATCAATCAAATCGGGTAAGGATTTTAGGGCTGGATACTGTACAGTGGTGTTCAGATTAATCCGCTCGGTTGAACCCCAACGTTCGCGATAACCCGTCGCCAACTTTCGCAAATTTCTTTCTACTTTGGTAAGATTACCGCCACGACGCAAGTGAGCAAAAATTTCTGGATCGGCACTATCCACCGAAATCGACAGATAACAACCTTTTTCGATCAGCAAATCAAGTACATCATCCCGTTGGAAAGACATATTGCTGACAAAACGAATTGCCACCCCATAGTTAGCCGTTGTTTCGATGTATTTGCAAATATCCGGTATGATTAGGCTTTCGCCATCTCCCCGCAAATCCACCATTTGGGCTGTGGGAAAAAGTTCAGCCGCAATTTTTTCATAAATTTCTGCCGACATCATCCGCGAGGAAATGGTGATGACTTCGGGACGACACATGGTGCAATGCAAATTGCAACCCTGGGTCAATTCCACCATTACATACAAGGGAAGACTTTTCAGATAGGTTTTGCCCTGGCGATATTCTTCCAGATTCAGAACCCGATTTTCTTCACGACGAGTTAAGGTTCGGTTATCTTCACACAACATATTTCAAGCAATCCTGGGTTAAATTAATCCTATAATCCTATACTTCTAGGTTAGCAAAAGGGCTTTCTTTGCCGCTATAGTCGTCTTCTAGGCTAATATACCAATCTTGCTTTTTGAATATTCCCAGTCCTCCATCACCTGTTTCTCCTTCTTCGTTGGGATGAAAATGGTGTTGTTCAAATACGGATGAGTAGTTACCATCCTTAATCGTAGAATCAGGTAATTTTTCAATTGGTTTGTATTGGTGATGTTCCTGTCCTTCCACCCAGAAAGGTACATTAGAAACGGCATTGTAATGGCAATGAATTACGGTACGGGGGGAACCGGTACGATTGGGGCCGGAACAGTGCAGGGTATTACCGTGAAAAAACATCACATCCCCCGGTTCCATCTCACAATCAACAACCTCTAAACGCTTAAGAATTTCCTTGACACGTTTCGGATCGGCGAATACGGCTTGATCTCCCCGAGCCATATCAAATCGGCTAGCCAGATGAGAACCCTTCACCATTTGAATACAGCCATTTTCTTTAGTGTTGGCAGTAATGGCAATTGTACAAGTGGCAAAGTGAGGAAATAGACAACCATTGTGATACCAAAAAGCGCAATCCTGATGCCAATCCACAGTCCCTTCACAGTAGGGATCTTTTTTGAGAATTTTAGAATGCCAGTGGTAACACTCTTCTCCTAAAAGAGCTTCGGCTCCATCTACCACCCGAGCAAGTCTCGGCACAACTCCTAAATAGCTTTGTTGTAAATCCGTCCAAGTAGTTACTTTATAAACCTTGCCAAAGGTATCAACAATGCTGGTTTGATAGCCCATAACATTTGGGTCTTCTTCGCAAGCTTTCCGCATTGGTTCAATTTCATCCAAATCGAAAAAGCCTCGGATAATTAGAAACCCATCTTTGTGATATTGAGCAATCTGCTCTGGCGTAAGAGATCGAGTTGTACGAATTTCGGCCTTAGATGTCAACATGGATCCCTAAAATTTGTTTATTGGTCATCCCAATTTTCGGTTAAAACGATACATTTGTCAACTAGATTGTTACTTTTCTTTACTTGAGTTGCCGAGCCAGAAATTGAACATGGGGTTCCTTAATCATTGTGAAATGATTACCAGGGATAACATGAAGTTGAATCGGTTTCGTAGAAACCTGTTGCCAACCCCAGGAAGGGTCTTTCTCAGTGGTGATGGCATCGGGGAGAAAATCAAGCTGCCCTATTTCCTTGGCTCTCAACAAAGTAATAGAAACCTCGCACTTGGGTGGAATATAGGCTGTATCCGCAATCATATTTGCGCGATACACCGAGAAAATTTGTTGTAATTCTACTTCAGTCAGCTTTTGACCAATTTGTTGTAATTGATCTAGTAATACCCTCAATTGCTCCTCTAGCTTTAACGTGCGTAAACTTTCTGGTGAAATTACTAAACGCTCACCACTGCCACCCCCATAAATTTCTGCCAGCTTGGTGATGTATTCAGCATTATCCCAAGTTCCAATCTGGCGATCGCTCCCTATCAATGCCGCTGGAATATCCATGATTGCCAGGAAAGATACTGCTTGCCCCTGATCCTGAAGTTGTCGAGCCATCTCAAAAGCCACTTTTCCACCAAAGGAATGTCCAGCCAATTTATAGGGACCTTGGGGTTGAATTTTTTGGATGGCTTGGATATGGTGATCCGCAATTTCAGTCATTACAGTTAAAGGTTGCTCCCCTGTTACCAATCCCAAAGAACGCAATCCATAAAAAGGTTGATCTGCACCCAGGTAACGTGCCAAACCATAGAAATCAAACACGCTTCCCAAAATACCAGATACACAGAATAAAGGTGTTTTTGTGCCTTGGGTTTGAATGGCAATAATCGTAGAGTGATGCTGAGAACTATTCCCCTGATTTGCCCCCGGTAAAACTGCTTGACTATCCTTACCTTGAGTCAGAGAAACGCTATTAACCTCTTCAGAAGTCACAAAATCCTTAGACAAATAATCAACCAGTGCCTCAACAGTAGGATACTCAAACAGCAACGCTGAACTTAAGGAAACTCCTAAACTAGATTGCAACAAACTCAAAAATTCGATCGCCATCAAAGAGTCTAGTCCCAAATCTACCAGCCGTTCCCCTGTAGATAACTGCTGAGGATTTTTTATCCCAAGAATTTTTGCTGCTTGGCTACATAAATGGCTTGTTAAAGCGGCTTTCCGTTCCGCAAAAGGCAGAGTTTCTAAATGTTTATGAAACTCGATAACAGATTGCTGGCCAACTTTTAATTCTAAGCTCTGCTGCAATTGGGAAAATATTGGAGTAATTGCCGTTTGTCTTTCCCAGAATCGCGTCCAATTCATCGGCATAACTCCCACCTGCACAGGTGATTCCATCAGCAGCATTTCTAGTATTTCTAACCCCTGTTGAGGGTAAATGCTATCTTCACCTTTTTGGCTCAGGCGATCGCCTAGTTGCAGTTTGGCTGTCATCCCCACTTCTGCCCAAGGTCCCCAATTAATGCTTAAACCGGCTAATCCTTGGCTGCGTCGATAGGATGCTAAAGCATCGAGAAAAGCATTTGCCGCCGCATAATTTCCTTGCCCTGGGGCTCCTAATAAAGATGCACTGGAAGAAAACATGACAAAGAAATCTAACGACTCGTGCTGACTAAGATTATGAAGATTCCAAGCACCCTGAACTTTAGGAGCCATTACCTTTGTAAATCGTTGCCAAGTTTGTTGTTGAATTAATCCATCATCCAACACACCAGCGGCATGAATAATTCCCCGCAAAGGCGGAAGGTTTTCGTTTATGTAGGAGAATACCTTTGTCATTTCGACCCAATTGGATACATCCGCTGGCATGATGGTGACAGAGGTTCCTGCTTGTTCAATCTCAGCAATTTGAGCAGCGTTTTCTTGTTGTACCCCACTTCGTCCGAGCAAAATTAAATGACGTGCCCCCTGCTCTACTAACCAACGAGCAACTAACAATCCTAATCCGCTACAACCACCTGTAATTAGATAGCTGCCATTAGCTTGTACAATACCTGTTTGCCAGTTCAAAATTATCTTACCAATGTGTTTCGCCTGCTGCATATAACGAAACGCATTGACCGCGGATTGAATAGGAAAAACTGTGTTGGTTAGAGGTTTGAGCTTGTGATTTTCAAACTGTTGCACAAGATGACGCAACATTAACTGAATTGTGGCTGATTCTTCTTGGCAAGCTTTAGCAGTATCCACTTTAAAATAGGACACATCTGGTCGGAACTGCGCCATTTGCTCATAACTCCAGATATCCCGCTTGGCAAGTTCCAGAAAACATCCGTTTTCAGCTAATACACTTAAACTCTTGGCAATAAAACCCTCGCCGGTAAGAGAATTGAGAATAATATCAACCCCTTTTCCTTGGGTAACTGCCATAATTTCCTCGGCAAAATCCAGCGTCCGAGAATTCATTACTGCTTTCACGCCCAATGCTTTTAGACTGTCCCATTTACTAGGACTAGCGGTGACAAAAACCTCTGCACCAGCTTGTAAGGCTAACTGCACCGCAGCCTGACCAACTCCTCCAGCACCGGCATGAATTAATACCCGTTTTCCTGAAGTAATTTTAGCTAAATGATGCAAACTCCAGTATGCCGTGAGAAAAGATTCTGGAATTGTTGCTGCTTCTTCAAAAGATAGAACTTTAGGGACTGGTACAACTAAGTTGGCATTTACTGTTACATATTGACTGAAGCTACCAGTGGCGATCGCCATGACTGAATCGCCAATTTCTAAGTTAGTAACACCGGCACCTTGAGCAACAATTTTTCCCGCACATTCAATTCCTAAAGGAGGTTCACCAGGATACATCTCCAAGACATTCAAAACATCAATAAAATTGAGTCCTGCGGCATGAACTAAAATTTCTACTTCTGTATCTGCCGGTAATTGACGGTTGATAGTTTCTAGCTTGAGATTATCTGGGGTTCCCCGATCAGCAATAGTCAGGCGGAAGGGCTGTTTTGGTATTTCCAATATGGCGCTATCTGATGCCTTAGCGGTTTGATAGCGAACCAACCGGGCAACATAGCGTTCATGGTTGCGATAGGCAATTTGGTCTTCAATAATATCTGTCGATAACAGGGGGAATACTTCCGCAAATAAAGCTTGAGCAGACTCGTTAGTTGTTGCTTGGGGATCTAAATCGATCCGCATCACTTTTAAGTCTGGATGCTCTAAGGGAATTGTTTTACCCATACCCCACAGCAAAGAAGGAACTAGCGCCTGTATTGACTGTTCTTGAATCGACTGGGCACCTTGAGTAACTATCCACAACGGGGGACGGGTATTATTTTTTACTAGAGCTTGTACCAGGTGTAATGCACTGCCACAACTGAATAAAGCCGTTTGTTCTAAGGTTTCTGAGGTTAGGTTTATTGATTGTTCTAATCCCCAAGTATGAACGATTCCATCAATCAAGGGCAAGGATGATAAGAGTTGCTGAAAATGTTCTGGACAAGCGGGATTAATTCGGTATTCTTGTGCAGAGATGTTTTGGTATTCCTCACCGGCCAAAACCAGAATACAAATTTCGCCTTGAGCACGCAATAAAGTAGCTAATTCTTGACTTTGGGGAGAATCAGCAAAGATTAACCAATGGCGAGGTTGATTTGTTTTGCTGATAGCAGACTGCCGTTTTTGTTGCTGCCATTCGATTTGATATAGGCAATCTTGCTCTGGATTTTCAGTTTTGCCTAGCATGGTTTGCCGGCGCACCCGTTTTAGTTGTAGTCCCTGAACTTCTACAATTACTTGCCCATGAGAATCTAACAATTTAATATCAGCTTTCAGGATGTCTGTCTCTTCAGATTCTTGTGGATGTAATTGAGCATAACACCACATTTTAGCGCTGGGTTTTTGCCAAAATTCTAACTTTTCAAAAACCACTGGCACATAGGTTTCTTCTCGCTCTTCTAACAAAGTTGCATCTAACACTTGCAGACAGGTATCTAATAACACTGGGTGGACTTGATAGCTGTCTAAGTCTAAGGTTAGAGATTCTGGTAAAACGATGTAACCAAGTGCTGTATTTTGATTGCGCCATACCTGGTCAACGGCGCGGAAACTAGCACCATAGTCTATTTGCTGATCTTGAAATTTTTGGTAAAGATCGCGCACAGCAATTTCTTCTGTTATTTGCTGTTTTAACTCAATTAAATTCAACAATTCTGGCGTTTTTGGTGCTTCTAAGTAGAGTTTACCTGTGGCATGAATCAGCCAAGAAGGTTGTTTTTGGCTATCTTCCCCAGACTCTAAACTAAAAACTTGGAATTTGTAAGCTTTATTTGCTTCTGGTTGCAACACCATCTGTAGGGTTTTGGCTTCATTTTCTGATAGAACCAGCGCCTTTTGGATGGTAACACCTTCTAAGCGAATACTTTGAGGAGATTGGGTGATATTTTTCGCTGCTGCTAAAGCCATTTCTAAATAAGCAGTTCCCGGCAAAATTATGCTATCAAACACGCGATGATCGCCTAACCAAGCTGGGAAATACTTACTAATTTGTCCTTGAAAACGTAACTCCTGAGTTCCCGCCAAGGATAGGGCAACACCTAATAAAGGATGCTGGGAATTATCAGAGTTAAAGCTGGGTATTTGAGAGATAGCTGGTGCATCTATCCAATAGCGACGTCGTTGGAAGGGATAGGTGGGTAAAACAACCCGTTTTCTGACAAAATCCCGGTCAAAACCCTGCCAATCAATTTTTACACCATGCAGATAAAGTTCGGCTAAACTGGTGAGTAACGCTTGCCAATCTTCTTTTTCTGGACGCAAACTTGGCAACCACAAACCAGAATCATCTGTCGGTAAACACTGACGACCCATACCTAATAAAATGGGTTTGGGTCCAATTTCTATAAATATTTCCACTCCCTGCTGTGCCAAAGATTGCATACCGGCAGCAAATTTCACAGGTTGAAGGATATGTTGACACCAATAGTCAATGTTTGTGATAGCATCTGTAATTACTTCTCCTGTAACATTGCTAATTACAGGAATCTGGGGGTATGAAAAAGTTACTTGTTGCGCTATTTGCTTAAACTCACCTATAATTGGCTCCATTAAAGGCGAGTGAAAAGCATGAAAAACTCGTAAATTTTTGGTTTTTATACCTTGGGTTTCTAGGGTTTGACAAATTGTTTGAATGGCTTCTCTTTCCCCAGAAATCACTACACTTTGAGGAGCATTACTGGCTGCTAAAGAAACTTTTTCTGTTGCAGAAATAACTGATAATACTTCTTGTTCAGAAGCTAAAACCGCCACCATTTCTCCGTTTTGAGGTAAGGCTTGCATCAGCCTACCCCTATGAGCAATTAGCTTTAATCCATCTTCTAAGCTAAAGACTCCAGCGATAGTTGCAGCTACATATTCACCAACACTATGCCCCATGAGGATATCGGGTTTAATGCCCCAGGATTGCCACAACTGAGCTAAGGCATATTCCACCGCAAATAAGGCCGGTTGTGTGTAGGCTGTGTTATCTAATTTTGACTGGTTATCAGAGAATAATACCTCCAATAAAGAAACGTCTAAGTATTCTTTTAAAATATCGTTGCAGCGGTCTAAATTTTGCCGAAAAGTTGGCTGTGTTTCGTAGAGTTGGCGACCCATATTCAGATATTGGGAACCTTGTCCTGTGAATAAAAAACCAAGTTTTTTGGCAGTTCCGTTTTTGACCGAATCAGCTTGGGAGAAATGCAAATCTTGATGTTGCAATTGTGATTGCAAATTCTCTATTGAGTCGGCAACGATTGCTAATCGGTGCTGAAAATGTTTGCGTCCTGTATTGGCAGTAAAGCAAATATCTCCTAGTTCTACATGAGAATTGCTGCCTAAATAATCTACATACTTTTCCACTAAATCCTTTAGAGCAGCTTCGGTTTTAGCGGAGAGGGTTAATAAATGAGTCGGTCTTTCGGTAAAATACGGTTGGCTAGTTGGGGGAGCTTCTTCTAAAACGACATGACAATTAGTGCCACCCATACCAAAGGAACTAACTCCGGCACGACGTGGGAAGTCGTTTTTATTCCATTCTACTAACTCGGTATTGACGTAGAAAGGGCTATTAGCAAAATCAATATTAGGATTGGGTTGGTTAAAGTTTAAGCTGGGAGGAATGGCACCATTTTTTAGGGCTAATATTGTCTTAATTAGACCAGCAATTCCCGCAGCATCATCTAAATGTCCGATATTAGTTTTCACTGAACCAATGGCACAGAATCCATTTTTAGCTATCGGTTCATCTGTACTTTGGTGAAAAGCTTGGGTGAGGGCAGTAATTTCAATCGGATCGCCGAGAGCAGTGCCGGTGCCGTGAGTTTCTACATAACTTATTGTATTAGCATCAATTTGCGCTACGGCTAAGGCTTCAGAAATTACAGCTACCTGTCCTTGAATACTGGGGGCAGTATAACTCATTTTATGAGTTCCATCGTTATTGACTGCCGTTCCTTTAATCACTGCATAAATGCGATCGCCATCTGCAATGGCTTTACTCAGTAATTTCAGGACAACCACACCAGCACCATTACCAAAAACGGTTCCTTTAGCATCAGCATCAAAGGCTCGACAATGCCCATCTGGTGATAAAATCATTCCTTCCCGATAGAGATAGCCTACCCGATGGGGAACAAAGATAGAAACACCGCCAGCTAAGGCTACATCACATTCACCGCAATGTAAACTTTGACAAGCTAAATGTACAGCCACTAATGAGGTAGCACAGGTTGTTTGTACACTGACACTTGGACCTGTTAAACCTAATTTGTAGGAAACGCGCATCGGTAAATGATCGCCGCCATTTCCCTGTTCTAAATGTAAATCGTTAGCGGCTCTAAATAGTCTATGGCTAAGATAGGGTTTTGCGGGGGAAAATCCTTGGCTAGGACAAACATTATTAATTAAATAGGTACTCAGACTTGAACCGGCATAAACACCAAATAATTCTTGTTGGTGATTTTCGGAATTATAACCAGCGTTTTCTAATGCTTCCCAAGCACATTCTAGGAAAATTCGCTGTTGGGGATCTATAATCGCAGCTTCTTTAGCACTGTACCCAAAAAAGTCAGCATCAAACTTGTCAATTTGGGAGAGTACCCCCCCAGCTTTGATGTAATTGGGATGCTTCAACAAGTTAGGATCGATAAAGTCTAATTCTGAGTCGGAGAAAAAGGAAATGGATTCGACTCCATTGCACAAATTTTTCCAAAAATCATCAATATTCTCTGCCCCAGGAAAGCGACAGGACATACCAAGGATCGCGATCGCAGGTTGATGCAACGGCTCCCTATCCTGATTATTTAGAATAAAATTCATTGCTGCTTAATTTTTAGTAGTGTTGGCAAATTGAAATTAAAGTCAAGAATTTTAATTGATTTGTGTGTTTGAGGAAATTCGGTTAATAGTGGTTAAGGGGGATACAAGTTGCCCAACAACTGATTGGGAAAGCTGTTCTGAATCTGACAAACCAAACTGCCAATCACGAGAACTACCAAGCGGTTTCTCAAAAGTGCCAAACAGGATATCCCAGAAGGGAAACATATCTGCCAGGTTAGCATCATAACGGCAATGTACTGTATGATGCCAAGCATGAAAGTTAGGAGTGGCAATTAAATAAGCCCACCAAGGAAACGTTTCTTTCATATTGGGAAAGTCTACGTTGAAATGGGGCAGGATGCCACCAAATACCATCCGAATACTTAGACCAATTACTAATGCTTCATTACTAACTCCTAGAAGATAGGCTAGACCAATATCTGAAGCTAGATGCCCTAGATTAAACACGGGATGGTCGCGGCTTCCAGTAATGCAATTGAGTTCGGTAACTCCATGATGCACTTTATGAAACCGCCAAAAAAATAGCAAGGAATGATCTAATCTGTGAAAAGCATACCTTTTCAAGTCTTCTATGAGTAAATAAGTAACAATTTGTAACAATAGGGGTGCAGCGAGAGCAGTCAATCCCCACTGTCCTGTCCCTGACGGAAACTGTTGGAGAAAGGCACTCAAGAAACTGATTTGAAGGGCGATCGCTATCATCCCTGAAAAGGCATTAATTCCTAAAGTTAGCAATGCCTCTTTGGATATCCAATTATTGTTTTGTCTGCTCCAGAACGATTCCAAAAACAAACCAATTGTCAAAATACCTAGGCGTACCCAATCATGTAGGAATAGGGCTGTAGTTAATAGCAATAGTATTCCAGTTATAGCTAGCCAGGGGCTTGCTTTAGGCCATTTTTTGGCTGTCAATTCTGAACACAAACAGATGCCAAAAAGACTAAACAGTAATGCCAGATTAATTAATGTTTCTCCAGTGAAGCTTAAGAGCATATCCTTTGTTTTATTCTCATCTGTGACGCTGGCGATGTGCTTGTCGGACTTGCCGTTGGTGAGAGGCCATTGAGTAACAATTCCTCTGGTTTAAAGCCCATTTTGTTACTTGTTGCTGTGCTTTTTCTTCACTTAATTCTGCGGCTAATTTTTGAATGGTGGGATATTGGAATAAAGTGGTAATTGTTGTGAGCCGATTATGAAAAATTTCTACAAGTTTTTCATAAACTTGCATGAGTAACAAAGAAGTACCACCCAAATCAAAAAAATTCTGAGTGATGGATACTGCTTCCAATTGTAAAATATCTTGCCAGACCTGAGCAATCTGTTTTTCTGTCTCAGTTTGTGGCAAAACTATTTCACTTGTCAACAAGGGCAGCGATCGCTTAGGAACAGGAAAATTACGCCGATCTAGTTTGCCGGTGGGAGTAAGGGGCATCTCCTCCAAAAACACTATAGCCGTCGGCACCATATAATCAGGCAAATTGGATCGTAAATGACGATGTAGGATTAATTCTAGGTCATTAGTAACTGCCTCGTTTAAGGGGACAACATAAGCTACTAAACGCTTATTACCGGGTACATCTTCTCGCAGAATTACTGCACACTCCCGCACCATCGGATGTTGAGATAACAACCCTTCAATTTCCCCTAATTCAATGCGAAATCCTCGCAACTTCACTTGACGATCGGCACGTCCCAAGTGCTGAATATTACCATCTGGCAAATAGCGAGCTAAATCTCCGGTTTTGTAAAGACGACCAGGGCCAAAGGGATTAGCAATAAACCGCTCCTGGGTGAGGTCAGGACGGTTAAAATAACCTCTAGCAATTCCTTCGCCACCAATGTACAATTCCCCTTCAGCGCCGATGGGTACTAATTGATAAGAGCGGTCTAATATATAAATTTGAGTATTGTGGATGGGACGACCAATTGGGGGTAGAGTCTGCCAATCTTGGACGTTATTTGATAGGGTAAAAGCTGTCACATCTTGGCATTCTGTGGCTCCATAATGGTTGTGCAAAATGCAGCCGCTTTTCTGGAAGAATTCAGCGATCGCCGGCACAATCAGCAATTGTTCCCCCGCTGTCATTACTTCCCGCAGCGGTAGGGATCTACCTTTAGCAATTTTTGCTAATTGCTGAAGTGCGGCAAAAGGCAAATAAATTTTTTCAACACCTTGGGTCAATATAACATTGAATAAAGCTTCGGGGTTGCGTCGCTGCTCTTCGGAAATCAACACTAATGTTCCGCCAGAACACCAGGTAGAAAAAATTTCATGGAAGGAGATATCAAAACTTAGGGGAGCAAATTGTAGCGTTTTGGCGGGAGTGACCCGATTATGCATATGCCAGTCAATTAGATTAACCAGTGGTAGATGTTCCATCATCACCCCTTTGGGTTTGCCGGTGGAACCAGAGGTGTAAAGAACGTAGGCTAAGTTATGTGGCTGAACTGAACTAACTGGATTGTCCTTACTTATTTGTGATATTTTATCCCATTCGCGATCTAAATCAACGACAGTATATCCCTGAGCCACAGGGGCAATTTCTGAGTAAGTTTCTAACAATTTTCCGGTAGTTAATAGCAGATACACCTGGGCATCTGCCAACATATAGGCAAGGCGATCTGGGGGATAGGAGGGATCGAGGGGAACATAAGCGGCACCTGCTTTGAGAACCGCTAATAGTGCTACAACCATTTCTAGGGAGCGCTCAATACAAATCCCTACTAAAGTTTCTGGTTTAACTCCTAATCTCTGTAGGTGATGAGCAAGTTGATTAGCTCGTTGATTCAGTTGTTGATAAGTTAGTTTTTCATGGCCGAATACTACTGCCGTTGTATCTGGCGTTTGTTGCGCTTGTTCCTCGAACCAATGATGAATACACCAGTCTCGCCTGTAATCAGTTTCGGTATGATTCCAGGCTTCTAATAATTTTTGTCCCTCAGTGTTAATCAAGACAGGTAAAACAGGAATTTCTTCCTTGTAGTTAACTATGCCTTGTTCACCAAAGTTGGGCGGCAATAAATTCGCCATTACTACTACCATACAGTGAACAATCTTTAGACTAAGTTTTGTTTTTTTATTGTTGTCTTTTTGTGAGTAAAGCACAATGTAACGTTTTTGTCAACACCAATTCTAAACTTTTGCATAGTCTCTTTTGAGTTTTTCATGGTTTTTTCTTTTATCTGGAGCCAGAAAGGTAGCCCAGAAACCACCTGAGTTCGATACCCCTACCCGATCTATATTGTCAATAATCAACAATTATTGACAGTATTTTCTCTTGGATTGCAAGTCTCTAACTCTCTTACAACCTGCTTTATAGCTGATTTTCTTACGTCGAACTCAGGTTAAATGAATCAGGACTTACGCAAAGCTTCTGTAGGGTGCCGTTCCGTGCGGCAACGCACCAATATATTGGTGCGAATCAGACAATAGCGCGGTTACACCGTTTCCGGCAGCAAGCAGACCACCCGGAACCCGAAGAATTCATACTTACGGGCGGGGTTGCCTTGGCAGCGATAGGCGGAACGACAGTTTACCGGATAGTCGAACCACGAACCACCCCGTAGTACATTCCTGATTTTTTCCTGACGTTTTTCCGTAGTTTCATCAGTCGGTACAGCAAGATAATTATGATAACTATCTTGCCAAATATCTTGGCACCATTCCCAAATATTTCCATGCATATCGTAGAGTCCAAAAGCATTCGGTGGAAAAGTGCCAACCTCGGTAGTTTTGCCTCGATAAAGTCCTTTTGACCCGTCACCATAAGTGTAGTTGCCATTGTAATTGGCTAGATCGGTGGTAATAGTTTCGCCAAAATAAAATGGGGTTTTTTTGCCATCAAAGCTGGAGAAATTCCTGGTAAATTCAAAAAATCTGGGGAAAGCTCGTAGCCGCAATTAGAACAAAACTGGGCTGATTTCTTAATATTGGTGGTTTCGCAAGCCACCAATCCAATTCATTACTTCATTAAGAAACCCGGTTTCTTCAAGAAACCGGGTTTCGGCGGTGTAGCTAATTAACTCACCGGCACCGATTCTTTGGCCAAAAACTTCTCTAATTCCGTTAAAGCATCGGCGTCAACTTTAGTCTGCATGGGGCAGAATTTCGGGCCGCACATGGAACAGAATTCGGCGGTTTTGTAGATATCAGCGGGCAAGGTTTCGTCGTGATATTCCCGGGCGCGATCGGGGTCGAGGGCTAACTCAAACTGACGGTTCCAATCAAAGTTATACCGGGCAACAGAAAGCTCATCGTCGCGATCGCGGGCTCCCGGACGATGCCGTGCAATATCTGCCGCATGAGCCGCAATTTTATAAGCAATTAAACCATTGCGTACATCTTCCGCATTCGGTAAACCCAAATGTTCTTTCGGGGTCACATAGCACAACATAGCTGTCCCGTACCAACCAGCCATTGCCGCACCGATCGCCGAAGTAATATGGTCATAACCGGGGGCAATATCTGTCACCAATGGACCGAGCACATAGAAAGGCGCTTCCGAGCATTCTTCCATCTGCTTCTTGACATTAAATTCTATTTGATCCATAGGCACATGACCCGGCCCTTCCACCATCACCTGCACATCATGTTCCCAAGCCTTACGGGTCAACTCACCGAGGGTTTTCAATTCTGCTAACTGAGCATCATCAGAAGCATCATGGGTACAACCCGGACGCAGGGAATCACCTAAACTAAAAGAAACATCATATTTCTTAAAAATTTCGATGATATCGTTGTAGTGAGTATAGAGGGGATTTTGCTTATGGTGATGCAACATCCACTTGGCCAAAATGCCGCCGCCGCGAGAAACAATTCCCGTAATTCGACTTTTTACCAAAGGCAAATGTTGAATTAAAATCCCTGCGTGAATGGTCATGTAATCCACCCCTTGCTGGGCGTGTTTTTCAATTACATGGAGGAAATCATCAGCGGTCAGATTTTCCATTTTGCCATAGACACTTTCCAAAGCTTGATAAACTGGAACCGTGCCAATGGGAACCGGGGAAGCATTAATAATTGCCGTGCGAATTTCGTCTAAGTTACCGCCACCAGTGGACAGATCCATCACGGTATCTGCACCATATTTAATCGATAACTTTAGCTTGTCCAATTCTTCTTGAATATTAGAAGAGTTGGGAGACGCGCCAATATTTGCATTCACCTTACATTTAGAAGCAATGCCAATACACATTGGCTCTAAATTCGTGTGATTAATATTAGCGGGAATAATCATTCTGCCCCGGGCAACTTCTTCTCTAATTAGTTCTGGGGGCAAATTTTCTCGTTTGGCGACATAAGCCATTTCTTCGGTAATGAAACCCTGACGGGCGTAATGCATTTGAGAAACATTACTTTGTCCGCGTCGTTTAGCAACCCATTCTGCTCTCATATTTGCATTCCTCGATAAATAGCTTCCCTACGCTGGTATTACCCAGTCTCAGGTTCTAAGGGACTATCTCAGCCTCAACGACGAGGCACCCCTAGCTTAATTTCGGATTGTAGCATCGACTGTGGACTGGGTGAGAATCGTCCCCAATATTTTCATATTTCGTTACGGTCTGGTGGGGAGCGGGGGAGCGGGGTGTGGGAGGTGTGGGGCCGCCATCGGTGTGGGGTGTGGGGTG
>NZ_LIUQ01000040.1:0-5133 GCF_001276715.1 Planktothricoides sp. SR001 | reverse complement strand
AGAGAATAGAGAATTTTCCTATGCATCCTCTTTCCTCTTTCCTATGCATCCTCTTTCCTATGCATCCTCTCTTCCCCTACACCCTACACCCTACACCCTACACCCTACACCCTACACCCCACACCTCCCACACCCTACTTGATCTCCTAGCAGATTTGGCGATAAAATAAAGTTTTAAACTCATGCGATCGCACAAATTCTCTAAAATTCTCTAGAATGGGGTTAAACTCTAAGCGTGCTATTAACGGATAATTTACCTTTAATCGTCTGTTTAACGGTGCTTCACTGTGCGGTGGGTACGGCTGCGGGGTTGTTGGCCAAACGTAAAGGGAAAAATTTTCCTCTGTGGCTGTTGTAATGCCATCCGGCACGCTGCGCGAACGGTTTGATTGGCGGAACTTTTGCCTTAATTGCCGCTTTTTTCGTGCCAAGTAAACAGCCCCAAGAAAAATATTGAACAGTCATAAGAGAAATCTATAAATGTTTCACAAAAATTTAAACAGTATTACCGAACGTCTAGGCAATAGTCTCAAGCGAGATGTGCTGGTGCAAAAAACTTTATATGATATTCGGGATTTTTTGCAAGTAGATCGGATTGTTTTGTATTATTTTTATCGGCAGTGGAAGGGTCAAGTAACTGCTGAATCTTTGCGCGATCCAGAATTGTCTATTTTTGGCTCTACCGGCGCCGATGATTGTTTTAATGATGAATATGCAGCCCTATACCAAGCGGGAAGATATCGGGCGATCGCTGATGTTGAAATCGAGCCAATTCACGAATGTCATCTAGATTTTCTCCTCAGTATTCAGGTGAAAGCCAATTTAGTAGTGCCGGTTTTGGTGCATCAAAATCTTTGGGGTTTGCTAATTGCCCATGATTGTCAAAAACCCCATTATTGGTCAAATTCGGAAATAGAATTTATGCAAACACAAGCGCATATGTTGGCCATGAGTCCGGTACTGGTAAATCAGTCATAATCATTAAATATCCTTAATTAATCTATTACTTGCTGTGGGAATTTTTGGAAAAAATTAAATACATTCGGTAATTGTTGGCTGAGAAAATCCGCATCATGTCCCGCTGAGGCGATCGCATGATATTCTATGGTGATATTCTCCCCATGATGCTGCACCAATGCCTCATAAAATAGACGACTTTGTTCCGGGGGAACGATCGCATCATCGGTCCCATGAGCCAAATATAATGGCATCATCCATTCCGGCGATCTCCTTTGAGGATTATCGCGACCCGTCCACCGTTCGGGAAACTGATAAAATGAACCATAAACCGCAGTCATTAAGTTATCATTGGGCAGATTTTCTTGACTAAAATCTCCGGCGAAACTCGCACCAGCCACAAATAATCCGGGATTTTCTAAGGCAATTAAAGCCACCCCTCTGCCCCCGGTAGAAAATCCTAGCAAGGTATTATGAGAACCGGGTTTTAATAGGTGATGTCGCTGTTGCATTGTGGGAATAAAGCGTTCTTGGATAAACTTGCCTCCGGGTAAAGAATTCCACCTCATTTCTGTTTCTGGATAATAGGCACTTTCATAAATAGTCGTCAACATTTCTGGTAAAATTAAGGCATATCCATATTGATTGGCATATTCCGCCAACGGAGTATCTTCTACCCATCTAGTGCGGGGATAATTCCAACCGGGCAATACTAAAACCACGGGTAAAATTTGATGGCTATCAGAATTTTTGTTATAGTTGGGAGGAATATATAAATCATAAGGGACATCATCCACCATGAGATTTTTATTCCAGCCCGTTGTGGCTTCAGTGAGTTCTATTTTATGTAAATCTGCGGGATTTTCCCGGATAGGTTTTGGTGAATTTTCTCTGGTTGGCGAAATCATGGGCTGAATTTGTTGGTTAGTGGTCGATGTGGGGGCATTTTTCGCCACCTCAAATTGCGAACAAGCGGTGATCACAAAAAAGCATAGCCAGCTAATTCCTAAATAGTGAATTCCCTTGACCGAAAAATGTCTTAGAAGCGATCGCCGCTTTGAATAGTGATTCACAGTGGTTTAACCTTTGTTTTGCTTCTGCTGATGTGGCACACTGAAAAAAGATCCTGAAAAAAGATCCTGAAAAAAGATAAATATCCGGCTGAAGTCTTCGATCTGTTAGCGGTCACGCGCTGATGTTTCAGCCTGAATTTATCCTAAATTTATATTGTCCACCATTTAGCCTTATTTTAGCCATGTTAGCCATGTTATGTAGGGATGTCATTTCATCAAGGTGCGATCGCCCGTTTAAAATTAACCTGAAAATCAACGGCGGACATTCATCCGGCTGTATGCTGCACCGTTTGACCATGTATCGCTTATGATTGCTAGAAAGGCTCATCTAGATATTCTGATTAAAATTATGCAAAATACCGAATCATCTTTGAACAGTTTTACTAACCGTCTCCAGGAACTCGGAGAACACCATTGGCTAGACTTAGCGGAATATGGTTCAATTGGGGCATCGGCGATCGGTTCTATCGTCGCTGGGTTATCTGGACAAATGTTATTTTCCGCCACGCCGATCGTTTTTGCCTTAACCTTGAATGTATTAAATCGCCATCGGGTTGAGTTGCAAACCAGAGTGCAAAATACCGCCACGATCGCGGAGATGAATCAAATCGTTGATTCTTTGCAAAATACCGTCCAGTCCTTACCCCCTGCCCATAGATTTCAAGACTTAGAAGGAACGGTGACTAGAATTAGTGAAACCGTCGCTAACATCGAAGAATTTTTAGAGAAAACCTCCCCCCAAACAGGCCCAATGGATTTAATCACCATTCAGAAAGAATTTGCTATATTACGCCGGGGAATTATGCGCTTGCGCGACCATACAGAAGCCACTTTAGGCAATGTTCAACAAAGCATGATTAATGATATTTATGGACTCCGGCAGGCGATCGCCTCCTTGCAGGTTTCTCAAAATCAGGGAGTTTCTTCCGTAGCAATTCAGACGGAAGTTGCCCAACTTACTCAGGGATTTAGCGAGTTACAAACGCAACTGCAAAATATCAGCAATTTTCCAGCAACTCAAACCGTGGATATTGAACCATTGCAGCAACAAATCCTGGAACTTCAGCAACAAGTTTGCCAACTGCAACAACAAAATAAAGAAATTGTCAAACCCTATCTCAACCGCTTAACTCGCGCCGTGAAACACTTAAATAAACAGACCGTTAACTCCCGTCCGTAATCTGTTCCAGATTACCTTGATTGGCAAATACAGCCAATTAAGCCAATAAATGAAGCCAATAAATGAAGCCAATAAATATTCAATTTTAACCAGTAAATTAACGGCGGTTTTATATGGCAATTTAAGATATAGATAAATACCTGGCGATCGCCCCTGAGTTGCAATTAATTCAAACTCCCAAAAAAATATCCGACAAAAATATCCCTGATATCAAATCCGCTTTTCAAAAATAAACCACACCCGTCGGGGGTTAAAACCCCCGCCTCATAGCGCAAGCAACAACCCCGTCGGGGATTAAAATCCCGGCGTCATAGCGCAAGCAAGCGACAACCGTCGGGGGTTAAAACCCCCGCCTCATAGCGCAAGTCGGTTAAAACCGACTGAAATGCTTTTAATACCATTTACAAAAATTATTGCTACAATTGCGAGATTTATTTGAGTTGATGTAGGGGCGATCCGATGGCGGTGGTCGCCCCGTGAACCTACTGTTGCATTAATTTTTGTAAATTTTATAATATAAGCATCAAGAGTCGGTTTTAACCGACTTTAGCTATTAGCCAGGGAATTTATTCCCTGGCGGTTATTTGGGTGATTAGAGAATTTATTACCTGGCGGTTATTTGGGTGATTAGAAAATTCATTCCCTGGCGGTTAAAAACCTCCCATTTACCCTTTGACAATTGTTTGTAAACCAGCTACTAATCGCCCAATGCCTTCGGCGGCAGTTTCGGTTTGTAATGCCCCATAAGCCACCCGCAGATAACAGCCGGTTTCAACCCCAAAAGTTGTCCCTGGCAGCACGGCAACTCTATAGTCACGAATCAGCCTTTCTACTACGGCCATTGGGTCAAGATTTGTGTCAATTTTTAACAGAAAATAAAAGGCACCTTGGGCCGGTGGTACAATACAAAAATCTTGAATTTTGGCCAATTCAGTCAAGGCAATTTGACGGGCATTAGCGATCGCCTCTAAATGGTGGTGACAATAGTTTACCCCCGCTTGCAAAGCCCCGATCGCGGCATATTGAGAAATCACTGGCGCACAAATTAAATTAGTATCTTGGATTTTTTGCACCGAAAGTAATAGCTTTTCGGGAATCACCATATAACCAATGCGCCAACTGGCAAATCCGTAAGCTTTGGACAAAGAATAAAGGGAAATTGTCCAATCTTGACCATCCGCAATGGCACCGGGAGAAAAGTGTTTTACTCCGTCATAGGTAAAATATTCATAAGCTTCATCGCTAATATGATAAATGCCATTTTCGCGACAAATTTGATTAATTTCTCGTAATGCCGATTCGGGGTAAACTGCCCCGGTGGGATTATTGGGAGAAATCGTCACGATCGCCCGCGTTTTATCGGTAATTGCCGCCCGAATTGCATCGGGACGCAACTGATAATTTTCGTCGGTACTGACCAAAACCGCCCGACAAGAAGCGATGGCGATCGCCATTTCGTGATTGAAATAATAGGGAGTTTGCAGAATAATTTCATCACCGGGAGAAGTGATCGCCAAAACCGCATTGATAAACCCCATATTTCCCCCAGCAGTCACCACAATTGCCCGACCCGTCATGTCTATGCCATTCTCTGCGGACAACTTATGCGCGATCGCATCATGCAAAGCCGGAATTCCCACCACCGCCTTATACTTATGATTATCGCGATCGGCAAGAAACTGATTAATTTGAGATTCCACCTCTGACGGTGGATCGTAATATACCACCCCTTGCGCCAGAGAAATCGTCCCAGGCGATCGGCGAATCAACTCCCCCACCACCGGAATAATCGGTGATTGTACCGCTTGCATTCTCGGCGTTTCTATATACATAATCTATTCACTAAGCTACTCAATATCTGCGATCGTATCAATATCTGCGATCGCTGTTTACCGTTGCCCCATCCGTTGCCAAATCCGTTGC
>NZ_LIUQ01000135.1 GCF_001276715.1 Planktothricoides sp. SR001 | reverse complement strand
AGATTCGCCGTCAAAAACTGATTCACTAACTGCGTAACTGCGATCATGACACTTGTTTGCACACCTTATGATTCTGCTAATGAGGCTTTGCTGACCCGTCCAGAAAGTAATAGCAAAGCCGGTTTAGCACCTTTACTGTTAACTGTCGTGGAATTGGTACGCCAATTGCTCGAAGCCCAAATCATTCGCCGGATGGAAGGCGGAATTATCAGTGAGTCTGATTTAGATAGAGCCGCAGAAAGTATCCAAAAATTACAAGAACAAATTCTCCATTTGTGTGAAATTTTTGAAGTTGATCCAAAAGAGTTAAATATCAATCTAGGAGAATTTGGTACTCTTTTACCAGAGCCAGGAAGTTATTACCCAGGAGAAGATAGTACCAAACCTTCAGTATTGGAATTGGTTGATCGACTTTTAAATACAGGAGTTGTTGTTGAAGGGAATGTTGATTTAGGTTTAGCAAAACTTGATTTAATTCATCTAAAACTGCGTTTAGTTTTAACTTCTCAGCCCGTTTAATTTTGGAGAATGCTTATGGCGGTTGGTCTTTATTTATATGGAATATTTGCTGATCAGATTCCTGACAAAATAGTTTTGTCAGGGATTGATAATGAACCCGTTCACTGTGAGGTGATTGACGGTTTTAGTTTTCTCTACTCCGTTGCTCATAAAGAAAAATATTTGGCATCTCGTCGGTATTTAATTTGCCATGAAAAAGTATTAGAAAGCGTGATGGAAGCCGGATTTAGAACTTTGCTTCCATTGCGGTTTGGATTAGTTGTAAAAACCTGGGAAACGGTGGCAGAACAATTAATTAACCCGTATAAAAATCAACTGAAAGAATTATTTGCTAAATTGTCAGGCAAACGAGAAGTTAGCATTAAGATTTTTTGGGATAGCCAGTCAGAATTACAAAGGGCTTTGGAGTCTAATCCTGAGTTAAAGCAACAACGGGATGCGATGATGGGGAAAAACTTAACAATGGAAGAAATTATCCATATAGGTCAACTCATAGAAGGCACTTTATTTCAACGGAAACAAGATATTATTCAAGTCTTTAGAGAGCAATTAAGTCATTGTGCTCAAGAGATGGTCGAAAGCGAGCCGATGACCGATGACATGATTTATAATGCAGCTTATTTAATTCCTTGGGATCAAGAGCCTGAATTTAGCCAGAAAGTTGAAGCGATCGATCAAGAGTTTGGCGAGCGCTTGCGAATTCGCTATAACAATTTAACCGCACCCTATACCTTTGCCCAACTCATGTAAGGAGAAAATCAATTATGTTTCTTGATATTTTATGCTTTCCGGTTACTGGACCGATTGGTGGTTTGATGTGGATCGGGGAGAAAATTCAAGAGCGTGCAAATACGGAATATGATGACACAGAAAATTTACACAAACTTTTATTAGCCTTGCAACTGGCTTATGATCTGGGCGATATTTCTGAGGAAGAGTTTGAAATTAAGGAAGAAGAACTGTTATTAAAAATTCAAGCCTTAGAAGAAGAAGCTGTAGAAAACCAGTCTGAATATTCTCTCTAAAATGATTAGAAAAAATCAAAGTGGTTGTTGGATTTATTATCCTATGCGTTTTCAAATTCAAAATTGATACTAGCTAAGATTTTTTCTAGCATGACTTTTCTTAGTAAAGGCGGGTTTTACCACCTCAAGAATTCGAGGCTTCCTCAAAACCCGCCCTTGATTAAGCTTTAATATTCTAGGTAAAAGGCTTGAAAATTATTAGAGGATTGAGCAACAGTTTTAGAGGAATGCATCCCTTTAGGTAAACTAGGATTGAATTCACGCAAATCTTGAATATTCTGTTCTGTACTCTCAATTTGATGATCCAGAACCGTTAGACGATTTTTTAATTGCTGAATGCGCTGCTCCATAAATTTTAATTCTTTTTGGATGCGTTGTTTTTCAGTAATTAACTTATAAAGCTCAAGTTGCTGAGATGCTTCAGATTGCTTCCGAGGCATAGTGCTAATTTTAGGTTTAATTGGGCTGGGTACACGAGTGGTTGTCATAACAATTCCTGAATAGTTTATAATATTATAGCTGAGAATTTGGTGTTATAGTCTTGAAAAGACTAAAACATCAATTCAACGCCCCAATACAAAGATTTGTAAAAAATTTAAAATTTTCCTTTGGTAAGCCCTATGAAATTGTATAATTTATATACTTACGCTTTTTTAAAACCCCCAATAGAGAGCTTAACATTGCCGGTGGGAATTGCTAACCCAGTGTTACTGATAACTGGTGGAGACCTCTCAGCCGTAGTCGAACCCGAAGTTTGTTTAGACACTTTACAAAATGATGATGAATGCTTGATTCAAGCCGTTTTATGTCATGATCGCGTCATCTGCGAATTATTTCAGCAAACG
>NZ_LIUQ01000057.1 GCF_001276715.1 Planktothricoides sp. SR001 | reverse complement strand
CCAAAACGTAGATAAGGGCGAGGGCGAGCGCCCCGAACAGCTATCCAGTAATTATTGTGCCACAAGGGCTTCTAGTATGTTTACGAAAATTAGTCCCCCTGCCAAAATGTCCGACTACTTAAGTGATGTCTCCAAATCTGACGGCAAGACAAAAGCTACCCATTTTTGAGTAGCAATGGGTAACTCTGTCCAACAATTACGTTACAGTTTCAAACCCCGAATAACGAATAACCAACAATCAATTACCAATAATTAATTATGGCTGACAGAATTTTTCGACGCACCGCACAAAGATTTCTACACCTTTGCTTAAAACGCTTTCATCAAAGTTAAAGCGGGGATGGTGATGGGGATAGGCCAGATTTTTGGCGGGGTTGGCTGATCCGAGGAAGAAGTAACAACCGGGGACAGCTTGGAGAAAGAAACTCATGTCTTCGCCGCCCATTGTTTGACATTCAGGAACGATGCCCGCAGGGGTTTCTACGACTTTGATCGCACAGGAACGCACCAGGTCAGCGATCGCCGGATCGTTGACCACCGAGGGATAAAGTTGCCAGTAGTCGAGGTGATAACTAGCCCCGTGACTTTGGCAAACTCCAGCCACAATTTGCTCAAAGCGCTGACGGATGATGGGTTCTAGTTTCGGATTAAAATAGCGCACGGTTCCCGCGAGTTCTGCTCGTTCGGCAATGACATTATGAGCATTTCCGGCGTGAAATTTGCCCACGGTGACAACCGCCGCATCCAGGGGGTCTACATTCCGGGCGACGATGGTTTGTAATGCTTGCACCACTTGGGAAGCCACTAATATAGAGTCGGTGGTTTGATGGGGCATAGCGCCATGTCCCCCTTTGCCTTGAATGGTGCAGCGAAATTGTTCGACGGCGGCCATTAATGGGCCACTGCGGACGCCAACAGTGCCGGCGGGTAGATTATTCCACAGGTGCAGACCGATGATGGCGTCTACGGTGGGATTTTCCAGCACCCCCTCAGCAATCATCGGTTTGGCACCCCCTGGGCCTTCTTCTGCGGGCTGAAAAATGATTTTTACGGTGCCGCAAAAGTCTTGGCGATGTGCCGCGAGGTATTTGGCGGTGCCCAGGGCGATCGCGGTATGGCCATCGTGTCCGCAAGCGTGCATGATTCCATGATGGTGCGATCGATATTCCACGTCATTTTCTTCTTGAATAGGTAAGGCGTCCATATCAGCCCGAATTGCCAGGACAGGCCCTGGTTGCTTTCCTGGAATGGTGGCCACAATTCCAGTTTTGGCAATGTCGGTTTTATGGTTAATGCCCCATTCTTGCAATTTCCGGGCGACAAATTCACTGGTGAGATATTCTTTAAAGCCTAATTCGGGATATTTATGAAAGTTACGTCGCCACTCCACTAAATCCGTGTGTAAGGCTTGAATTGTTGGGCGCACAGAGGAAATATCTTGTGCGGCTGAAATCGGAAACGTTGTCACCATAATAATCGGCTCTATCGGCTCTTAAGATTGGGCAATTTTTATTGGGATCGATTGTTAATCGTCTCTGACTGAATTGAACAGTTTCAATCGATTATTTCAAAAATGTTGTGACTAAAGCAAATATTCTAAAGCAAATATTCTAAGTCTAAGTTGGCGGCAACAGCGACGAGTTGCTCCATATCTTCACGGGCATTTAGGCCACGGGCATTTAGGGCATTTAAATGGGGAATCACTCCACAAACCGGGACCTTGGTTAAAGATTCGATCAGGTCTTGGGGCGCCCATTGGGCAATTTCTCGGTCTGAACAAGGCTCAACGCAGTTGAGGATGATGCCTTTTAGGTTGACGGCGGCTTGACGGGCAAGGGCAACATTGGCGATCGCCTGTCCAATGGCACCTAATTTCACCGGGACGACTAAGACGGTGGGCAAGCGCCAATCCCGCGCTAAATCAGCGACGGCGAGTTCGCGGGTAATGGGCGAACCCAGTCCCCCCAGGGCTTCCACTAAGACGAAGGATTTTCGTTCTCGGAGGGCGGAGAATGCTTGCCACGCGGCACTCAAGTTGATTGAGGCGTTTTCTTGTTCCGCCGCCAGGGGGGGCGCCAGGGGAGCGGAGAAATAAATCGGGTTGAGTTCTTCAAAGGATTGATCTAATTTATCTAGGTCAAAAAGTCGGGCAATCAGTTCGCGATCGCCGATACCAGATTGGATCGGCTTGATAATGCCCAAAGAACTTTGGGGATAAACTTTCTGCCAATAAGCTGCTAAGGCAGTGGTCAATACGGTTTTGCCTGCGTCGGTATCCGTTCCCGTAATTAATAGCGATCGGTGATTTTTCATGGTTAAGAATAAGTATGGTAGGCGATTGCTAATCTCTAACTTGAATTTGCATAGAAACTCAGCCAAGTTAACTAAAACCTTTATGCTGTCTGTTTTATAGTGTCAAAGTGCTTATTAGTTACTTCCATCGTTACTAATAGGTCACTATAAGAATGATTTTAAGCTGATTTTAAGCTGATTTTGGTGTCCCTAAATAGCATTGTTGCAGTAATGTTTGTAACTAAAACGTCTCTACTAACCTTGATAGCTGTTATGGGTGATTAGCGATATCACCTAGCAAGTTAACAAGGCGTCATTAGAGATACCTGTATTTAATGTCGCCTCATTAACTTGTTATACCCTGTTTGACTTAATCGACGTTTGGCTTGTTCTACACGGCGGCAAATGTTGCCACGGAAACCGTCTAGTTGTTCGGTTGTCATGTCGCTAAGAGATTTTTTCTTATACAAGAATTCTATGCTGTCCTGAAATTCTCTCTCTGGGAACCCACAACCGACAAACTCTGCTTTCAAGTGAGTGAGTTCTTGAATTAAGGCTTGTTTTTCCCTCTACCGCCGTATTCTCTTTTTATTCCTGAGTTGTGATTGTCTATTTCAGCTTTGATTTTTGGCAATTCATCGGAGTTGCCTGACTTGATTCTTGACATGGCTGTAGTTTCTATAGGTGGCATCTAGTAACTATAGCGTCACTAGATGCCACCTATAAACTGGGAAAAGCAGCGGGGAACCCATACCCAGAGTCAGTCACAGAGAAACTTAATCTCTAACTTGAATTTCCATACCGAAGTCTAAAGGTTCAGGAGCAATCACGTCAATTTGATATTGACCCGTCATGGTCGCCTGTCCTTTCCAGAAAACCACACCCTCGGCGTTTTTGAGTAAATTGCCGTTAGGATCGCGAATATCCAAAGATACGGCGCCTCGCAAAATTTCTACATTCAAGATTTTGCCAGGGTCAACGTTGACCAAATAACTCTTGATCTGGTCAGGACTGGTCGTACCATTAAGTTGCTGGACACCACCCCCACTGGGAAAGCTGACTACCTCAACCAATTCGGAAGATGGCCAATTTTCCCCTTCAGTTTCCGTGGGTTGGGGACTTGGTGTCACTTCAATGGGGGTGGGACTGGGGGTGGGTCTGTCCGCTTGAGTGCTTGTGGGAGTAGGGCTGTCCATTTGCGGGCTTGTAGGCGTAGGTCTCTGTGGAGATGTGACGGTGGGTGGCGCCGCCGCCCGACCCGGATTTAATTGAATTTGTAACTCATAATTACTGCCGGGGATATCGGGTAAGGGACTCAAGGCGATGGTGTATTCTCCGGTGCTGGGTAATGAGCCTTCCCACATGGAGACATTTTCTATTATTTCGCCATTCGGCCCGATTAAATCCATTAAAACTCCGTGACCACTGACAAAGGTGAGTAACTCTTCTCCGGTTTGTCCTTGAATTTTATAGTTAATCGTTTCTTTGGCTTTTAAGTTTCCTTCCAAAACCTGAGGAACCCCTAGGCTAATTTCTACGGGTTGATTATAGGTCTGGGGGGTGGGTGCCGGAGTAGAGGGTGTGGGGGGTGGGGGTGCAGGGGAGCGGGGGAGCGAAAGCTCCTCATCTCCTGTGACCTCCATCCCCTCTGCTGCATTTGTGCTGGTCTGCCCTGGAGTGGGGCTGGGTTGTTCGGTGGTTGTGGGTTTGGGCGTGGGTTTGGGTGTGGGGGTGGGGGTGTTGGGCAATGTGGGAATGTTAGGGCTGGGAATTTCCGGGTTGATGAATATGGGGGTTTCTTCTGGTTCTACGGGGGTTGGAGGTTTGTTGAAAGCCATCACTACTACCCACGCGGTGAGCCCGGTGAACAGGGACACGACAATTAAAAGTACACCGATCGCGATCGGACTTTCTAATAGGGGATTCCGATCCTCATTGTCGGTGTAAATCATCCCATCGGCTGTTTCACGGTTGCCTTCTGTGTGACGGCTGGTTTGATGGCTGGTTTGATGGCTGGTTTGATGGCTTTCGTCGGTGTAATGTTGGCCGATCGCCACCGTCCGCATTTCTGAATCTAGTTTTGAGAAATTTGGCTGGCTTTTGGGGGGTGCCTCTGGTTGATTCACAGGTGGCTCCGTGACTTTGGCCGCCAAATTATAACGTTTAAGCTGATCGAAAGTATAACCGACTTCATGGACAGATTGATAGCGCTGTCCGGGTCGATAACTTAACATCCGATTTAAAATATGTGCAAAATCTTTGTTGACTGGCGGTTGGACAAACTTTTCCCACTGCCAAGATAAGGTGACATCATCAAATAACTCCTGGGGTTCCCGCCCCGACAACAAGACGATCGCCGTGACGGCTAAACTATATAAATCACTACTAGGATATGAGCGACCGGATTGGATTTGTTCGCCTGGTGCGTAGCCAATTTTTCCCACGGTGGTACTGGGAAGATAGCGATATTGCTCCGCAAAGCTATCGCGAGCGGTCAATTCCATCTGTGTCACCAATTCCTTGACCACGCCAAAGTCAATTAAAACTGGCAGGCGATCGCTCTCTCGACAAATAATATTTTCTGGAGAAATATCTCGGTGAATAATCCCCTTTTGGTGCAGATAATCTAACACCGGCAACAGAGAATCCATTAGATGAAAAACTTCCGCCTCTGAGAAAGTTTCTCTGTCTTTAATTTTTTCCTCTAGCAACGTAGCATAAGTCTTGCCCTCTACATAATCTTGTACTAAAAACAAGCGGCTATCTTCTTCAAAAGTTTCTCTAAACTTAGGAATTTGCCGATGTTCAATTTGATATAAAGTTGCCGCTTCCCGGAGAAAAAGTTCGTGGGCTTTTTGTAAAGCATAATGATCCCCAAGAGGGGGAATAAATTCTTTTAAAGCACAAATTTCATTAAATCTGCGCTGATTTTCCGCCAGATAAGTACGACCAAACCCACCTTGACCTAACACACGAATAATGTGATATCGATTTTGCAGAACAGTTCCAGGAGAAATTTCTGATTGCATGGCCGGTTAATTTTAAATTATTATTTTGGCTGTCTTGATAGAGATTTTAATTGTTGCTTGATTTTTTTCGAGTTTATTTGGGGCTGGAATCATCCGAATACTACTAACCGATTATTACTCCTCCTAATTAATCAAAACAATTGTTATATCTAAGATTTGTTCGGATAATTCGATATAGGTTATTTCAATATTTTAAACGAATTTATGGCGGCATTTATGGCCTAAAAAAACGCTTAAATTCATTTTTATATTGCTTTCAAAGCGGTTAAATATGACTCGTATTTCATCATAAGCTAAGGCAATTGAAACCCCAAGGGGGTCTCGACATTTGACCTGGAGTAAGCTTTGAAATACCCCAAATTCTTCATTAAGATAGAATTTTTTTTACAGACTGGACTGATAAAACCGTCAATCGTCAATTGATTCAGGGCAGCAATTCCCAAAGGACTATTTAAAATATAATCCCACCCTTGGGCTTCTTCGTCCCGATTCATTTGTCTCCAGTTTGAGTCACTACCTTGGCTGACTTCTCTGGGGACTGAATCCTGAATATCCCTGGTTTGGCGATCGAGGTTTCGAGCATAACTGGAAATTAGGGTCAGCCCGATCGCGGCGGTTGGTAATAAGCGTTTCGAGAAATAGAATTGCTGGTATTTTCATACAGAATAATCAGGCAGAATAATCAGGCAGAATAATCAGGCAGAATAATCAGGCAGAATAATCAGGCAGAATAATCAGGCAGATGACTGCTGTTTTTATCGGCGACAAGACAGAAAAAAGCCACATTTGACCAACAGGATCACTAAGCAATTTGGCCAGAAAATATTACCAGCATGACCACCAGTATTACCATTCGACCTGCGATCGCTCTGTCACCACTTGTTGATAAACTCTCTCAGTTTGTTTCGCGAGTTTTGCCCAGTTAAAGCGCCACTGTAAATCCGCATAAGCATTATCAACCAACCACTGTCGGTATCCGGGATTTTTTAGCACTTCCAAAATGCCCCAGGCTAAAGAATCAGAGTTATTTGCCTCAGTGACAATCCCCGTTTGCGTATGTTGGACGACCTCTGGTAAGCCCCCAGTATTGGAAACGACCACTGGCACCCTAGCCGCGAAGCTTTCCAGGGCGACAATCCCAAAAGGTTCGTACAGACTGGGAAAAACAGCACAATTGGCGATCGTTTGGAATTTGTGTAAGTCATCATCGGACATAAATCCGGTGAAATAGCAGTGATCCCAAATTCCCAAATTCCAGGCAAGAAATTTTAAGCTATCAGTATTGCCACCACCGACAATCACAAATTTGACGTGACCGCCCATTTCCCAAAGGACTTTGGGTGCGGCACTGAGTAGCACGGAGATGCCTTTTTCATGGGTCATGCGTCCTACATAATAGACAATTTGTTGGTCATCATTGGCAAAGCGGCGGCGGAAATTCCCAGCATCAAACTCATGCAATAAGGGTTTTTTCTCAGGGCGAATCCCATTATAGATCACATCAATTTTATCCCAAGGACTGTGAAACGCCCGTTGCATCTCCTGTCGCATATAGTGACTACAGACAATAATGCGCCATGCTTCATGGGCTAAGTGAGACTCTTTTCCGTGGATATAATAGTGAGTCTGGTTATGTAAACCATTGTATCGCCCGTATTCTGTGGCATGAATGGTGGCTACTAACGGCAGTTTAAAGTGATATTTGAGGGCGATCGCGGCATCGGAGACCAACCAATCATGGCCATGAATCAGATCAAAGGAACCGGATTCTCCTAGCAGCTTGCCCCCCAACTCTCCCATGCTATCGTTCATATTTGCCACCCACTGGAAAAAGTCGTGACCGGATCGCACAGGTACGCGATGTACATGGATCCCTTCCACCACCTCATACAAGGGTGCTTGGCCAAACTCCACCGTAATCAAATAGATTTCATGTCCTAGTTTGACCAACTCTGGATATAACTCCGCCACATGGCGAGCAATCCCCCCGACAATTCTTGGTGGAAACTCCCAACTTAATACCAGAATTTTCATGAACCCGTTTGGCAAAATTTTTTATCTATATATTCGCACATTTTTTGTGAATTTCACCAAAATTTTTCTGAAAGCGAAGACATAACGCATGATTTCCGCATCTAATCCCCTCTCTTCCATCAACTTTTAGGGCGGGGGTGTTAGTCTGCCCAAAAGTTTTACTGGTCATTATCTGGTCGTTATCTGGTCGTTATCTGGTCATTCAACCGTCTGGGCTAAGGCATAATTGTTCTGGAAATAATCCAATAACAATCATCCCCTGGCTAATTTTTATATCAAAAAAAATTGTTATTCGCTATATTTACGGGATAGTTTATATGACTTTATTAAAACAACTAATATAACTACATAACCCCGGAATTTTAACGTCGCAACACTTGCAAATCTTCCTCATCTAATTCCATAGGAATCCCACTTCTAATTAATTCTATAAAATCTTCATTAGGCACCATCACACATAACGCATACAAGCGAGTCGAACCCGTATTAATAATTTCATGGATTCCTGTGGGGGGAACTAACAAGCTATCCCCGGCTTGAATTTGCACTTGTTTGCCATCACAAATCGCCATGCCCTCTCCTTGGAGAATATAAAACATTTCTACGGCCATCGTATGTCGATTTGGTGGGGTTTTTCCTCCGATATCAAAAATTTCCACACAAACCGCTAAGGACATATTTGCATTATTTGGATCGAAGACAATGGCTAATCGATTCGTATCCTTTGGACTAATTTTATAAACTTGATATTCTTTTGGGCTTTTAACCACGGGAATCATACAAATTTTATTCATATTTTCTTGATATTATTTATGCTTTTTATCTGAAAATATCAGATTATTAATTATTGTTTATTGGTCATTTACTAATCATATATTTAATAAATAATAAACAATAAATAATAATTAATAACCAATTATTTAAATTAATTAATCGCATTTAAAATAGCTTGAGAATTTGCTACAAAGCCAAAGCATTGTTTCACATTATAAAGGGTGGCTTGCCAGCAATATTCTGGGGAAGTGGTGGCCGTACAATCGGTGACTAAAATACAGTCATAGCCTAAAAAGTTGGCATCTTGCAAAGTCGTCATTACACATTGATCCGCATTCACTCCCGCAAAAAATAATGTGGTTTTGCCTAGGTTTCTTAATATGCTATCGAGGGGAGTATCCCAAAATCCACTCATTCGGTATTTATCGACCCTAATATCTTCTGGTTTTGGTTCTAATTCATCGACAACCGCTGCTGCCCAACTGCCTAATGTGAGTACCGGAGCCCCATTTTTCGGTAAAGGATCGGCTAAACCCACCCCCTCTCCTGTGGGGTTATAAACGTGCAAAAGTCCGGCACTAATATTTAGTAAATCTGGACGGTTTCCCCAGTTTAACCAAATAACTGGAATATTGGCTTTTCTTAGTTCTGGCAGTAGATTTTGTAACGGTTGAATTGGGGTTCTGGCTGGGGTGATATCGACGCCAATATGGGCTAACCAACCATCAGGATGACAGAAGTCATTCTGCATATCAATGACGATAATGGCTGCTTTGGCTAAGTCTATTTTTAGGGTTTTTGTTTCCGTTGGCAATGTCACCAGTTTGGGCTCTAAGGGAGGCCGAGTAATATCGGCAATTTCCTCATTAACCGCCCAAGCATTTGGGGGCGTTCCTAATGTTTTTAGTGGTTGCTTCATGGGTTTTATTTTTTAGATAATTTGATGGATTGGTGGTTGGTGGTTGGTGGCCGATGGCGGTCGCCCCCCTAGCCCGATGGTGATCGAAGGGGGGGGTTGGGGTGGTTGGTGGTTGGTGGTTGGTGGTTGGTGGTTGGTTGGGAAAGACCCATGACTGCTAAATTCATAAAACATTGCTACAGATAAATCAGCATCGATCGCCCCAACCCCCCTTTATCAAAGGGGGCTTAAGAATGGGGTGGTTGCAGAAGCGAAGGACGGTCAAAAGACAACAAGATATATTCACCAAATATATTCACCAAATATATTCGCCAAATATATTCGCCAAATATATTCACCAAGTATATTCACCAAGTATATTCACCAAGTATATTCACCAAGTATATTCACCAAGTATATTTCTGGGGTTTCTGGAAATTGTAGCGTTTATAGGGAGGAATGAACAGCAAATATTATTAAGTTTTGCTAACAATAATTGCCATAATTGGGCTGAGTGCGATCGCCTGATTGCTTTTGCTTGTAAGGGCGCCAGCCGAAGCGCCCCTAATTTTGTCCGTAGGGGCGCCCCCAGGGCGACCCTAAATTGTGTCAGTCGCCCTGGGGGCGCCAGCCGAAGCGCCCCTACATTTTTATCCCAGGCTAGAAAATTTAGCGCCGATCATTTTACCGAGTCGATCTAGGGTGAGTTTTTCGACGGGAATGGCTGGGGAAATTTGGCCATTACTGAACACGATCACCCGATCGCTATATTGCATGATTTCATCTAAGTCAGCCGAGGTAAATAAAATTGCCGTGCCCGTTTGGCAGCGGGCAATTAGTTGTTGCCAAACCCATAAAACCGATTCCATGTCTAAGCCTCTGGTGGGATATTCCATTAAGAGTAAATTTAAGGGACTAGGCAATAAAGCTAATTGGGTGCGTTGTTGGTTGCCGCCCGATAATTTTTCTACCGGGGTTTGGGGTTGACCGCGAATGGAAAATTGAGCGATCGCTTCTGCGGTTTTTTGGCCGATTTTTGCCCAAGGAATTAACCCGTGATGCCGTTGATTTTTTAAGGCGATATGTTCTTGAATGGATAATCCGGGAATTAGGCCATCTTTGAGGCGATCGGCGGGACAATATGCGACCCCCGCTTGCCGGTAATTTTCGTAGGGTTCCTGGGTCATTGGTTGACTATTAATATAAAGGGTTCCGGTGGGCGATCGCCTCAGTCCGGCACATAGCTGAAGCAGTAATTGTTGCCCACTTCCGGCTAATCCGGCGAGGCCGATAACTTCTCCCGCTTTTACCTGTAGTTCTTCAATTTTTATTTGCAAATAATCACTTTTTAAGGTAATATTGTTTAGTTGTAATCTGATGGTATTTCCTGCGGTTTTCGGTTTAATGGGTTTAGCCAGTTGCCGCCCAAATATCATCGAGATTAATTGGTCTTCGGGGCAAGGAAGTTCTCGATGACCAACGATTTGACCTTGGCGCATCACGGTAAGGCGATCGCACAATATTTCCACATCTTCTAATTTATGGGAAACAAAAATTACTGACTTACCTTGGGCGGCTAATTGCTTCATCGCCGCAAACAAAGCGGTTTTTTGGGCAGGAGAAATTCCCGTGGTTGGTTCATCCAAAATCAGGGTTTTCACCCCCAAAGATAATAACCGCAAAATTTCCACTTGCTGCCGTTCTCCCACGGTCAAATTGCCTAATTGTTCATTCACATCTAACTCAAACTGAAATTGATAAGATAATTGGTGAAATTCCCGGATAATTTGACGCAGGTTGATCAAAAATTTCCCGGATTTGCCGATAATAAAATTTTCCCAGACCGACAACGAGGGAAAATCTAGGGGGTCTTGGTGTAACATTCCAATTCCCGCTTTCATGGCATCTATGGGAGTTTGAATATTCACAGGGCGATCGCCCAGCAAAATTTCTCCTTGGTCGCGGCGAAGATAGCCGGTTAATATTTTCACCAGGGTACTTTTGCCCGCGCCATTTTCCCCTAAAATACCGTGAATTGTTCCCGCTGCCACGGTCAGGGAAATATCATTATTTGCCCGCAAATTGCCAAAAGTTTTGGAGATATTTTTGATTTCAATTTTCATAAAAACATCAGAATAAATTAATCTATTTCAGAAACAAACCGATTTTTAGCCTCTTACTGTAGAAATTATGTGGTTTAAATTTTATCAAATTTATTGTGAATTTAACCACTAAAATTATATTTTCTTAGGAAAAAATATATAACAAAAAACTTAGGAGGCAGCAATGGTTACCGAAATTCTGAATGTAGGGGAGATTCGCGAATCTCCCCTACAGACGAAAATCATCTATCCAGAAAGCGACGGTCAACCAATGGCAGATAACACGAAACAATTTCGCTGGATTGTGACGATTCAATGGGTAATCGATGCCCTATTTAAAGACGATCTAAATGTATTTGTTGCGGGATATTTACTTTGGTATCCTGTAGAAGGCAAAAATAAAATTCGGGTAGCCCCAGATACAATGGTAGCTTTTGGGCGACCCAAGGGAAAACGCGGTTTTTATTTACAATGGCAAGAGGATAATATTCCCCATCAAGTAGTTTTTGAGGTGTTACCTCCGGAGAATACCTTAACGGAAATGGCGAAAAAACTGGAATTTTATCAGCGCTATGGGGTGGAGGAATACTATATTTATGACCCGGATAAAATAGACTTCTGTGGCTGGATGAGAAAGGAAAATCAATTAGAACCGATTGAAACCACAAGGGTTGGGTTTCTCCGCGCTTAGGTGTAGGTTTTCACATGGGGGATGAAGGGTTAGAACTTTATCGTCCTGATGGCCGCAAGTTCTCCACTTATATTGAATTAGATACGGAACGCCAACAGGCAGAAGAACGGGCAGAAACCGAACGCCAACAGGCAAATCGCCTTGCAGAAAAACTCTGGTAATTAGAGATCGATCCTGATTCCATGTAAGGAATATGAACCACTTCAGACACAGAGAACACCGAGGTTTCTCCTCTTTGTGTCCTATGTGTCTGAAGTGGTTCATATTTTAGGATCATTCATACCTGCGATACCAAAAAAAACGGTTTTTTGCGTTAATTTTTGCCTCAAATAAAAATTTAAATTTAATTAAATTTAATTTAAAAAACCCGGTTTATGTACCCGGTTTTTGCGTTAGCTTTTGCCGGGATAAAGAAATCGGTTTTTTGTGCTAGTTTCCTCTTTCCCCAAGCAATAGCCGAATTAGTTAATTTTCTGGTTCAATGGTGATATCCCATTGGTCTAAAGTAATCCCCAGGGTGGCATATAAATCAGTTAACGCATTTAGATAAGCTATGGTCGCATTAAGTTCTTGGTTTTTAGCATTCACTAAATCTTGTTCAAAATCTAACACATCAATTAACCGAGTATTTCCTACTCCTAATTTTAATTTATCTTGTTCGTTTTTTAGCTGCTGTTCTGATAATTCTCTGGTTTTTTTAGCTTGCTCTAATTGCTGTAAGTTAAACTCAACATCCCGGAGAACGTTAATCACGCTAATTTCTAATTCTTCCCGTTGTTCTTCTAAAGTATTTTGCACAATTTCTAGTTTAATTTTACTGCGGTCTACTTCGCTGTCTAAGCTGCGATCGCCAAAAGTCCGACTCAGGGAAATCCCTGCTCTCAAATCATTGTTATTCTCAGTATTATTGCTTAAATTGTTCAGATAATTAGCCTGGAGACTTAAATCCCATTTTTGATTATTTTCCGCCAGCAATAAGTCAATCTTGGCTATCTCAATATCAATCAGAGATTGTAAATAATCGATATTGTTTGCCAAGGAAATACTTAGAGCGGATTCCCGATCCCAGGAAGTTAATTCCCGGTGATTGATCGCCGGTTGTTCAATTGCAACTACTTGGATAGTTTTGTCAATATCTAAAATAGAGATTAGATCGAGTTTTGCCGCTTCTAGCTGATTTGATGCAGCTAATAAGTCGAGTTGGCGATTAGCTAAATTTGTTTCCGCTTGAGTGCGATCTATTCTCGCTCTTCTTCCCGCTTCAATTAAAGCGTCAATAGATTCTAATTGCCTTTGGGTACTGGCTAAGGCAATTTCTTGAATTTTTAACGCTTCTTGGGCTTGCAATAAACTTCGATAAGCTCGCAAAGTTATGGTAATATTGTTAATTAAGGTATTTTTCAAATTTAAAATATTCGCTTGTTCATTCAGCCGCGCAATTTCAATCGAGGCTCGATTGATATCCGTGCCAAAGTTTCTTAATAGAGGCTGAGTGAAATTCAGGGAAATATTTTGTACCAGGCTATTTTGATCTACAATTGTACTAGAATCGAGAGTATTTTGGGCTTGCCTTACTCCCGCCCAAGTAGCCGAAATTTCTGCCCCCGTGGGAATTTTTACTACTAAGTTTGCTCCCAGGTTAAATTCACCCTGGTTGGTGGCGATCGCTCCTATTTGATTTCGATTATAAACCACTTCAACGCTCGGAGTAAAATTCGGGGTAAATTTAGCTTCGGCGATCGCTAAATCTTGGCGTTCTATGATTCTTTGTAAATAGGCATTTTTAATATCCCTATTATTTTGTAATGATAAGATAATCGCATCTTGGCTGGTTAATTCTAAAATGCGATCGTTTCTCGTAGATGGGGCAATTTGTTCAGCGGTTTTTGCTGATTCATGGGGTTTATTTTCTTGTTTAATTTGGCGAACAGTTGTGATTTCTTCTAGCCAATGTTTGCCGGTGAATCTTACAGCGGTTTTTAAGATAGGAAATAGTGGTTGATTTCCGTTTATGGGGGTAACGGATGGGGCAGCGGATGATAACTCAATGCCCCCCTTGGATCGGGGGGTTGGGGGGATCCCTTCGGATGGGGCAGCGGATGATAACTCAATGCCCCCCTTGGATCGGGGGGTTGGGGGGATCCCTTCGGATGGGGCAGCGGATGATAACTCAATGCCCCCCTTTTTACGAGGGGTTGGGGGAATCTCTTCTAAACCCTCGTTGGATCCGCTATCGGTTGAGGGGATCTCATCAACGATCGCCTCTTGTTTTTTGATACCTGTTTGGCTGGATAAATTATTAGTTGATAGGCGGTGTGATTTCGAGGAATTTGCGTTGAGATTATGGTGGATGATGTTGTCAATATCATCCAAGGTGAGAGGGGCGGTTTGGCTGGGTAATTTGTTGGCGCTTGCCGGTTCTTTGGGAGCAGATTTAATTACCAGGGCTAGGCTGAGGAATAAGCCCAAAGTGGTTGAACAAATTGCCGCGATCGCGAAATTTACCTCATCCGGTGAAAACAGCGATTTTCCTAATTTTTTATGATATTTTGAATTCATTTCTGGCTTGGGTTCTATCATAGTATTTGTTAAGCAAAAAATCAATAATTATGGAAACAATCGGTATTGTGAAACTCTAAAAAAATTAAGCTTATCGTATCAATAACAATCAACCATCAACAATAGAATCCCTACCCATCAACAATAGAATCCCTACCCATCAACAATAGAATCCCCAAGCATCAACCATCAACCATCAACCAGAACTTAAAGCTTTGACTGGATCGAGTTGACTGGCTTGTAAGGCCGGAAAAAATCCGGCACCAACCCCCACTAATAAAGCGGATCCTAATGCTAAACCGGCAGTGGGCGGCTCGAATTTATAGGGTAATTTAAAGGTATCAGCTACCACAATTGTGATACCATGTACGGTGCCGATCGCCAAGATTCCACCAATTAAACTCAGTAAAGCAGCTTCTAAAATAAATTGAAGCATAATATCGGCTTGAGTGGCACCAATTGCCCGACGTAAACCAATTTCTGCGGTGCGTTCCATCACCGTGGCAATGGTAATATTAGCAATGCCCACCCCACCCACTAATAGGGCGATCGCTCCCACCGCTAAAAGCGATCGAGACACCATTAGTAAGGTGTCTTGTTGTTCTTTGATATCGCGAATATTATTCCAGGTAGATAGTTCTTTGCCAGAAAATCTTCGTTTTAACAATTTACTCACCTGTTCACTCATCGGGTCGATTTCTTCCAGGCTTTCAGGCCGAATTAATATCAGACTAAGAGTTTGATCGCCGGTGAGCGCACTGTAGACAGAAAGTGGTATAATCGCCTCGCCATTCCCCTCATCCCAAGAACCTCTGAGTTTAGTTTCCATCACCCCACGGACAAAATAAGGGCGGCCATCAATATCAATACGTTCTCCAATGGGATTACTGTCTAAAAATAAAGCCTCAACCAGCGCTTCATCAATCACCACTACTGGGCGATACTTGTCAAAATCAGCTTGGGTAAAAAAGCTGCCTGAGATTATTCTGCGTCCAGAAGTTTCTAAGAAACCTTGAGAAACTGCTGTGATTTTAGGCTGCGGATTGGCTTGGCGATCGCGAAAACGGGTTTCCCACGAATATACCCTGTTGATCACCGCGATCGCCTGCGAACCTACCAATCTTTTTCTTAAAAATTCGATATCTTCGAGTTTAACGTCAACGGGTTCCCAGTCGTTAGAAGCATCATAAGGAAATACGATAATTTGTGGTGCTTCTCTTTCCGCCAATTTTTTGGCGACAACAGCCCGACTAATTGTTCCTACTTGCAAGGTGGCACTGACGGCGGCAACTCCCATAAAAACCCCCACAGAAGTTAAGGCCGATCGCAATAGATTGCCGCTTAAAGATAGATAAGTTAATTTTAGTAAGTCAATGGGTGTTAAACTCATTTTTCTATAATTATCGGTTATTGGTTGGTGGTTATTGGTTGGTGGTTATTAAAAATAATCACCCTAATTTATCTTATAAATACTATCATATTCAGCATTTTTATCGTAATTCAGGTCACTGTTTTTTTTTGCTAAAAAATATTGGAATCAAAAAAATTGAATAAATTTTAGTTTAAAAAATGCTTTTATTCTCATTAATTACGTCTTCTGCTTCTCTGGTCTAATTGCGCTAATTTTCGCTTTCCTCATTAGTATTTTCTGGCTTAAATTCTTTGACGATCATTCCTTCGGTTAATTCCTGATCTACTGGAGGCAAAATCACTTCGTCTCCAGGCTTTAAACCCTCGGTGACTTCAATTAAACCATTGGTTAAATCTTCTAGTCCTAATGTCACCGATTTTTTTTGGGCTTTTCCTTCAGCATCACGCACCCAAACAAATGACTCTGCACCTAAGTTTTGCACAGCAGTTGTTTCGACAGCAATTACATTTTTTCGTTGTTCTAAAATAATATCCACAATAACCCGACTGCCGGGAATAAAAGTGCCAGAAGGACTGTCTAAGCGTACTGTAGCTTCCACGGATCCGCCCCCAGAATCACTGCTTCTACTTGAGCTTTCCGACCCCTCACTGTTCGCCACCAAAGAGACTGTTTCCACATATCCCGTAAAAATTTCTTCATCGGGTCCAGGGAGACTAATTCGGGCTAATTGGTTGAGTTTTACTTTCGCCGCATTCAGGGTAGAAATTTTCAATTTTACGACTTCTCTATTCGGATCGCCAATGATGAGTAAGTCTTTACTGCGATCGACCACATCTCCAGGTTCAACGGCAATATTTAAGACTTTACCATTAATCGGCGCCGTGACGATACTATCGAGAATTTCTTGTTCAATTGTTTGCCGTCCTAGTTGATTTTTATCTAGGTCAATACTGAGGTTTCTGAGTTCTGATTTGGCATCCCGCAGATTTCGTTCTGCTTGTTGTAATTCCTGACGAGCCGCGACCAGATTTTTTTCTAAGTCTTCCTCGATTTCTTGCAAAGCAATTAATAAATTATTTAATTGATATTCCAGATTTTTTACCTGATTTTTTTCTTTTTCTAGGGTGATGGTTTTTTCTTTTACATCTAATTCTAATGCCAGCAATTCTTCTGAGATGTTTTTTTCTAATTTTTGTAAATCTACCTGACTATTATTTAACTCTAGTTGGGCGTTATTTAAGGCCAATTGTGTATCCCGCAGCATGGCCAGACTGCTGCGGACTTCTTGACGGTTTCCTTGCAGTTCATTTTCGGCAATAAATCCTCTGGAATAAAGACTTTCACCTTCTTGCAGTTGTTCTTGGGCTTCTTTTAAATTAATTTCCGCTTCGGTAACTTCTTCTCGCAGGTTTTCTAGGTTGAGTTGTTGTTTTTGAATGTCTACCTTTTTCTGTCTAATCTGGGTTTGGATTTCGCTAGATTCTTCCTGGAGAAATTGCTGGATTTTTTGAGTGGCTACTTTTAAGTTTTCTTCAGCGATCGCCACCGTTTGACGTTGATTTTGAATTTCCAGTTGTTGAGATTGAATTTCTAGTTGTTTTTGTTGCCGTTTCGTTTCGCTGTTGCTGCGATATTGGCTGAAAAGGTCTTGGAATTTTTGTTGTGCGATCGCCAGGTCTGCTTCGGCATCTTGGATTTTTTCCTGTTGTTGCACCAAGGCTAATTCTTTTTGCTGGGTATTATATTGATGATCGAGTAATTTGGTTTCTCGATCTGGCGATCGCAGCAGGATTAATTCATCCCCAATTGCAATGCGATCACCCATCTTGACTAAGACTTTTTCTACTATGCCATCGCTGGGAGATTTGAGGATTCTTTGATCGCCGAGTTCTAGGATACCCGATTCATTAATCGGTTCTTCGAGAGTATCGGTTTTGACAGTAATTAATCGCACTTCAACCACTTTACTGGATTGCTTTAAGGTACGACTATAAAGCCACCATCCCCCCAATGAGGCGATCGCTAACACTGCCGAAAAAGTCAGCCACCGCATCCCCAGTTTCAGTTTCTTGGTGGCTGTATCTTTAGTTAAAGTTTCATCTGCTGACATAGACATTCTTCTAAACGATGCAATAGCGTTTCGAGGTCTTCTCCCACTTCTTGAAAACAAATCGGAGGCGGAGGTTCAATTTTAAACTGAATTAACTTAATTTGACCTTTAGCAATGCCAAGCAGCAGCACTTCAGTTTCGGGATTATGATGATCGACAATACCCAAAACTTCCTGCAACTTATTATTCACATTTTGATTCAGAGTCGCGATCGCCTCTTTGGGACAAGAAACAAAATGAGGCCGGGGTTCCAGGTCAATGCCCAAAGTATCGTCACTTTTGCCCCATTCTTGCCACAAACCCCAAGCCAGGGCAGCTAACTCTTTTTGATTCGCCTTGACAAAATCTGCCAGATGTTCTCGCCATTCATTGTCTGCGGGATTACTTTGAGGTTGGATAGATTCAAACATGATTCCTGATGGTTTTTAGTGAGTTGAGGATGAAATTATTGCTATTTTATCAAACATTTCTGCTCGATTGTGGGTTGTGACCCCAAATTAACCAATTTTGCTGACAAATTGCCAGTCCCTAGGGTTATCCAACCCCCCTGAAAAGGGGGGATTTCCAGATTAAACCTTAAATTTTTCCGTAATTCGCCGCATAGCTTCTTCTACATTTTCCCGGCTATTAAATGCGGAAATGCGGAAATAACCTTCTCCGGCAGCGCCAAAACCAGACCCAGGAGTTCCCACGACATTGACTTGGGAAAGTAACTGATCGAAGAACTCCCAACTAGATAAATTATTGGGAGTTTTCACCCAAACATAAGGGGCATTCACACCCCCATAAACCGTTAAGCCCGCAGCGGTTAATTTTTCACAAATAATTTTGGCATTTTCCATATAGAAACTGACCAAACTTTTCACTTGGGCTTGCCCGGCTTCAGAGTAAACCGCTTCTGCCCCCCGTTGCACAATATAAGAAACACCATTAAATTTAGTAGATTGGCGCCGATTCCACAGTTTATGTAGTTCTACTTTTGTCCCATCACTGGTTTTCGCGGTGAGGGTTTTCGGCACCACGGTTAACGCGCAACGAGTCCCGGTAAATCCGGCATTTTTCGAGAAAGAACGAAACTCGATCGCGCAATCTCGTGCCCCTTCAATTTCATAAATTGAGTGAGGTAAAGTGGGGTCGGTAATAAATGCTTCATAGGCCGCATCAAAGAAAATAATTGCTTCATGGGCTTTAGCATAATCTACCCAAGCTTTTAAGTGGTCTTTGGTGGCGGTGGCGCCGGTGGGATTGTTGGGAAAACATAGATAGATTAAATCTACTTTTTCCGAGGGAATTTCGGCGGTAAAATTATTCTCTGCTGTGATGGGTAAATATAGTAATCCTTCATATTTTCCCGACTCGGTAGCCTGCCCCGTATGACCGGCCATCACGTTGGTATCCACATAGACAGGATAGACCGGATCCGTGACGGCAATGGTGTTATTGTCACCAAAAATATCCAGGATATTTCCCGTGTCGCATTTGGAACCATCAGAGATAAAAATTTCTGATGCATCGATATCACATCCCCGCGATTGGAAATCTAATGCGGCAATTTTTTCCCGCAACCAAGGATAGCCTTGTTCTGGGCCGTAGCCTTTAAAAGAGGCGCGATCGCCCATATCTTCTACCGCTTGAATCATTGCGGTGCGGCAGGCTTCTGGTAATGGTTCAGTCACATCACCAATGCCTAATTTAATAATCGGGGCTTGGGGATTTTCTTGAGCAAAAGCATTCACCCGACGAGCGATTTCGGGAAATAAGTAGCCAGCTTTTAGCTTCAGGTAGTTTTCGTTAACCGTTGCCATTTTTTGATTTTACGACTAAACAATTAGAAAATTATTTTATCATAGTTTAAGAAAAAATTAGCATAAAAATTATAATTTGTTTTCCAGGGATTTGACTAAGGCAAATAAAGCTCGCTGTCCGCGCAAGCGCATAATAATTTTAGTTAAGAATTTTAGTTAAGGGAAATTTTGCATCTTTCCCATTTAAATGACTGCTCAATCCTGGGAGATGTCCCGGAGGAGTGGTTAAATCAAAAATATGGCCCCCTAACTATTCTTTATCCGTGGGAGGGGAGATGCAGTCCAACCTAAGCGAAAAATCAAATATTTAAAGGAATCATAATCGAGGATTGGCTTTTCAGTCTGCATGGTTTCAAAGATCCGCTTATGGAAAAACCAAAACGATTTTGGCTATATTTCACCCAGTATCCAAAGTCAAAAAATATTCCCGGAGAAATTGGTGGATTTCTTGTTCCCGAAGCTATCCATTGGACGATGGCGATCGCCCCATTACCTCTAGCATTTTTTTCGCGGTTTCTTCATTGGCGGCTTGCCATTGTTGCTGGGATAATAATTGTTGTAAACGAGTATAATCAATGCCCATAGGACTTTTTAAAATTAGGTATTTATTGGTTTCATCGTTAAGGGCAGATAAGTGCGCGTTGTTCAATTTTAGCATTTTTATTAATTAAATCCTCGGTTAAATGTTGGATTTCTGCACTTGGCTGCTGGACAGGAAATTGGAGCTTTTGAATTTCTGAAGCTTTAGGGATGAATTCTGCGGGCAGCAGTTTAATTTCCGCCTGTTGCTGCTGAAATTATTGTTCGCGATTTTTCAGATTATTCAAGGCATTTTTTAACAAGTCGTTCGTATTCTCTGGCATAATCATTGAAAAGTGATAAAGGCTGACTGCTGACCGCTGATAGGAAATGATTCCTGGATGACTCCTGACTGTTGTATGATGGTGAATGTTAGCGTTTTTCCCAGAAAGATATGACCCTAGTAATTGGTTTAATGAGTGGGACATCAGTCGATGGCATTGATGCAGCTTTGGTTGAGATTACAGGTAAGGAATTTGACCTAAAAATAGAACTACTTCAGGCTAAAACTTATCCCTATCCTAATCCCCTGCAAACAGAAATTTTAGCAGTTTGTGCCGGCGATCGCCGATCGATGGCAGAATTTGCCGCCCTGGATGATGCGATCGCCCAAGTTTTTGCCCAAGCAGCGATCGCCATTCAAACCAATCAACCCCAAGCGGAATTAATCGGATCTCACGGACAAACAATTTACCATCGTCCTCCCGGAACCGCGATCGACCCGGGCAGAATTCCGGGAATTAATCCTCATGTCCCATTAGGTTACAGTTTACAACTTGGCAGAGGTGCATTGATTGCCCAGCTAACCGGAATTCCCACGGTGAGTAATTTTAGGGCTGCGGATATTGCCGCTGGGGGACAAGGGGCGCCCTTGGTGACAAAAGTCGATGCTTGCTTAATTAGTCACGAGCAAAAATATCGTTGTATTCAAAATATAGGGGGCATTGGCAACGTGACTTATTTGCCGCCAAAAAATTCAGCAACCATAAATCAAGTTAATTGGTTAGCACAAATTCAAGGATGGGATACAGGGCCGGGAAATAGTTTAATTAATTTAGCCGTAGAATATCTGACGGAAGGTGAACAAACTTACGATCGCAATGGGGCATGGGCTGCCCAAGGAACGCCTCGCTTAGACTTAGTGGAAACCTGGTTAGCACACCCTTTTTTTCACCAAAAACCGCCAAAATCTACGGGAAGAGAATTATTTGGGCTTGACTATTTTCAGCAATGTTTAGCCGATGCCAGTACCTTAGCCCCAGCGGATTTATTAGCCACAATTACCGAATTAACCGTAATGTCAATTGTCCGAGGATATCGGCGGTTTTTGCCCGTACAACCGGATGAAGTTTTTTTATGTGGAGGTGGCAGTCGTAACCAATATTTACGGCAACGATTAGCCCAAGAATTAAAATTACCTGTATTCCCTACCGACGACTTGGGTTTGAATGCGGATTTTAAAGAGGCGATCGCCTTTGCCGTATTTGCTTATTGGCGAACCATTGGCATTCCGGGAAATCTGCCCCACTGCACCGGCGCCAGTCAACCGATGTTATTAGGAGAAACTTATTTTATCTAGCTGTTATTCTATGCTATTAACCTTATATGTAATATATTTTTTTTATTTAATTTAACATTTACTTTGGCGATACTTTTTCACCGATATTGTCTGTGTTCTCTGTGTCTCTGTGTTGATTTAAAATAGCCGCTAAATCCCCGACCTAAAAGTACCAATAAAACTAAAATTCCTTGAATTACTCCGGCTAAAGACGATTCTAATTGTAGGGATAGCGGTAGCTGTAAACTGCCGATATTTAAGGCACTGAAAAAAAAAGCCACGGGCAAAATCCAAATAGGCCGAAATCCAGCAATCATCGCCACTAATAAAGCCAGAAATCCTAAGTTACTAGAAATCGCCGGAATTAGGCGATGAAATACGGCTAAAACTTGCAGAGCACCGGCAATCCCCGCTAAGGCACCACAAATGGCAAAAGCCCCTAAAATTTGGCGAACTGCGGGAATTCCTAACACATAAGCGGCGCGTAAATTTTTGCCCACCGCTTGTAATTCTAGGCCAAAATAAGTGCCTTCTATGACGATAAAAGTGATGGCTAAAGCCAAAAATGCGATCGCCAAGGCAACGGGACTGGCATCAGTTTGGCCAAAGGTGTTTAACCATAAAGATTGGTCAAATAATTCCGTCCCACTCATGGAAGCAACCCCGGCCCGTTTCCAGGGATTTAATATCAAATATAAGGCAATGCCATCGGCCACAAAATTTAACCCTAAGCCCGCAAAAATTTCGTTGACTCGACCATAGATGTTTAAGGTTCCCGCTAATAATCCCCAGCATAAACCGCCCAAACATCCCGCAATTAATCCCAAAACAATCACTAACGGTGCCGGGAATATGGGGTACAATAAACGTAAAGTAAATGTGGTGGCGATCGCGCCAAAAGTAATCTGACCTTCAACCCCTAAATTGTATAAACCAGCGGTAAAAGTAAAAATTAAACCACTAGCACATAATAGCAAAGGAGCTAAAGTTGCCACCACTCTAGCAAACCGATTAATGTTGCCAAATGCCCCATTAAAAATCCTCGCGGTGACGGCGATCGGGTCAGAACCCGCCAATATAATGAATAGGCTAATTAATCCCAGGGCAATCGCCACAAAAATTACTTGATTTAACCATTTATTGCTCATTTTTTGATTGGTTATGGGTAATTGGTTGTTAGCTATTAGTTATTAGTTCTTAGTAGGGTGCGTTAGCCACAGCGTAACGCACCAATTTTATCCGTATAAGTGACTATCAGTAGGGGACCGTTTTGAGACGGTGACACATCAATACAATGTAGGGGCGGTAAAGCGAATCGCCCCTACTGCCGATCGCCCTAAACATGATATTTTTGCCATGCTTGCCAAAAGATATAAAATGAAAGAATCAGCAGCAATATATTAAAGGCTAAACTGACCGTGCGATCGCTCAATTTGGGTAAAAATCTGGTGCTAATTTGAGCGCCCAATAACCCACCCATGCCTAAAATTAAACCAGGAATCCATAACACATTTCCTTGGAGGGCATGGCCAGTGGTAGCAGAAATTGCCGTAATCACAATTACCCCTAAACTGGTTTGAATCGCGGTTTTAATTTTAGTATTTAATAGCAGGATTTGCAGGGGCACCATAATCACGCCGCCCCCGACACCAAACAACCCCGCTAATAACCCGGCAAGGCTGCCAGTTAAAATCCGCGATAAAAAGAAATAAATTGGGCTTTTGTGGGTAAGTAGATCCCTATTTTGGCTGGCTTCAATTGTTGGCTCAATTGTTGGCTCAATTATGGAGTCAGCTTCTTGGTTATTTAAAGCTTCAATCGCTGCTTGTTTGCGGGTGATTCGTTGGCGAAATTGCACTAAATATATATTTAGCAAAAGTAAACCACCAAAAGCAGTTAATAAGACAGGAGGAGAAAAGATAGTCGCCAATTTTGCCCCAATTTGAGCCGTGACGATCGCCGGCATTCCAATGCCGATTACTTGACGAAAATTCAGATAGCCCATGCGCCAATTTTGCACTGTACCAGAGATGGCAGTGATGACAATAGATAAGCTACTGGTGGCAACCGCTTCACGCGGGGAATGTCCCAAGGAGACTAAAATTGGTACTAATACGGTGCCCCCACCAATCCCCAGAAATCCCGCGAGAATTCCGGCCAATAATCCGGCGGCAGTAAACGTCAACAAGGCGATTTCACTCATAATAATATGGGTTTAGATTAATATGGGCTTAGATTAATATGGTTTTAGATTAATATGGGCTTAGATTAATGGCTTGGGCAAAATTGACTTAGGTAACATACTATGGACTCCTTTATGAGGACGATTCACCACCTGAGTAATATGAAAATTCACCGCCAAGGAACATAATATATAGGCATCTTCGGCTTTGAAGCCAAACCAGTCCACCAAAAGGGCGATCGCCTGTTCCAGGGCTTGTGCAAACGCCTGATCCAAGGTTTCCCCAAACCCCATCGTCATCCAATGGGTTGGAGTTTCCCCCAAAGGGGCAGTCAACTTCAAATCCCGACGTAAATTAAGCTGAATCCTGCCATTCATCGAAGTTTCAATTGCCGTCACATTCACCTCCCCATCTCCTTGGGCTGAATGTCCATCCCCAATAGAAAATAAGCCCCCTGGGAGATAAATCGGCAAAAAAATTCGTGAACCTGCCTGCAAATAGCGGTTATCCAGGTTGCCACCATAATTACCAGGAGGAACCGAAGACCGATTAATTTCTGAAGTGGCAACTCCCAAAATGCCAAAAAAAGGTTGCAAAGGAATCCGGATCCCAGAGGCGATATTGCATCCGCAACGCTGCGCGAACGGAAATTCTGCCTCGGATTTTGCCAAATCCAAAGGAATAAACCGCAGCTTAGACTCGGTAAATTGGTCGGGTAAAGCGCCCCAACCGGGACGAATCGCGTTAAACCCCATTGGCAGTCGAGGGGAAATTTGTTCTAATTTCACTTCCAGGACATCTCCGGGTTTCGCATCTCGCAGATAAATTGGCCCGGTCAGCAAATGTGGGCCTGGCCCCACCTTTCTTTCAGTGGGTAAAGACTGACAAATTTCCACAAATTCTGGGGTGAGAAACTCTGGTGGGGCTTGATCGTAAACATAGAATCCTGTATAGGTTTCTACATCAATCGTATCCCCAGAATCAATGATTAAAGCCGGTTCCAGATCCGGGGAAAAACCCCCTAAATGAACCGTGTTCGGAGTAGCTTTGAGGATATAATGGCTCATGGAATTTTTAGTTACAGATTTGATATGTTTTCAATACTTATATGTTTACCCAATTTACTCTAAATTAATTCTCCCTAGCATCTGGATCATGTTTAAAATACCATAAATTGTGGTGAAACAATGTTACATTGTATCCGAATTTTAGCTGGGGTGGACACCAGCCCAACAGTTTATAGAATATGGGATAATGGGATAGTCACTGTCTACAAATACTGGATGAAACATCCGAGCGTCGCCGTACATCTTGATTGATTTGATTCAATCTAGTGTTTTTTCCCTGTACCAAGGCAACATCATTGATCAGTAATTCATCGGTAAAATTGTGATTATTTTTGTTTTAACCTAAGACTATTATGCTTGGTTAATTATTATACTTGAAAACTTACCATACAATGAAAGAGCGAATCAAATTTCATAAATATTTAATTATTGATGACAGTAAATATTTTAGAAAACTTATTAAATTTATTTTAAAGAAATCTCAGGAAAATATTCAAATTTTTGAAGCAGAAAATGGGAAAGTTGGAGTGCAACTTGCCTTAAAACATTTACCAGATTTAGTCATTTGTGACATTATGATGCCTGAACTAGATGGGTATGGCGTACTTCAGGCTTTGCGCGAACACCCCACCACTCAAAGTATTCCGTTTATTTTTTTATCCTCTAGAGTAGATAAAGCAGATCAACGTCATGGGATGGAATTGGGGGCTGATGATTATCTGACAAAACCTTTTACCAAGGAAGAGTTATTGGGCGCGATCGCTGCCCGGTTAAAAAAATATGAACTATTTTATCGCCAATCCCAGAAAGAACTAGATGAATTGCGAGATCACCTAACCCATTCACTCCCCCATGAACTCCATACCCCTCTCACGGGAATTTTGGGTCTTTCTAGAGTTATCTTGGATGTCTACCATATTGAAGATCCCAGAGTCGTTGAGATGATTAACATGATTCACAATTCTGCTCAAGTCCTCTATCGATTAACCCAAAATTTTTTACTTTATGCTGAATTAGAAATTCTCAGTAATGATCCAGAAAAATTTCAAAAAGTGAACATTTTTCAAGAATCAACTTTTACTGAAGAAATTATTACCAATTTAGCCAAAAAAAAAGGTGAAAAATATCAAAGAAAAGCTGACATTTACCTGAGTATTACTCAGGATAAATTTATTAAAATATCAGCGCCAAAGTTTGAAAAAATTTTAGAGGAAATTCTGGATAATGCTTTTAAGTTTTCTCAACCCGGTACACCCATTGAGATTAAAACTCATACCGATGATGTCTTTTGGAAAATTGACGTGATCGATTATGGCAAAGGCATGAGTCCCTCTGAAATTGAGCGGATCGGTGCCTATGTCCAATTTCAGAGAAAACTATATGAACAACAAGGGTCAGGATTAGGCTTAATTATTGCCAAACGATTGACCGAATTATACGGTGGGGAGTTAATCATTAGCAGTATTCCCGGTCAACAAACAATGGTAACAATTTCTTTGCCTTGGGAATCTTGATGGGTAGGGATTCTATGGTTGATGGTTGATAGTGAGACTTTTCAATTTTCAATTTTTCAATTTTCAATTTTTCAATTTTCACTTTCCATCGCAAACATTTGAATTAATTCTTGCTCCAATTGCTGATATTGGTTATCTAATTCTGCGAGCAATTCCTCAATATTTTGAAAGTCATCGGCTTTGCCTTTGATTTCAATTTGTAGGCACAGTTCAGAGAGTGCTTTCGCACCCATTAAGGCCGAAGATCCTTTGAGGCTATGGGCGCATTTTCTCATGGCCGAGGCGTTTTGTTCGGCAACCGCTTGTTTGAGTTGGGCGATCGCATTCGGGGCATCATCTTCGAGAAATCTTTTGGCCATTTTTTGAGGCAGAGAAGGGTTGAGTTCTTCTAACTCAGCAATCACCGATCTATCGATCAACGATGTTACTTCTGGAACCAAGGAAGGTTCCGTAACCGCTGAGGGAATTGCCGGAATATTTTTTGCCCATTTTTGCAACATTTGCTGGACTTGTTCGATGCGAATGGGTTTACTAATATAGTCGTCCATTCCCGCATCTAAACAGTTTTGTTTATCTTCTTGAAATGCGCTGGCGGTCATGGCAATAATTTTCGGTCTTTGCTTTTTTGGCCAATGGCTGACAATATAGCGAGTTGCGGTTAACCCATCCATTCCTGGCATTTGTACATCCATGAAGATGATTTGATAAAAATGCTTTTCCAGGGCTTCAATGGCGGCTAATCCATTGTCAACAACATCAGCAATATAGCCCATTTTTTGTAAAATGGTCAGCAATAATTCTTGATTAATAACGCTATCTTCGACGATTAAAATTTGCAAGGGTATATGTTCCGCTAAACGGGGATTTAGTTTAGCTTTATGGCGTTGATTCGCGGGAGTTGAGGCTTGAATATTTGAAAGAATACTCAGCAGCGAGTCAAAGAGTTGCGCGGGTTTAACCGGCTTCAATAAGTAGCTATTAAAAATCGCCGCGATCGCCTCACTATTTTCTTCGTGATGTAACAGAGTAGTTAATAAAATTAGGGGAACTCTTTTCCCGCCATCATATGCATAAATTTGACTGGCTAAAGTCAAGCCATCCATATCCGTAAGCTGCATATCCAAAATCATCACATCTGGGCGATCGCTGTTCTGCCATTTGAACAACAAATCCGCCCCAGTAGCAATCATTTCCACCTGCAATCCCCAATACTGACATTGTTGCCCTAAAATTGCCGCCGTGGTGGGATGAGAATTCACCAACCAAACCCGCCGATTTATCAATTCGGGAACTGCCGGATTTAAAGAGGGTTCAGGATGGCCGGGAACTGCCTGAGTTTTAATCTTAAAAAAGAAAGTAGACCCTTGGTTTTCTTGACTTTCTACGCCAATACTTCCATACATTAACTTCACCAAGCGATCGCAAATCACCAAGCCCAAACCCGTCCCGCCATACTTACGACTGGTAGCGGAATCCACTTGAGAAAACGGTTTAAATAACCGATTTAATTTATCCTGGGGAATGCCAATTCCCGTATCTTTCACCGCAAAAGTCAGATTGGGGAATTCTGGGGATTGCGCTTCACTGCTATCTGACTGCACTTTTACCTCAACAAACACCTCTCCTTGTTCCGTAAACTTAACCGCATTACTCAATAAATTCATTAAAATTTGATGCAGTCGGGTCACGTCTCCCATAATCATAATAGGCACATCCGGGGCGACTTGATAGAAAAGTTCCAGTTTTTTTTCCTGGGCTTTTAAGCTGAGTAAATCACAAACATTTTCAATACAATCACGGATATTAATTGGGCGGTGTTCTAACTCTAACTGACCGGATTCAATTTTAGAAAAATCCAGAATATCATTAATCACTGCCAGTAGAGTTTCTCCACTCATTTCAATGATTTTTAAGAATTTCTGCTGTTCGCGATTCAGTTCGGTTTCGGCTAACAGTTGAGTCATCCCTAAAACCCCATTTAAAGGAGTTCTAATTTCGTGACTCATCATCGCCAAGAAATCTGACTTTGCTTGCGCCGCTTTTTCCGCCGCTTCTTTTTGCTGAGTTAGTTGTTTTTGGAGGCGACGAATCGAAAGTTGATTTTCCACCCGGGCTAAGACTTCTTCAAACTGAAACGGCTTAGTAATATAGTCTACGCCGCCAATATTAAAAGCTTTTACTTTGTCCAAGACATCATCTAATGCACTTAAGAAAATCACCGGAATGTCACGAGTGATGTCTACGGATTTAAGCCGTTCACACACCTCAAATCCATTCATTTGGGGCATTTTAATATCCAGTAAAATCAGATCGGGAGGGTCAGCCTGTACCGTAGCCAAAGCCATTGGCCCATTTAAGGCTTTCCGCACTTCATAGCCTTGTTCGGCCAGCATAGTGGATAGAAACCGCAGGTTTTCTGGGGTATCGTCAACAATTAAAATATCGGCTTTTAACGTGGATGTTGGCTGGGATGTTGGCTGGTTATTCATGCGGCCACCGTTGAATTAAATCCATGATTTTGTCATAGCGAAAATTATTGACTAAGTCAACTAAAACATTCGCGAGGGGGCTATGTTCTGGTGGGATTTGGTCAATCAAGCGAAACAGTCGTTGATCTCTGGCACAAAGGGCCGCTTCTTGGAGTTGCGATCGCCATTGGGGAGACATGGCTTTGAGATGATCCGCATTCAGTTCGTCCGTATGGAGTAAACGGTTTTTACTGGATAATTGATGGGTCAGGGTGTCGTGATGGGTATTTTTGGTTTCATAAATATAACGCACCCCCAAATATTCAGCAATTTTTGCCAAAATTACCTCCTGGCGAAAGGGTTTGCGAACCCAATCATTACAGCCGATCGCTAATATCTGTTGGTGTTCTTCTTCAAAGATACTGGCGGTGAGGGCAATAATCACCACTGGATCCTCACTGGGGTCTTGCAGTTGGCGAATTTGCTGAGTGGCTTCTAATCCGTCCATTTCCGGCATCCGAATATCCATCCAAATTAAATGCGGCTGCCAACTGCGCCATAAAGCGATCGCCTCAATGCCATTCATCGCTTCACCCACCTGAAACCCAATCGATCGTAGTAACTCGGTTAGCATCACTCGATTAGCGGTTTGATCTTCCACTACCAAGATACGATATTCCGGCTGATTTGGTGCAAGACCGACGATTTTTGCCGGGGGAATTTTCGCTTTCACCGATCCAGCTACGGCCAGACGGATAGTAATTTCAAAGCTAAATAGAGTACCGCCATCTAAACAACTGCTGACCAAAATATCTCCCCCCATTAAGCGAACAAATTGGCGGCTAATGGACAAGCCTAACCCGGTGCCTTCAATGGATTTACGCCCGGTTTTAGTTTGGACAAAAGGCTCAAACAAATCATCAGTTTCATCGGGTTCGATCCCCGGCCCACTATCTTGAACTTGGAAGTGCAGTTTATCCTCATAATTTTGTACCATCGTCACCGATAATTGCACCATTCCTTGTTCGGTAAATTTGATCGCATTGCCCAGAAGATTAATTAATACTTGGCGTAATTTACTTTCGTCTGTTTGCACATATTGAGGCACATTGGGGTCACAGTGAAAGATGAATTTTAAACCTTTGCCCGTGGCTTTGAGTTGCAACATTTCAAAGATAGAATTGAGTAACCGAAATAAGTCAAAGCTGGTGGGGTTTAATTCTAGATGACCCGCTTCGATTTTAGACATATCCAACACATCATTAATCAGTTCCAGTAAATGCTCCCCAGAGTAGTTAATAATGTTCAGATATTCTTGCTGTTCCGGGGTTAATCTGTGATCGCGACTCATCAGTTGAGTAAACCCCAGAATCGCATTTAAAGGTGTTCGCAATTCATGGCTCATTTTCGCCAAAAAAGTGCTTTTAGCTTGATTCGCCGCATCTGCCGCTTCTTTGGCTTTTTTCAATTGACTCTCTGATTGACGTAAAGCTTCTTCCGCTTGTTTAAGATAAGTAATATCGCTGGCGGTGCCCGTAATTCCCACGACACGACCTTGCCAATTTCGCACCCCGATCGCATTCACCATTAAATAAATGGGTTGACCTTGTTTAGATCGGTGAACAGTTTCATAGTGAAATACAGATTCACCGGCTAAAATTTCTTGCAGCATTTGCCTATCTTGGTACTGATGTTTCGGATCCGCATAGTCCGTAAACTTTTGTTGGCTCATTTCCTCTGGATCGTAGCCATAAATTTGTTTCACCGCTTGATTCACAAACGTAAACTGACCGGCAGCATCTACAGACCAAATCATATCTTGAGAAGTTTCTACTAAATTTCTATATTTACGTTCATTGGCCGCGATCGCCTCTTCTGCTTGCTTGCGTTCCGTAATATCATTCACCAAATAAAGAATACATTCTTCTCCCCCCAGATTAATCAATTCAGCAGATAATAAAACGGTTCTGATTTCTCCCGACTTTAGTCCCCAAGCAAATTCCTGATTATGCACCGAATCGGCGGTGGTTAACATCTGCATAATTGAGATTTCATCTTGAGGATTTTGCCAAATATTCAGGTGATGACTCATTTGGTTAATCACTTCTTGTTTACTATAGCCGGTTAACGTCAAAAAACTATCATTTACTTCGATAAATTTTCCCGCAGCCAAGGTAGTAATAACAATGGGATTCGGCGAAGACCGAAACGCCTTAGAAAACTTTTCTTCTGATAAGCGTAATGCCGCTTCAGTTTGCGCCCTGACGCGAATTTGCTCTTCTAATTCTTCGGTACGTTCTTGCACTTTCGCTTCTAAGGTGCGGGAATAGACTTCCTCCGCTTCATAGAGACGAGCATTTTCTAAAGAAATCGCCGCTTGAGAACAGAGTAAGCGCAAAACTAAGAGACGATCGGGAGTAAATGCCCCAGGGGTGAGATTATTTTCTAAATAGAGAATGCCGATAAATTTTCCTTGGCCAATAATCGGCACGCAAAGCACGGATTTTGGCTGATGCAAAAGAATATAAGACTCGTCGGGATTTTGAATTTTACAAAAAGGAGAATCAATTTCTTTGGTGGCATCATTGAACACCACATATTCGTGAGTTCTGGCTACATAATTAATAATTGATTTCGGCAATAAGTTAGTTTTTTCCACCGGATGCGATCGCCGTACTGAAACTTCTGAATCTTCCACACCTCCAGCCGCTTCAATAACTAATTCTCCATTTTGTTCTAGAATTAAAAAGCCTTTTTGCGCCCCCGCATTTTCTAGGACAATGGTGATTAATTTGGCCAATAACTTATCCAGGACAATTTCCCCAGATAGGGCTTGAGATGCTTTCACCACCGTGGTTAAATCCAAGGCGGATGCCATGCGAGTTTCCGTGGAGGTTAAGGAGGTCATCCCATGATGGTTTGTGGCGGATAGGCGCCGCAGATCGGCTCGATAAGGAAGCAGTTCGGGATAAGTTTCTTCTAACTGCTTGGCTTTGGCTTTAGCCCCCCATTTGACATAGCAATAGCGAGCATTTTGCAAATAAGTCCTGGCAATATTAATTTGTTGTTTATCCGCATAAAATTTAGCGGCAAGTTCATTAGCTAAGGCTTCTTCGTGAAGATATTCATATTTTTTCGCAGCGGCGATCGCTTTTTCATAAAAATCCATCGCTTTAGCTTCCTGTCCCTTCGCCCGGTAGCGTTCAGCCTCAACTAAATAAAATTTCGCTAAATAGTTCATGGGGGCAAATTTAGCCCATTTCTTCATCTGCTTTTGATTTCGGTAAATCTCTTGCATTTGTCTTCTTTTTTGAAACTGACTAGCGGGATTAATTTGGCTTAAATAGATTAAAGAATCATAAAAATAAAACACCGGCAGGGCGATAGTCCCCACCACTCCGGCTACATATTTTTTAGCAAGTTTCGCATTTTGTCTCGCTTCATGATAGTTGCCAAATAAATAGCAGAGAATCAATTTATTTAAATAAAAGTAGTGTAAAATAGTTTGGTCTTGAGCTTGTTGATGCACCGGCAACATTTTTAACTCATTATAAGCTTCGCCAATTAAAACACAGGGATTCGCCGCCTCTCCCATCAAATTTAAAATTCCCTGGCGAAAGAGTTCACTGCCATAAAAACTGTTAATTTGATTTAGCTGGTAAAGAATCTGGCTATACCCCGCCATTTCTTGTTCTAAAACCGTCAGTTCTTCCTGACTGCTAAAATAGGAATAGTAGCCAGTATGCGCCGCATATTTAGCCCATTCTAAATCCCCGGTTTCCCTGCCCATTAGATACAACTGGCGGACTGATTGTAAGGTTTCTCGGATATGCCGTTTCCAGGGAAAAATCCAAATACTCACGGTTTGGACAACTTTGGCTTTAATCTGGCGATCTTCAACTTTTGACAACAGATTTAAGGCTAACTGACCAAACTGATATCCGGCATTAATTTGCCCTAAAAATCCCGATAAAATTAGCCCATAACCAGCATAAGCAAAAGCAGATTCTGGGGAATTTCCATATTCTAGCGAGAGATTCACCATTTTGAAAATAATCAGGGGAAACAGTTCGGGAACGGCAATATAAGACGCGGTAGCTACGGTGGATAAAATTCTAATGGCAGCCAGGTGAATGGGATCGGTCATGGTCGGCAGATGAATTAAATCCTCAATTTTTTTGCAAAACATTGCCCATTGAATCTGGTAAACTCCGAACCAAATTTTATGCAGAGGTACAGCGGTTGTTGTTGAATTTGCCGGGACTGAAGGGAAGGTAATCCCTAATAGTTGTAAAACAGGTAAAGCGGTATGAACCGCTTCTTTTAACTGGTTTTGGGCTTGGTAGGCTTGGATTTTGATTTCATAAACTTTTGCCTTATCTAAAATATTTTTGGCCGATTGTAAAACCACTAAGGAAAATTTATACATTTGCGGCAAATGCCCACTTAAATAAGCCGCTTCCGCTGCTTCCACATGGAGGAACAAGGTTAGTTCATATTGGGTTTGCCAACTGCGAACTCCTAATAAAGTGATGCCGATGGTGAGATAATTTAAAGCCAGTTCATAAGCGGCAGCAGTTTTGGCTTTGATGCCAGCAGTTAAATTTAGTTCCGCGAGTCGATCGCGATCGCCCTGATATTTAATCTGTTCGCTCCCCGCATTCAATTGATTGACAATTTCAAAGATTTTCGCCTCGCGATCGCTTTCTGGAGTATTTTGATATAAAAACTGTCCCACTTGCCAGTGAACCGCTTGTTTTTCCTTCATTGGCATCAAAAAATAAGCCGCTTGTTGAATGCGATCGTGGACAAACTTGTAGGCGATTGACTTTGTTTGAGACAGATGCAATGGCTGGGATGCGGATAAATTACCCAGAGAAGTTTCTGGTAAGAATCCATCGCGATCGCTTAAGGGAACAATCAGCCCTTCTTGGACTGCGGCTTGCAAATTTACCGTTGTTTGCTTCAGGGATTTTCCACTCAACATTGCCAAAGTCCCTAAATCAAAATGATTGCCAATACAAGCGGCTAACTTCAGGCTTTCTTGACTAGAATCGGGCAATTTTTGAATTTTACTGGCCATCAACTCAACCACATTATCAGTAATTTCTCTGAGTGAAATCTGATTAATCTCCCAATGCCAAGAACCTCGTTGATAATCAAAGTAAATTAACTGGTCTGCGGCCAAAGCTTTTAAGAACTCATTCACAAAAAAAGGATTACCCCCGGTTTTATTTTGGACTACTTGGGCTAAATATTTCGTAACCTCTAAAGGTTGCTTAACCGTCTCAGAAATTAACTGATTAATTTCCTTTAATTTCAAAGGAGATAAAGAAATAGATGAAATAATTGCCCCCTGGTGTTCCAATTCACTTAAAGTCAGCATTAAAGGATGACTATGACTGACCTCATTATCCCGATAAGCCCCGATAAACAAAACAAAATCCAAGCAGCCACTCATCAAGAGTTTCAGCAGTTTTAAACTAGCGGAATCAATCCACTGTAAATTATCCAGGAAAATTACCAGAGGATGTGCAGCATTAGCAAAAACTTGGATTAAGTTTTGAAATAACAAATTTAAGCGATTTTCCGCTTGCATCGCCGGTAAAAATGACCCCACTGATTCACAGCCAATAATCCGCTTAAATTCGGGAATTACCTCCAGAATTAATTGGGCATTAGCCCCTAAAACTTTTAAAGTTTTTGTCCGCCACTCATTCAACTGCTCTTCACTTTCCGTCAGCAGTTGTCGAATCAATTCCTGAAAGGCTTGAATCACCCCACTATAAGGAATATTCCGCTGATATTGGTCAAACTTTCCGCAAATAAAATATCCTTTTTTCCGGGTAATAGGTTTATAAATTTCCGCCACCAAGGATGATTTCCCGATTCCCGGAACCCCCGTCACGGTAATCATTCTGGCTTTTTGATAAAAAAATCCTGGAGAAACTGGAGAAACTGGAGAAACATTTCCTAAAGTTGCTGAGGACTTCGGGGTCTTTCCTCGACCCGCTATCTGTTCAAAGGCTGCTAATAACTGGGCTATTTCTTTAGACCGCCCATACAGTTTATTCGGGATCAGGAATTTGTCAGAAATATCTTGGCTGCCCAAGGGGAATTGGCTAATCACCCTTGTGGATCTTAATTGACTTAAGCAAAATTCTAAGTCCGCTTTCAGCCCCCAAGCACTTTGATATCTTTCTTCAGCAGTTTTCGCCAAAAGTTTCATCACCAGGTCGGAAATTGATCGAGGAATTGGCTCAAATTTATCTAGCTGTTTTTCTCCATTATTGGGTATAATTAAATGAGGAGGTTGGGGTTGTTTAGCCAAGTGGCAGTGAACTAACTCCATTGCATCAGCCCCTTTAAATGGTAACTGGTGCGTCAGGAGTTCATAAAAAGTTACACCCAGAGAATAAAAGTCCGTGCGATAATCCAAAATCCGATTCATTCTGCCGGTTTGTTCCGGGGACATATAGCTAAGAGTTCCCTCTAATATCTGTGGGGTTTCCAGCAGGTGACTGTCTTTGGCAAAATCCACGGCAATGCCAAAATCAATCAGCTTCAAAACCTTAGTTTCTGGGTTATAAACTAGGTTAGATGGATTAACATCTTTGTGGATGATGTTAGCCGCATGAATTTCTGCTAAACTATCAGCAGAGGCGATCGCAATTTCTAGGAATTCTTCCAGGGTAAACCGGCGGTGGGACATTAAACTTTTTAACGATTTGCCGCCAAAATCCTCGAAAACAATCATCAGGGTATTGTGATAGGTTTCTAGGCTATAGGACTTGACCACCCGCTGAAGATTCAGATTGTGGGTTATCAGATACTCCAGCTTATATTTGCGGATTTTTTCCGGGGTCGGATAGTCCTCTTTAAGCACTTTGAGAATCACTGGTTGATTGTCTGATTCACGCAGCCCTCGATAGACTCGTGAATTGGGACTTTCATGGATGGTTTGAAGAATTTTATATCCGGCGATCGCTGGCATAGTTATTTGTTGTTAGTTGTTAGTTGTTAGTTGTTAGTTGTTGGTTGTTGGGTAGGGATTCTTTGGTTGTTGGTTATTAGCTACTTAACAATGACTAGCTAATAACTAATCATAAATCATAACAGCCGCTGGCCAATGAAACAGCCTGTGACTATTTTATGTTTAAAATAAAACGTCAGGATTTTACTATGAAAAATAAATTGCCAACCAGAAAAGCGATCGCCCGAACTCGTCTCGTCTCCCTGAGTGCGATCGCGGGGTTATTCCTGTTCACCGCTTGTCAACCGGCCCCGAATGCCACCTCGGATCAATTTACCGTGGGGATGGTTTTAGTCGGGCCACACAATGACGCGGGGTGGAACCAGTCCAACTATGAGGGAGTGCAGACCGTTGCCGCAAAAGTTCCTCAAGTGAAATTTCAATATGTGGATAAAGTTAATCCCGGTGATCGGCCCAACGTGAAAGCATCCCAAGTCGCCGATGATTTAATTGATTCTGGGGCAAAAATGATTATTTTCAACTCCGATGACTTTAAAGATGATGCCCTGGAAACCGCGAAAAAATATCCCGAAATTCCGGTGATTCATATCTCTGGGGATGCTGCCTGGAAAGAAGGGAAAAATTATCAAGCAATTCCCAACTTAGGTAATATTATGGGGCGGATGGAATATGGCAAAATGATGGCCGGATGTGCCGCCGCCCTGGGGACGGAAACCGGCAAAATTGGCTATCTTGGCCCATTAATTAATGATGAAACTCGCCGCTATGCCGCGTCTGCTTATTTAGGGGCTAAATATTGTTGGCAAAACTATCGGCAAAAAGACCCGCAAGATTTAACTTTTAAAGTTACCTGGATTGGTTTTTGGTTTAATATTCCGGGGAAAACTTTAGACCCGACAAAAGTTGCCGATGACTTTTATAATAGTGGCTTTGATGTGGTCATGTCTGGCATTGACACCCCCGAAGCGGCTGTGCAAGGAAAAAAAGCCGCCGCAGCGGGCAAAAAAGTCAAATATGTTCACTATGATTATATCAAAGGCTGTGAAATTGCCCCAGATATTTGCTTAGGACTTCCTTATTATAACTGGGCAGTTCCTTATCAGGAAGCGGTGAAAAAAGCTATGTCTGGTGAATATACCAGTGAATTTGTTTTAGCTGGTCCAGATTGGGCAAATATTAATAGCCCAGAAACCAGTGCGATTGGTTTTATTGCCGGTCAAGCTTTGGGCGATCGCGCCTCATTTCTCAATCAATTTACTCAAGGATTGGGAGATGGCAGCATCCAGCTATTTAAAGGGCCATTAAACTTTCAAGATGGCAGCGTTTTCTTGAAAGCAAATGAAGTGGCCACCGACCAACAAATCTGGTATTTACCAAAATTATTAGAAGGCATGAAAGGGGCGAATTAGTAGGAGAGGAACCCGCCATCGGCAGAGGAGAAAGTGAATAGTGAATAGTGAATAGTGAATAGTGATATTTCTTTTGTAGGGGCTATATGGCCATTCGCCCCTACAATATTGCACTGGCCCGCTCGTGGTTTAGTAATCTGAAAACCGCTGTAAAAGCATTTCAGTCGGTTAAAACCGACTTTAGCTATTAGCCAGGGATTTTATTTAATCCCTGGCGCTGGCGGTTTTTCTTGCATCATTTTTAACCAGCCTTTGTGTAACCCTGCGATCCGTCGGGGATTAAAATCCCCGCCTCATAGCGCAAGTCGGTTAAAACCGACTAATTATGTTTGGTAGGGGTCAACGGCCGTTGACCCGTACATAATTTTAGTCGGTTAAAACCGACTTTAGCTATTAGCCAGGGATTTTAATCCCTGGCGGTTTTTTTGGAACAAAATTATTAAGATTTAATTAAATTAATGGCAATGGGGATCGAAATCGTTTAATGTTATTAAATAGCGCTTTATTATCAGACTACCGCTAACTTTTTTTATCTAAAATATCAATAATTACTTATGAACCAACGTATTCTAAAAATTGATGACCTCCGTGATTTAACCAGTCCTGATAAAATTGCTAAGATTTTTCAGCAATTAGGTTACACCGCTTCAGCGGAACCAATTGATATAAAAAGTTTAGAATTATCCCCTCGCAGTGAAGAAGCGATCGCGGGTGGTTATTTGATTGCTGACCAAGACCGAGGTGGTTTGCAAGTAATATTATTTGAGTTAAAACCAGAGGCTTGGATTTCCCCATCGATCGCCAGTGGTCGGATGAAAGCGATCGCCTCTCAGTTGGGCAAAAGACCCTCGGAATTTTTGTTATTAGCCACAAAAGACTATAACCAGTTGATGTTAGTCAACCCTCGCAAGTTTTTTGATGAAAAAAGTAATTTACAGGCAAGTATTCGCAAGTTATTAATCGACCGCCAAAATCCCACCGCTTATGATTTAGACCGCTTAGAAGCGATCGCGGTTCGGGGTCGTTCTGCCCGAGAACTTTACCAAGCACAATGTGAAGCTTTTGATGTTGAGAAACTCACCAAAGGATTTTATCAAGAATATCAGAAATTATTTCACCGAGTATTAGAGGCGATTTCCTCTCATAATCCTCACCCCTATTTTGCCGATAGAGACCGGCTTTCTCAGTTTACCCAAAGGTTATTGGGGCGGATTATGTTCTTGTATTTTCTCCAGAAAAAGGGCTTTTTAGCAGGCGATCGCCAATTCCTGAAAACGATGTATGGCAAAGGCAAAAGTGCTTATCAAGCGGAAAATACCGATTATTATACCGAAATTTTAGAGCCATTATTTTTTGACACCTTAAACCAGCAACGAGAAAATCATCAATCCCCCTGGGGGCAAATTCCCTATTTAAATGGGGGACTATTTGACCGGGATTATGGGGAAAATATTCAAGATGGGGCTGGTCGAGAAACCCCGGAATTAATTACATTGCCCAATCGGATTTTTGACCCCGGTAATTCTGACAGCATTTTAGGATTTTTCAATATCTATAACTTCACGGTGGCAGAAAATGTTACTGGGGATGAAGATGTAGCGGTTGACCCAGAAATGTTGGGGAAAGTATTTGAAAATATGTTAGCCGCAGAGGAACGGGGTAAGTCGGGAACCTTCTATACTCCTCGTGGAATTGTTCAGTTTATCTGTGCGGAAGTGTTAGGGCGATATTTGGCAGATACCACGGGAATTAGTTTAGAAACGGCGCAAAAATTGGTGCATTATGACCCAGATATTTCCGACAAAGATTTGAATGAATTAATTTCGCCCCAAGATGCGAAAAGTCTCAAAAAAGCCCTGATGAATTTAAAAGTTCTTGACCCTGCGGTGGGTTCTGGGGCGTTTCCTTTGGGGATGATGCAGTTAATCTTAAATGTGCGGCAAGCTGTAGCCCGTCGAGAAGGGATGACCGTCCAGCGAGGCAGTTTGGCAATATCAGAATGGAAGCGAGAAATTATTGCTAATAATCTTTATGGGGTGGATATTAAACCAGAGGCGATCGAGATTGCTAAACTGCGGATGTGGTTATCTTTGGTGGTGGATATTCCCACTATAGAAAATGTGGAAGCTTTGCCGAATTTAGATTATAAATTGATGTGTGGAGATTCGCTGATTTCTAAGATTAATGGGCAAACGATTATTCCTATACCGGGGCAATCGGAACAGTTAGCTTTCGCTTTTGAGATGACGGAATTGGATAAGGCGATCGCGGATTTGTTGAAATTAGAAAAACAATATTTTCATGTGTCTTCTCAGGAACGGCAAGATTTACGCTTACAAATTATGGAGGCGGAAAAACGAGTCTTTGTCGGGGCGATCACCGACCAACGCCATTTTATTTTAGCACAACAAAAGCAGTTAGAACTAGAAATTAAGGAATTCGATAAACCTAGCAAACAGCAGTTACAAGAACGGGAACAGTTAGCCGCCCGGTTAGCAGGATTAGATGAGTTTGAAGCCCAGGTAAAAAGGGGCGATCGCTCTTTAAATTTCTTTCAATATTATCTGCATTTTCGCGATGTTTTTGAACAGAAAGGAGGGTTTGATATTGTCATTGGCAATCCCCCCTATGTGCGACAAGAGCAAATTAAGGAAATTAAGCCCGCTTTAAAAGAGGAATATGACTGTTATACTGGAGTGGCGGATTTATATGTTTATTTTTATGAACAAGGATTTCGCTTACTCAAGGAAAAAGGTTATCTCAGTTTTATCACCTCTAATAAATATTTTCGGGCAGGGTATGGGGAAAAACTCCGCAAATATCTAGGGGCAAAATCCACCATTGAAGTAATGATTGATTTTGGCGATGCTAATGTCTTTGAGGCGATCGCCTATCCTAGTATTATTGTATTTAAGAAAGAAAAACCCAAAGAACATCAGGTTGCTGTATTGACCTGGCAAGAAGGACAAGAGTTAGAAGACTTTGTTTCCGTCTATCAAAAAAACGCTTTTTCTCTCGATCAAACCGAATTAAAACCCGATGGTTGGCGGTTAGAATCCTCAAAAGTTTTACGCTTATTGGATAAGTTAAGAAATGCCGGAACTCCTCTCGGTGAATATGTCAATGGTCGTTTTTACTATGGAATTAAAACAGGTTTCAATGAAGCCTTTGTCGTCGATCGCGAAACGCGGGATAGATTAATTGCCGAACATCCTTCATCCGCTGAAGTTCTCAAGCCATATTGTCGAGGTCGAGATGTAAAAAGATGGTTTGTTGAAGAACCTGACTTATGGTTAATTTTTACTCGTCGTGGTATTGATATTAATAAATATCCTGCTATCAGAGATTATTTAATGCAGTATGAAGAAAGATTAACACCAGGAACTAAAGGTGGCAGAAAAGCAGGAAGTTATCAATGGTATGAAATACAGGATAATGTTGCTTACTGGCAAGAATTTCAAAAGCAAAAAATTATATTAGGTCGATTTATGGATAAAGCTAAATTTGCTTTTGATAGAAATCAGATTCATCACAATGATGCTCTCTATATGATTGTGGGGGCAGATGAGTATGTAACTGCTGTTTTAAACTCATCAATTAGTTGGTGGTTTTTAAGTCATATTTGTACAGATTTACAAAATGGTTACTTGCAAGCTTATAAAGAAAATATTGAACAAATTACCATCCCGAAAGCGAGTGAAGCCGACAAACAAGCCATAGAAGAATTAGTAGAAAAATGCCTAGCCGCGAAAGGAGTCGGAGTCGATCGCTGGGAGGCAGAAATAGACGACAGAGTAGCCCACCTGTATGGGCTGACTGCTGATGACATGAAGATTATTAAAGGAGACGGATAACATGAGAAAAAATTATAAATTTTGAGACAGAATGTAGGGGCAAAGCATTC
>NZ_LIUQ01000086.1:8209-16133 GCF_001276715.1 Planktothricoides sp. SR001 | reverse complement strand
TATCACAGTCAATATTTCGCCCTATAAGGGCAAAGCATTCGGATATTAAATTTGGGGTTTTTCGCATAAATTGTTGTCCGAATGCGAAAGCCCCTACAACGCCCTATTCGGATATTAAATTTGGGGTTTTTCCCAGAAATTATTGCCCGAATGCGAAAGCCCCTACATTCTACTTCCCAGCACCTCTACAATCCAACACCGGCAACCCAGACCCTGAGAGAGTCACATGAGGCGATTCGCTCTGACGCGATAGCTTCGCTTCACGCGCCACCAAAACCACCGTGCCATCAGCGGCCACCAGCCAGCCCTGAGCCTCCACTATGGGCAACTCTAATGGCAAAACAGATGGCAAAAGAGAAGTGGCTGAATATCTTTGGCTTTTGGGCGGCTTTTGGGCAAAACTGCGAATCTGTGATTCTGGCTGCCCATTGCTATGATCGCCAAAAAACCGTAAATCGTCCAGCACCACAGCCGAGTGAATCACCTCATTGGGAGAACGGGGCAAACCGCCACGACCTGACACCGTAAATTGACTGCCACTGTTCACCGCACAGAAATTACGGTCAATCAAGCGGGCTACATCAACGGGACTTTTCGCCAACTCCAGCAACCCAGCAGCCGCATCAATATCTGGGGTACTAATATCCACGGTGCCACTAAACTGGGGGCCAAGTTCAGAAGAGGCCGTAATATCGCTCAAGGGCGTTTCACTGTTGCGAAATTGGGTGCCAAAAATCCCTTGAGCATTAATTCTTACCTGACCCCCACGACCGGCCAAGGCATTCGCCGTAATATCGCTATTTTCCAGGGCTACTAAATTTTCTGTTGCGATCGCAATATTCCCACCGTCGGTATTTGCCGCATTCGTATTAATATTGCCAGTTTGCCGCAACAGCAAATCTTGAGTTTGCAAGCGAATATTGCCACCCTGACCGGAACTGGTAGCCCCAGTAATTTCCCCGGTATTGGCAATCTCGATTTCGCGAGCCACTACTTCCAGATTTCCCGCATCCCCCAGACTCACACTGCTCACCGCCAGTTTTGCCCCATCACTGACAATTAACTTATCCGTAACAATGCTCACGTCGCCCCCCGCTCCCGTGGCAGGAATTGGCGATCCGGCCAAGCCCGAAGACGCCGATATCCCACTAGGAATCAAAGTCCCAGTCCGACGACCAGTAACTTCGACCAACTCGGAAGCATTCACTGTCAAGCTGCCCCCAGCCCCTGGGCCAAAAAAAGTCCCAGCGGCGATCGTTCCGCCATCGCGGACAAACAGTTTCCCGGTATTAATCACAATGTCACCGGCCACACTACTTGGGCCACTAGACGAGGCTAATAAAGAACTGGCCAACAGGCCATCCCCAGAGACTCCGAAGACTGCCACTGACTCCGAAGCATTAATCAACATTGTCCCCCCTTTTCCCGCACTGGTACTGGCAGCGGAGAGAGAACCACCATCTCGGACAATTAACCGGCCAGTATTAATAATTAAATCACCGGCATTCCCAGTCCCGCTTTCCTCGCGACCGACACTGCCACTGAGAATATTCGTAGGCAGATAAGTAATTAAGCGACTGACCCCAAAGGTTCTGCCCAAAACATTAATCGGCGCACCAACTATTTCCACTTGCTCCACAGCGTTGACAATCGCATTGCCTCCTTGACCGGGGCCAAAGGTGGTACTGGAAATCACCGAGCCATCCTGGAGTCTCAATTGCCGCGTATCAATGGTCAAATCCTGGGCGCTGCCGGTGCCCGCAGTCCCAGCCATCACCAGGGAGCCGCCAGTGATATCAATAAAATCAGCCTTAATTGCCAAATTGCCGCCGTTACCGGGGCCAAAGGTCGAAGCCAAGATGCCGATGCCATTGTTGACGATTAACTGGTTAGTCTCCAGAGTCAGATCCCCTGCCATCCCATTGCTGGCAGTCAACGTATATAAACCACTATTAATATTCAGGGGGTCAAAGGTTCCGGCTAACACCTGTTCGGAGATGACTAATCGTTGGGTGCCACTGAGGTTAATCTGGTCTGTAGCGCGGATGGTGAGGTTGCCGCCGTGTCCACTGCCAAAGGTGGATGCAGAAATAAAGGCGCCATTATTGAGGACAAATTGATTAGCATCAACGGTAATATTGCCGCCGTTTTCACTGCCCAGGGTATTAGACAGAATACTGGAGCCATTGGTCAAAGTGATATTCCCACCCCGGACTGCGATCGCGCCACCACCATTCCCACTGGCATTCACCACGGCATTTTGGGTCAATTGAATATCGCCGAAATTCTCCACTCCCCAATATCCTGGGGCAAAGCCACGATCAGGACCAGATAAACTCACTCTGGCATTACTGCCGACACTACCGAGGTAAATTTGTCCTTGGGGACTGGTCAGTTTTCCCCCATCCAAAAGCAAGCTACCGCCAATTAATGCCAAACTTTGCCCTGGTTGTGTTGCCAGACCGATCGCGTTTCCTTGATTATCTGTCACCTGAGACTGGTTAACAATGGCGCCGGGATTGTCACCAAACTGTAAGCCCACTGGCAGATTAACTGTGAGCAATGGCTGGGCTTGGGGATTGGTAGCACTAAACAAACTACCATCCGCCATCACCAAACTTTCGGCACTACTGGCAAAAAACGAACCGCCAATATTTAACTGAGCATTTGGCCCAAATACAATCCCATTCGGGTTAAGGAAAAATAGATTTGCTGTCCCATTGGCGCGAATTAAGCCATCAATATTAGAAATATTGCCACCAGTGACGCGAGTGAAAATATGGCTAATCTCTGAAGCATGGTTAAAAAATACCTCGCCCCCAGTCGGCAAAGAAAATTCCTGAAAACTATGAAATAGATTAGCCCCGGCAGCGGTTCCCCCGGTAATTGTTTGCAGATTGCCATCCGTATTGACCACGGAATTAATCGGTAAGGTGCGATCGGGAATAATCTGACCTTGGGCAATTGATGGCGCGATCGCATAGCCAAAGCAGTAAGAACACAGAGTGACAGTCCAGGGTATTGGGGATTTACCTAACATATTATTTATTATTTATCATTCGTTATTTTTTTACTGTTATTGGTTATTTGTGATTTTGACTCTGGTCAAATAACCAATAACCAATAACAATCAACCAATGCTTGCCTGTAGTATGCCAAAAAATTTCCTGGCAAAAAAGCCGTAAGACCAAAAAAAGGCCAAAAATATGATCCGTAAACCTCTTGCAAAGAATTGCTAATTCCTGTAATGTTTTGTCATATTACTTCAACTAATTTGCATGATAAAACTGACGCCGAAATCCTAAATCGGGATTTCGCGAGGGGGAGCGATCCCCTATATAGAGTGTTTAAGCTTAAATTTGCTGCTCGATTAAGCAGAATTTTCATCGGAAAAACTATCGGAAAAACTAAAGGGGGTAACGCTAATGTTCAAAACAAACCAAAATCCCAAAATTATGGTGGTTGATTTAGCAGCAGGGGTGAAAGTTCAGACCGCGATCGCCTCTACCAACCAAGCGGCCCTAAGGTCTGGTTTCGCCGGATACCCAGCTAACCCTCGCTGGGGCGCCGTCAAATATCGGGCTTGGAAAACCGGACGAGAATTGCGAGAATCACTCCAAGAAGGCAAGCTGGTAGTGCGATCTTCTGACTCCATGCTCGTCGTAGCCAAATCACCCCAAAATATACCCCAACCAAAGTTTTTTCAACGAGTCAAAGTCGAAGCTGAACTCGCGATCGCTTAGACTTTTGTTAGATGTCATACCTGAAATCAAATCATTCAATTAAACTAGGAAAATTACGGGTTTTTGATGAGAAGAAACCCGTAATTTTCCTTGGCTGAATATTACACCGAATTCACCAATTAACCATCGGCGTTAATTTGCCGAATCAACTCTTCCTTCACCTCTTCCGCTTGGTCATTATCCACTTGGCAAGTTCCCGCATTGGCATGACCACCGCCGCCATATTTCAGCATTAATTTCCCGATATTTGTGTTGGAAGATCGGTTAAAAATTGACTTGCCAACGGCAAACACGGTATTTTGCTGTTTTAATCCCCACATCAGATGGATGGAAATATTGCACTGAGGATATAGCGCATAAATCATAAAGCGGTTTCCCGCATAAATGACCTCCTCATTTCTTAAATCTAAAATTACTAAATTTTTATAAACTTTTGAGCATCTTTTTAATTGTTCTTTAAAAGGCACGGATTGCTCAAAATAAAGTTCTATGCGTTCTTTAACGTCAGGTAGTGATAAAATTTGCTGAATGCTATGATTTTTGCAATATTCGATTAACTCCATCATTAATTGATAGTTAGAAATCCGGAAATTCTTAAATCGACCTAATCCGGTTCGGGCATCCATAATAAAGTTCAAAAGCACCCAATTTTCTGGGTCTAAAACTTCATGTTTTTCAAATTTAGCCGAATCGGATTTATCAACGGCCTCCATCATTTCATCAGAAATACTCGGAAAAGTTTCTTTACCGCCATAATAGTTGTAAACGACTCTGGCCGCTGAAGGGGCATTGGGTTCGATAATGTGATTATCTTGGATTTGTTCGTTTCTAATGGTTTCACTGGCGTGGTGGTCGAAGGCTAAATGGACGCCTTCTAAATAAGGTAAGTTAGTGGTAATATCCCGATCCGTGACTTCAATTTTTCCATCCTGCATATCTTTAGGATGAACAAATTTAATGTCATCAATCATGTCTAGTTCTTTTAAGAGAACCGCACAAACTAGACCATCAAAGTCACTCCGAGTGACTAATCGATATTTTCTGTCATTCGTAGACATAGAAAAACCTCTTGGCTATCAGGCCGAATTTAACTTCTATTGAAACTCATGTATTCTGATATGTCCAGGGCGATCGCGCCAATTCCGATCCGATCGCGACTCAAACCTGCAACAAGATCATGTTGCTCTCTCCTCTCTCCTCTCTGTTGAGCAGCCTAGTTAGTTAGAGGGAGTCCCGGAACTCCACCGCCAAATTTGAATCGTGTTATTGTCGCCCCCAGTAGCCAGCATGGTGCCATCAGGACTAAAAGCCACCGCTTGCACCGCATCCACCGTGGGAGAAATTCGGTGCAACAGTTCACCCGATCGCAAATTCCAGAGTTTCAGCCCATCCCGACTAGCACTGGCGAGGGTGTTACCATCAGGAGAGATCGCCAAAGTATGAATCGGGCCAAGATGCTCTCCCAAAGACCTCATTTCCCCAGTATCCATCTGCCACAATTTGATGCCTTGGTCATAACTACCACTGACTAAATATTCGCCATTGGGAGTAAATGCCAGCGCACTAATCGCATCCGTATGTCCTTTAAAACTGCCTTCATGGGGATTTGCACGGGGAACAAAACAGCCCAGAGTCTCGGTGCAGTCTGGTTGGGCATCCCAAAGAGTAATTTCGCCGTTTTTGCCCCCAGTAACTAACAGCCTGCCGCGAGGATCAACCGCCACGGAGTAAATCGGATTCAGCCGTAATAAAGTTTCAATAAATACCTGTTGCTGAAGATTCCAGATTTTCAGCCCATCTAACCCCCCACTAATTAAATTTTGGCCATTGGGAGTAATCGCCAAAGCCATCACATGAGACGAATGGGAAGCAAAAGTGCGGATTAACTGACGTTTTTCCAAATCCCAGAGATTAATCAGGGAGTCTTCCCCCCCACTGACTAAGGTTTTACCATCGGGGGCGATCGCCATTGACAAAACCCTCGCTTGATGTCCTTTCAACTGTCCCCGATGTTTGCCATTTCGCACAGTCCACAAATGAATAATCGGATCATTGCGACCCCCACCACTGATTAACATTTCGCCATTGGGAGTAAACACCAACGACTCAACCGCCGTTTTATGGCGACTTTCCAGAGTTCTGACTAGCTGGATATTCCCCCAAGCCGATTCCTGAGTCAATGTCTGAGGGGGGGAAGCATACAAAGGAAGTTGACCCAAGTAGATGGGGATTAAAGTACAAAACAAAGAAAAAGAAAACAGAATGAGTCTGTTGCGTCCGCTTCTGGTTTTCTTCTTCGGGTGCTGTGTCATTCGTTTGATTGAATATTAGGGCAAATTGTCCGGGCGATGCGGTCAGCACTGGGAAGGTCTTGCCAACCGGACAGCAAGCCTTGGAGTTCGCCGCGTAAGGTTTCTAAGGCTTCGATTTGGTCAGTAATTTCTGCTAACTTTTGCTGCACCAGTTGTTTAACTTCCCCGCAAGGCAACTGACCTTGGTCGTGAATATTTAAAATTGCTTTAATGTCATTCAAGCTTAACCCAAAAGATTGCGATCGCTTAATAAAAGCCAAACGATTGAGCACATGGTGGTCAAACAAACGATAGCCCGTTGCCGAGCGTTTGACCGTTGGTGCGAGTAAGCCAATTTCTTCGTAATAACGAATAGTTTTTACTGGCAAACCACTTTGATTGGCCACTTCGCCAATTTTTAAACGCTTTAAGCGCTCAACATCGGGGATTCTTAACATCGGGGATTAACGTGCAGTTCATTGGTCAATTTTCCAGCTTCCTCACGCCCATCACGAGAAATTACTTGGTTGATTGCTTGGGATTAAACTCGGCGGAAACTAAAAATTGGGTGGATGTTTTTTCTGCGCCATTAACATCGGCATTTGCGGTCGAGAAGAACTCGGTGGCAGATAACGTTCTGGCACTTCTTCTGGGATTTCTTCCGGCTCATTGCGGAGAATTTGCCATAAGCGTAAAAATAGCGCTAACCCGACGAGACTCAAGCCAAAACCAAATAAAGACCCGCTATTTTCCACTCCACCAATCACGGCATCTACCGCCCCCACCGTAACAATAAAACTAGAGAGGGGCTCTTGACGGTAGGCTGACTTAATAAATCTAAACAAAGCAGCGTTCATCACAGACTTTCGCCTTCCTATTTCTTTCTAAATTGATAAATTCGGTTTCTGGTCATCAGGAATAAATTCTTAATTGATTTATCCTGGAATAGAAACCTAAACGGTTGATGGTTTTCTTGGCAGACTGTCCAGAATCCTTAAACAAGGGAGTTCTGCTATTCTGGGGTTCCATTGGCTCACGGTCAAGATTGACTGGGGAATGGAACCGAAACAAATCTTATCGGCATATTTCTGGATTTGCTACATATACTTCAGGGATTCTGAGCAAAGTTTTTGCGCGATCCCTTTAATCTTAGCAGAACTTTTTCCGGTAATTAACGAAATCATAGCGTTATGACCAGAAGGAGTAGGTAAAGACTCTCCGGGGAGCATTTTAATCTTTCGAGCAATAATCGAGCAATAATATTTAATTTACATTTCCGTGACTGATGTTCCAGGAATTATCGGCATTAGCATACAAGCAAAGGTTTTTAATTTCTGGCAAAAGCGGATTTGATGGGAGGCGATCGCCTCCCATATCCCCGGCAATAAGCTTTTGCTGTTTCCTGTCATCACATCCTCAAGACTCAAAAGAGAATCTACAGGTTTCTGGCTGAGGCATTCGACCAGGAGAAGGCAGACCCTTCTCCTGAATCTAATCTATCCGGCAATTAGTTTAAACCCAGCCAAGACAGGACACCTTGACCTGTCAGATACTCGATGACTACAGTCAAAACAAAGCCAATCATCGCCGCTCGACCGTTCAAGCGTTCGGCATAATCGTTAAAGCCAAATTTTGGATCGGCCAATTTGGGAGTGGTAGTGGGTTGGGGTTGTGTCATGGTGCTTTGATAATTTGATAAATTTACAAATCTTTACGTTTTCCTGTAATCCATTGTAAATACCAGGTGGCCAACGTCAACTACTTTTGACCAAAAGAAGGGCAGGGAGTGGGGGTGCGGGGGGGCAGGGGTGCAGGGGAAGCCGCCGTCGTGTAGGGTGTAGGGTGTAGGGTGTAGGGTGTAGGGGAAGAGAGGATGCATAGGATGCATAG
>NZ_LIUQ01000086.1:0-8138 GCF_001276715.1 Planktothricoides sp. SR001 | reverse complement strand
GGCGGCCGATGGCGGCCCCACAGTCCCCAGCGCTAACCCGATGCTTTCTTCCGGGTGGTGGACTTGGAGGTGGACTTGGAGGTGGACTTGGAGGTGGACTTGCTCTTACCTTTACCGTTGTTGGCTTTGGAGGTTGCCCCCTTGCTGGCCAATAACTTGCTGGCCAATAATTCCACCGCTTGAGCCAGGGTTACATTTTCCATCGGTTGATCTTTCGGGATAGAAACATTGGTTTTCCCGTGGTTGATATAGGCACCATAAGAGCCGTCATAGATATTCACGGGTTCCCCGTCCGCAGGATGTTCTCCCAGTTCCCGCAAAGGTTTTTTGCTGGTGCTGGTTTTGCTGTTTTTACTCCGTTTTGGCTCCGCCAAGAGTTCTAAAGCGCGGCTGAGGTCAATGGTTAAGACATCATCTCCGGCTTTGAGGGAGCGATAATCTTTGCCTTCTTTTCCTTGGTCGTGAACGACATAAGGGCCAAATCTGCCCAATGCCGCTGTAATTTTGGCGCCAGTTTCCGGATGATCGCCCAGATGTCGGGGGAGAGACAGTAAATTCAAGGCATCTTCCAGGGTTAGGTTTTCCACAGTCATACCTTTGGGCAAAGAACTGCGCTTGGGTTTTTTGTTTTCCTCACTGGCTTCCCCAAGTTGCACATAAGGCCCATACTTGCCCAGCATCACATAGACGGGTAAGCCGGTGGTGGGGTCAATGCCCAATTGTTCTGGGCCGGTGGTTTTTTGCCGCAGCAATATCTCAATTTGTTCAGGATTGAGGTCAGCGGGGGTTAATTCATGGGGCAGTGAAGCGGTGACGACGCCATCGCCATTTTCGGCCTCGATGTAAGGCCCGTAACGACCAATGCGGACTTTGGCATTGATGCTTTCTAGTTCGACGGTGCGAGCGCTTTGGGGTTCTATCTGGTCTTCTTGTTGTTTGACTTGGGTGGATAGTCCCTGTTCACCACAGTAAAATTCCCGCAAGTAGGGCACCCAGTCGGCCAGCCCGGTAGAAATTTCGTCTAGAGTTTGTTCCATGCGGGCGGTGAATTTGGTATCGACTAATTCGGGAAAATATTTTTCCAGCAAATTTGTCACCGCAAAGGCGGTGAAGGTGGGGACTAGGGCGTTGTTTTTCAGTTGGGCATAGCCTCTGTCGATGATGGTGCCGATGATGCTGGCGTAGGTACTGGGACGACCAATGCCTTCGCTTTCTAGGGTTTTGACCAGGGCGGCTTCGGTGTAACGGGCGGGGGGCTGGGTTTCATGCCCGATCGCCTCTAAGTTTTGGCACTCTGGGCGATCGCCCACTTTCAGGCTGGGCAAAATGATTTCCTGATTTTCTAACGCCGCATCCGGGTCATCGGATCCTTCCACATAAGCCCGCAAAAAGCCGGGAAAAGAAATCCGTTTTCCCGTGGCGCGAAATACCGCGTCATCCACTTGTAAATCAACGGTGACAAAGGTTTGGCGAGCATCGGCCATTTGAGAGGCTACGGTACGCTTCCAAATTAAGTCATAGAGTTTCAGTTCGCGATCGCTCAACCCTGTCTCCTGGGGAGTGCGGAAATAGCTGCCCGCAGGACGGATGGCTTCGTGGGCTTCTTGGGCGCCTTTGGTATTAGTAGCGTATTGCCGAGGTTTAGGACTGAGATATTCTTTACCGTATTTTTGTTGGACACAATCGCGGGCAGCCGCGATCGCTTGTTCCGATAGATGCACGGAATCTGTCCGCATATAAGTAATATAACCCTGCTCATATAAATTCTGGGCTGTCCGCATGGTTTCCCTGGCGGAAAGCCTGAGTTTGCGGTTGGCCTCTTGTTGCAAGGTAGAAGTAGTAAACGGCGGCGACGGCTTGCGGATCGTCGGTCGTTCTTCCACATTAATCACCGTCCAAGGCTTTTGGCTCAGTCGGGCTTGCAAATCTAAAGCTTCCTGTTCATTCAGCAGCACCACCTGACGGCCTGCGGCAATTTGGCCGGTCGCTTCATCAAAATCGCTACCCGTGGCAAGTTTCGTCCCTTTCAGGCTGATTAACTTGGCCTCAAACGGACTATTTGCTTGCACCATATTGGCTTTTAAGTCCCAGTAGGTTCCCTGGCGAAAGGCCAACCGTTGCCGTTCACGCACCACCAGCAACCGGACCGATACCGATTGCACCCGGCCTGCGGACAAGCCACTGGTAATTTTTTTCCAGAGTAACGGAGAGAGGGTATAACCCACGAGGCGATCGAGAATGCGCCTGGTTTCTTGAGCATGAACCAGTTGATCGTCGATGTCTCGACAATTTTTCAGGGCTTCCCGGATAGCCTCTTGGGTGATCTCGTGAAACACCATTCGCTTGACCGGGACTTTCGGCTGGAGTAGCTGGAGTAAATGCCAGCTAATACTCTCTCCTTCTCGGTCTTCGTCCGTGGCCAGAATCAATTCTGACGCACCTTTGAGGGCTTCTTTGAGTTCTTTGACGATTTTCTTTTTGTCTTTGGGAACCACATAAATGGGTTCAAAATCACCATCCACATTCACCCCAAGCGCTGCCCAGGGTTGACCTTTCACTGAGGCGGGAATTTCGCTTGCGGACTGGGGAAGATCCCGGACGTGCCCCATAGAAGCCTCCACCACATAATCCGAGGGGAGGTAATTGCGAATGGTACGAGCTTTGGTGGGAGATTCCACAATGACCAGCTTTGACATGGCTCTTTTTTTTCGCGAACAATAGCTATATTAGTAAAACCGACAATCGACAAGCCCGATCAGGCATCTAGGTTAAATTCATAGTGAATGAGTGCTTTGACGATGGCGGGTTTGCCTCTTCCTATTACTTATATATATCGATTTGTCTTGACCACGAACTACACCCTAACTTAATTTATCCACGCTTGACCGTTGAAGATTAACCGAAATCCAGGGAAAAATTCAATGATTTCACCGCCAAAATCCAATGTAAAGTATTTTTAACAGTCTGATTGGATGCCGTTGGGCGCATGAAGCGAAGCTATCGCTTCAGCGAATCGCAGTTCATATGCTCGAACTGACAACGCTCAAGGCTACCTAAAGACAGTTCCACCTAATTTACAGACTATGGACTTTGCTAATCTTGCTGCCGAATTGAATACCGGGGCGATCTTGCCAGAGGGAATTGTCATTGTCACCCTCGTTGTGGTAGCGATCGCGGATCTCATTGTCGGGCGGTCTTCTCCTTTTAATGAGACTAGCAACGCCTCGCGCTCCTGGATTCCTTATATCGCGATCGCCGGTTTATTGGCCACGGAGGTCGCCCTGTACTATCAATGGGATAGTACCACTCCCACAGCCTTTTTAGGGGCTTTTAATGGCGATGCCCTCAGTGTCGTCTTTAGAGGCATCATTGCTTTATCCACGGCGGTGACAATTCTGATGTCCATTCGCTATGTGAATGAATCAGGCACCGCTTTGGCGGAGTTTATTATGATTTTACTCACCGCCACCATTGGGGCAATGTTCCTCTGTGCTGCCAATGAACTGGTGATGATCTTTATCTCCTTGGAAACCCTGAGTATCTCCTCTTATCTGTTAACGGGATACATGAAACGGGATCCTCGTTCCAACGAAGCGGCTTTAAAATATTTGCTGATTGGCGCTTCGGCATCGGCGGTTTTCCTCTATGGCACCTCCTTGCTTTATGGCTTGTCCGGTGGCGAAACCAACCTGGAAGCGATCGCCGCTGGTTTAGCCAAAGGCAACACGGGAGAGTCGATTACGTTGCTCATTGCTTTGGTATTTGCGATCGCCGGGATTTCCTTTAAAATTTCGGCGGTGCCTTTCCACCAATGGACTCCAGACGTTTATGAAGGTTCGCCCACACCCGTGGTCGCATTTTTGTCCGTCGGTTCCAAAGCTGCTGGATTTGCCCTCGCCATTCGTCTGCTGGTAATTGCATTCCCCTTGGTCAGCGAACAATGGCATTTTGTCTTCACTGCTTTAGCCATTCTCAGTATGATTTTGGGCAATGCGGTGGCGATCGCTCAAACCAGCCTCAAACGGATGCTGGCCTATTCTTCCATCGGTCAAGCCGGATTTGTGATGATTGGTTTAGTCGCCAATACCGACGCCGGTTATGCCAGCATGGTCTTCTACTTGCTGGTTTACCTGTTTATGAACCTAGGGGCATTCACTTGCTTAATCCTGTTCACTCTACAAACGGGTACTGACCAAATTAGTGAGTACGCTGGACTCTATCAAAAAGACCCTTTGCTCACCCTGGCATTAAGTATTTGCTTACTGTCTTTAGGCGGGATTCCTCCCTTAGCTGGATTCTTTGGTAAACTCTACATTTTCTGGGCAGGTTGGCAAGCCGGACTTTATGGCTTAGTCTTAGTCGGTTTAATCACCAGTGTCATCTCGATTTACTACTACATTCGAGTAGTGAAAATGATGGTGGTTAAAGAACCCCAGGAAATGTCAGAATCCGTGAAAAAATATCCCGAAATCCGCTGGACTTTACCCGGAATGCGGCCTTTACAAGTGGGAATTATTCTGACTTTAGTGGCCACATCTTTAGCCGGAATTCTGTCTAATCCCTTGTTCACCTTTGTCAATGACTCGGTGACTCGGACAGAAATGTTGCAATCTTCGATTCAAACTGAATCCGTAGCGACTTTGCTGCCCCAGTCTCCTCTCTCTTTATCTGCCAAAAATTAGAGCAGATTACTGGTAATAAATTACCAAAAATAAATTAAATTACCAGAAATCAATTCACAAAAACAAAAATGCCTGACTCAAAGCGTCAGGCATTTTGATTTTTGGTAATTTGTTGTTTTGGGGGTGAGAGTGGGCATTGCCCACCGATTCACCAATTCATCATAAGCGGGATGTGAATCCTTAATTGGGCTAATTGATGCCTAATTGATGCCTAATTGATGCCTAATTGACGCCTAATTGATGCCTAATTGATGCCTAAGCAACCGTTGCTAAAATATCTCTTTCAGTCAACAAAATATATTCTTCATTGCCCATTTTTATGTCAGTACCCGCGTACTTAGAATAGAGAACTTTATCCCCAATTTTGACATCAAGGGGAATGCGCTTACCATTTTTATCAACTTTTCCAGAACCCACCGCGACGACTTCTCCGAGTTGTGGTTTCTCTTTGGCGGTATCAGGCAACAGAATTCCTCCGGCGGTTTTTTCTTCAGAAGCGCTGATTTTCACAAATACGCGATCGCCGAGCGGTTGAACCGTGGAAATATTGATGCTAACGGCCATAAAATTCACCTTTCAACTTAATCGTAAAGAGCAATAGTTTTTCTAATTTATCTTACTAAATTAAGGCGCGATCGCCACTTTTTTAACTGTACGGTTTACCGAACCGGAAATCTGGGGGGAGGTGCGGAGGGGCGGGGGTGCGGAGGGGCGGGGGTGCGGGGTGTGGGGGGGGAAAGTGAAAAGTGATGCATTGAAAAGTGAAAAGTCGTAGGGGCGTCCTTGGGAAGCATAATCCGTCAGGCTATATGGCCAGGCCATTCGCCCTTACAAAAGAAATATCACTATTCACTATTCACTATTCACTATTCACTCTTCGCGGAGGAGCGGGGGTGCAGGGGTGCAGGGGTGCAGAACCAAAGAATCCCTACCCAAAGAATCCCTACCCAAAGAATCCCTACCCAAAGAATCCCTACCCAACAAACAACAAACAACAAACAACAAACAACAACCAAAGAATCCCTACCCAAAGAATCCCTACCCAAAGAATCCCTACCCAACAACCAACAAATTATTGATTAATTGGCAGAGTAATCTTAAACTCAGTTCCGGCAACCAATCTGGAACATTCAAGCTTACCCCGATTTTTTTCGACAATAATCTGATAGCTAACCGAAAGACCTAACCCGGTGCCCTTGCCTAGCCTTTTAGTCGTAAAAAACGGATCGAAAATTTGCGGTAGGACGGATTCAGCAATGCCACAACCATTATCACGAATCCGAATCAACGCTTGATTATTTATCAATTTTGTGGTAGTATAAAGCGTGGAATTATCTACATTTTATACTGCATCAATTGCGTTACTAATAATATTCATAAAAACCTGATTTAATTGCGCCCCATGACATTCTAACTTGGGTAAATATCCGTAGTTTTTCTCCACGATAATTTCCCGCCATTCCTCAGACTTTAGGCGATGCTGCAAAATTAACAGGGTGCTATCAATGCCTTGATGAATATCTACAGCTTTCATTTCTGCTTCATCATGGCGAGCAAAGGTTCGCAATGAGAGCACAATTTGCCAAATCCGTTCCGTTCCCGTTTTCATCGAAGCGAGGGCTTCTGGTAAATCGTGACTAATAAAATTCAGATCCACCTCTTCTATTTTTTATAATATTTCGGCGGCTGGTTCGGGATAATGTGATTGATAAAGTTGTACCAATTCTAATAAATATTGATCATAATCACCAATATAACCTAGATTGCCATGAAATTAATCGGGTGATTAATTTCATGGGCAAACCCCGCGACCAACTGCCCCAAAGAAGCCATTTTTTCACTTTGAATCATTTGGGTTTGAGTTTTTTGCAAGTTCTGGAGAGTCTCGGTCAGTTCGATCGCTTGCCGACGGGTTTGTTCCAACAATTCCGCTTGTTGAATAGCAATTCCCAATTGTACCACCAATTGATCTAATAAGTTAATTTATTGATGGTGCAAATAACTCATTTGCGAGGTTTTATAAGCGACTAAAAAACATTTTTTTATTTTAAAATTGGCAAAAATGTTTTATTTATTTATAGAATATTGACAGTTTCCTGATTGATTAATTTTTACCCAGTGTTCTTCAAACGCAAATGTTTTGACAGGTTGTGTAGTGAAACCATCAACAATAGAATCGGCGACAAATTCCCCACTCCAATCAGGATAAAAGCGATAGATGGCCACTCGTTCGACTTCTAATAATCGCCGGACTTCTTGGGTGGTAGTTTGAAAAATTGTATTAATATCTAAAAAAGATTGGCGAATTTTGTCAATGGTGGTGGCAAGCGATCGCAGGCTTTCAGCCGCCTTTGCCAATTGTGCCGCTTGATTCTGCACTTGATTTCGTAGTCTGTTTGTTGCAATGCCACCCCAAGCTGACTGGCAATTTGGGACAGCACTTCCACCTCTTCTTCTTGCCATTCACGGCAACCAGAGTTTTGATAAGCCGCTAATAATCCCCAGATTTTTGTCCCCTGGTAAATGCCTACAATCACATAAGCTTTCGCCTGCATACTTTCGATCACTTGCAAATAGCAAGTAGTAAAACCTGCTTGGTAGATATTATTACAAGTGCGGAATGCTTGTCCTTGGACAAAAAGTCCCCCTTGGGTTTTTTGTAAATAAGTATCCGTTGAGGTTAATTTCGCCAAAGATTTCAGGGTGGAGTCACTAATATTTCTAATCTTATCCGTTAACCGGGGCGGTTCGACTTGTTGATGTAATAATGAAATCCATTCTGGGGCGACGGACTCGGAAACACAAGCCCCACTTCAATCAGGATTAAACCGATAGATGATTACTCGGTCAGCTTGCAGCAATTTTTGCACTTCTTCGGTGGTGGTGCAAAAAATCGTTTCAATGTCCAATGACCCCCGAATTTTATCCACTATGGCCGCTAAAATTTTCTGGCGTTCGATCATTCTTTCCCGTTCAGCGGCTTTGGCTAATTGTGCCGATTGGGCTTGCACTTGTTTGAGGTACTCTAATTGTTGCAGGGCTAGGGTCAATTGTGAGCCAATTTGAGGGAGTAAATCGATTTCATCTTCTTGCCAATGTCGGGGGGCAGAGTTTTGATAAGCGGCTAACAATCCCCAGAGGTTTTCTCCCTGAAATAAGGGGACAATTACATAAGCTTTGGCTTGAAATTGTTCTAAGAGTTGAATCTGGCAATCCGCATGACCCACTTGGTAGATGTCATCAACGGCTTCTCATTGTTGGCATATCTGCCCCCTTTGGTTTCTTGTAAGTGGGTGTCTTCAATGATGGGCAATGTTCCCACTAAGGGTTATTCAACAGTGTAAGTTTTGTTAACAGATGCTCATGTATGCTTTCAGGAGATGGCATACATACCACTCAGGAAAGCGGTCGAATTTCTGGGTGTACATCCCAAAACCGGAGCGAAAAAACGCTGAT
>NZ_LIUQ01000030.1:81485-81723 GCF_001276715.1 Planktothricoides sp. SR001 | reverse complement strand
TAAAATCCGTCGGGGATTAAAATCCCCGCCTGTAGGGGTCAACGGCCGTTGACCCCTACAGTCGGTTAAAACCGACTATTTTAATCATGCCAAAATCAAACCGAATATATTACCAATTTCCAAATAATCCGCAGTCGGTTTTAACCGACTTACGCTATTAGACCGGGGTTTTAACCCTCGGCGGTTTCTGAGTCCTCGCGTTAAACCAAGAAACCCGGTTTCTATTCGGGATATGTAG
>NZ_LIUQ01000030.1:29304-81446 GCF_001276715.1 Planktothricoides sp. SR001 | reverse complement strand
TTTACCGGAATGCTTTGCCCCTACTGTGGAATTCAAAAAAGAAACCCGGTTTCTAAACGCCCGTTTATTTCATCGCGGCTAGATTTTCCGACGCCCAAAGGTCAATATTATTCTCATTAATCATGGTTGCCCCTAAACTTTCATAAGTAGAAATCGTTTTGCCATAAAATTCATTAAGTTTCCGATAATGAGGACTATTTTCTTGAGGCGGTAACGCCAAAATTCCTAATGGAAAATCAGGCTGATGATTTCTCACATCAACAATCATCCACGCTAAAGAATCGGTGACTTGGATAGAAGTTTGTACCTCGAATGACAGACCATGCGCCGCTAGTAATGGCCGACCGTTGTTGGCGATCGCCACATCAAAAGTATGGCCTTGATGTTGCCCAGAGATAAAATAGTCAGGTTTCAGCAATTCTTGCGCCCGATTTTCTCCCAATTTGTTAATCAAAGCTTGTTTAATTTTATTTTGGGCAATTCGGGCAGCCGCCTGCCTATCTCTGAGTTTTGGTTTTGGTTCCGGTTCTAATAAATAAGTGGCAATGGCATCAGTTAACAGATTATCTACCGTGTCTAAAGACTTTCTGGGTTCAGTGAATTGAATATGATTAATCCAACCTTGGACAACTTTTAGTAATCCTTCATGGTTTGGGGTGTTGCTGAGTTCATCCCCAGGAAATAGTTGCCCAGCAGCGGCAGATTTTTGCATCCGATCGGCAAAGCTTTTTAAGGTACTCATATCTTGAGACCGACCAAAAACCCGAACCCGATCCCAGTTCGACAAAAAATGAACTTTCACGGTTTGCTGGTCAAAAGCAAGCACTCCAATATTAATCCGTTCATCGGCGATCGGATTGGGGACATATTGAATTACACTATATCGACTTGCCATAATATCCACTCCCTTGCCTAATCCTGGTTTGAGAGATTGTCATTTGATAAGATTCGGTGTTGCCGCGTCATCAGATATTCCACTAAAACAACCCTTTCCTCTATTGTAATTTGCCATTGCTTCGGTGGACTGGCAACCGCCTGAATAATTTTCTGTTCTGTTATTGCCTGTAGATGTTCCAATGCTGCTAGGATTTCCTCGTTGCTGAACTTACACTTGGAAGATAACAACTCATCAACAAAAGGCTGGGGCTTTTGCTTGAGGGTATCTTTGGGATATAAACGACAATTTAAATACCGGAATGCTTCGCCCTAATCCCACAGCGAGGGCGAAGCATTCCGGTATTTAGGTTAACGGTTTAAGCGATAATTTATCTGCCGGAATGCTTCGCCCCTACAGCCCTGGTTGTAATTTTTTATTTTGTAGGGGCAAAGCATTCCGGCGATTGATTTGGGATATAAACGACAATTTAAATACCGGAATGCTTCGCCCTAATCCCACAGCGAGGGCGAAGCACTCCGGTATTTAGGTTAACGGTTTAAGCGATAATTTATCTGCCGGAATGCTTCGCCCCTACAGCCCTGGTTGTAATTTTTTATTTTGTAGGGGCGAAGCATTCCGGCGATTGATTTAATATATAAACGACAATTTAAATACCGGAATGCTTCGCCCTAATCCCACAGCGAGGGCGAAGCATTCCGGTATTTAGGTTAACGTTTTCAGCGATAATTTATCCGCCGGAATGCTTTGCCCCTACAAAATATCTTTGTGTTTCTTTGTGTCTTTGTGGTAAAAAAATAATATGGTGCGTTACGGTTAAACCAAGAAACCGGGTTTCTGCGTAAATTTACGGATAACATTAAAAAATAATTAAAAAACCCGGTTTCTCTAATTACGCTGCAAACTTTGATATAATACCAACCAACAACCAACAACCAACCAACAACAAACAACCAACAACAAATAACTTATGTCCTCAATTACCTCTGCCCAAGTTAGAGATATCCTGGTTCATGCCTTAGAATTCGATTTAATCGGGCCAACTCCCGACGATATCGAACACGCAAGAGAAATTATTAATTCTCCCCCAACTAAATGGTATTTAACCGGGTTTCTCTGTCCCAAAGGTGCCCCCCTGAAAGACCGCATTGATGACGATCGCGGTCAAGATGATTTAAATAGTAGCCTGAATAAAAGCGATCGCGGGGAAGATAGCTACAGTCCCGAAAAAAAAGCTGCCCGAACTGCCCCGTTTCCCTCCTCGGTAGGGCTGACTTTCTTATTAAAAAATACGATCGAAGAGTTAGAGGTGACGGTGACTTGGGGAGACTATGAGGCGATCGAGTTAACACCAGAAAATATGGATTCCCGCGAAGGCGGGAATGACAATATATGTGAGGCGATCGAGTTAACACCAGAAAATATGGATTCCCGCCTTCGCGGGAATGACAATATATGTGAGGCGATCGAGTTAACACCAGAAAATATGGATTCCCGCGAAGGCGGGAATGACAATATATGTGAGGCGATCGAGTTAACACCAGAAAATATGGATTCCCGCGAAGGCGGGAATGACAATATATGTGAGGCGATCGAGTTAACACCAGAAAATATGGATTCCCGCCTTCGCGGGAATGACAATTCTCTTTCTGAGAAACCCGGTTTCTCGGACCCAGAATATTGGCAAAGAATTCCCCATAAATATGAATTAACTTTAAAACTGCGAACCACAGAAAAAACAATTTATATGCCAATTCCCGATAGCAATGGGTTAGAATTAGCCATAAATAACCGCCCTTTGCATATCCAGGGAAATATTCAAGACAATCATCGTCGCCTTTTCGCCGACACTAATATTTTATCCGTATTTTTAGTTAATAAACGAAAAATTGCTGAGGGCAAACAACGAGATACTAGCTATATTTTCCAAGCCCAATTACAGTTAGAATGTAGGGAAGGATTTCTCCCTCGTCCCGACTTGCGAGAAGGCGGTGATGATGATTGGGATGAAAGAGTTGCCGCTGTCCAATATCGCCATAATTATGAGTTTGCGGTGGGTCACAATGCCTCCGCTTTTGCCCAAATTGACCCAGAAAATTCCGCCTATTGTCCGCTGATTAAAACTACTTGGGTTCCTGCGGCAGAAGTTGCCCAAGTTGCCCCGGCAAAGTTAGACCAAGTTGAGTTAAATATGGAGAAAATTGGCCAATTTTCTCAATCGGAATCTTTGCAAGAAAGCCTCCGCCCTTTAACTATTGCTTATCGCCAATGGATTGCCGAACAACAGAAGATTTCTGTGGATTCCGAGAAGCAAGTAGAAACTAGCAAAAAACTGCTAAGTCGGGCGCAAATTGCCTGCGATCGCATCAACCAAGGCATAGACTTACTAACAGATAGCCAAGTATTCTACGCTTTTAAACTTGCCAATCAAGCGGTAGCCCAAGCCCGTCGCCAACAGTTAGCCCAAGAAATTAAGCAACCGGCGGATGCTTTTTCTGCCCCAAATTGGCGACCATTTCAGTTAGCTTTTATTTTACTAAATCTTGGCGGTATTGTCAATAGTAATAAGATGGATTCCCGCCGGCGCGGGAATGACAATCAAACTCTTTCTTTGGCAGGGGAAGAAGGGGGAGATAAAATAGGAGATAAAAGCGATCGCGATATAGTTGACCTGCTATTTTTTCCCACAGGTGGCGGTAAAACCGAAGCCTATTTAGGACTAGCGGCATTTACTTTAGTCTATCGCCGATTAACCAATCAAGACATATATGGCGCGGGAGTTAGCGTCATCATGCGCTATACTTTGCGCCTGCTAACCTTAGACCAATTAGAAAGGGCAACTCGGTTAATTTGTGCCTTAGAATTAATCAGAAAAAACCACCCGGATAACTTAAAAAAATTAGGACAATGGCCGTTTGAAATTGGCCTGTGGGTGGGACAAAGCGCCACCCCCAACCGTATGGGCAAAAAAGGCGATAAAAACCCCGATTCAGCCCGCCAAATTACCCTTAATTTCAAAAAGGATAGTAAGCGATCGCGATCGCCCATTCCCTTAGAAAAGTGTCCCTGGTGTGGGGAAAAATTCACTCCCGATTCTTTTTGGTTACACCCGGACGAAAGCCACCCGACGCAACTATTAGTTAAATGTCAAAACTTTGACTGTGAATTTTCTGAGGAAAACAATCATTTACCCATAATTGCGATCGATGAATCCATCTATCGGCGTTTACCTTGTTTTCTCATTTCCACTGTAGATAAATTTGCCGGTTTGCCGTGGTTTGGCCAAACTGCGGCCTTATTTGGTAAAGTTAGCCATTATCAAACTGGAGAAGGTTTTTATAGTACCGCAGATAATATTAAAGGACGAGGGATTAAAGGAACTCAACTCAAGCAACCTTTGCCACCCCCAGATTTAATTATTCAAGATGAATTGCACCTAATTTCTGGGCCATTAGGGACAATGGTGGGACTTTATGAAACCGCGATCGATGAACTTTGCAGCCGCATAATTTCCACCCCAGCAGGAGATGCCCCCCTTGCCCCCCTTGAAAAGGGGGGAGATAGAATAATTCGCCCGAAAATAGTCGCCTCTACTGCCACAGTCCGCAGGGCAGATCGACAAATTCAAGCCCTATTTAATCGGACGGAAATTCAAGTTTTTCCTCCTCCGGGGCCAAACTTGGATGATTCATTTTTTGCCCAAACCATACCGACTAAAAAAAGCCCTGGACGACTATATATAGGAGTAGCCGCCCAAGGCCGTAGTTTAAAAGTAGTCTTATTAAGAACCTATTTGGCCTTATTAAGTGCAGCCCAAAAACAATGGGAATTAGCTGGAGGCCAAAAAAATTCCAATAACCCAGTCGATCCATATATGACTTTACTGGGATATTTTAACTCTCTGCGAGAATTAGGGGGCAGTCGCCGCATTGTGGAAGATGAGGTAGTTTCTCGACTGCAAAACTATCAAAGCCGCCAGCGTTATGGAGAAAAAGACGGCTTATTTGCTAACCGAAAAATCCAAGACGATCAGCAAGAACTCACCTCGCGAGTTACTACGGATAAAATAGCCAATACCAAACGCCGCTTATCTATTTCTTTTGCCGAAAAAGACCCGAAAAAAGAACGGGTAGATATTGCCTTAGCCACAAATATGATTTCTGTGGGTTTGGATATTGTCCGTTTAGGATTAATGGTGATTCTCGGTCAACCAAAAACTGCCGCCGAATATATTCAAAGTAGCAGTCGGGTCGGTCGTGACCCCAGTCGTCCGGGGTTGGTAGTTACTCTATTAAATATCCATCGACCGCGCGATCGCTCACATTATGAAAGATTCATGCATTGGCATAATAATTTCTATCGTTCCGTAGAAGTCACCAGTGTCACTCCCTTCTCCGTTCGGGCCTTAGATCGCGGTTTAGCTGCTGTCACCGTTGCCTTAACCCGCTTAAATTTAGCCGAAATGACTCCGCCTATGGGCGCCGGTAAAATAGCCCAACTCCGGTCAACTATCGAACAGGCGATCGCCCCAATATGCGATCGGGCAGCGAGTCATACCCCCATGTCCCCAGCAGAAAGCGCCAAAATTCGCCAAGAAATAGAAAAACGGGTAATGAACTTATTAGATACTTGGACAGAATTATGGGAAAGCAACGATAAAATACTGCAATATAATCAGACCGAAGCGGAAAACATTGGCCCGCTATTGTGCGACCCCAACGACCCCAAAACCGCCAACCTTTCCGAAGCCGCGAAAAAATTCAAAACCCCGCGCAGTTTACGGGACGTAGAACCCACCGTTAACCTCTGGATTAGCCGGGATTAATTCAATATAATCTCTTCGTGTCCTTTGTGTCTCTGTGGTAAAAAATACCCACCATTAAAACCTAATCCTAAGCAAATGTACCAGAAAACATTGAAGCAGTTTGACAAACCAATCCCAAAAGAAAAACTTGACATAGTGGAAAAAACCAGGTCTAACTTGTTTACCTGGCGCGGTCAATTTTCGCCTCAGCTTATTGAGGTTATCCTGAATGAATACTGCCTGCCTGATTCGGTAATTTTAGATCCTTTTGCAGGCAGCGGCACTGTTTTACTAGAAGCGGGAATTCTCCAGCTTGAAGCCTATGGATTTGATGTTAATCCGGCAGCTTGGATACTTAGCACAATATATGAATTTATTAATAACTCCAGAAAAAAACAATCGATTAACCTTCTCAGAGAAGTTATAGATCGAGAGTTTCCTTTTAGAATTTTTGCCCAAAGTCCAGTGGATAATTTTGCCGAAAAAATCAACAATATTAGGCATCAGCTAGATCGAGAATCAATCAAGATATTTGACGCATTGGTGATTTTACTCGATATCGCCAATAATACTGTCACCAATGAATCTGTTCAGGCAAAATTTGCTGATTTGGTAAATCTTATGGAAAATATTCCTTACTCCAACCAGCCGATTAATATGGGTTTAGCCGATGCGCGATCGCTTCCCTTAGAAAGCAATTCGATAGATTTTGTCGTCACATCTCCCCCCTATATTAATGTATTTAATTATCATCAAAACTATCGGAAATCCGCTGAAATACTCGGCTGGGATATTTTAAAAATAGCCCGGTCAGAAATTGGCTCCAATAGAGCGAACAGAAGCAATCGATTTTACACAGTAGTTCAATACTGTTTAGACATGGCTGATACTCTCAGAGAGATTTCTAGAGTCAGCAAAGAAAAAGCCCGAATCGTCCTGATTATCGGGCATAAATCTAATGTAATGGGCGTACCATTTTATAATGCGGATATCATCGAAAAAATTGGGTTAAAAGCTAACCTACTTAAAGAAAAATTAAGGCAAAAAAGAGAATTTAAAAATAAGTTTGGCCAATTAATCAGAGAAGATATTATTGGTTTTTATAATTTGAATAATAAAATATCACAGGAAGCCGTGGTAAAAATTGCCAGGGAGGTAGCTTTTGATATATTAAAGAGTGGTCTCTCTTTATGCGATCGCCAAAATATCGGTTTGCTTGAAGAGGCTATTGATAAAGTAGACTATATTAAAAGTACCCCGATTTTAGATCGAAAAATAGTTAGCGATCGGATAAAATAATTGTAAAATTATCAATAAAATAAAAATAAAACTTCACTCTATGCCTGAGATTTCTCGACCTCATTACACAAAGTTAATCGCTTGTCTCAACAACCGTCGCTTACCTGAATCTGATCGAGAACGGTTAGAAGAAGCAATCAGAAAGTATCATCAATGGATATCGGATATGGAATCAATTGAACGGGGTCAACCGGATACGGTTGAAAGACTCGTCGAGGCAACCAATCGATACAAGCGTTTTATCGAACTTGATTTTATTTTTGATAGTGCAGAAAACTTTCTATACAGACAGAAAGGACAGTTAAAACTAGACAATACTATCCTAGAAGAATTCTTGCCACAAGTAGTTTTTCGTAGTTTGCGGGGAATCGATGATTCTTTTGAGTTAGGACCGAGAAATACGTTTGCTGGATTAAGTTTTCTATCATCTCTGGGAAATTTAGGTCAAGGTGGTGAACCAATTATTAGAAGTAAAGACCAAGACTTTATCTTGGGTAAAAAATTATATCTAAAATCATCATTCGACCGAGAATTTCAAGATTGTAAGTTCATTGAGTCACATCTTGGATATGTTTGTGCAGAGTGTAAAACTAATCTAGACAAAACGATGTTTCAAGAGGCAGTAGCGACAAGTCGAGACTTAAAAACTGCTGTTCCTGGATCTTTATATTTTATTGTCTGTGAATTTCTGGATATGACCCCAGTTTCGCTGATCTCAACTCAAATTGATGATGTTCTAATCGTCCGCAAGACGAAGCGAATGTCCTCTAATATTCGCCAAGAGTATAGAACCCCAGAAGCAAGACGAAACCATAGACAGGAATATATAGATTTTTTGGATTCCTCTAGATACTATAGTGATGTATTTCAAAGAATGATCGATAAGATCCAATCTCTCATTGATGATACAAGCCCATCAATGGAGAATGTTCTCAATCAGGGTCATTTTTAATAAAATTTAATATTCAACGCTAATTAAGCAACCAAGAAACCGGGTTTCTGCGAAAATTTACGCAAATATCCAAAGGTTAACTAAGAAACCCGGTTTCTGTACCCTCAACCTAAACAGGTGCGTTACGGCGCGGACAGTTCATTTAATGGTTTATAATATTAATTATCACCGCGCCTAACACACCCTACTTAAACTTCGTGTCCTTTGTGTCTTTGTGGTAAAAAATACCCACCATTAACCCACCATTAAAACCTAATCCTATGGCAAATACAAATAACATTCAACCTGATGGCGAACTCCGGCAAAGTCAACTACTTACTACCTTTGGGCCGGGGGCAATGGTAGACTTACCAGAACAGTCTGTGGTGATTAGCGGTTTATCCTATTGGAAAGGATATAAACAACCAATTCAAGAAGAACGTCTGCGGCAAAAAGTGCAAAAAATATTAAAGATAAATCCAGGGGAAAATGTGCAACTTTATGCCCCACCTGTGGATGATTCCGACCCGACGGGGGCGGCGATTTCTGGCATCGATGCTTTTGTATTTCCCCGCTGGTTTCTAGTGCAAATCGAACGCAATATTACTATTCAAGGTAAGCTATATCGCACTCGTCCCCTATTCCCTTGGAGTGGGATTAAAAAAGGCTGTACATGGGAAGGGAAAAAATGCCATGCGGTGCCCGTTCGCTTTGTTCAAGCTTGCGTAAATGGCCATTTAAGTGATATTAATTGGCGGGCTTTTGCCCATCAAGATTTTCAAACCAACTGCCCAGGACAAATTTGGTTAGATGAAGCGGGTTCGGGGAATGATTTTGAGGAAATTTTCGTCCGCTGTGACGCTTGTAAAAAACGCCATCCCCTTTCTTTGGCTAAGTTACCCAATTCCAAAATATTAGGCAAATGTTTGGGCGATCGCCCGTGGTTAAATCCGACTAAAAACACCAAAGAAGAATGCCAAGGTTATAAACGAGATCCAGAAACCGAGGAGTTAATTCCTACTAATGAACCGGAACAAAGCCGTTTATTAGTGCGATCGGCTAGTAACGCTTATTTTAGTCAAACTCTCAGCGTGATTTCTTTGCCGGACTCCGACCACGAATTAAGAAAAGTCGTGGATAAATTTTATCCCGATGAATTAGAGGAAGTCGAAAGTATTGAAGATTTAAAATATGAATTAAAAAAGAAAAGATATGCTGAATTAAAAACATTTAATATCGATAAACTGTGGGAAGAATTAGAACGCCGAAAAAGCGACGATCCCGAAGTGGAAAAAACCATTAAAGAGGCGGAGTTAGAGGTGCTGTTAGCTTGTGGACCAGAACCCCAAGCAGCACAAAATAAACCTATTGATGAGGTAGATTTTGAGGCATATTTACGCAGAAAACCCATCGAAAGTAACTGGCAACCTTTCCTAGATAAAATTGTCTTAGTTCACCGCCTCCGAGAAGTAATTGCCCAAGTAGGTTTTACGCGGTTTGAAGCGGTAATGCCAGATATTAACGGGGAATTAGATATTAATGTCCGTCGGGCAAGTTTAGACTGGGAAACCAGTGGAATATCATGGGTGCCCGCGATCGCCAATAAAGGAGAGGGAATTTTCTTTTCTTTCAACCAAGAAAAAATCAAAACTTGGGCAGAGCGATCGCCGGTAATCGAACGCTGCAAAGATTTACAAAGAGGCTATAAAGCATGGCTAGAAATTAACAATATTCCCAAAAAAGAGGAACATTTTCCGGGAATGCCATACATCATGCTGCATTCTTTATCCCATTTATTAATTACTACCATTTCCTTAAAATGCGGCTATTCTTCTACGGCAATTAAAGAAAGAATTTATGCTAATGATGACCTCGGTTATGGTATATTAATTTATACGGGTTCGAGTGGTTCTGAAGGCACATTAGGGGGATTAATTGAAATCGGCGATCGCTTAGAATATTACCTCGAACTAGCCTTAGAAAGCGGAGAAATATGTTCTAACGATCCGATTTGCTCTCAACATATCCCCGGCGATCGCGAAGACGATGCATTATTACAAGGGGCAGCTTGTCATGGTTGCGTGTTAATTGCGGAAAGTTCTTGTGAAAGAAGTAACGACTTTCTCGATCGCGCCTTAGTAGTCAACACCATCGCCAGAGAAAACGCTGCTTTTTTCCCAAAAGATTTTTAACACTTCATCATCCAATATTTTTAATCGCAGACTCTAACAATAATCGAGATAACAAAGCCGATCGCTCGACCATAAGATCCAAATAGACAAATTCTCCCGGTGCATGGGCTGCATCTCCCACTGCCCCCAGACCATCTAATGTGGGAGCATATAAACTGGTAAAGTTCCCATCAGATCCTCCCCCAGCGGTGGCTTCATCAATTTCTATGCCCAACTCCGAGGCTGCTTTTTGAGCTCGTTGCCATAATTGCTGATTTCCAGGGGTTTTTTCCAAAGGCGGGCGATCGAATCCTCCCTCGACAATAATTTTAGTGCCTGGGGTACTGGGTTGAAGCGAGCGAATTTTGGCGTCAATGCGATCGGCATCTTCTCGGTGGAGTACCCGCACATCCACCACTGCTTTACTGGAAGGGGCAATCACATTGGGGCGAATTCCCCCATCAATATTGCCCACATTCACAGTGATACCGCGTTCTGGATCATTGAGGGCAAATAATTGCTGAATGGCAAAGGATAATTCTAAAATTGCGCTGGCCCCTTTTTCTGGTTCTAACCCAGCATGGGCAGCTTTACCGATGACGTGAACAGTAAATTCACCGAGTCCTTTACGTTGTGTTTTCAATTTTCCACTCGGACCGAGGGACGGTTCCATGACAAAGACGCGATCGGCAACTTTTGCCAATCTTTGAATATGAACTTTGGATTCATTACTGCCAATTTCTTCATCAGAATTAATAAAAATTACTGGAGCAATTTCTGGCTGGATTTCCAAAGCCCGCAATGCTTCTAAAGCAAAGATGACTTGAACTAATCCCGCTTTCATATCATAGATTCCCGGCCCATACATTTTCCCCTGTTTCTGACGTAGGGGCATTTTTTTTAAAGTGTTCAACGGCCATACGGTGTCACAATGCCCTAAGAGCATTTGAATCGATTGGTTTTTGGTGCGATCGCCCGGAACTGCGAACAGTTGCCCACCTGTTTTCTGCCCCGGTATCCGCTTAACTCGATAATTTCTTTGTTCTAATTCTGTCTGAAGCAGACTTAAGACTTGGTGTTGTGATTCTGCTACCACCGACGGAGACTCAGCCAGCACTAATTGTGCCAATAAATTAGTCATCTCGGTTTGGCGATTGTGGAGATAATCTCGCAACCGTTGTGCAATTTTCGCCTGGAGAGGATCGATCTTCATTATCTTTTATACCCGTTGTAAAAGGGAAATGAGCAACTATGATTAATAGTGGCGTACCGTCCGGGTGAGAGATAAGCCAGTAACGGTGAATTTAGCAGTAAATCTTGATCGTCGCGATCGCTCATTCTTAGCGCCGCTTCTTGAACCTGAACCGCGACAATTTTTCCGGCAATTAAACTATTTTCCCCGAACCCATCCACAATGCGATCGAGTTCGCATTCAATAAATAAATAGCCATCTTTGAGAAATATTCCATCCACCTTGCTGGCTGGAAATGTGGGTAAAGTCGCTAAAGTTGGTTTAGAATCATCCTCACAACGGGGCGCCGCACTCAGGCTAGTCAGAACCACTTGTTCCGGTCGGGGAAAGGTGACAGTAAAACTTTGGGATTGTTTAATATTGGCGTAAGTGCGATGTTTTGGGGTGCAAATAAATCCGAAGTAATTATCCCAACCTAACGGCATAGTCATACTCTTTGGCGCTAGATCGTAGCTGCCGTCTTCTTCTCGACTGCCCACAATAACGAGTGGTGAGACATAGAAAAAACGCTCCCATAAGGCTTTGTTTACATCAAGACTGACCAGCTTATTTGGGACAGACATAAAATTTTGCTCCGCGTATTCCGATGACCTGTCGGGGTCCTTCCCCTGGGTAGCTGCCCGCGACTGTGATAGTTCCCTGACGGTTAGCACAGGCCAATCACTTAGACTCTTCTATTACAGCATATCGATCAGAATTGTTAAACCGATCGAGACTGTCACCGGGCTGAATCCGCGATCGCTCCAGGCAGTTTAATTCTACTAAATATGATCGTTAGTGGCCTTGTAAAATTTATCTTAACAATTTTTGTCAAAATGTATTTTTTTTTCACAAAAATATAAAAAAATTCATAAATCATTGAAGTTCCCCAGAATTTCCGCCATTTCACATCAAATTTAATCTAATTTTTCATTGTGCTTTGAGGGGGAGCGACATAAACTGACGAAAAAGTGATCGTTCATCAGGGACAAACCGCTATACAATAGCGAAACACAATAGCTTGATTCATCATCATCAGCATGAAAATAGCTATGAAGATTTGACAAGGCGCTAAGAATTATGTTTCAAAAGTATTTCTTCACATCAATGACCCGGATTTCTGATTTAGAATCTCGCCCATTTGAGGTGCGTGTTTTACCACAAGAGCAATGGGAAACCGGGGATTATGTGGTCGGGGAAGTGATTTCTCCTTCTGGAAATCACTTAGTAGTGGAACTGCCTACAGGAAGAATGACGGAGGTAATGGAAGGAGATTTAGTGGTCGGTGCTTTTGGGGTGCGTCGCGCTACTTTGGAAGCGGTGGGAGATTGGCAAAGTATCGGCGATGATGGGGTGATGCAAGCTATGACCGAAGGGGGTCTGTTTGGTCGGGTGACATCTGAGTCATTTTTGGCAGACCCGATGGCATCGATGACTTATCAAGGTCATGTTGTCCGGGAAGGAAAGAAAGTTTGTATGCAGGATTTTGCCCCAGATATTTCAGAGACAAATTACCAATGTCCCACGGTAATGGTGGTGGGTACTTCTATGTCTTGTGGCAAGACTACATCTATTCGATCGATTATTTCTCAATTGAAGCGATCGGGTTTAAAAGTAGTGGGAGCTAAATTTGCCGGGGCCGGACAATACCATGATATTTTATCAATGGAAGATGCGGGGGCTGATGCGATATTTGATTTTGTCGATGTCGGTTTACCCTCTACGGTTTGTCCTGAAGATGAGTTTCGGGTTGCTGTCCATAAATTATTAGCCAAAATTGCCGCCGAAAAGCCCGATGTAGTGGTGGCAGAAGCGGGGGCTTCCCCATTAGAACCCTACAATGGATCGATAGTTTTAGATGAAATTCAAGATCAGATTCGTTGTACGGTGATTTGTTCGTCCGATCCTTATTCTGTATTGGCGTTAATTAACAGTTTTGGCTTGCACCCCGATTTAGTGAGTGGGATTGCCACCAGCGATAGTGCCGGAGTGGAATTAGTAGAAAAACTCACGGGAGTGAAAGCTTTAAGTTTGCCTCAACGGAAATCTTTGCCGCATTTGCAAGAACTTTTGCAAGAAAAGTTAGGATTTTAAAGGGCGAATTTTTACCCCAGAGACACAGAGATACACAGAGGGTTTTGGTTTCTTTCCAGAGGTGCGATCATGCCTTGATCAACCGTTTTTATTGGCGAGGGCTGGAAATCCCTTGAAACAAGAATAAAGTCCTTTTTTTGATATTCACCTTCTTAAACCCGGTTTCTGAGACAGTGGACAGCAGTATTGTTGACTATTTTATTTTCGGATAGTGATTGGCACCGGATGGGTGTTGACAGCGGTATTGTTGAGAAAAGAGAAACCGGGTTTCTTGGTGGCGAAAAATAGATAACTGTGATATCCCAAAAAGAAACCTGGTTTCTGGGATAGTCATTTGGTATGATTTGCCTGAATCTAGACGGATTTCATTGCTGTTGTCTGCAAAAAATATCTGTCACTCTACTAAAATATAGCTGTCATCTAAGAGAAGATTTCCACGTATGCAGCCCACCGACCCTAGTAAATTCACCGATACCGCTTGGGAAGCAATTGTCAAATCCCAAGATGTTGCGCGTCGCTATCAGCATCAATATTTAGAAGTGGAGCACGTGGCGATCGCCCTCCTGGAACAAAAATCATTAGCCAACCGAGTTCTGACTCGTGCGGGAATTCTCCCGGAAAAGCTTCTACAACAACTCAACGCCTTTGCCGTCCGACAGCCGAAAGTCCCCAACACCACGGAGTTGTACTTAGGCCGTAGTTTAGATGTGATGTTGGACAAAGCGGAAGAAGCGCGGGTAAATTGGAACGATAATTTTATCTCTGTGGAACATATTCTGCTGGCTTTGGCAGAAGAAGAACGAGTCGGACGACGGGTAATGAAAGCCTCCACCCAAGACCCCCGGACTCCCTTTGAGCAACAACAACTGGCAGCAGCGATTAAAACCATTCGCGGCAATACCAAAGTCACCGATCAAAACCCAGAAAGTCAATATGAAGCCCTGGAAAAGTATGGCCGCGATTTAACCGAAGAAGCCCGCAAAGGTAAATTAGATCCGGTAATTGGTCGAGATGAGGAAATTCGCCGAGTGATTCAGGTACTTTCGCGGCGGACGAAAAATAATCCCGTACTCATTGGGGAGCCAGGGGTGGGCAAAACCGCGATCGCCGAAGCCTTAGCCCAACGGATCCTGAATGGGGATGTGCCGGAATCCCTGAAAAATCGTCAGTTGATTTCCCTGGACATGGGCAGCTTGATTGCTGGGGCGAAATTTCGCGGGGAATTTGAGCAACGACTCCGGGCGGTTTTGCGGGAAGTAATTCAATCCGACGGGCAAATTGTCCTATTTATTGACGAACTCCATACGGTCGTAGGGGCAGGGGCCGGACAGGGGACAATGGATGCCAGTAACCTGCTCAAACCCATGTTAGCTAGGGGAGAAATCCGCTGTATTGGCGCTACCACCTTGGATGAATATCGCAAACATATTGAAAAAGATGCCGCCCTGGAACGGCGTTTTCAACAAGTGTTTGTGGGTCAGCCTACGGTGGAAAATACCATCTCCATTTTGCGGGGTCTGAAAGAACGCTATGAAGTCCACCACGGGGTGAAAATCCTGGATTCCGCTTTGGTGGCAGCAGCTACGTTGAGCGATCGCTATATTTCCGAGCGGTTTTTGCCCGATAAAGCGATCGACCTGGTAGACGAAGCGGCAGCAAAACTAAAAATGGAAATTACCTCTAAACCGGCGGAACTGGAAGGGGTAGACCGGCGGTTAATGCAGTTAGAAATGGAAAAACTGTCTCTGGAAGGAGAAGGGGAAGGAGTCGTTGGGTCGAGTGCTTATCGTTCCTCCAAAGAACGGTTAGCCCGAATTAACTCAGAAATTACCTCTCTGAAAACCAAACAAGAATCCCTCAGTTCTCAGTGGCAAACGGAAAAGCATCTTTTGGATGACATCAATACTTTAAAAGAAGAAGAAGACCAAATCCGGGTGCAAATCGAACAAGCAGAACGGAAATATGAACTGGAACGGGCTTCACGGTTGAAATACGGACAGTTGGCAGTTTTGCAGCGCGATCGCGAAGCCAAAGAAGCGGAACTGCTGAAATTACAATCTAGCGGCGCTACCCTATTGCGGGAACAAGTCACCGAATCGGATATTGCGGAAATTGTCGCCAAATGGACCGGCATTCCCGTAAATCGGTTATTAGAATCGGAACGACAAAAACTCCTACACCTGGAATCCTATCTACATCAACGGGTCATCGGCCAGCAAGAAGCCGTCACCGCTGTATCGGCGGCTATTCGGCGAGCTCGCGCTGGCATGAAAGACCCCAGCCGTCCCATTGGTTCTTTCCTATTTATGGGGCCGACGGGAGTGGGCAAAACCGAGTTAGCCCGAACCCTGGCAGAGGCTATGTTTGACAGCGAAGAGGCGATCGTTCGCATCGATATGTCCGAATACATGGAAAAACATTCCGTCGCCCGGTTAGTCGGCGCCCCTCCCGGTTATGTGGGATACGATGAAGGGGGTCAACTCACGGAAGCGGTGCGGCGTCATGCTTACTCCGTAGTCTTATTTGATGAAGTAGAAAAAGCCCACCCGGACGTATTTAATATCCTCCTACAAGTCCTGGACGATGGCCGCATTACTGACTCCCAAGGGCGGGTGGTAGATTTCCGCAACACCGTCATCGTAATGACCAGCAATATTGGCAGCGACCATATTCTCGATGTTTCCGGGGATGACTCTAAATATGAGGAAATGCGGAAACGAGTCATGCATTCTTTACGCAAACATTTCCGCCCGGAATTTCTCAACCGGGTAGATGACACGATTATTTTCCACCCCCTCAGCCGTTCAGAACTAGCGCAAATTGTCGCCATTCAGGTCAAACGACTGGAAAAACTCCTCGCCGAACAAAAAATTACTTTCAATTTAATGCCCGCAGCGCAGAAATATATTGCCGATGTAGGGTACGATCCGGTGTATGGGGCTAGACCCCTCAAACGAGCCATTCAGCGGGAATTAGAAAATCCCATTGCGAACTTGCTCCTAGAGCAAAAGTTTGTCGCCGGTGACACGATATATATTAGTCTCGGAGACGGGCAGCTAAGATTTAGCTCCGATATTTCTGATAGTTCGGAAACATTGTCAGAAAGCTCTGATGAACTGTCCGAAACTTCAGCGGTGAATGCTGCCGAAACTTTGGAAGTAGACGTTTTAGAAGCCACTGAAGTCACGACAACCTCGGAAACTGACCCCTGGTCAGAAGAACCGGAACCCGTAGCGGTTCAGCGGGGTAAATCATTCCCCATTACCGGACAGACGATAGAAATTAATAGTCAGCCGATGAAATCTTAACCGAAGGCAGCAGGGTAGGGATTCTTTTGTTAACAGTCAACCGTGAAAGAATCCCTACCCAACAATCAACAATCTAGCATCACTCAACATTGGCACTTATGGTCAATTTTACCGTAGCGATATGCACTTATAATGGAGAAAAGCGGTTGCCCGAAGTTTTAGATTGTCTGCGATCGCAAATCAACCCGGAAAATATTTCCTGGGAAATTATGGTGATTGACAATAACAGCAAAGATGGCACCGCCAAAATCGTGCGCGAATATCAAAATAATTGGCCAGAAACTTATCCCTTAAAATATGTTTTTGAATCCCAACAAGGTGCGGGTTTTGCCAGGAACCGAGCGATTAAAGAAGCGAAATCAGACTTAATTGGTTTTATCGATGACGATAATTTACCTGCAAATAATTGGGTAAATGAAGCATTTTTATTTGGGCAAAAATACCCCAAAGCCGGGGCTTATGCCAGTCAAATTCATGGCCAATTTGAAGTAGAAACACCAGAAAATTTTGAGCGGATAGTCCCATTTTTAGCCATCAATGAACGGGGATATAAACCGCTTTTATACAATTCCAAAAAAAAAGTTTTACCCCCTTCTGCGGGACTGGTCGTGAGAAAAGAAATCTGGCTGGCAAATGTGCCAAAACACTGTATATTAAGTGGCAGAGTTCCTGGCAGTATGCTCACCAGTGAAGATTTGGAGGTTTTAGCCTATATTCAACAGTCTGGCTGGGAAATTTGGTATAATCCAGCAATGGAAGTTAGACATAAAATTCCTAAGTGGCGCTTTGAAAAAGATTATTTAATTCCTTTTTTTCGTGGCATTGGTTTAAGTCGCTATGTCACTCGAATGGTAGGAGTTAAATCTTGGCTTAAACCTTTGGTTTTCTTAGCTTATAGCGTCAACGATATTCGCAAAATATTGCTACATTTGCTAAAATATGGCACTAAAATTAAAACCGACTTGGTGGCCGCTTGTGAAATGCAACTTTTAGTCAGTAGTTTGCAAAGTCCCTTTTATTTATGGAGGCATGGTTATTTGAAAAAAGCTGAAAAAAACTGAAAAAAATAAAAAAATCATGGGAGGCGATCGCTCATGCTTGAATCATTTCACTACAGTTAAAACCAAGGGTGATATTCATTCAGTTAATCGGGGGAAAAAGTGGTTTACTTCACCGTAGCAATTCCTACTTATAATGGAGCCAGCCGTTTGACTAAAGTATTGGCAAAGCTGGAAAAACAAACAGGTATTGAAAATCTTTCCAGGGAAATTATTATTGTTGATAATAACAGCAAAGATGACACAGCCAAAGTTGTGCAAGAATATCAAGCAACTTGGTCAAAATCTATGCCTGGGGTAGCTTTAAAATACTTTTTTGAACCCGAACAGGGGGCGGCATTTGCTAGACTGAAAGCAGTTCGAGAAGCCCAAGGAGAATGGATTGGATTTCTGGATGATGATAATTTACCTGAACCAGACTGGATCGCGGCGGCTTATTCCTTTGCCCAAGCACATCCTGATGCTGGTGCAATTGGCGGACAGATCCACGGTGATTTTGAAGTCCAACCCCCAGAAGGTTTTGAGAAAATTCAACAATTTCTAGCCATTAGAGAACATGGTTCAGAACCTTTTACTTTTGATGCGGCAAATATTAGATTACCCCCTGCGGCAGCTTTGGTGGTTCGCAAGCAAGCTTGGCTGGAAAGTGTGCCCGATCGCCCCCGGTTAACGGGAAAATTACCAGGGTTGTTAATCCAGGGCGATGATTACGAGCCCTTGCTTTATATATATAAAACAGGTTGGAAAATTTGGTATAATCCAGCGATGCACACTCATCATCAGATTCCCCACTGGCGATTGGAAAGAGATTATCTGCTTTCTATTGCTAGAGGTTGCGGTTTAGCCACCTATCAACTGAGGATGATTAATGCTAAACCTGGTGAAAGACCAGTAATTTTTATTAGGACAATACTGGGTAATTTGCGTCGTTTACTAGAATATCGGTTAAAATATAGAAGTGACGTGAAAAATCAGTTAATTCCAGCCTTTGAAATGGAATTTTCTTGGGGAAGTTTGATGAGTCCTTTTGTTGAGTTAATGAAAATCGATCAATAATTGATCAAATATTAATGGTTTTACTGGAGCAAATTTTAGTTTTTTAAAAAACAGGAAATATATGCCATTAATTTCAGTAATTTTGTCGGTTTATAACGGATCGGAAACCATAGCCGAAACAATTAAATCGGTCATAAATCAAAGTTTTACAGATTGGGAACTAATTATTATTAATGACGGATCTCAGGATGCAACTTTAGATGTCATTAACAGCATTTATGATTCAAGAATACAGGTATTTTCTCATGCAAATTCAGGTCAAGCTTTTAGTAACAATAGAGGATTATCTCTAGCTAAGGGTGAATATATTTCATTTATAGATGCAGATGATCTATGGACAACGGATAAATTAAAAGATCAATTGAAATCACTGCAAAATAATCCTGAAGCTGCCGTGGCAATAAGCTGGACAGATCACATCGATAAATCCGGTCAGTTTTTACGTCAAGGACCTCACCCTACTTTTAATGGCGATGCTTATACCAAACTCTTGTTGGAAGATTATGTAGGTTCGGGTTCTAATCCCTTGATTCGTAAGCAAGCATTAGATGAAGTAGGAAATTTTGAAGTATCACTTGCTCCAGCGGCTGATTGGGATTTATGGCTTAGGTTATTGGCTAAATATAATTTAGTCGTAGTGCCACATGTGCAAATTTTGTATAGACAACAAAGTGCTGGTTCTGTGACTCAAAATGTTTTGAAAATGGAGCAAGTTAGCCTAAAAACCCTGGAAAGAGCATTTGCTAATGCGCCTGAATCTCTCCAACATTTAAAGAAGATTTGTTTAGCAAATCGATACAAATATTTGATGGCCAAGGCTTTAGAAAATTATCCCACTACACAAGAAGGATTGATTGCATTTAAATGTTTTGTGAAAGCGATTCTTCACAATCCATCGATCCTGACGAAATCACGATTTGTGTCGGTGCTGCTAATAAAAATATTAATCACGATTTTTCTGCCTAAGCAATCCAGAATCTTGATCGAGACTTTGAAAAAGCTATCTGCATAATTTTTACCGAGTAATCATAGATTGCCGAATGTCTATGATATAAAATTGATCTAAAACTCACGCCTGATGCGATGCCAAGATCGATTTGTCTGCTGAGATGCTTAAAAAGATGGATTCCCGAACGAGGGCAGCTTGGTACAGGTTTTTTGTCTATAGTTCATAATGATAATGAAAATATTACATTTGAATACTTGGGATATTGAAGGAGGGGCTTCTCGTGGGGCTTATTGGATGCACCAGTCTCTCTTAAAAGCAGGTGTGAATTCTATGATGCTGGTGGGTCATAAGTTGAGTGACGATTATACGGTGATGGGCAGTCAGTATAGGACGATATCGGAGAAACTCCGCAGAGATATTGGTGAATATATTGATGAATGGCCGCTGAAACAATATAAAAATCAAAAAAAAGAATTGTTTTCTCCCGCTTGGTATTCCCAAAATATCTTGTCTAAAGTTAAATCGATTAACCCAGATATTGTGAATATCCATTGGATTGGTAAATCTTTCTTGAATCCCGAAACTATTGCTAAAATTGAAAAACCAATTGTCTGGACATTTCGGGATATGTGGGGGTTCACGGGAGGCTGCCATTATACGGAGGACTGCACTCGCTATCAAGTGAATTGTGGGTTATGTCCTCATTTAGGGTCGGGAAAAGAACACGATTTATCTCGAAAGCTTTGGCACCGAAAACAAAAATCGTTTAATGATTTAAATATGACGATTGTAGCGGTTAGTCAGTGGTTGGCAGACTGTACGAGACAAAGTAGTTTGTTTAAAGATTCCCGAATAGAAGTTATTTATAATGCGATTAATACGTTAACTTTTCAGCCCAGAGATAAAAAGTTAGCGAGACAATTGCTGAATTTACCAGAGAATCGTAAGTTGATTTTATTTGGGGCAATCAGAGCAACGAGCGATCGCCGCAAAGGTTTTGAATATTTGAGTTCTGCGATTAAAAAATTTGCCGAAAGTGATTTAGCCGCTGATACAGAATTAGTGATATTTGGAGCTTCAGAACCTCGCGATCGCCCGAATTTGGGCATGAAAACGACTTATCTAGGACGGTTAAATGATGATTTAACTTTAGCCTTAGTTTATGCCGCAGCAGATGTGATGATTGTTCCTTCCTATCTCGATGCTTGTCCGAAAACGCCGATTGAGTCTTTAGCTTGTGGCACTCCAGTGGTTTGTTTTGATAGCAGCGGCTTAAAAGAAATTGTCGATCATCAACAAAATGGCTATCGGGCGAAATGTTTTAGTGAGGATGATTTAGCCGCAGGAATTACTTGGGTTTTGCAGGATGAAAACCGCAGGCGATCGCTTTCCCAATGCGCTATAAAAACCGTTGAGCAGAAATTTACGATGGAAATTTTAGCTCGGGCTTATATCAATTTATATCAAGATATTCTAGGTTAGAATAATAGATATATCTGATCTTTGTGTTCTCTGTGTCTTTGTGGTAAATATCTCTGTTTTAAATTAGCTTTAAATTAGCCAGCTTTAACAAAGTTTGCTGAGAATTTGGCTGACAATTTGGGCAGTCAGTAGGGACTTTGGGATAGGTGAGAATGCTAACGAAAACTTGAAGATTTGCCTGAGAATTTGTGCCTCCTGGACTGAGAAAACATTCCGCAGGGGGCAGGAGCAAAAGCCCAGAATTTCCCCGATTTTGGCTACAGGCAAATTCAGGATTAAACTGCTCAAAAGTGAGTTCTACTTCCGTTTGAATTTCAGCCCTATTTAATTCAGGCCATAAAAATCTACCAAAGGCTTTATACAATAAACTACCATCTTCTTTCTGTTCCGCTAACCGCAAGTCTAAACCGCGATCGCTAGGTTCACGAGTCTGATCGATTTGTGATTTAAATTCCAGGGTTTTTTGATCATTGCTTAAGCTGAATTCTATGGCTCCTGGATAATCTCCAATCCAGCTATAGTAAGGGGTTTTAGGATAGTAGGATAATATTCCGGTTCCGGCCAAAGGTTTTCCCACCTCAACCCCAAAGAAATTCGCTAGATCGAATCCAGCAGACTCCGTAGACCAATCAAAGGCGATCGCAACTTTTTCTGGGGTCTTGGGGAAATCTTGGGTTAAATAAAAATAAGCCTGGGCAAACCGTTGACCCAGGTCTAATTGTCCTTGGGAACTATAATGAATTTCGTCTTTGGGGGTTTTTTCTAGATCGCTGGTATTTACTACGATAGTAAATGGGTCATTTAAGGCCACATTAAACTGAGAATTTCGCACAAAATACTCATATTTTGCCTGGGAACCCACATGGGGAGAAATTTCCCCAATCACAAATGGTAAAAATGAATTTTTAGCATAGTCTCGCAGGGATTTCTTTAGGTTCGTGAGGTTTTCTTCGTAGGTCAAATAAACTTGCTTATGATATTTATCGGTGGCATCGGATTCTCCCTGCATCCAAAAAACTCCCCGAATTTCAAAGCTATCTCCACGGGCAGTTAAAGCCGCCGTAGCATTGTCCAGAACTGCTAATAAATGCTGATGCAGTTTACCTCCGGGCATCCATCCCCTCACGGGATCGCCTAATAAAGTGGCACCGACGGCAAATTTAACGATCGCCACTGGTATGGATTCATTGTCAGCCAACCACCGACCCAAGGTAATTTCAGGGCCAAAACCATTGGCCAGAGTCGGTGCATTATAGAAAGGATTACAAAATGGGCCACTGGTATAGGGAGCGGCTTGCTGAAGACCTAATGGCACCCAATTGCCAGCAGAATTATAGACAACTGGGGTGTCAAGGAAAAAACATTCTTCATTTAAGGATATTTCATAGAAAAATTCGATGTCAGGTTGGCTGCTAAGATCCCGACTATACCGATTAATCGCATCCGGTTGAGATAAATAAGATCCAATGGTGCCACTGCCTACGGCATTAGATTGACCAGCCAAAATAAAAACATGAATTGGTTTTGCCTGGGCATTTCCTGGAACCATTAGGCACACAATCAGAATGATTAAATTCTGCCAATAGCGGCGAATGTTTTTCAAGGTTGACACTCCTGATTGATTGATTGACAAGATTTCGCCAAAAATTGCTTATAAAATTACCTCATAAACATTACAAGTTCCCTCGCGGTCTGAGGTAAAGACAATACTGCGTCCGTGAGGGGCGATCGCCGCATGGACATGAGCATCTTGGTCTTTTAACGACGGATCGGTATCATGCTTGCACAAGTGAGTTATCTTTAACAGTCGCCGAACATACATATCCGTGACTTGTTTTTCCAGACGAGAAATCATTCCTGGCCATAATGCTTGAACCTTTTGCCGACGTAACAGCCAAGATATTTTATTTAACCACTGGTTCAGCGGATTTTTTTCTTGGCCGATTATGGGTTCAGCCAGGGTGACAAACCCATCCATCCCATCAATAATAAAGTGACGACTATCGAGGGTACTGGTGACATGACCGAGAGAAAAATTCGGCATAGGGATTTGATGAACTAAGTCTCCCTCCCAAGTTCTGGCAGCCAAAAAAGGGCCTTGAGAATTCCAACCGTGGTAAACAATAAATTCTCCTGTAGGCGACCAGTTTTCGTGAGTGCAGAGAGTATTTTTCGGTTGGTCAAATAACGGGCGATAATTGCCATTGGGTTCTAAACACCAGATTCTAGGTGTGGTGTATTCTCCATGTCCTTCTCGGTTAAAAATTAACCGACCACTGCCAAGGGGATCGAACTGAACATGAGTCACCCAAAATGGAACTTTTGCCCAAATTTCTGCTGTTCCAGTATTCGCATCAATGCGATATAATCGAGTTACAAATCCTTGTTCAACCATCCGTTTTGGTATGGTTTGCAGTTGTTCCCATTGGTCAACAATTCCATCAGGAAATGCTTCGGGTTGGGTGACTGGAACGCAGAGTAATTTTCCATCAGGATAAATATGATTATAAGCCGTCCACCAATATTCGGGTAAATGACAAATAACCCGTTTATTTCCGGTATCTAATTCAATAGAAAATAAGATATCATCCTGAGTCCAATAGACTCGGTTATTAATCGGATCTAGACAAGGAGATGTTTTACTTAATCCCTTAAGTCCTCCTTGAGGATAGACATAACTTCTGATTAACCCATTTTGGTTATGAGTCAGTTGATAAATTTCCCCAGAAGAACGGGCGATCGCATATAAATTCGGATGTCCATCTCGTTCTGAAATAAATACTAACCAGCGATCGTCTTGGGTAATACTATAAGTGGTGAAATAGAAATGCTGGTCTTTAGCCGTTGAATTTGTCCATTGAATCACCGTGTGATTTGTGTTTGGATCGACGAACTTTTTAAATTCGGGAGGATAACTCGGTTTCATCACTGCCAACTCCTCTAGTGAAAATTAGAATTACTATCATTTTTGGCTCCAATCTTCCGGTGGTACAAATGTTTCCACATATTTTAACATTTCTGGATCTTCTTGGATCCATTTTGCTCTTTGCCGTTCGATCTGTTTTAAGTGTTCTTCAATATTTTTATCAGTCACCAACACCCCAAAATCTTGCGGGACAGTCTCCTGATTCACGTCAAACATTCTATTCAATATTAAATCTCCTACTTCCTTGGTATAATGAGAAGGATCGATGTAATTTTTCATGTCTTCTTGACCAATTGGTTCAGTGGTGATACTGTTATATCCCGAAAAATCCCAAACCGGAGCAATTTTGACTAATTCTCGTTTCCATTCTTCAAAGCTAGGCCAAACATTGAGCAAACGCCGAGATTCCCAAAGACTGACATGAACTGGAGAGATAAAAAGTTTTATTTTGATATTTTTTTCGCGACAAATCTCCACAACTTTCTTTAGGTCATTTAAATATGCTGTTGAGATGATAGGTTGGTAATTATTCATACTTTTCCTTAAGGATGCCAAGTCTTCTTGCAAAAATTTTTTAAATCTGCCTTGATTAGAAATTCCCCCGAAAATATGTTTTTTAAAAAATTCTGGCTCCCTCAGACCGTTTGGATAATAAAAACCTACATCATTGGGAGAGAGGATATTGGCTTTAATTGTTTTTAAACTGCCAAAAACCGCATCAAGGGAAAATAAGACATCCAGTAAATCTGTCGCGACAATATTTTTTGTTTCTAATCGCTCTTCTTTAAAATCGGGTTTAATCTCATCGAAAGTCGTAAACATCATAAAATCAACCCCAATGACCACTAAATTTAGGTCGGGGTTCAGGTAAATTGCATGGTCAAAATAACGTCTTGCTTCATACATATTGGCGCCGGGAAGCGCCAAATTATACGCGGGCTGGCGATCGCGAAAAGCCGGATGGGCTGGATCTAACCCAAACTCAGTTCTCGAAAACCCCAGAAACACGGTTTGCGGACGGACACGAATTGCTTCCATTGCTTTAAAAAGTCTAGCATGACTATGGGTTTCCTTTTTGACTTTATTGAAACCGACAATTTTTGGACTATTAAAAACTACATAAGGATCTACGATCACATTAAAAGACACAATCGCTAATATCTGAGATAATAGACAAACAAATAAAATTAAATTATATTTTTGATAGGTTTGATAAAGCTTCATTCTGATCAAAACTGAAAGTAAAGAAATTCCGAAACACGATTCAGAGAAAGCAAACAAAAAAGCGCCAACAAACTTGTTAAGCAAGCAACCCACAACCGAGGTTTAAACCAATCCATAATTGCCTGGTTGTTCGGCAACCAAATAACTGCTAACATTAATCCTAACAGAATCAATAAGATATAATTATTTCCTAAATTTTCGGGTAAGTAAGTAAAGTTATTCCACGGCTCAAATTTTCCGCCCAATAACGATAACCACCCCAAAAAACCTTGATAGGCAAGGGGCATTTCAATTGGTTTAATTCCCGTCATTGCCTTAAACATTTCTACTGCATCACTAATACTACTAGCCCTAAATAATACCCAACTAAAGACCACAGCCAAAAAAGTAATCATCCATGCCACTATTTTGGGCAAAAATATTCCCAATTTGCGCCATGCTTGGTTAATCGCCAAATAAAACCCATGCATTCCACCCCACAAGACAAAAGTCCAGCCTGCCCCATGCCATAGTCCTCCCAGTAACATGGTAATAATGAGATTAATATACCGCCGAATTTCCCCTTTGCGATTGCCACCGAGGAAAATATAAAGATAATCTCTGAGAAAATTTGATAAGGTAATATGCCAACGCCGCCAAAATTCAATAATTGAGGTAGATTTATAGGGAGAGTTAAAATTTAATGGCAGATCGATATTCACCATCCATGCTAACCCGATCGCCATATCAGAGTAACCAGAAAAATCAAAGTAAAGCTGAAAGGTATAAGCTAACGCCCCGACCCAAGCTTCTAGGAAACCGACATCATTGGCATTGTCAAAAACTAAGGAAACCCAAGGAGATAAATTATCCGCAATTAAAACCTTTTTGGCAAGTCCTAAAATAAATAAGGTTAAACCTTGGGCAAACTTCGCCTCAGAGAAGAAAACTTTCTGGCGATCGCGCAATTGGGGAATCAGCTCATCATGGCGCAAAATTGGCCCGGCAATCAGTTGGGGGTAAAACGTCACAAATAAGGTATAGGTGATTAAATCATAATCAGAATCCTGGGTTTCCCCACGATATGCATCCACTAGGTAAGCAATTTGGGTAAAACTATAAAAAGAAATCGCCAGGGGCAGAATAATTGTGGGCAATTGCCAATCGGTTGACCAAATTTGATTCAAAGAATTGACAAAAAAGTTGGCATATTTATAATAACCCAAAATTACCAAGTTAAAAGCTATCCCTAAAATTAACAAATTTCGGGACTTGGTACTTTTCGGTTCACCGCGATTAATTTCCCAGCCAAACCAATAATTTCCCCCAATTGAAATCAGTAATAAAGGTAAATAGGCAGGATTCCAATAGCCATAAAAAAATAAAGAAGCTAGAGTCATCCAGAGGAGAGCAAATTGACGATGACCAAACCGCAGCAAGCCGAAAAAAATCATCAGGGTAATCGGTAAAAAACCTAAAATAAAAACATAAGAGTTAAATAACACGATGACCTCATAGCTGAATATTGGGCAATGACATCACTTGCCGAGTCCGATTAACGATTTCACGATTTTTTTGATCGGTTTCTCTAGTCATGGGGTGTAAGAGTCATGGGATGCAAGGCGTAAATGGCGGGCGGCGGGCAGTAAGTTTTCCGAGATTCTCGCAGTTCTGGAGAAGGGACTTAAGCGCGATCGCCATAGTAATTGGCCCGATCGCCCCGAAATCTAATCGTCGCGTGTAGGGAAATCCGCATCCCTAGCGGGGGGCTATCCGCGATCCATCCTAGGGTAGAGATCGCCCACAATCAATTAACGGTGCGTTACGCTTTGCTAACGCACCCTACAATAACATAACAGATCAATCAGCGAGAGATAACTATGGCCGTACTCGAACAGGGCAACATTACGATCCATACCGAGAACATCTTCCCGATCATCAAGAAGTCCCTCTACTCTGGTCACGAAGTCTTCTTTCGGGAACTGATGTCCAACGCCGTAGACGCCATCACCAAAATGAAAATGGTGTCCTTCAGCGACGAATTCAAGGGGGACGTAGGCGAACCGGAAATCACCATCGAACTCGACAGCAGCAAAAACACCCTCTCCATTTCCGACAACGGCATTGGCATGACCGCTGACGAGGTGAAAAAATACATTAACCAAGTCGCCTTCTCCAGCGCCGAGGAATTTCTAGAAAAATACAAATCTGCCGGAGAACAAATCATCGGTCACTTCGGGCTGGGTTTTTACTCATCCTTCATGGTTTCTAGCAAAGTAGAAATCGATACCCTGTCTTATCAAGAAGGCGCCCAAGCGGTTCACTGGTCTTGTGACGGTTCTCCCTCCTTCACCTTGGAAGATTCCACCCGCACCACTCGCGGCACCACCATCACCCTACACCTGCTCGACGAAGAAAAAGAATACACTGAAGCTTCTCGAATCAAACAGTTGGTGAAAACCTACTGTGACTTTATGCCCGTACCCATCAAACTCGACGGGGAAGCGATCAACAAACAAAAGTCCCCTTGGCGAGAGTCTCCCAACAACCTGACCAAAGAAGACTATCTGGAATTCTATCGTTATCTTTATCCGTTCCAAGATGAACCTCTGCTGTGGGTACATCTCAAAACTGACTATCCGTTTGACATTAACGGCATTCTCTATTTCCCCAAACTGCGCCCTGATGTGGATGTCACCAAAGGGGAAATTAAACTCTACTGCAATCACGTCTTTGTCAGCGAGCACGTTGAGGAAATTATTCCCAAATTCTTGCTGCCTATGCGCGGGGTGATTGACAGCCCGGATATTCCTCTGAACGTTTCCCGTAGCGCCTTACAAGTTGATCGCACCGTCCGCAAGATTGCCGATTTTGTCGCCAAAAAAGTAGGCGATCGCCTCAACGAATTCTACAAACAAGACTGGAACGAATATGTTCGTTGCTGGCAAGACATTGGCACCTTCGTCAAATTTGGCTGCCTCAACGACGACAAATTCAAAAAACAAGTCAACGATATCGTCATCTTCCGCACCACCGCTGACCTGAGTAAAGCCGAACCGGAAACCCCAGCAGTGGAAGTCCAGTCCGAAGCGGGAGACGTTTGGCAAGATGTCACCCCAAAAAATAGCAAAGGGGGGACTCAATGGGGCTCTTACACCACTCTCCAAGACTACCTAGACCGCAACAAAGAACGCCATGAAAACCGGGTGTTCTATGCCACCGATGAAGCCCAACAAGCCACCTACATTCAACTCCATAAGAGTCAAGGCTTAGAAGTCCTAATTATGGACTCCTTCATCGACACCCACTTTATTTCCTTCCTAGAACGGGAACACACCGATGTTAAATTCTCACGGGTAGACTCGGAAATTGACGACAAACTCTTGGACAAAGACCAAGAAAAAGAAATTGTTGACCCCACCACCAACAAAACCCGCAGCGAACAAATCAAAGAAATCTTTGAAAAAGCGCTGAACAAACCCAAGGTAAATATTCGTACCGAAGCCCTCAAATCCTCCGACCCCCAAGGCAGTCCTCCGGCAATGGTACTCTTACCGGAATTCATGCGCCGAATTCAAGATATGAGTGCCCTCATGTCCCAAGAAGTCGCCAAATTCCCCGAAGAACATATTTTATTAGTAAATACTGCCCACCCCTTAATCAAAAATCTGGCTCAACTCAGCAGTGGCACCATTATTGGGCCTGATGGCACTTCTCCCTCTGGGGAACTGGCAAATATGATTTGTCAGCACGTTTATGACCTGGCTTTAATGGCCCAAAAAGGCTTTGATGCTGATGGGATGAAAGCCTTTGTCCAGCGTTCTAACCAAGTGCTCACCACTTTAACCGATCGCGCCACTAAATAAGTCTAATAAATAACTCTAAATAAGTTATTTCCCAAAACTTCCTAGAAACCGGGTTTCTTTTTGGCAGGCCAAAGTCATGCGATCGGCCCACCAGAGAAACCCGGTTTATTGGCGATCGATCCAGATAAAACAACTATAGCGATCACCTTACCAACCTGACTCAAGCAATCGCAAAATCCGTAAACTTCCGACTCTCAGGATCATGGAACGCTAACACAATATCCTTGGACGGCACTCCCTCCCTTAACAACTCACTAATTCCCTCCTCTGTCCAATCTTCCTCAATGTAAATTTTCTCATTTTTAAGGCGAACATAAACAAAAATTGCCTTAACTCGTCGCTTATTTTTCCAGCCAATATTAAACCAAAAATATTCACTCATTTGATCGTCAAACATTAAGACCTCATCTATATCAGGATCGGGGACTTGTGCTGAGATTATTTCATACTCATTTAAGATTTTTTTAATAAAATTTTGATAATCGGTTAATTTGTCCATTTTCTGACTTCTTATTTTTCAATATCAACAATTAACAGGATAACTTCATATTTATTAGGGGTCGATGGGGAAATCGTTCTCCCCACCTCCCATTCAGAACCCAGCGTGCCACTTTCACGGCACTAGGCTCCTACCTAAATTGACCTTTTACACAGGTACGTCTACCAGAGTGGTAGTTCTTCCTCCGCCCTTGGGCGCTTCCGTCATATCTTGACTTTAAGTCGTGACAATGAGCGTGAAGCAATTGCAGGTTTTTGTATTCATCCTTTCCACCTAAGCTTCTAGGTATGATGTGGTCTACTTCTCACGGGTCGCTGCTTGTGAAGTATTGCCCGCAATATGGGCATTTGCCCTTCTGTTTTTTCAACAGTTTTGCCACTCTTGTAGGGGGTTCAATGTCTTGTCCTCGCCTGGTACTCCAATAAACCCAATCTCCGTCATAAGGGGATTTGTCAGGGTTGACTAAGGTGTGTCATTTAATTTCGACATCCGCGTGTTTCCATAGCGTTAGGAGTCGTGTAAAAATAAGTTGACCAATTAGACCGGAAGTGGGATAATCAAGAAGTAGCGCTACCGCGAGCCTGATGATTGTGGATAACGAAACCCTCAAAAGCATTAAAGCATTAAAGATAAATATTAGTCATTATCACCTTATTTGAATGAAAAAACACGAAGGATTTGGGCAGCTTGTGAAGCCTTGTCTTTGGGATGGGGAGGTGTAACACTTACTGCCAAGGCAACTGGACTATCCCGGACGACAATAAATTCCGGAATCCGCGAACTGTCTGAATCTTCGGGCACTCCATCAGAAAAAGAGCTTCCTCGGATCCGTCGTCAGGGGGGTGGACGTAAATTACTAGAAGAAAAAGATGGAATGCTGCTATCAGATTTGGAATCCTTGATAGAACCTATGACATTGGGAGACCCGGAGTCTCCGCTAAAATGGACTTGTAACAGTGTAGCCAAACTGGCCAAAGAGCTAAATGGTGGGGGACATAGAATCAGTCCAAAAAGCGTTTATAATTTACTAGAACATCTAGGCTATAGCTTACAATCAAATCGGAAAACTCGGGAGGGCTCATCTTGTCAAGATAGAGATGAGCAATTTTTACATATTTATTCAGAAGTCAAAAGTTTTCAAGCCGCCAACGAACCCGTAATCTCTGTTGATACCAAGAAAAAAGAATTAATTGGAGACTTTAAAAACGAAGGAAAAGAGTGGACGCTTAAGGCGCCGCCTATTGAAGTCCGAAGGCATGACTTTGTAGACCCAAATTTGGGTAAAGCTATTCCTTATGGGATTTATGATTTAACCCAGAATAAAGGATGGGTCAATGTGGGAATTGACCATGATACAGCGGAATTTGCGGTGGAATCAATTCGTCATTGGTGGCAGTCAATGGGAAAAGATTGTTATCCCCATAGTCAAAAGATAATGATTACAGCAGATTGTGGAGGAAGTAATAGCTATCGGTCGAGACTCTGGAAGTTAAAACTCCAAGAGTTGGCCGACGAAATTCAGAAACCGATTCAAGTCTGTAATTTTCCTCCGGGAACCAGTAAATGGAATAAAATTGAGCATCGCTGATTCTGTCATCTGACTCAAAATTGGCGGGGCAGACCAATAACAAGCTTGCAAGTCCTGATTAATTTAATTAAAAATACAACGACCTTGGAAGGATTAGAAGTGCAAGCCAACTTAGATGAAAGTCGCTACGAAACAGGAATCAAAGTGACCGACCAAGAGTTTAATTCTATTGTGATTTCGCTCCACTCTTTTCGGGGTGAATGGAACTATATCATTAAGCCCCGAGTCGAGGCATAATTGACCAACTTATTTTTACATGACTCCTTACTGCACGACAAAGCAGCAAGACTTGGTGCTTTCCTACTACAAAAGCCTGGTAGATCGGTGGAATACCGATCCACGTGCGATCGCCGAACGCGAACGAAAACAAGCAATCAAAAAAGCCAAAGCAGCCTTAGACAAGCAATTCAAGGAGATAATAGATTATCAAATATTGGCTGACATGAAAGCAGCGATCGAGCGGTCTATTTCTGTAGAAAGTTACTTACCAAAAGAAGAAGAAGACACTCAGAAAAAATGGAAGAAACTAGCGATTCAGCGGACAGCGGCGCGGATGACAGAACTTATCTGGCAATCATTGATGGATGAAATCTATCCTAAGAAATAAAGTATAATCACCGTGGAAAGTTGAAGGCAACCGCTACCGATTGGAGTCGGAGGTGCTGCTCTCCACTTTTTTTAGGAGATTTAGCAACCGTGGATAAACAGTGATTAAGGGAGTTTAGGAAAGTACAACTTATGAGGAAATTGCCCGTATATCTCACTTGAGTGAGCGCTATGTTAGAGATGTGGGTTATAAACTATGGCAAATCTTATCAGAAGCATTGGGTGAGGATGTTAAAAAAAATAATTTTCGATCAACTTTTGAAAGGTTAGAATTAAAATCATCACAATTTATTAATATACAAAGCAGCCATAATTTTAAATTTTGTTCATATCCTTATCCATCTCAAGAACAAGAACCAAAAAATGAAGATAAATCCCAAAAAATCGATTTAACCTTAGCCCCGAAAATTATTCATTTTTATCGCAGAGATACGGAACTCTAAACCCTATCCGACTGGTTAATTAATCAAAATACTCGTTTAATCGCCGTATTAGGATTATCGGGAATTGGCAAAACTACTCTGGTGAAAAGATTGGTCGATTCCCTTTCCGGATCCGCTTCGCGGAATCGCACCTTAGATCGATTTGAAATCATCATTTGGCGAAACTTAAAATTTCCCGAATCTTTGGATGTCTTGGTCAATGATTTATTGCAAGTTTGTCATCAAGAACAAAAATAAACTATGAGCGATCGCCTCAAACAATTATTTGCCCTGTTCGCGGAAAAACGGTGTTTAATCATCCTGGATGAATGATGTGCAAAATCTATTTATCCCTGGTTAATTTGCCGGACAATATCAACCAGAATATCAAGATTATCAAAACTTTTTTAAAGCGATCGCCGGACGTGACCATCAAAGTCATTTAATTTTAATCAGTCAAGAAAAATCTGCGGAAATGGAATGCTTAGACGAAGAGTTATATCCCATTAAATGCCTAGAGTTATCAAGATTAGATGGGGTATAAATCCTCAACCATACAGGATTACAAGATGAAGATAGCTGGACTTCGCTGCTTAATTTATATCAAGGAAATCCCGCTGATTTAAAAAGTATTGCGATTTTAATTAAAAATATTTTTGCCGGTCATGTAGCTGAGTTTTTAGACGAGAATACTTTGGTCATCACCAAAGAAATGCAGGTTGCTTTGCAGCAGCTATTTAACCGACTTTCCCCCAGCGAACAGCAACTTATTTTAGCCTTGAGTCAAGACCAAGCTTTATCCAGAGAAGAACTTAGGCAACGTTTAGACTTATCTTCAATGGACTTAATGAATGGGTTGCAATCTTTACAACAGCGTTATTTAGTCAGGAAAATTAACCGCGAACGGCTTTTATTTCAACTATCTCCCGTGATGCAAGAATATGTCAGAAATTTTTGCCAAAATTGATGAGAATTAGCCGCATCATAATCAAGCCAGAAACCGGGTTTCTGCACAGAAACCCGGTTTCTCCTGGGGTTGCCCCCAGTTATAAATTGCATAGCCAACGAGCGATCGATGCAACTTGATTCTCTTGATTCAGGTTAGCCGCATTAGTGAGCGTCCCCTCCTCCAGTTGATGCCAAATTTCATCGGCCATCCTTTTTGCTACTGCCGATCCGACAAAGAAAGTATTAGGAAAATAGCCAACTTTAGAAAATGCTTCCCGAATCCGATTTAGTGCGGCTTGTGCTGTTTTCCAATGCTCATCTGCTCCGGCTGGATCTATGCCTCCTTTTAGTTCACCCAAAGCGATGATAGATGGTGCAGTTTCAGATGGCTGAATTTTACTGGATTTATTCACTACCAGTTCGGTCGGGGGAAGATTAAATAAACATAGATCCACATTGCTCCTGACTAATGGCACCTTCAGATTATAAATTAGGGTGCGATTCTCTCCTTCACTCTGCCAGTTTATCCCGCGTAAAGATAACTCAATTTCTATATCATCATTGGTCATGGCTATCCATTGTTTAGTCCTGGAATCTTGCCAAGAATATTGACGACCTGCAATTTTCAGAGTCGAAAGGATAGCACGGGTTAACTTTCTTTGTGCTAATGCTCCACCGATATTACGCATTGAACCACCAAGGGTGTCACCACGAGTCAGGAGAAATCTAAACACCAATTCCTCCACAAAATTTGCCGCTGCTGGCTCAAGAAAATTCTGAATCAGCCCATTGATTGCATCAATTTTATCTTCTGGAGTCAAATAATTAAGAGATTTTTGAGATAGTCCTGCCGCTGTTAACAATCCCACCTCAATATCCTTAATCTTGAGCAAATCAGCCGCACTGACAGCTTGACTTGCCGCTGCTTGAAGTGCTTTTGCTTCGGCAATATAAGGTGCAGCCTGTCGATTTCTCTCCAGGGCAAGGGCTACAAATCCGGCACGGGTGGCTTCATAAGTTGTCACCAGATCGTCACTAGATTTCAGATGGTTAAGATAAGCGCTCATAGATTTAAATTAATTTAAATTAATCTGATTTAAATTCATCTCATTTATTGCTTTTTCCATACATAAACACACTTTCTTAAAGGGTCGCGGCCATGATTTCCCATCTGTTGACTACTGTTGCCTTTATCACTGGGTAAAACCAGAATATTCTCTACAATAAAGCCTACTTTTTCAGCCAAGGCAGAAAGAATCATGTCCACGGAAATGCTTGCCCCAGCATAACGCACATTGTCATTAACCATAAATAAAAGCGCTCCTGGTTTAAGGACACGAGAGCATTCTTGGATGACACAAGCCATTTCATAGAAATATCCTTTGACCATTCTGGGGATATTTTTGTTATTTAATAAACCTTCTATTTTTTGGTTATCTAAATATTTTAAAATAGCTTGCAATAGAGATTGACTATCTGCCAGATTTACAGCCAATTCCCAGTTTGAATTAATAGCTAACAAATTTTTAGGACGATTTTCAACCGTACAACTTAACATTTGCTGACGAAACTCAATTAATCCCTGTTCTGAAACCCCCAATAAAGCCAGTTCTAAGGCATAAGTACGAGTGTAATCATATCGATTACAATAGGGGGGAGAGGTCATAATAGCATCATAGCTGGCATCAGGTAAACTGGGCATTAATTCCAAACAAGATCCTTTGTACAAATTAATCAGACCTTGCGGCTTTTGGGTGGGAAAAAGCTCGATTTGCTCTATGTTTGGTTCTAAATCATTGATGATTTCATTGATTTTCTGACTGATGGCAATCTCGAAGGTTAAAATTTCACCTTTGTTAAAAGGTTTTTTCCCCGAACCCCGACCAGAACGATAATCCCACCGCAGATATTGCCCATCTTTTCGGGTATAACTTACGGATTCCAAGATACAAAGTAAAGCAAACATTAAAACTGCTTTTACTCTGGGATTTTCGCGATCGCACCGGGCTATATATTCCTCAATGGCTGTTTTAGTTTCTAGGGAATAAGCCCCCTGAGTAATTCTAAATTCTGGCAGACTTGTTTCATGTTCAAAATTTTTCCATAACGGCAATTTAACCCAGTCTTTTAAACGGGCAATATCATCGGAGGTAAATTCAGAATTAAAAATTTTTCTCGTCTCAATTATGGTTTGACCAATGGGCAATAATTCAATGCCATCACCATCAAGACCCAGATCCCCGGCAGCAAATAAAGCCGTCCCGCTCCCTGCAAAAGGATCTAAAATCTTCCCTTGGAAAATCTCATATTTCTGGAATAAAAACTCCACCAAAGAAGCGGAAAACGCCTCTTTATACTTGTACCACCGATACATTGGTTTGGTTTTATTTGCCTGAAAGCTGACTAAAAGTCTAGTCAGGGAGGATTGGACTAAAAATTTAGTTTTAAAGTGGTCATATAATTGCTTGTCAAGGATATCAATTTCCCTGAGATTTTCTGTTTCTGCTTGAGGGATGATATTAGAGATGCTTGACAGACCGATCGCCATTAAAAATCCTGCCTATAAAATTTTGTCTATATGATTAAGTTAAAAATTAAGCCAGAAACCGGGTTTCTGCACAGAAACCCGGTTTCTTCTGCGGTTGCCCCCATATTTTTTCCAGGGTTTTCTTTAGCGTTTCGCTAACTTCTTCGCGTTCATCTTCCGCAGACGAATCGATTCCGGGGTCACTTCCAACAGTTCATCAGAACTGATATATTCTAACGCCCGTTCTAAACTCATATCAATCGGCGTTTGTAGCTGAACTAATTCATCGCCACTAGCCGATCGCATATTCGTCAACTGCTTGGTTTTGCAGACATTCAAATCCAAATCTTGAGCACGATTATGTTCGCCCACAATCATGCCTTTATACACCTTAGTACCGGGAGTAATAAAGAAAACTCCGCGATCTTCAGCGTTTTTCAGGGCATAGAAAGTAGCGGTTCCTTCTTCAAAAGCCACAATCACCCCATTGCGGCGGGTTTCCACATCCCCAGATAAAGGACGATAATCCAAGAAGCTATGGTTCATAATCCCTTCCCCACGGGTGATCCGCAGGAATTCACCCCGGAAACCGATTAATCCCCGTGCGGGAATAGCAAATTCTAGCTGAGTCCGACCCCCAGTAATCACCCGCATATCTTGCATTTCCCCTTTGCGCTGTCCCAAGCGTTCGATGCAAGCACCCACCGCCTCTTCGGGGACATCCAGGACTAAACATTCAAACGGTTCGCAAGGCTGACCGCCAATTTCCCGGTAAATCACCTGGGGCTGGGAAACTTGGAATTCATAACCTTCCCGGCGCATGGTTTCAATCAAAATACCCAGGTGCAGTTCCCCACGACCGGACACTAATAATTTATCTGGGGTGTCCGCTTCTTCCACCCGTAGGGCAACGTTGGTTTCCAGTTCCCGCATTAGGCGATCGCGCAACTGACGGGAAGTAACAAAAGTGCCTTCCTGTCCGGCAAACGGGGAATCATTCACCCAGAAAGTCATCTGTAAAGTAGGTTCATCCACCTTAATCAGTGGCAGGGCTTGGGGTTCATTGGGGCAAGTAATAGTTTCGCCAATATTCGCATCGGCAAAACCCGCCACTGCCACCAAATTACCCGCTGAGGATTCCGCAATTTCCACGCGGCTTAACCCTTCAAAGCCCATCAATTTAGTAATTTTGGCCTTAACAATTGACCCATCTTCTTTCACCAAAGCCGCTTGCTGCCCAGCTTTGATGGTGCCATTGTGAATCCGACCAATCACGATCCGACCGATATATTCGGAATAATCCAAAGTGGTCACTTGTAATTGCAGGGGTTTCGTAGGATCGCCGACCGGGGCTGGGACATGGGCGAGGATTTCCTCAAATAGTGGCTGCATATCCACCCCTTCTTCTTCCAGGTTTTTCTTGGCATATCCATCTAGACCGGAAGCAAATAAATAGGGGAATTCGCACTGATCGTCGTCGGCGCCGAGTTCCAAAAACAGGTCTAAAACCTTATCCACTGCCCCATGAGGTTCAGCGCGAGGGCGGTCAATTTTGTTCACCACCACAATAGGGCGAAGTCCTTTTTCTAAGGCTTTTTTCAGCACAAACCGAGTTTGTGGCATCGGCCCTTCGTTAGCATCAACAATTAGCAAACAACCATCGACCATGCCGAGCACCCGTTCCACTTCACCGCCAAAGTCAGCGTGACCGGGGGTATCCACAATATTAATTAAGGTGTCTTTGTAGCGAACGGCGGTATTTTTGGAGAGAATCGTAATCCCCCGTTCCCGTTCCAGGGGGTTGGAGTCCATGACGCAATCAGGGACGTCTTCCCCTTCACGAAAAATACCAGATTGTTTCAGGAGGGCATCCACCAGAGTGGTTTTGCCGTGATCGACGTGGGCAATGATAGCGACGTTGCGAATGGGAAGACTCATAACTTGCGTCTAGGATAAACGTGATATTAGTTTGTATTCAGCAGAATTTATGAATAATTGTAACAGATCAAGTTGGTAATTTAACCAGATCAATCCTGAGAAATCAGATTTTTTGGTTAAATTTCAGTTTTCTGTCTCGGGGCTGACTTGGTACTCAAGTGAGACGGTTGACCAAGAAACCCTGTTTCTCAAAGATACCTTAGCTAGAATGATATGGCAGAAGCACAACCAAGAGATATTCAACTTTACATCACCCCTGCGGGAAAGATTCCTTTTTCCAAGTGGTTTGATTCTCTCCAAGACGAAAAAGCCAAAACTACGATCGATAGACAAGAAAGCTAGACAAGAAAGCTAGACAAGAAAGCTTTTACACCAGACTGAGTAAACCACACCCGTCGGGGATTAAAATCCCCGCCTCATAGCGCAAGTCGGTTAAAACCGACTAATTATGCTTGTATTTATCAGAATTTCAGTCGGTTTTAACCGACTTTAGCTATTAGCCAGGGAATTCATTCCCTGGCGGTTAATGTGGTTAATGTGGTTAATGTGGTTAATGTGGTTTTTTAATCTAAAAACCGCTGTAAAAAGGGGGCTATTTAGAATATCGGAGTTAAAACTATGAATAAATCTGTATCTTATGATGATTTTTTGATGGCCAAGTTAAAAGATCGCAACTATGCCGTTGGCTATGTGGAAACTCATTTAGAATTAGAAAAAGACGAAGCACCCGACCAGGCAATATTGGCTTTGGCCCTCAAAGATGTTGCTCAAGCATTGGCAGGCGATCGCCTCACCCCAGAAGAAGTTAAAATTCACCTAGAAAAGCTGGAACGATTGCTATCTAATGGTGGCAGTGAGGTGATTTATAATTTAGCTGAATGGCTGCAAGTTGTGGGATTAAAATTAACCGTTAAAGTTGATAATGAACCGGAAAAAATAGATTACCCGGTTACTGACAATGTAGTTACTGAAAATGTCGCAGAAGAATTGGTCAAAACTTAGCTTACAGGGCTTTTCAGATAGATAAACCACATTAACCGCCAGGGAATTAAATCCCGACTGTAGGGGTCAACGGCCGTTGACCCCTACAGTCGGTTAAAACTGACTAAAATTCTTTACGGGTCAAGGGCTGTTATAGGGGCCAACGGTCGTTGACCCCTACCAAGCATGATTAGTCGGTTAAAACCGACTTGCGCTATGAGGCGGGGATTTTAATCCCCGACGGGTGTGGTTTACTTTTTAAGGGGGGGTTGGGAGGATCGATCGCTTATTTTGCCAGATATTTTGCCAGAATTGTCTAATAGCCGATCGCCTCTTGCTGACGACTAACTGCGGATACAGGCGATCGCCAAGTTTCTTGCCAAGGTTCGCCCCCAGTTTCTAGCCCTGCCAAACTACTATTTGCCTGTAAAATAGGCGGAGAATTGGGGGAATTTTTTTCCCATAATCGCAATCTTAAATCACCTTGGGTCGTATCGCGACAACGGAACTGTAAACCATCAACTGTGGGGACTCTGACCAGGGTTCCTGACTGATTCGTCATCCCCTCTAATTCCACTGAATAGTAATCATTAGTTGCGGTCATCCACCAATAACCCCAAGGGGCAACTTCCCAGCTTACTTCTGCATTCCACGGGGCAAATTCATAGAATTTATTTTGATAGTGAATGCCAATGGCTGCTACGGACTCCAGCCACCATAATGCTTGACGTTTTCCCCCGGCAGCAGTTAAAGCTAAATCCGGGTATTTATTAAAGGAATTGCAATGAATCCAAAACCATTTAGAGGGGAAAGAACCGCCCCAATTTTTCTCACTATAAGCGGGGACATGATTAAACTCATAACGCTGGTTATTCCAGGAAATCCAACCTGTAGCCAAACCATGCGCCATTAAAACTTGCCATCCCGGTTCAAAAATCGGCAAAAACGATAAAATTCCCCCGGTTGATAGCTGCCCTCTGGTATCATCGCCCCAGCCATAAACCGGCTGAATTTGATATTCCCAGCAACACCATTGTTTAGTTCTGGGGTCTTGTAATTTGCCCTGATGCCAAGTAGCAGTAACTTGATACCCTTCGGCAAGGGTGGCATTAAATTCCTCCGGGTTTAAATATCTGGGTTTAATATAGTTATTAGAGTTATTCGCCGATGCATTAACTTTTCCCCAATGACCTAAAGCCAAAGATTGGGAGTCAGACCAAAAAGTTTTTACATTGGGAAAAGTTCGGCAAAAATATTGTTCATTAGCCCCCAAAATTTGGGCGCAACCACCAGCATTTGCGGTTCCCCCAGCGGGGTCATCAATGGAATACATGAAGGCAAAACTTTGGCGATGTTCTGGCAAAGTCACGCGAAAATACCAGCCTTCAAAAAAACGGCGATCGCTGCCATCCCAGTGATAGCCACTATGGGGAGTTTGTAGGAAATTTTTCCGTTGAAAAGTTGAAGTAATTGGAGACAAAGACATCCTCCCTAAGTTCTTGATTTGAGTAAATTAATAATATGCAAACTGTTTGATATTTTAATTTATCATATTTTACGTTTTAAATCACAATAGTCTCTGTATTATTTGCTATGATTTGCACAATAGTATTTGCACAGTAGTATTTACACAAAAGATACAGCACTTTTCTATATTATGAGGTACATTATGAGGTTTTGATTCCCCCCGTCCCCCGTCCCCCGTCTGCACGGGGGCAGGCTGCATGGGGGCAGGCTTCGCGCTGGCGTTGCTACAAATACGCAAATACTGCATCTACCGCCTTATCGAGATTAAAATCATACTGGTGGAGTTCTTTTTTGATAGCGTTCTTGATTTTTTTGCCACCAATGCTCAATTGGATTTAAGTCAGGAGAATATTGGGGAACGCGGTTCGGAGGAGAGAGAAGAGAGAAGAGAGAAGAGAGAAGAGAGAAGAGAGAAGAGAGAAGAGAGAAGAGAGAAGAGAGAAGAGAGAAGAGAGAGTTTTCCTCTTTCATAATTCACCTCTTTCATTAGCATCCTGTTGTCTGTAGCAGTAGTTGCCTGTTGCCTGTTCCCTTTGGTAAAAATAATAATTCACAACCCGCATTCTCAATTAATTATCTGACTTTTTTCCTTGATGGAACCGGGCATTATGCCTAATTATGACTTGACCTTTTTTGAGATTGAGTAATAACACTTGTTCTAGCCTTTGTCTCAATTACCTGAGATGTAGAATATCCTTCATACACCATTGGTGCCAAAAACTCTTTTTGACATAAAGCCCCCAATGCGGATTTATTGATTTTATGAACGCTGAACCCGCAATTTATTATCAACCTCTAAACTTAATTCTAAAGTTTGTCCAGCCATCTCTGATAGATTGACATAATTATCAAAAATCCACCGATTTAAAGGTCGTTCTACCAAAGTCTCTAGTAAAGTTTTAATCCGCCGACCGCCAAACAGCAAATTATCTCCGGCTTGCATGGCATCAGTTAACCCGGTTAAAATCGATGCATCAAATTTCAGGAATAACCGATATTTTTCTTGGGATGATGCTTGCAATTGTCCCAAAAACTTCTGACCAATTTGCGTGACAAATTGCGATCGCAACAAGTCGAACACGACAATATTATCTCCTAAGCGGTTCAGTAATTCGGCTCGACCAATGCGGCTGGAAAAATACCAGCTTACTTCCTCACGAAAATGCTGGTTAACTTGGTCATAAGTGTACTGACTCGTCCCCCCATGCTGTACTTGATTCATAATTCCGGGACGAATTAGCGCCCCGGTTTGCGGGTCGGTTAAATCAGAAGCCCCGATATTGCTAGTAAAAATAATTACCGTTTGATTGAAATAAGCCGTCTGCCCTTTACCATCAGTTAAGCGACCATCTTCGAGAACTTGCAGAAACTTGTCCAATACCTTTGGATGTGCTTTTTCAATCTCATCAAATAACAAAATGCTATAGGGATTGGCTAAAACGCGGTTGGTCAATTGTCCCCCTTCTTCATAGCCCACAAAACCCGGAGGAGAACCGGCCAACTTTTCCGCAGCGTGTTCCTCTTTATATTCACTCATATCAAACCGGGCGAAAGCTTCCTCGTCTCCAAAAATCAAACGACTGAGAGATTTGGCTAACTCCGTTTTGCCCACCCCGGTCGGACCGACAAAGAAAAAGACGCCTTTTGGTTTACTGTTGCGTCCGCGAACTTGGCTGAGGCTGATGCCCACCTTCGCTGTGGTCAGCATATCCGTCACCGCTTGAATTGCCCGAGGTTGTCCGATGACTTCTTGGGACAAAGTTTCCGCAGCCCGAGACACTTTTTCCCGGCTGAGTTGTTCAAAGGGTTCGTCTCGCTGTCCGAATTTATAGAAGTCCACTAAGCGCATAGCGTCTCGTTGATTCAAAGGCAGACGGTTTTGAATTGACGTCAGACGCAGGGCTTCTAAGTCCATCGTTTTAAACCCGTCGGTGAGGTCGGCGAATTCTTCGGCCACTTGTTCGAGTTCCGAGGCTTGGTTTGGGTTAGCCGATCGCGCATTTAGCCGATCGCCCTCATAGAAATTTGCCCCAAAGCGCAAAGCAAAATATTTTCGTTCGGCTTTGTTGGGATAGGTGGCTTGGACTAAATTTACATAAGGATTGTTGTTGTAGAACCAGACGGGAACTCGTTTCAAGTCGCTGGCCAAAATTATCACCGTATTGCGGTAGCCTCGAAGTGTTCCTGCTTGGATCGTCGCCGCTTCTAAAGTGCAGCGTTGCAGCAAAATCAGCGCGTTGCGTTCTTCCGTAGCATAGCGATCGGGGTCAGCAGTGAGCATATCTCCCAAATCGATCACTGCGGCGATCGCGGTTTCGGTTTGGCAGAGGACAGAACGCAATTGTCCGAACGCTTCTTCTGGGGGAATGCGGCGATTTAGTTGAGCATTGCCACGTTGTTGCAGAACAGCCCCTGGGTTGCCGCGAGGTGGTGCGATCGCAGGATTACCATTAGGAGCAGGATTAGGATTAGGAGGTTGCAGGTCTGGGGCTGCCCCATGACGATGGCGGAGTTGTTCCTGAGAAATCCGCTGGAACTCTTGCTGCATCTGCGGTTCGGCAAAGGTGAACCCATCAATACTGTCATAGCGGAGGATCAGGTTAAAGTCGAGTTCTTGGAAATAGCTGCTCAGAAAGTCCTGAATAGACAGATAGTTTCCCCGCCATACTAAGGGGTCGTGAATATCACCGTAAAGGAGAATATGACTGCGGCGGTGTAGTTGTTTGTCAAAGTCAGAAATCCAACGAGCGGAAATTAGCGGAAGATTCATAGTGGTGTCCTCGAAACTAGGGGTGTAGGGGCGCAATGCTTGCGCCCGCTTGGTGTATTCAGATTCACGCAGTCCGCGATCGCGAACCCTGACTACGGGGGAGGCTATCCGCTTGGTGAATATTCCGGTTAGGGTCCTTTCCCTCCCATTGCAACTCGCCCATTTGTACCCCAAACTCCGTTTCCAGAATTTTGCCCATTTCATTCAGCACCGCTTCGGCTTCATCGCAGGTTGCCGCCGAACCCCCACCCACAGCCGCTTCCGTACTCTTGCTATAGCCCTCCACATCGTAGAAAACTTCCCCTTCCACGGGAATGCTAACGCTAATACCTTTCCCCGCATAGGTGGCCGCGCCCAAAATTACCGCACTGGCAGGGTTATCGGGATGTTCCGCTTGGCGGGCGAGAATGCTAAAACCCAGAGACTCTAAGCTTTGGGCGATACTATCGGCAATGTAGTCCCGTTGGTCTGCTTTAAGTTGGGCGGCGTTGGCAGTTTTAATCGTATTTTGGCTTTGCTGTTGGCAAGTGGCCAGAATTTCACCCACTACCTCGAACTGTTCCGAGGTAATCCCTTGTGTTGCCGCCGCGATTTGACTTTCCAGTTGCGCGACTTCTTGGGGCTGCCACCGCATCACTACCGGGTCTGCTTGCAGTCCGGCAATCAGGGCTTGCAAGTCTCCTAACTGTTGTTCTGCTTGGGCTTGGCGTCGTTGCCACTCAGCGCGGCGCTCGGTCACTCGTTGGCGATGTTGTGCCAGGGCTTGTTCTGCCGCTTGCAGGGGTTGTCGGACTGCGATCGGGTTGCCAGTTTGGATGAATTGCTTGACATTTTGCAGCTTTTGTGCTATATCAGCTTCAGACTGGGGGGCAAACTTAGCCCCATCGGGAATTTGCCCCAGTTGCCGTTGCAACTCTTCCAGGGCAAACTGTTGCCGGTCCAGTTCCGCTTGGCGCTTTTTCTCCTCATCATCGCGCCGTTTTTGGGCAATATGAACCTGCATTTCCTGTTGCAATTGTTCCAGATGCTGAGAAATTTCTTGTAAAGTCGGTTCGGACTGGGCTGTCTGGATCTTTTGCTGATGCTGTTGCAGTTGTTGTTGCAGAGTTTGGGCTGCCTTGGGATACAGGTTAGCTTGTTGTTGGGACAATTCAGCCTGAAACTTTTGCGCCTGTTCCCGCACTTTAGTCCGACGATTTTCTAGGCGACGTTGCTTTTCCCGGGCTGCCGCTTCTTGGCGGCGCCGTTCTTCTTCTGCTGCCCGTTCTCGGCGATCGCGTTCCAGTTTTTCTTGGCGTTGGCGGTCTAGTTCCGCACTGGAATATTTAGGGCTACCACTCATGGGAGTTTCTCCTTATATATAGTGTTGATGCAGAAACCCGGTTTCTAGGGTTATCTCCAGACTAAGGTTGGTTGGGGAAAAACTCCATAGGAGAAGAATGTCAGGAATATGGAATTTACATGGAATTTGATAGGATAGTAATTAGCTCAAAGTCATGGCAAAAATGCGATCGCCGGAGCATATTGGCTAAAACATGAAAAAAATCAGGTAAGTAGACTGGCAGAAATAAATGCACCACAGACCCCATTAGAAGAAAAACTGTCATTCCCGCGCAGGCGGGAATCCACAGCCTATCGGCGGGGAACGAAAAGAGCAATTAATTATGTTCACCTACTTATAATTACGGAGAAAATTAACAATGAATTTAGAGCAAGCCGTTTTAGATAAGTTGCAGACATTGCCCCCAGATAAGCAACAAGAAGTTTTAGATTTTGCTGAGTTTCTTCAACAAAAAATCATTTCTAAAAAACCTCGGAAAAGTGTTAAAGGAATGTGGAATAATTTAGATATCAATATTACGGAAGCAGATATCGCCCAAGCTAGAAAGGAAATGTGGGGAAATTTTCCCAGAGAGGATTTTTAATGACAGCCGTTGTCGCTGACACTCATACAATTATCTGGTAAGTAGGTGAACATAATTAATTGCACTTTTCGTTCCCCGCCGATAGGCTGTGGATTCCCGCCTTCGCGGGAATGACAGTTTTTTTCTCATTGGGTCTGTGGTGCATTTATTTCTGCCCACCTACTTATTTGCGCGATCATACTCGATTATCGCCAGCCGCTATGAATGCTTTAGATACTGCATCTACAGGAGGATATCTGATTTATGTATCAGCGATTTCTGTGGTAGAAGTAGGCTATCTAGTGGAAAGATATCGATTGCCAGAAGAGGCATTTGGGCAACTAATTCAGGCTTTATCCGATGCGGAGACTGAATTAGAAATAGCCCCTTTAAATTTAATAACAGCACAAACTTTGCGTCAGATTCCCCGCCATCTAGTGCCAGATATGCCTGATAGGATTATTGCCGCCACTGCGTTATCTTTGAATCTTCCCTTAGTCACTCGCGACGCGCAAATTCAATCCTTAACTAATATTCAGACAATTTGGTAAGTAGGATGGGCAAGATTCCATTCTCGTTCCCAGGCTGGAGCCTGGGAACGAGGAAAAATATTAAATGTAGGGGCGTTCTCGCATTCGCCCCTACAATATCTGGTGATTTGGCATCTGTAGGGGCGCAATGCTTGCGCCCAAATTAACCTCGAAATCGTAGCAATAATTTTTGATGCTTGGTATAACTTGGTAAGTAGGTGAACATAATTAATTGCACTTTTCGTTCCCCGCCGATAGGCTGTGGATTCCCGCCTGCGCGGGAATGACAGTTTTTCTCCCGATCTGGTCTGTGGTGCATTTATTTCTGCCCACCTACTTATAACCAGCCCTCGCGAGGCAGAGCCTCTCGACTGGCATTCCCAGGCTGGAGCCTGGGAACGAGGAAAACGAACGAGGAAAACGAGGAAAAATATTAAATGTAGGGGCGTTCTCGCATTCGCCCCTACGCTTGGGCGCGGGTCAGATCGTGGTTCAGTAAGAAAGAAAACCGCTGTAAGGCTTTGATTCATTTGCCCACCCTACGATCTTAATTTCCATGCAGTTACCATAAGACTGGCATCTTCCTGTCATTCCGCCACTGCTGACAAAATGCCAGACTACGAATAGCAACATTTAAAACATCTTTCAGGCTTATGACACCGCAAACCACCTTACGCATTTTTCGTCGAGAAGCCCCCGTGGGAGTATTGGGACCCGGACAACGAGCGGTTATCTGGGTTCAAGGCTGTGCTTTCGCTTGTCCCGGTTGTATCGTTCCCGAATCTTGGGATCATAACGGTGGCGAAGAAATTACCCTGGGGGAACTGGCTGACTGGGTATTGGGGCAACCGCACATCGAAGGCATTACCTTATCTGGGGGCGAACCGATGATCCAAGCAGGGGCTTTAACTCAGTTAATCGATCTGATTCGCCAAGAACGGGATTTAGGAGTAATGTGCTATACGGGATATCGACTGGAAGCACTTCAACAACAGGGAATCAACTCCCAAAGACAATTGTTGCAAAAAATTGATTTACTGGTAGATGGGACATATATTCAGTCCCAACACGATGACCTATTGTGGCGGGGTTCTCGGAATCAGCGTTTGCTCTGCTTGACCCCACGGTATCGAGTCACGGTGGCAGAACGTTTGGCGGCTGGGGACAACTCAGCGGGACTCACCTTTGTGTCTGGAAGCAATGGGGAGGTTTATTTTACTGGCGTGCCGGGGATGCCTCAATTTCGCCAACAGTTCGAGGCACAAATGCAAAAACGCGGAATTATCATTCGGGTTTAGAAAAATGAATCAAGCTGAACTGCTATACAAAGTGTTCGTAGGAGAGGTAATCAAAGACCTGTACCATTTAAGAAAAGTGCTCGGCGCCGGGAGCTTTGGGGGCGTTTTTCTGGCCGATGAAGTAGTCCGAGACCGGCTGCTGCGAGAATTGGCGATTAAGTTGATTGCCGACGACAGCGAGGCTGGGCAGAACCCCCCCAACCCCCCCAACCCCCCCAACCCCCCCAACCCCCCCTTAGTAAGGGGGGGCAAGGGGGGGTTGAACGAGCAACTTGAGGAACTGATTGAAGCGGTTAGTTTAGACCATCCTAATTTAATCCGCTCTTATGCAGCAGGAGATTGCCAGTTAAATGGGATTGACTTTCTTTATTTAGTGATGGAAAAAGCCGAATATTCCCTAGAGAAGCGCCTAGAACAGGGCAAGCTGTCCGTGGCCGATACGAAAAAATTGGCTGGGGATGTGGCGGCGGGGTTGGTTTACCTGCACGGTCAAAATAAAGTGCATCGGGATTTGAAGCCGGGAAATGTTCTCTGGCTGAACAATACCTGGAAATTGTCTGATTTTGGTTTAGTGCGGAGTTTGGGCACTCAGAGTTATGCCCAAACTGCCAACCCTATTGGCACTCTTGCCTATACGCCCCCGGAAGCATTCGGCGATCGAGGTAAGATTTCTACGGCTTGGGATGTTTGGTCTCTGGGAATTATGGTGGTGAATGCGGTTAGCGGACAAGTTCCTTATAGTTTTGAGGGACAAACTCAGTTGCTCAAGCAGGTGATGACTGGTAATTTAGTTTTGCCAAATAATATTCCCTCAGAGTTAGAGCCAATTGTCCGGGGCTGTTTGCAAGAGGACAGACGGCAACGGTGGACGGCTGAACGGGTACTAGAGGCGCTGAAACCACCTGTCATTCCCGCGCAGGCGGGAATCCACTCTCCTGTCATTCCCGCGCAGAGAATCGATCCTCCTGTCATTCCCGCGCAGGCGGGAATCCACTCTCCTGTCATTCCCGCGCAGGCGGGAATCCATCCTCCTGTCATTCCCGCGCAGGCGGGAATCCACTCTCCTGTCATTCCCGCGCAGGCGGGAATCCACTCTCCTGTCATTCCCGCGCAGGCGGGAATCCACTCTCCTGTCATTCCCGCGCAGGCGGGAATCCACTGGAAAACATTCTCCTACGCTGTAGTAAAACTCGACCCCCAAGGCAATATCAGCAGCCGCAACCAGGGCAGCAACCAAGGCTATATCGAACGCATCAACGGCGTGGAGTTTCCCCTGCTGAGAATTCCCTCTGGCAGCTTCTTGATGGGTTCCCCGGATAAAGAATTGGAATATCACAACAGTCAATGTCCGCAACATCAAGTCAGGATCGCGGAATTTTGCCTGGGGCAAACTCAAGTTACCCAGGCTCAATGGCGGGTGGTGGCTAATTTGCCGAAAATTCACCGCGACCTCGACCCCGACCCGTCATTCTTCAAAGGGGACAACTGCCCCGTAGAACAGGTCAGTTGGTACGACTGTATCGAATTCTGTGCGCGGTTGAGTCAGAAAACAGGGAAAAACTACCGTCTGCCCAGCGAGGCAGAATGGGAATATGCCTGTCGTGCTGGGACTACTACGCCCTTTCATTTTGGGGAAACTATTTCCACAGAAGTGGCTAACTACGACGGCGACCATACTTACGGCAGGGGTCAGCAAGGGGTTCTTCGGGGAGAGACTATTCCGGTGGGTAGCCTGAATGCGGCGAATGCTTGGGGTTTGCACGATATGCATGGGAATGTGTGGGAATGGTGTTTAGATGATTGGCATGACAGCTATACTGGCGCCCCCACTGATGGTCGTCCGTGGCTAGATAATAATGATAATGATTATCAAACTATTTTTGGTCGAATTATTTCTAGTGTTTTACCTAAAAATAAGAATGATAATGATTATCATTTTGGGAATTGGCAAAATTTACTGAAAAAATTTCTGGAACATAAAAAAAATAAGCTGTTGCGTGGCGGATACTGGTTCTACGATCCCGGGTATTGCCGTTCGGCGCATCGTTTCTCCCGCGATCCGGGCGTTCGGAATCACAATATTGGCTTCCGTATTGGGATCTCCCTGCCGAGAACTTAATTTCCCTCTACTCTTTTTCCCTCTTTCCCTCTTGGCGCTTCGCGCCTTTTTTTTTTGAGCTTTTTTCAGTTTATTGCTAGTTGGTAATTAAGTATATGTAATTAAGTATGAGAAGTTTTGACTTTAAATCAATAAGATAGAGTCGGATAATCTTTCGATGTACTACTAAAATATCCGACTCCGGTTGATGTTTGGATACCCTTCGGGTTCGCCCTACGGGTTCGTCAGTTGCTCTACTTGGGGAGACACGCCACTTGCTCTACTTGGGGAGACCCCAAGACCGCAGTGGCTCACCGTCACCGATATCTCTGGGATGGAACTGAACTTTTCGATCGCACGCTTGTTGAATTCCCATTCAACAACTCTGGCAGTTGAAAAGTGCTCGGCAGGGAGATCCCAATACGGAAGCCAATATTGTGATTCCGATTGCCCGGATCGTGGTAGTTACGATGCGCCGAACGGCAATTCCTGGGATTGTTGTACCAGTTTCCGCCACGCAACAGCTAAAATCGTCCATCCCGTGTTTGTATTATAAGCTAATTCGCCAGTTAAAACAAGCCTGTTGTAGGGTGGGCAAATGAATCAAATCCTTAAATTATTGCTAAGTCTAAAAAATTTGCCCACCAAACCAGATAACTTAGTTAAGGCAAGTCATCGAGAGGAGCAAATAGCTTTTGTTGTAATCGCCAAGTATCGCCGTGGTTTAAGTGCGCTTGCCAACTAGCTACGGAACTTTTTAAAGTAGGGCGATCGATTTCACCTTGGCGATATTGTTCTAGGCGATATTTTAGTTTACGGCGACCCCGTTTTAGACTTTTAGAGCAAATACGAATGCGATCGGGCATAATTCTAAAACCCAGAAAATTTGCTCCATGACGGGTTTCAAATAGCTGACTTTTAATCGGATGAATTTTTAGACGCAAAGTGGCTAAGTATTCCTCGATCGCAACTCGCGCATCCATTAAAAAATGCCGGTCATCAGAAAACAAGGCAAAATCGTCAACATAGCGTAAATATTTGCGAACTTTCAACTGCTCTTTGAGATAGCGATCGAAACCATTAAGATAAATATTGGCAAAAAATTGACTGGTTAAATTGCCGATGGGTAAACCACAAGGTCGCATTAAGGGAGTGAGAAGATCGTCTCCGGGAAAATAATGCACGATGGGTTCTTGGTCATTGCCGTTGTCAATGATTAAATCAATCAGCCATAGGGTATCGTGACATTTAATTTTTCGGCGAATTAAGGACTTTAATATTTCGCGATCGATAGTGGGAAAATATTTCCGAATATCGCATTGGAGAATATAACGACTGGAGCGGAAGAACTGAGTAAATCGTTTGACAGCGCGATGGGTGCCAAAACCGACTCGGTTGGAGTAGGAGTCAGGGATAAAAGTGGGTTCAAATATCGGCACAATAATATTACAAAGAGCATGATGAATAACGCGATCGCGATAGGGAGCAGCAGAAATCAGCCGTTTTTTTGGCTCAAAAATATGAAAAGCCTTGTACTTGCTCGGTTGATAAGTTTTGGTTTGTAATTCCTGTTGCAGTTGAATGAGGTTTGTTTCTAAGTTATCATTAAACTTAAGAACATTTTCGCGAAATCGTTTATTTTTTTGGGCTTGACGGGCTGCTTGAAGTAAATTATCAAAATTAGTGACATTTGGCCAGAGATTGTTGAAAGATTTCATGGGTTTGATAGAATTTTTACCTGGGTAAAAATGGTTAATGAATTTTTTTTGGAAATGAATCTTTTTGTTGAGCAATCCAACCACCAAGATCGCTGCCAATAATATCAATTAGTTTTACCGCATATTCATACCGTTGGCTAGAAAATAGCTTGAAATCTAGTAGCAGACGAGTTTGATAGCGTAAAACCGAGATTTTGGGATTTAAACTCCGCAACAATTCTAGTTTATTGGATGAATATCGAGCAATAATCAGAGATTCAAGCAAGTCGTAAAGTCCATCAACGATTCGACTTCCTAATGCCATTTTATGGTCGCGAGGCAATTTGTTGAGCAGGGGAATATACCATTGAATTAGATCGTAGGTTTTTTGGATAATGGGTAATTCTTCCATAAGCTGATAATTTAGTTGTTGCCTTTTAGTGTTTTCACGAATTACCTCACTACCATTCAGATTGAATTTTTAATAAATAACCCATACGTCGGATAGTGACTAATGCTGCTTCTGCATCATTTATATTACTATATTCTTCTAATAATTTACGAATATCGCGGGCTAATCCATTGACTTCTAAAGCAGTGCGTCCTTCCGCGTCTAGCCCGTTGCCCCACACCGCAGAAATCAGTTCTTGATATTCACAAACAATGGGTTCTCCTTGATTATCTAAATTTTTTTGTGCCATATATCGCAGCATGGCATTTACTTGGGGACGGCAGGGAATTGCGGTGCGTTCTGTGCCAATTTGATGATACAAGGTAGCTTGAGAGATTTTGTAAATAAATCTGCTGGTTTCTAATGGCTTTTTCGGTAATTCCGCTAATTCTGCCGATGGTTTTACGATCTTAGTTTTATATTTGTTGGTGGCATTGGGGTCGAAAAACGTGATTTTCCAGTGGTGAATTAAAATCGCTGATTCCGGTTTCAGGGCGATGGTTTTTTGGTGAATGTCTTCTCGGTTTTCGCCCCATTCCACGATGGTGCCATTGGTGCTATTATCAGTTAATAACCATTGTCCCGCTTCTCGATATAAAATACAGTGCTTGATGCGGGTAATGAGACTATTTGGATCTTCGGATAAAGATATGTCATTATCAGAAAGTCGGCCAATGGTGTAGTGGGTGTCACGGAGTTCGAGTTTTTTTTCTTCGCCACTGGGGGATTGAATGATGAGGTAGGGAATTAAGTCTGCCATTGTGGTTGGACGGGCACGTCGGGGCTAGGATTTTTTTTCCTATTTTATCAGTAAGCCCCCCCTTAGTAAGGGGGGGTTGGGGGGGTTTTTTCGGGTTTTTCTGACACGAGGCAGAGCCTCCAGAGAAGCATTCCCAGTCAGAGCCTGGGAACGAGAGATAACGAAGGACACGGCTGGATCGAAACCACAGAGACACAGAGGACACAAAGAGAGATTTTGGGGAGATTTTGGAGAGATTTTGTCGATCGAGAATGTTTTAAGAAGGGAACAAGGATATGGCAGGAGGACAGGGCAGTGCTAATAGCGCAAATGCTTTGCCCCTACA
>NZ_LIUQ01000030.1:26359-29214 GCF_001276715.1 Planktothricoides sp. SR001 | reverse complement strand
CCCCTACAAAAATATTACGATTGAAATAGGATTGCTATAGTTAAGAAAGTTGAGAGTTGGGTTGAAGCTGAATGATTAAGGCGGTAATGTTGTCTTTGCCTCCTTGGTCTAAGGCCCGATCGCGTAAGGCGGTGATTAACTGTTCGGGATTGCTGATATTTTCAGTGATTAAATGTTGCATTTCTGCGTCGGAAATATGCCCATGTAAACCATCGCTAGATAATAGAATAATATCGTTTGGTTGTAGCGGCAAAAACGGTGATGGTTGTTGGCCAAATTTAGGGTCGATTGAAAATTGTCCGGTGCCTTCTTTGCCACCTAAACAAGAACTAAGGAGCGATCGCATAGGATGATTTTCCACTTGTTCGGGAGTGATTTTCCCGACTTCGAGTAAAATCCGCACGATGGAATGGTCGGCGGTTTTGTAGAGGTGCTGCGGTTCTCTAAAGTGATAAAGTCTACTATCTCCGGCATAAAGATGAACGCATTCTTCAGGGGTAATGATGGCCGCAACTACGGTGGTTCCCATGCCGATCAGTTGGAAACTTTGACTGCCTTCTAAGCGAATTTTTTCGTCAGCCTGGTAAAATTTTTCGATTAATTTATGATATAATATTTCTGATAATGATTCGGGCAATTCTTCGGGCAATGATTCGGGCAATTCTTCGGGATTTTCGCTTCTAGGTTTTCCCAAGGGTTCGCCTAACAGTTCTCGAAAGGTTTCAATGGCTAATTCAGCGGCTCGTTTTCCGCCATGACCTCCCCCCATGCCATCAGCAACTACGGCCAAAATTGCTGATTTATCAGGCCAAGGTTCCAGTAAAAAAGCATCTTGGTTTTCGGTACGCACTTTTCCAATATGGGAAACCGAACAGAGAGTAGCCCAGTTAAGTTGGCTAACTTGAATTGGGGCTGATTCAAGGGAATTTATAGAGTTAGTTTCAGAGTTATTTATAGAGTTATTTTCAGGGTGATTTATAGAGTTATTTTCAGAGTTATTTATCGGTTTATTCACGGTTAATTACCTCAAGTTGAATGTTGCCTAAGCGAATGCGACTGCCAATTTCTAGGGCAACAGGTTCGGAAAATTTTTGATTGGGCGGAACATCTAATTTTTTCTCGTTGATAAATGTTCCGTTGCGACTGCCTAAATCGCGAATTTGTAGGCTTCCGTCTTGCCATTGCAATAGGGCATGACGACGCGAAACCATTGGTGGGTTGCTTAGTTCGCAGTCATTGAGATCGATATCTACTCGGCAGTGGGGCGGGTCGTTCCGTCCGACCAGCGATCGCATTTGCGTTAGGGGAAAAAGCCGATTTTTTTGCGGTCCGTTGAGTACCACTAGGTGAGTGGTTTCGGGAAGGAGTCGTTGTCGTCTGGGAATGGGGTCGAGTCCAAATCCGTCCATCATAGGATTTCTCCTGTTTTGCGGGTATCCCGTAGCAGTGAAGTCATGCGATCGGGGTTCAGTTTTCCTGAATTTTGTAATTCTTGAAGCTGTTGTGCGGCTTGCTGCATTATGTCCGTGCGACCGGATTTGTAAGCGGCAACTTGAATGTTGGTGAGCAGTTCCCCGGTGCGGTTGGGGTCGTGGCTGCTGGGCAGTTCGGTGCTGTTGAGGTTAATTTCCCATCCGAGGCGATCGCGATCGACTTCTTGATTCACGGTCTGAGCTTTTCTATAGGAAGTGGTATATTCGATCGCCGCAGTAGCGCGGACGGGATTCATGTTTGGCCCTTGTAGTTGAACATTGAGCACGGGTTTAGAGGTGCTAGGGTCATTAAAACCCAGAGGAGGGACGTTGACTAGAATCAGAACGTCGGTGGGTTCGGTGGAGGAAAGGGCGGTGAGGATGAGTTCGTTGGGGGCAGTTTCTTCTAAAGGCAGGTATTCGGGACGATAGCGACAGAAGCTTTCCACCTCAGACCCAGCGAGAGGAGTGAGAATTAGTTGCACTGCGTCGAAGGCGATCGCCTGGTAGCTGGATAACCGTTCTTGTAATTGTGGTTCTAAGCTGCTGGGAGTATCAGCGTAAATAAATGCCCCACGACCGCGATCGCTTAATGTCACCAGAAAGTCCGTATTGAAATGTGCGGCATTGCCCAAGCCCACGGTACAAAGATTAATCCCCGAATTGGCGCATTGTCTAGCCATATCAATCAGAGAGTCGGTATTTTCGAGAATCTGTCCTTGATTGTTGGTGGGATGCCCGTCGGTAATTAGGATGGCAACTCTGGCAACTCCGGGTTCTGGAGGTAGGGCTTGTTGCAACCATTTTAGGGCAAGGTCGGTACGGGTGACACCGTTAGCGCGAAGTTGGGCGATCGCTTCTCGTGTCTGAGAGGTATTCCCCGAAGTGGCGTTAATTAAAGGAGAAACATTGGTGGCAAAACTAGCCAGGGAGAGGCGATCGCTCAACCCCCTTAACCCCCCCTTACTAAGGGGGGGCAAGGGGGGGTTCTGCGGATCGCGATCTCTGAGTTGACGAATTACCATTTCACAAGCCGCTTTAGCCCGTTCCAGTTTTTCCCCATGCATGGAGTTACTGGTATCGAGGGCGATCGCTAGGTGCAAGGGCATTTTCGGCGCATCTGCGATCGGGGTCATCCGCACCCGCAGAACGTGATTGGTATTCTGAGAACTAATCTTAGCGGGAAGATCCCAGTCAAGTTGAAGGTCAAACATAAGTATCTCGATAATCTAAATAATCTTTTAGCTTGATGCTTCAACCTTACCAACTAGATTGGCTCAGAACTATGGTAAACGCATAGAAATTAGATGGTATTTTCGATCGCTCCCCCGGAGGGGGCAGGGGTGATAGGGGGCAGAGGAGCGGAGGGGCAGAGGGGAGAGT
>NZ_LIUQ01000030.1:0-26237 GCF_001276715.1 Planktothricoides sp. SR001 | reverse complement strand
CTACGACTTTTCACTTTCCCCCGCTCCCCAAAAAGAACTACGCTCTATACATCTTCCGCAAAAATAAAGCGATACAGTTCACTGGCATCTGGTTCGGGACTGGTGGTGGCAAATTCCAGGGAATCATCGATCACCCCTTGAATTCTTTGATCGATCGCCTTCAACTCTTCCTCAGAAGCCAAACCATAAGTAATCAGATGGTCTGCCAATCGCTTAATTGGATCGCGGGCGTGCCAAAATTCTTTTTCTTCTTTCGACCGCATTTCATCGGGGTCAGCCAAAGAGTGACCTCGGAAACGATAAGTCAGGGCTTCAATCAGGGTTGGACCTTCTCCGGCACGAGCACGGGCGATCGCCTCTTTAGCCGCAGCCCGCACTGCCAGCACATCCATCCCATCCACCTCAACACCATGCATCCCAAAAGCGCTGGCTTTCTTATAAATTTCTGGCACAGAGGTAGCACGTTCGTGGGACATCCCGATCGCCCACTTATTATTTTCCACCACATAAAGAATCGGCAGTTTCCACAACACCGACATATTCAAACATTCAAAAAACTGGCCATTATTGGCAGCCCCATCGCCAAAAAAGCAAGCGGTCACTTGATCCGCATTCTCATCACCCATCGTTTCTCGGCAATATTTGCTGCGAAAAGCCGCCCCCATTGCCACGGGAATACCTTCCGCCACAAACGCATAACCCCCCAGAAGCCGGTGTTCTGCGGAAAACAAGTGCATCGAACCCCCACGACCTTTAGAGCAACCCGTCGCCTTGCCAAACAACTCCGCCATCACTTCCCGGGCTGGAACACCCGCACTCAAAGCATGAACGTGATCGCGATAGGTACTCGACACATAATCTTCATCTCGCCGCATCGCCCGAATAACCCCAGTAGACACGGCTTCTTGGCCATTGTAGAGGTGAACAAAGCCAAACATCTTGCCCCGATAATACATTTCGGCGCATTTATCCTCAAACAACCGCCCCAAGACCATATCTTCATACAACATCAATCCTTCTTCTTTAGTGACTTCTGTTGCGCTGGCCTGATAAACTGGTGCAGTTCGCTCCTGAAACATTTAATTCTCCTACCGATCGCAAATAAAATTTAGACAGGTTTTTTCAACTTATCATCCTCGATCGCCACTACCTTGGCAACAGATCCGATCGGATGACGATTTATGGTTGACGGTCAACGGTCAACGGTTAGCCATGCATCCTCTCTCCTCTCTTCTCTACGAGCGAGAAGGCGTTCACCGATCCTAAGTGGCGAGTCGCTACGATTAATGAATGCGTGTACACTTTTAGCTATGAAGCTAGAGCGTATAATTATCGCACGATAACGGTGCGTTCGGTCAGAAGCCAAAAACAGCTAACTATAAGCTAACTAGATGTTACTCGTGAGCAGGGGGATTAATAGTGCTAGTTCCACTTGATTATTACCGCATTCTCGGTTTACCGATCCAAGCAACCGCTGAACAATTACAACAAGCCCATCGCGATCGCAGCCGACAATATCCGCGTCGAGAATATTCTGATATTGCCATTGATTTACGCAAACAACTCATAGACGAAGCTTATGCTATTCTGAGCGATCCTGAAGAACGCCAAATTTATGATGCCAGCTTCCTAGCTAAAACATACAATGAGATGGAATCCGGCAAGCAATTGGAAGCCAAGCCATCGATCAATCGGACTCAACCGGGAAGCGCTGACTTTGATCCTCATACTCCGAGTATTGGAATAGAACCACAACAACTCGTAGGTGCCTTGCTGATTCTCCAGGAATTAGGAGAATATGAGCTTGTACTCAAACTAGGTCTGCCCCATCTAGGTGCAAATAATGCCAATAACATTAGCCAGAAACCGGGTTTCTATGTAGAAGCCGGTGGGGCAACAGACATTTCTCATAGAAACCCGGTTTCTAAATTTGGCGATCCTCAGCTAGTTGTCCCCGATATTGTGCTGACTTTAGCCCTAGCTTGTTTAGAACTGGGAAGAGAACAATGGCAACAAGGGCAATATCAAAAAGCCGCCACATCTTTAGAAACTGGCCAAGAATTACTCTTGCGTGAAGAATTATTTCCCAGCGTCCGGGGAGAAATTCAAGCAGACCTGTATAAACTGCGGCCTTATCGCATCTTAGAATTATTAGCCCTGCCTGAGTCAAAAGTAAAAGAACGTCGGCATGGCTTGGAACTCCTGCGCGATATGTTAGAAGAACGCCAAGGAATTGATGGCAGCGGCGATGACCGTTCCGGTTTAAATGTCGATGACTTTCTCCGGTTTATCCAACAACTCCGCAGCCACTTAACCGCAGGCGAACAACAAGAATTATTTGAAGCCGAAGCCCGTCGTCCCTCGGCGGTCGCCACCTATCTAGCGGTCTATGCATTAATAGCCCGTGGCTTTGCCAACAGACAACCGGCACTGATTCGCCGTGCTAGTTTAATGTTGACTCATTTAGCCCGCAGGCAAGATGTTCACTTAGAACAAGCAGTCTGTGCTTTATTACTCGGTCAGACCGAGCAAGCGTCTCATGCGTTGGATCTGACCCAAGAACATGATGTGCTGGAGTTTATTAGAGAAAATTCTAAAGATTCTCCCGATTTACTGCCCGGATTATGTTTGTATGGCGAACGCTGGCTGCAATCAGAAGTTTTTCCTTATTTTAGAGATTTGCTCCAAGCTCAAGTCTCTTTAAAGGATTATTTTGCCGATCCCAACTGTCAAGCCTATTTGGAATCCTTGCCGGAGTCTTCAGTGGATGAGGCCAATCAATGGATGGTTGTGCCACCGCCAAAATCTCCGATTACTGTAGGATTGCCCCAACCCGCAGCTTATCGGGAACCGACTTTGACCATGCCATCTCTAAGCGAACGGATGGCAGAATCTAATGCTACTAATGCTACATCGGGGCAGTCTCCGAGTAACGGAATTATTGCCGGGTCAAGTAGTCAGAGTCCTCGGGGGTCTGTAACTTCTGGCGGCACAACCCCTACCACAATCTCTAGTCCCTTGCCGAGTGCGATTAGAAATCCGAGCCCTTCAAAGGTTCCGGTTTCCACCCCTTCCCCAAGCTTACCCGCTGACAGAAGTAGTCGGCCAATTTCTAGACCGCTGGAAACTACTGGCAACATCAGAAACCGGGTTGCGTCCGCCGATACCTTTAGAAGCAACTCGGTGTCTGGGGAGACCAGATCCGAAGATAAGTCTCGTTTGCCCATAGCAGCCCGGGTAGGAACCCCCCCTTATCCCCCCCAGAGTAGTGGGACTTCACCTCGCAGTGCCGCCAAATCCTCGAAAAAAAGCTCCGAAGCCCTGATGATTAAAGGGCTGAAGGTTGAACGGCTGGTTTTAGTCGGGGCTGTAGGTCTGGTGGGAATTTGGCTGTTTTGGAGTTTGCTCAGAGCGATCTTTTTCTCTGGTCCAACCCTCAAAGGGGAACAACTCCAGATTTACTTAAGTGATGTTAACTTGGCCGACAAATCGGCAGTCATCCCGATTCCCGATCCCCAAAAATCTGCCGCCCCGTCAGGCAATACGGAGTTAAATCAGCAACAGGCGACTCAGGTGATTCAGCAATGGTTTGCCCTGAAATCACAAGCCCTCGGTCCACAGCATCAATTTGAGCAACTCAATACGATTTTGCTCGATCCGGCTTTGTCTAGTTGGCGAGAAACAGCCCAGTTGGCCAAACAGCAAAATTGGTACTGGGAGTATCAGCAGCATCAGCTTAATGTTAGACAAATTGAAGTGAATAAAACCGATCCGAATCAAGCTACGGTGGAAGTAGATGTGACTGAAGTGGGTAAATTATATGAAGGCGGTCAGTTTGTTAGAGATGGAAATGAACAGTTGCGGGTTCGGTATGAATTAGTTCGCGATAAAAATAATGGTCAATGGCGACTGCGTAATTGGGAGATTTTACAATAGAGAAGATTTCTTAAGCATTGCCTGGTTTTTTGTCTGTTTATAGGATTTTTCGATTAGTTTTAACAGGACTTTCATGGCGATGCTGAAATGATTTCTGAGATTCAGCCTTGATGTAGGGGCTTTCGCCTTCGGGCAATAATTTAACAAGTGTTAACCCCCAAATTTAATATCCGAATGCGCGGGTTCGTACTTGGTGTTTATTTGATGCCAAAGCGGGTATCTGGATTATTTTGAGGGAGTTTGTTGGCGACGCCGGCCGGAGTTTTCTGGCGGCTAGGGGCGATCGCCATTTTTTCCTGCCTAATTTCACGACCTCATTTCATCGGCTTTTGCCCAGGTAGATCCCTCAAATGTCTGTTGTTTAGGATACTATGGCTTAATTTGTTATGAAAATATGACATTTTGGCCTTCTAGAACCGTGCTTGACGGGCTTTATGTCAAGAAAAATTAACCAAATGATCCCCGATCTGCCTATGAATCCGTAAATCTACTTGGAATGAACTTGTCACCCCCTTGATCGAATAGAAAATTTTTTGCAATATTTACTTAGTAAAGCGATCCCGATGATCCCAAAGAAAGAGTGTATTGAATGTAACAAAATGTGAATCGATAAAATTTCCCATAAGTTTTATAAATGGAGGTGATAAGAATGCAGGTGGTGAGAAAGGAATTGATCGGGTTAAGTGATTAGATGGTGAAAAAATTAGATAAGCTCCCTTTGCAGGTAAAAAGATTTTTTCAGCTTAGGCAAATAATTGCTACCTGCATTCCCACCAATTTTCTGTGATGAGAAAACAGGAGTTCATGCGATCGCTCTTTAAGAATCAATGGATTAGTAATTAGGACAAAATCGTCAAATATCGTCAATCTCTATGTCGATCATTACACCGAATTGTTGATTACTAAAACCCCTAGGAAATATACGGGATCGTGATCGGATCAAGGTAGGCTTTTATGGGTTGCCGCGATCGCACCAATTTCATATGCACTGACTTGGTGTTCAAACCAGTCGCAACCAAATAGCCATCAAAGTTATCGGAGGCCAGATTAATGGCAAAAGAACGCCCACCGCTCGAAGAGATGACATTGCGGCAACTGCGTAAAGTTGCTAGTGCATTAGGCATCTCTCGCTACAGCCGGATGCGGAAAGCGCAACTGCTGTCAGCAATTCAAGACAAACAAAAAACGAAAGTTTCTCAAAATCCATATACGCAATTGGAGGCGCAAGAAGAAGTGGAAGCAGCAAAATTTGAATTAGGTCAAGACGATCGCACTGGTGGCACTCTTGCTTCTGTGGATGAAGAACTCAGCGATCTGCCCGGTGGCTATGGTGAAAGCCGGATTGTGTTAATGCCCCGTGACCCCCAATGGGCTTATGCTTACTGGGATGTCACCAACGAGCATAAACAAGAAATGCGCCGCAAAGGGGGTCAACAACTGGCTCTCCGCATCTACGATGTCACTGATGTGAACCTGGAATACGAAAGCCCTCACAGCATTCAGGAATATCCCTGTGATGAATTGGCTCGCGAATGGTATATGCCAATTCCTGTAAGCGATCGCGACTATGTGATTGACATTGGCTATCGTTGCGCCGATGGTCGCTGGCTGATTCTGGCTCGTTCGGCTGAAGTTCATATTCCTCCTGTCTATCCTTCTGACTGGATTGAAGACCACTTCATCACCGTAGACTGGGAAGAAGACCTGCGGAGCAAGACCTTATTTACTCTGGTTCCCCCCAGCAAGAAGGTCTACGCCGAGAACCCCATCTACGACCAAATCTTCGACATGGCTCAAGGGGTGGAAGCCCAGCGGGTCGCAGGTTCTCTGTTTGGTTCCATGCAGCACGTCCCCGGCTCTCACGTCCCCGGTTCCATCCCCTCCATCGAAACCGTCAGTTCCTACGTCTTCCCCTCTGGAGTTGGGATGTGGGCAGTTCCCACCATGTCTGGTCTAACCATGTCTGGTGTCGGGATGTCTGGTGTGGGCTTCTCCGCTTCTATGCCGCCAATCCGTCCTCGCAAGTTCTGGCTGATTGCTGACGCCGAACTGATTGTTTACGGGGCTACCGAACCCGATGCCACCGTGACCATCGGCGGTCGTCCGATTAAGTTGAACTCTGACGGCACCTTCCGCTTCCAGATGTCCTTCCAAGATGGCTTGATTGACTATCCCATCATGGCAGTGGCAGCCGATGGCGAGCAAAACCGCTCGATCCACATGAAGTTCACCCGTGAAACTCCTTCACGGCACACCAACACCAAAGAAGAAGCCGTTGAAGAATGGCTCGCTTAATCTTGCTCTGCGTGTTGAGTTCCCCATGAACTCATAACGACTGCCCCCGATTTGGCCGGGGGCTTTTTATTTGCTATTCCTTCAAGGAATTCCATACTCCTCAAAGACGCCAAAGACCCCCAATATAGAATCCCAATAGAGAAGAGAATAGAGAATATAGAATATAGAATATAGGCGATCGCGATCGCGATCGCGATCGCCACTATAATCGACTATCAAGACTCCCAATAAAATAACCGCATGAAACCAGAACAAATTACCGAAACCCTACAACAACTCTTTAGCTCAAATCTTCAAATTAGCCCGCCTGATTCATGGCAAATTGAAACAGATAATTTCAGATTATTAGTATTATTATCTGAAGACCACTCATGGCTAAGAGTATTAATTCCTATAGCCCCGTTTTCCGAAGCCCAAGACTTCTTAGAACAACTAATGATTGATAACTTCGATCTGACTCTGGAAACTCGCTATGCCTTGCATCAGAATATCCTCTGGGGGGTATTTCAGCATCCTTTAGACAGTTTAACTGTTCCAGATTTTTCCACAGCGATTCAACGGCTAGTTAGTATGGGCGATCGCGGACTATCTGACTGTTTTCAGCAGCTAATAGAAACTCAGATTCGGCAAATTATTAAAGCCGCAAAAATGCAAAAACAAACCTTAGCAACCACCCTACAAACCTTAGAAAGATTTTATCAAGAAGGACTCATGGGCGAGATGGACCAAGGGGCAGCAGCACGAGAAGCAACCTTAGCCGCATGGCGTTATCAACTCGAACGGCTTTGGCCGGAAATAGAACCTTAAAATCTGGCTATTAACCATTCAATATTAGCCCTAAATTGAATGGTTAATTTGTCAGTTAAAAGCTGGCAAAAAAATTTTTTCAAATAAAAAACCATGAAAATTATAGAAATACTCAAACAAGATTATCAAAAATTTCCCGCTGACCAAACTTATAGCATTTATGCCGAAAATGTTTACTTCAAAGACCCAATGAATCAATTTCTCGGCATAGAGCGCTACCGGCAAATGATCGGATTTATTCGTACCTGGTTTAAAGAAATTCAACTAGAATTACATGAAATTTCCCAACAGGAAAACACCATCAAAACTCGCTGGACATTAAATTGGACAACCCCTTTACCGTGGCAACCCAGAATATCCATCCCCGGCTGGAGTGAATTAAAGCTCAACCCAGAAGGATTAATCAGTTCACACATCGACTACTGGGACATTTCTCGCCTCGATGTCCTCAAACAACACTTCATTGCCAGTAAAAAACCGCTAAACTAATAAAGTAAAGTAATGTAAACATTTCTCAGGTTGGGGAAGAAATCATCAATGCGCTTAATCCTGATGACCGGAAAAGGTGGAGTAGGCAAGACCTCCGTTGCCGCAGCCACAGGCTTACGTTGTGCGGAATTGGGCTATAAGACTCTGGTACTCAGCACCGATCCTGCCCACTCCTTGGCAGATAGCTTTGACATGGAACTCGGCCATGACCCCAGACTCGTGCGACCAAACCTTTGGGGGGCTGAACTAGATGCATTAATTGAACTAGAAAGCAACTGGGGTGCAGTCAAACGCTATATTACCGAAGTGTTACAAGCGCGAGGTTTAGATGGCATTGAAGCCGAAGAATTGGCGATTTTGCCAGGGATGGATGAGATTTTTGGCTTAGTGCGGATGAAGCGCCACTATGATGAAGGCACTTATGATGTATTGATTATTGACTCGGCGCCCACCGGAACCGCCCTGCGGTTATTAAGTTTACCGGAGGTAGGGGGTTGGTATATGCGGAAGTTCTACAAGCCATTCCAGGGCATCTCCGCCGCCCTCCGACCATTAGTCGAACCAATTTTTAAACCCATTGCCGGTTTTTCCTTGCCAACCAATGAGGTGATGGATGCACCTTATGAATTCTATGAGCAAATTGAAGCGTTAGAAAAAGTTTTAACCGACAATACGCAAACCTCAGTCCGTTTAGTCACCAACCCAGAAAAGATGGTGATTAAAGAATCTTTGCGAGCTCATGCCTATTTGAGCTTATACAATGTCTCAACGGACTTGGTAATCGCGAATCGAATTATTCCGAATTCCGTCACCGATCCATTTTTCCAACGCTGGAAAGAAAACCAAGATCAGTATAAGCAAGAAATCCATGAGAATTTCCGTCCGTTGCCGGTCAAAGAAGTGCCGTTGTATTCGGAGGAAATGTGTGGGTTAGAAGCTTTAGACCGATTGAAAGAAACCTTGTACGCCGATGAAGACCCCGCTCAGGTTTACTATAAAGAAAACACGGTGCGGATGGTACAAGAAAATAATCAATACAGTTTGGAATTGTATTTACCGGGAATTGCTAAAGACCAAATTCAGCTTAGTAAAACTGGGGATGAGTTGAATGTACGCATTGGCAATCATCGACGTAATTTGGTATTGCCCCAAGCGTTAGCAGCTTTGCAACCTGCCGGGGCAAAAATGGATGATGATTATCTGAAAATCCGCTTTGCTCAACCCACGAAAGTTTAACTAGAGGGCTAATAAACCCAACAGAAACCGGGTTTCTGTTGGGTATCCTACAGATGCAGATATCCCGAAAAGAACCCCGGTTTCTGGAGTTATTTGATTTTCAAATAGCGATCGCTTTCTCTTTCTCCCAAGCAAGAAACCGGGTTTCTTTTTTGGATTCCACAGATGCAGATATCCCGAAAAGAAACCCGGTTTCTCCGATTAAAAGCCCAAGAGGAAGCCCCTCACCTGGGCTCCCCGAAGTGAGTTTTGAAACGAGTTAGGGATTTTACCAGACCCGGAGAGGTTATGGGTTTTTCGCTCTTACTTTTTTCGCCACTCCGGGCCGGGTAGTCCCAGGTATCGTTTGGGCTTGTTGGATGTTTTTCCTGCCCCAATAAACCTGAATTATTCTTGATGACTATATACTATCAGTTTATTGGCAAATTTGTCAAGGTTTTTTAGAGATAATTTCACCACAAAGGACACAAAGAGATATTCTTCGTGGTCTTTGTGTCGAAAGTGGTTTTTATTTAACCTTTAACCAATACAGGCAAGTTGGCAGCGGATGGATATTGACTATTTTATTTGAGAATAATGGTTAGCAGCGGATGGATCATTCTATTTTCTGTATGAGATAATTCTTTTATCCGTTATCTATCCGCTGCCAATATCCGCTGCCAAGCGAGGGCAAAGAAACCGGGTTTCTTCTGTGTACCCCAAAGATAACTGTGATATGCCGATGCATAAACCCGGTTTCTGGGTTATTGGTAATTGTCAATATTTTTTACCAGAAAAATTCTTCAACAAAAGATATTAATAGAAGAAAAAGAGAGAGATGGCCATAAGGAGGGCGATCGCCTCATCACCATGCAGAGAACGATGAGAATTTCCCACCATCACCATAAGAACGGACACGGTTAAAGCCCAGTTTTCTTATTTCGTTTCTTAGGCAACCACCACCAAGGTTAAATTGTCATCAAATCATCACATTCAGAACCAAACAATTCCCCAGCCCTTAGCTGCCGTGAATCCCAAGGAATCAGCCATTGCTCTTAAGCAGATATGCTCACTCTGACGCCCGATCAGACGGAAATCGAAGGGAATCATTAAGCACGCCCAAGGAATCGCCGCCTGCTTCCTAGTACAATAAAAAAATTATGTTTTCACCGGACAAGGGCAGCCTTCCTAGGATGACCGCGATCGATTAGGGGTCGTTCTACCTAGGAAAATTTCCAGTGACAATCGCTCAGGGATGCCCCGGGGGATGGAGAAAAATCGCTGAAGCTGAACCCTTGCCCAACTTTTTATCCAGGAGCAATTTTCCTCCTGGGTAAAAATTCTATGTAATTCTGTGTTGAGAGAGTTAAAGTAACATATAAGTTGTTTAAGTGGATACAACAACTGATTCCATAACCTTAGAACCTCTAAGGTGGACTCAATATAATACCGAACATCATCAGGAGACGATAGACCTATGCCGCAGCTTGAGGCCTCTAGCCCAGCCATTGATTTTCATAGTGACGTATATAAAGACGCTTACAGCCGGATTAACGCGATTGTGATCGAGGGCGAACAAGAAGCCAATGATAACTACATCCAACTGGCGGAAATGCTGACGGAGAGCAAAGAAGAGTTGATCCGTTTGGCCAAAATGGAGAACCGGCACAAAAAAGGGTTTGAAGCCTGTGGTAAAAACCTCAATGTTATGCCAGACATGGAGTTCGCCCAAAAGTTTTTTGCCAAACTGCACCAAAATTTCCAGGATGCCGCAAAGGAAGGAAAAGTTGTCACCTGCCTGTTAATCCAATCGCTGATTATTGAGTGCTTTGCGATCGCTGCCTACAACATCTACATTCCCGTGGCAGATCCCTTTGCCCGCAAGATCACCGAAGGCGTGGTCAAAGACGAGTACAGTCATCTCAACTTTGGCGAAAAATGGCTCAAGGCGCATTTTGAGAAATCCAAAGCCGAACTCGAACAAGCCAACAAGCAGAACCTACCCTTAGTCTGGAAAATGCTCAACGAAGTGGCTAAAGATGCTCGTACCCTGGCTATGGAAAAAGAAGCCTTGGTAGAAGACTTTATGATCGCCTACGGCGAAGCCCTGAGCAATATTGGTTTCTCGACCGGAGAAATTATGCGGATGTCCGCTTATGGACTGACCGGCAGTTTCTAAGTATCGATCTAAGTATCGATCTAAGTGTCGATCCAAGTGTCGATCCAAGCATCGATACACCCCTGATTGTCTCTCAGGGACAATTGAGGCAATTGACGAGCGAGGGAGAGCAGCCATCAATGGCCTCTCTCTTTCTCTCCCAGAGAGCGCGATCGCACCCACATTCCCTACTCAGGAGTGGATGGCAAAGGCTCAAAGTCTTAGGGAAAAGCCTGTTAGAGGGGATTAGCGGTGCGATCAAATAGCCCTACCATTTCTGGTTCATCAAAAATTTCCATACCGATTCCGGAAAAATGGATTTAATGAGGAGAATTTTGTGTACTATTGTTAAGGTTGCTGAAAAACCGTTGTCCTGTTAACCCCATTTTGCCCGATTTACGGGTTTACTGTAAACGCTTCATGTTTGGTCTTATCGGTCATCTTACCAGTTTGACTCACGCCCAGTCTGTCGCCAGAGATTTGGGCTACCCGGAATATGCTGATCAAGGGCTTGATTTCTGGTGTGCAGCCCCGCCCCAGATAGTAGACACGATTAAAGTCACAAGCATTACTGGACAGCAAATTGAAGGACGGTATGTGGAATCGTGCTTTCTGCCCGAAATGCTGGCCAACCGTCGCATCAAAGCGGCCACGCGTAAAATTCTCAACGCGATGGCTCATGCTCAGAAACATGGGATTAACATTACCGCTCTGGGTGGCTTTTCCTCGATTATCTTTGAAAATTTTAAATTAGAGCAATTCCGCAACGTTCGGAACATTACCCTGGAGTTCCAACGATTTACCACGGGAAATACGCACACGGCCTATATTATTTGCCAACAAATTGAACAGGCATCGGTTAAATTAGGTATTTCCCTCTCGCAGGCGACGATCGCCATCTTGGGAGCCACAGGGGATATTGGCAGTGCGATTTGCCGTTGGCTAACCAGTCGTACCGATGTTCAAGAACTGTTACTGATTGCTCGAGACCAAGAAAGACTAGAAGCCTTACAGACGGAATTAGGGCGGGGGCAAATTGCCAGCTTTGAAGAAGCCTTGCCCAAAGCGGATATTTTAGTATGTGTTGCCAGCCTTCCCAAGGGAATTCCCATTGACCCAGAAAAGATGAAACAACCTTCTTTGGTGATTGATGGGGGTTATCCGAAAAACCTCGGCGGTCAAATTCAACATCCAGGGGTTTCGGTACTGAACGGCGGCATCGTCGAGCATTCTCTAGATATTGACTGGCAAATTATGCAAATTGTCAATATGGATATCCCGGCTCGGCAGTTATTTGCTTGTTTTGCGGAATCCATGCTGTTGGAGTTTGAAAAAATCTACACCAATTTCTCTTGGGGCAGAAACCAAATTACCGTGGAAAAGATGGAACAAATTGGACTTCTATCTAGAAAACATGGATTTCAACCGTTACTCAACTTTTTTTAATCTGGCGAAATTTTGGTGAATTCTTAACCAAAATTTAACTGAATTTAAAGAAAAGCGATTTTTTACCTGTAACCATTAGTGACGAATTGCGAATGTCAACCCGCGAGCGTAGAGTATTTCTCTTAGATTTTGAAAAGCCCCTGGCCGAACTAGAGGCACGCATCCAACAAATTAGAGACTTAGCGTCTGAAAATGGGGTGGATGTTTCTGAGCAAATTCAACAGTTGGAAGCCCGCGCCGATCAATTACGGCAAGAGATTTTTAGTAGCTTGTCGCCGATCCAACGCTTACAACTGGCTCGACATCCCCGCCGCCCGAGTACCTTGGATTATATCCAAGGAATTACGGATGAATGGGTGGAACTGCACGGCGATCGCCGGGGCAGTGACGATCCGGCGTTGGTCGGGGGGATCGCTCGCGTGGCTGGCATTCCCGTAGTGATTCTGGGTCATCAAAAGGGTCGAGATACCAAAGATAATGTGCTGCGGAATTTTGGCATGGCTTCCCCAGGGGGCTACCGGAAGGCTATGCGCTTAATGGAACACGCCGATCGCTTTGGGATGCCGATTTTTACCTTTATTGATACTCCGGGGGCTTGGGCTGGGGTAGAAGCAGAACATCTCGGCCAAGGAGAGGCGATCGCCTATAACCTGCGGGAAATGTTTCGGCTGGATGTGCCAATTATTTGTACGGTGATTGGCGAAGGAGGATCCGGTGGCGCCCTGGGAATTGGCGTAGGCGATCGCCTATTAATCTTGGAAAATGCGGTTTACACCGTAGCCACCCCTGAAGCCTGTGCCGCTATTCTTTGGAAAGATGCCGGTAAAGCCCCCCAAGCCGCTGAAGCCTTAAAAATTACTTCATCAGACCTAAAAAACTTAGGCATTATCGATCAAATTTTGCCCGAACCTGTGGGCGGCGCCCATTCTCATCCCTTAAAAGCCTCTGAGACTCTAAAAGCAGCCCTGTTAGAAAACTTAGATGAACTTCAGCAAATGACCAGTCAACAGCGGCGGGAATTGCGTTATGAAAAGTTTCGTCGCATGGGGATGTTTATGGAAGTTTCCGCCTAAAAAACCGATCCAGACCGAGTAATGTTCATTGGTTATTCAAATGCCCATCAGATCAAATCAAATAGCTAAAAAAGGTTAAATCTCTAACAAAAACGGGCAAAAATTATGGCGGTTCAATGATATAATTATTAAGGGCGGTAATTTGGCACTGAATGTCAAACTAAAAATAGATTAATAGCCTCGATTGCTTTAATTTACGGCATCAGAGGTTGGTAATCTTTTGGTTAAATTTGGTTAATAAAGATTTAATAAATATTTAATAAAGTCTTTAAATGCTTCTTATATATCATACCAAATCCACTTGTATACGGGCGATTCGCTTTCTCGCCCCTAGGATCTTCCTCTAAAACGCTTGTGGATTCACGCCTTCGCGGTTCGGGACATCTGAAGAATCGCCCCTAGGGGAGAACCGGATTTGGTATCACCACTAACTACAGTCGTATTTAAGGAAATTAAGGCTTTTACTCCCCATGGAAAAATGAAAAAAATCAACTTCTCTTCTGAGCAATTCAGGCAAGATTGATTAAGTCAGCATGAACCAGAAAAACTTCGGAATTTCGGAATTATTTATGAACATTGTTCTCCCACAGCAGCAAGTTTCGATCGCCAGCGCCAATAGTGAGAGCGATCGATGTAGATCCGCATCTCCCTATAGGGGGATGGATCTGGCTTTAGTCAGCAGAGATACCGAAAATACCAGACATGTCCTGGTTGGGGCGCTGACAACGAACCATCTGTTACTGCAAATGCCGTTTTCTAACGGCTGAAATTTTCTGTTTCTTTAATGGCAGTGAATTGGTGGGGGCGATCGATTTCACAATTAAATCAAATTTTCAAAGCGATCGCCATTGACCAATCACTCCAGTTTAAATTTGTCCAATTATTCAATAATTTGTCTTATGACTATTGCTTCCTCCCACGGTTCCAATCTCCGTTTTGATTTATCTGACAGTTTAAATGGAGACCGGCGGATTCAAACCCGACCCGATCGCAACTTAGCCAATGGCAGCAATCCGAATTTACATCCCCCCACCGACGAAGACTATGAGCGCATGGTGGGAGCCGTCAAGGATATTCTCCTGAGTGTGGGCGAAGATCCCCAACGGGAAGGCTTGCTCAAAACACCCAAGCGGGTGGCAGAATCAATGCGCTTTCTCACCAGTGGCTATAGTCAGAGCTTAGAAGAATTAGTCAACGGCGCGATTTTTGACGAAGGTCACAATGAAATGGTGCTCGTGCGCGATATTAATTTTTTCAGCCTCTGCGAACACCATATGCTACCCTTCATGGGCAAAGCTCATGTGGCTTATATTCCCAATCAAAAAGTGGTGGGATTGAGCAAACTAGCGCGGATTGTGGAAATGTTTTCCCGTCGCTTACAAGTCCAAGAACGCCTGAATCGTCAGGTGGCTGAAGCGATTCAGGAAATTTTAGAACCGCGAGGGGTGGCGGTGGTGATGGAAGCCAGCCACATGTGTATGGTAATGCGCGGGGTGCAAAAGCCCGGTTCTTGGACTGTCACCAGTGCCATGCTGGGAATTTTCAGTGAAGATCAAAAAACTCGCGAAGAGTTCCTGAACCTGATTCGCCACCAGCCCGCATTTTTCTAAAAAATGTTCTTAGTTGTTGGTTGTTGGTTGTTGGTTATTGGTTAGGGATTCTTTTGTTATTTAATCCCAAATAACTTTCTCACAAATAACCAATCACATTATTTGAGCAAAGATAATTGCTGAAGTTGCTCAAATAGTCTGGCTACTTTGGTTAAATCTTTATCCCCTGGCGATCGCTCTACCCCACTAGAGAGGTCTATGCCAGTGGGATTTACTTGTTTTAGGGCATCTAAGATATTGTCCGGGGTCAGTCCCCCAGCCAACAACCAGGGACATTTGGGGGAAAACTGTTGTAAAGCAGCCCAGTCTAAAGGTTGTCCCGTGCCACCGAGTTGCCCTGGATGATAGGCATCGAGCAGCAAAGTATCCACAACTTCTGCGTAAATCTCCGCCTGAGCTAAAGCAGCGGCGTTTTTCACTCGGATAGCCTTGATAATTTCCACCCCAGTGGGCAAACTGGCGCGTAACTGCTGACAAAATTCTGGGGATTCATGGCTATGTAGCTGCACCGCTGTTAAATTTCCCTCCCTAAATACTTGACAAATTTTATCGATTGTGGTATTTGCGAATACCCCTATGCAGGGGATGGATCGGGATAAGTGCTGCACCACAGTCCTAATTTGATCGGGAGTAACATAGCGCGGGGATGTGGGGACGCAAATAAAACCCAGGTCGGTGGCGCCCAGATTCGCGATCGCCTCTGCTTGTAATGGTGTTGTAATCCCACATATTTTAACTCGCATTCCCACCTCCCTTGATTCTTGGTCTTTGTAGCAAAACTTAAAAAAATTGTGAATCTTTAATACAAATTACTGCGTTTTTGAAAGAAAATTTTTAAAATCCTCTACAGTTGTAACGATTTATCAATATTAGGAGATAAGAACTTGCTTTACACGAGTTTATTATTCAGCCCGATCGCCGCAGCAAGTGTCATCACACCAGAATGGTCTTTTAATGTAGCGATCGTGATGATCTTCTGCAATCTATTTGCCGTTTCTATTGGATATAAAGCGATTCAACAAGCAGGAACAGGGCCTGCAATCCCCGGACTACCAGGATTATTTACGGGCTTTGGCGTCCCGGAATTACTGGCAACCATGAGTTTTGGCCACTTGCTGGGGGCAGGAATGATTTTAGGACTCGGTAACGCCGGTCTATTGTAGTCAGCCAATTGTAGCTATTCGTAGGGTGGGCAAATTTTTGCCCACCCTACTTTTCTTAAGCCACCGTAGCCGTTCGCGGTGTTAAAGGCACTTCAAACCGTTCCCAGGGAGTCGGAGAAATCACTCGCGCCGCCAGATTGTGCCGAGCTAACATCGAGCGAAAATCTTCTAGATTCCCTTCTGCACGCAGCAAAGACACTAATAAACCCTCAAAAGCAATATCCCCCCCTGCCGCTGTGGGCAGCATCACTTGGGGTTTTACCCATTCGGCCAACTTGAGAGCGGTTTCGGTTCCCTTGAGAATTGGTCCTAGCAGGGGTAATCCTAAATCAATGATCGGTGTCATCACCACATCAATGGGCGCCAAGTCTTTCAGAGTAGGAGAATGATATCCGTGGGGTTCATAGTACAGGGTGTAACCACTCTCTAATTCTTTGAGCACATAACCGTTTTCGGTCAGCATTGGGCCAATGGGAGAACCGGGAACCGCTTGAATTTCCAGCCCACCCAGGGGCAGAGATTGGCCGTGGGCTAGTTCTGTCACCTGGGTATAGCCCAACTGTCGCACCACTTTGGCCGCATTGGGAGATCCGACTACGGGAATTTGGCGATCGAGTTTTTTCAGGGTTTCTGGGTGAGCATGATCTTCTAATCCCTGGGATAAGAGAATCAGGTCGATATTCTCTGGAATGGGACGGGCTGTCCGGCGTTCCCCTTTGAAAAACCATCCGGCATTGCCAAAGACCAAAGGGCCAACTAACCAGGGGTCAAGTAGTATTCGTTTGCCGCCGAATTCAATCAGCCAAGAATTACTGTCTAAGTAAGTTAGGTGCATAAGATGAGAGCTAGTTACTCTGGTTTCTTTTACTTTCGATTATTAGTTTACAAAAACGGGCTGATTCAGCTTCCGGCAGCTTGAGAGAAAAGGCCAAGCCGATCCGGTTAACTGATTAAATCAGCTATTTGAGCGCAATAGGCTTGTCCTGAATAATCGCCAACGGCAATGATTTGACTATCCGCAGAAAGGGCGCAACACCAAAAAGCATCAGCGCCTCGGATGGTGGCGATTTCTTTTTGCTGCGGCAAATCCCAAACTTTGAGGGTGCAATCTTCCGATGCAGAAATCAAATATTTGCTATCGCTGGTGACAGCCAACCCCCGCACTCGTCCCGTATGGCCGCTGAGGGTAAAAAGTTTTTCCCCAGTGGCTAAATTCCAGACAATAATATGGCAATCGGAGGAGCCAGAAATGACTTTTGAACCATCGGCAGTGACACAGAGCGATCGCACTGTGCCGTGATGACCCTTTAACTCCAACAGTTCGGCTCCCGTTGCCAGATCCCAAACTTTCACCGTTGTGTCTACGGAAGCAGAAATCACGCGATCGCCATCAGGGGTGATGACCACCGCTTGCACCGCGCTGGCGTGACCCGCGATGGTTTTGAGTTCGGCTCCAGCGGCCAAATTCCAGACTTGAAGTTTGTGGTCAACGGAACCAGAAATGGCTTGTTTGCCATCGGGAGTTACGGTGACAGCGCGGATCCATGCGGCATGACCTTGGCGTGGATCGCTATAAAGGGTTTTAACCAGTTTTCCACTGTGTAGATCCCAGAGTTTCAAGGTATTATCTCGTGACCCAGAAATTGCCTGCATTTTATGAGGAATGATGGCCACTGCTTGCACTTTATCGGTGTGACTTTTAAGAGTCACTACTTCTTCACCTTGTTTGAGCTTTAAGACTTTGACAGTTTTATCAAAAGAAGCGGAAACCAGGTATTTTTGATCCGGTGTGATGGCCAGTCCCATGATGCGATCGCCATGAGCTTTAACAGACCAAAATTTATCATCTTTGGTTAAATTCCAGACTTTGACGCTGCCATCTTCCGCACTAGAAATCAGTTTATGACCATCAGAGGTAATTGCCAGCGATCGCACAATGGTGCTATGACCTTGCAGGGTAAAAATTTCTTGGCCATTTTTCAGCTTCCAAATTTTAATAATTTTGTCATTGCCCGCTGAAAATAACAATTCTCCATCGGCACTGACCACCAATGATCGCACGGGTTCTGTATGACCTTTCAGGGTAAAAATATTTTCCTCAGTTTTCCAATTCCAAACTTTAATGGTGTGGTCTAATGACCCGGAAATGACTCGTTTGCCGTCGGGAGTCACCGCCACTGTCACCACAGCTTCTTTATGGCCGGTTAAAGTGCTTAATTCTTTGCGTTTTTTCAAATCCCAGACTTTAATTGTATTGTCAAAAGAACCAGAAATAAGAAGTTTACCATCGGCAGTGATGGCCAGAGAACGCACCCAAGAATGGTGCCCGATTAGGGTATCTATTTCTTTAGCGGTTGCCAAGCACCAAATTTTAATTGTATGGTCAGAAGATCCAGAAATTAACTGTTTGCCATCGGGTGTGACGATGAGGGTTCGGATCATATCCGTATGACCTGTAAGGGTAAACAGTTCACTTCCGGTTGTCAAATCCCAAACTTTAATAGTGCGGTCATCTGATGCAGTAATTGCCTGTTTTCCATCGGGGGTCACGGTGACGGATCGTACCCAGTCATTATGACCAGAAAGAGTCATCATTTCTCGGCCATTTGCTAGGTTCCAAACTTTAATAGTACGGTCATCAGACGCAGAAAGCGATCGCAAATTATCTGGAGTAATAGCCACAGAAGTAACTTTCCTATGATGACCGCTGAAAGTGTTAATTAAGGCGCCATACAATAGTTTTAAATTTGAGCCGGATGCTTCGGGCGTTAGAGATGTTTTCGACTGTGGGTTTTTTTTTTCCGCATTATCTCGACTAGGATTCATATTCATGTCCTCTTACTGATTTATTCGCCAATAATTTTGCTGATTGCTGATTAATTTTGCTGATTCATTGACCCATTGGTGATGAATGGTGATGAATTTTTTGAAAAAATTGATGGGAGTAAAGCATAAATCAAAAAACAATAGAACAATGGCCATATAAGTTTAATTATAACCTGGCCTATTTGTCGTTTTTTATCCCAGGTAAGCTGAGAGGCGATCGTCATCATTAACCCAAAATTGATCTCGGAATATTTTTTAGTATATTAGACAAGAGTGCAAATGGGACGGAGCGATCCCCCCAACCGAGGGCGGAAAAGGGCGCCACTAGGCGTTTTAGCTTGGGAAAGCATTCTTTTGTATTGTCTTGACTCCGATGGAGTACCCCATATATTTCTACTGGGGTCATGCCAATCAATCATTCGGTAACGATAGACTAAATTTCCTCGCAGATATAAGATATTTTACACTAGATATACACTAGATCATCGTTCAATTTTATTATAGAATAAACGCAGAAAAAATGTCACCAAGTTTTGTCAGCAGCATATCAGATCAGCCCTTAGTCGCTTACTGAGGGTCATCGGAAGGAGTTAAGAAATAATATGGCAGTCTATGAAGACCGGGAAGCGTTTATTCCTTATCGGCGCACCGACCTAATCTAACTATGTATTGAAGATGGGAAGCTATCTCTTGCTGATGTACCTTTCGCGACTTTGGTGATATTTTATCAGCTTATTATCATTTTCATTTCCATCATACCCTCGAAACTTTAAAAGATAACAAAGATAACTACGCTCCTTTCGATCCCGATGCTGAAACAAAATCTCGGATCCAGCCCAACCCCACTCAGCTTGCGGCAATGGAAACTGAACTGATTCAGGATTTCACCAAGCTACTGAAAAGAGCCAATTATTTTTCCTTATCCGCCGATAGCTTAGAAAGAGCTTTTGCGGAAAAATCATTAATATAACTAAACATATCGGTAAATTTTAATGATTTTCAGCAGATGGTTTGTTATTCTCGAGGAGATATTTATAAAAATGTTTATTATAATAAATTATTTAAAAAATTTTCAATAAAAATTGATATTTTTCATTTGCCTTATTAATTAAATTAAATTTTAAGATGGAGAATAAAGATGCCAAAAAAATATATTAAAAGTAAGCTTAATTGTATCCCCGGCAAAAATTATGTTTATGTCTATAAAAATATACCTTTGATTTAGAGTTTTTTTTCCTAATGTGGACATCAGCATGACATGGAAAGATAGACTCCTGTTTGGGATTCCGGGAATTGGGGCAGGTATTTTAATTATACTATTTTACCAGAGATAATTTTAATTGTTGCGGTAATTTTATTTATTATTTTTGCCCCAAAAAGCTTTATGTGCAGGCTAAAAAAGAAGACGTCAAAAATATTATGCCAGCATTGATTGCCAGCGGATCTCTGTTAGTCACCCTAGGGGGTTTTGCGTTTAAACAGTACAACAGCTACAAAAATAAACAGATTCAATTTCAAAAAAATGTTACGGAGACTTTATTTTTTAGAAATTTAGCGATTAATGTGGGGGTGTTTTAATCCTTGATTGATGCGGCTGAAGAAGAAGAGTGTAAGGAGATTATCCTGGTTTACTATCACCTATTAAGGAATCCAGAACCCATGACTCCTGAAGAATTAGATGACATCATTGAACAATGGATGAATGAGAAATTTGATCCAAAAATTTATTTTGATATTAAAGGCTTTTTACAAAATTTACAAACCATTCGCGGTCAGGTGATGAAAGACACTGAATAACCACAGAATATTCGTGAAGTTTCTCTCCTGAATTATGACAACCAAGTATGTTGTCAAGTATTATCCTTAGATGATGCTAAAACTGTGATTGATTATGTTTGGGATAATGCTTTTCTGTTCAGGAAATGCAGGAGTTTTCTGGAAGCAAAAGAAGATTGTTAAATTCATAATCTATCCTATCATTTTAGGCGATCGCTGGATCACATATTTATCGATGCTCAGTAATAGTTCCCTGGATTTGTTTGAGCAATGTATTGATGAGCGAAATTTATGAGCGACATTTATGAGCGATCGCCAGGTAATGCCTGGTAATTTCACTGAAAAATATCACTGGCGTAAATTTATTGAATCGGAATCTCGATAATGAACTCGGTGCCTTCTCCGAGTTCGGAAACACAACTAATTTGCCCTGAGTGTTTTTCCACAATGATTTGATAAGAAATCGACAAACCTAAACCAGTGCCTTTGCCAACGGGCTTGGTGGTAAATAAATATTCAAAGATATGCTCTTTGACGTTTTCGGGAATTCCTGAGCCATTGTCTCGAATGCCGATAATCACTGTGCCATTTTCGGGCTTGACTTCGGTGCGAATGGTAATTGTCTTGGGATTTTCCAGGATTTCTTCATAGGACTGACCCATACTTGATTGATCTAAGGCATCAATCCCATTGGCAAAAATATTCATAAAGACTTGATTGAGTTGCCCTGGATAACATTCCACGGTTGGCAAGTCTCCGTAGTCTTTGATGATGTGAATATCGGGACGAAATTCATTAGCTTTAAGACGGTGCTTTAAAATTCGCAGGGTGCTATCAATGCCATCATGGATGTTAAAGGAACTTTTGGCGGAAATATCCGATCGCGAAAAGGTTCTTAGGGAGGTACTTAAGGAAAGTATGCGATCGGTTCCTTCTCGCATAGATGAAATGAGTTCTGGAATATCTTCTTTCATAGCATCCAGATCAATTTCTTGCATTTTGTGAATGATTTCTGCCCCCGGATCCGGAAATTTCTCTTCATAGAGATTTAATAGTTCGACGATTTCGGTGAAATAGTCTTCAGCGATGGTAATGTTACCAGTGAGAAAACCTACTGGGTTATTAATTTCGTGAGCGACTCCGGCAACTAATTCACCGAGAGTAGACATTTTTTCACTTTGAATAAGTTGAGTTTGGGCTTGTTGGAGTTTTTGTTGATTTTCCTGAATTTTTTTTAAATGATCTAAGGCTCTTTGAATGGTGATTTCTAAATCTTCAAAGTCAATGGGTTTGTTGAGAAAATCAAAAGCCCCCCGATTCATGGCGGATCTAATATTTTGCATATCGCCATACGCGGACAAGACAATGGTTTGCACTGGTAAATCCAGGTATTGAATTTTATCCAGTAATACCAGTCCATTCATTTCTGGCATATTAATGTCAGTAATGACGATATGGATGGTTTGTTCTTTCAACGTATTTAAAGCCGCCAGTCCATTTTCCGCAAAGAAGAATTCCAATTCTTTGGCTTTGACTTTGCTTCTATATTTGGTTTTGATTAAGCGAGACAAAGCCGGTTCATCGTCTACGAATAAAATCTTAGGAATCATCCAAATACTCCCCTTTGGGTTTTACAAATTTTTCTTACAGATTTGACGAGCTTTTCTTGGGTATAACAATGATAAACTCTGTGGATGCTTCTGAATCGTTTTTTACCTTGATGTCTCCTTGATGTTCTCCAACAATGGTATCATAGGTCAGGGATAAGCCCAGACCCGTACCCTCTCCAGGCGGCTTGGTTGTAAAAAATGGGTTAAAAATTTTATCAACAATTTCTGGAGGGATGCCAATGCCATTATCTTGGATGGAGATGGTTATGGCTTCATCTTGATTTCGCGTTTTCACCGAAATCATCGGCTGAAATTTTTCCCCTAGGGCTTTTTGGCGATCGCTAACTGCATCACAAGCATTTTTAATGATATTTACAAAAGCCCGGGCCATATCTTGAGGGATGACCTCGATTTCCCTGATCGCCTCATCGTAGTCAGTTGCCAGAGTGATGGCACAGCGATTACCTTTGGCTAAATAGCTATTGTAAGCTAGTTCAATGGATTCGGATAATAACAGATTGATGTTTGTCATTTCTCGATGACCTTTTTGCGTGGGAGTATGCATCATCATACTCTGAATAATGGTTTCAATTCTTTTGCCATGACTTTCGATATCCGCCACGCTGTCTTTCAAATCTGTCAACATATCGTAAATATTTTCCACTTCGTCTGGGTCTACGCTGTCATTTTCGGTTTCCTCAAATACGGCTTTAATTTCTTCTACTAATTCTTCCGTGAGTTCCCCGGAAATCTGGGCAAAATTGTTAATAAAGTTTAAAGGATTTCTAATCTCATGGGCAATGCCAGCGGTGAGAGAACCGAGATAGGCTAACTTTTCTTGGGCGATGATTTGCTTTTGGGCGGCTTGAAGTTTTTGCAGGGTTTGTTCCAGAGCATAATTTTTATCTTTTAGTTCTTGGGTACGTTCTTCAACTTTGATTTCTAGAGTCCGGGCATATTCTTCAAGTTGTTTGTGAGAAAGCAGAAGGTTTTCCCACAGGGTATAGCCAATTTTAAAGGTGGTGGAACCGATCAGGGTGAGTAGGGGGCTGACTAGGGGAATCCACCAATTGCGTAAAAATGCAATATAACATAAGAGGATTAAAGCCAGGGAGGTGATGGGAATTATGATGCTAGTTTGGCCGATTAGTATTTTATTCAGGTTGCCGTCAGAACGCCATTGACAAGTTACAGTGGCGCCAATGAGCGACCAGAAGAAAATCCAGATCCACTCGATCGCTTCTGGCCAGGTTTGCAACAGCGATCGCCCGTCTAAAGCCGCACTAATAAAATGACTGGTGACATTGGCATGGACTTCAACTCCGGGCATGGGGTGGGGTAAAGAATCAAACAGCCTGGTACTATAAGGAGTCAATAAAACATCTTTGACGCTGATAGCGGTGGAACCAATGATGACAATGCGATCGCGCATTAAAGTGGGCGAAATTTTATCGTTTAAAACATCCCGAAGCGAGACTGTCTGAAAAAAACCCTGGGGGCCGCGATAATTCAGCAAAATTTGGTAGCCTTCATCAGCCGCCCAAACATAGCCTCCATCATTCCGCCGAAAAGGAGTAAAGAGTGCTTGACCGAGTTGAATTTTAAATTTTTGCTCATCGATCATTTTGGGGTGAATGCCCAAATCTTTGAGATACATCAAAGCGAGTTGAAATCCCAAACTAAAGACATTCTCGTCATTCTTATCACTAAGATATAAAAAAGCCCGACGCACTTTGCCATCCACATCGTAAGGGAAATCGTTGGCCGCGAATTGATTTCGGTCGCTGAGGGCTGGAGGCGCTGGGATCTGGTCAACCTGTTCGCCGACTATTTTGCTAATTCCAATCAAATTGGGCGTGGTTTGAAAAACTTGCACCAGTTTTTCATGTCCCGGTTGTACGGGGATATCGCGATAAATATCCAGACCAATGGCTTTAGGTTGTTGCTGTCTGACTTTTTTGAGTAACTCAGCCAATACCCCATCAGGAATTGGCCATTTTCCCACATAACGTAAATCTTGTTCGTCAACGCCCAAAATGACAATGCGATCGTCCGGTTCGGCAGCCGGACGCAAGAGAAAAAATTGATCCAGGGCTGATAATTCTAATGATTGTAATAAGCCGGTCATTCGCACTCCAATCACCAATGCGGCGATCGCGGGTGCAATGAACAATGTTTTTTTGGCTCGCCGAATTTTTTGTTTAAATTTTGCCCACATTTTGCCCACATCGTAGTGGGCATCGCCCACCAAAAAATGATCTACCGACTAGCCATTTTAAATGTCCCGATCGAACTTAGCCAACCCAAGCTGAGGACTGCGGTAGACAAAGGGCAAGCAAAAAATCACCAAGGACTGCCGATCATGGTAAATCCAGACCAATAATAAGGATGGTTTAAGTTTCGATTCCCTAGTTCTTTAAGTGCTGGTGGCAGTTCTATTTGTCCGAAGGTGCCAACCAAAAAACCATCAGTTAAAGATAGCTCACCCTGAAGCATAGCAATTTGCGCTTGTCGGAGCCCTTCGGCTTTGATCGGAGTCGATCGCAAATGGGCGTAAAATTCGCTCATTAGCCCCAAAGTCGCGGCATCATTCGCATACCAGAGACTGGCCAAAGCTGATTTTACACCAGCTTGCACTGCTAACCCAGCAAAACCATACTCGGTTTCTTGGTCGCCGATCGCCGTGCGGCAGGCACTCAAGACCAATAATTCTACCGGGGGATTATTCCAGTTTAACTCTGGCATTTGATCCAAGTGTAGCGGCTGATCCGATAGTTGGATGTATGAGTTGTGCAGTTGACCGGATTTAAATTGGGCATGAGTGGCAATGTGAATGATGCTCGGGTTGGCTTTGGAACGCAATCGGCGTAAATTTGCCAAAGTGGCCGATTGACCGAAAATGGTTTCCACTGACCACTTTTTGGCGATCGCTTGCAGTTCTACGGGCACCGCAGGTAAAGGATTTTTGTCAGGAAATTCTGAGATGCCCATTGCTAAGACGCGAGAATTCTGAATATCGTGGTAACGAGCATCCAATAAGTGTAAACTAGGGGTCAGACTGAGACTATATTTTTCGATGAGAAACTTTTCCCCATCATTTAATGCGGCCAAAGGTAAGGTTCGCAAACCCGCATCGACACTAAAAATGAGGGTATCAGTGTTTAATTTTTTTAAGTCCTCTTCTAGGGGAGAAATAATTAGTTGATAGAGTTGCTTTGCTAATGGTAAATAGGTCGTTGTTTGCCGGAAAATCGGATCGGTAATTTGGTTTTGAAATTCCTCGACTTGCTCCAAGAGAGATTCTTTGGAATTGATCGCCACATTCTTATAAATGGGCTTGCCAAGCGGGGGAACGACAATTAAATCTAACTGCTTTTCCCTGGTAAAAACATAGATAATCGCTGTTTGATTCCCCGTAGTTTTGGCAATCTGTTGTAGCTGAAGTTGCATTGAGGCAAACGACAGATGCGAGCGGTTCATATCTGGGCGTAAGTAATCCCAAAATTCTTCAGTAAATAGGCGATCGCCCATTTGGACTGCTCGTTCTAGTTGGCCACTGTTGATCAGTTGTTCCAGTTCTTGCCGGTTGCTCAAGTCCAGTCTCGGTGCTTGAAGACTGAGGCTGAGTGAATTATCGATAGAGATTTGAGGTTCACGAGATTGAGTAAACGGATAAATCGGATCAATTTGTGACGGAGTATTAAAGCTAAAATCCGCCGCATTTGTTGGTTCTGGAATATTGACTTCGTTGAGTAGGTTAGATCCTGGATTATTCGGATCTACAACTGGGGCGGTTTCTGATGGGATTTGCGCGATCGCTTCGGTGATTGGTG
>NZ_LIUQ01000016.1:81208-120115 GCF_001276715.1 Planktothricoides sp. SR001 | reverse complement strand
TCAAAACCCCTACAAGATTAGCCTTTGAAGGGGGGTTGCTGGTTGTTAGTTGTTGGTTATTTGGAGAAAGCCACGAATAACTAATAACAAATAACGAATAACCAATTTATTGCGCCAGCAGCCAATCAAATAATTGATGGGCTAGTGCTAATTTAGTGCAAGGAAGAATCGACTTTTGATTGCCTGACTTGTGGAGAAAGATGCCTTGATTGCGATCGCTGCCAATGCCCGTATCTGGTTGATCGATAGGGTTGGCGACAATGGCGTCTAATTTTTTGCGTTTTAACTTATCCAGGGCGGGGGTCATAATATCCCCAGTTTGGGCAGCAAAACCCACCAAGATTTGATGGGAGTGTTTGCGATCGCCCAACTGAGCCACAATATCCGGCACTGACTCCAGGGGCAAACTTTCTGGCAAAGCACTTTTGGGCAATTTTTCCAGGCTGCACGATCGCGGTCTAATATCTGCGACTGCTGCCGCCATCACCGTAATATCCGCCGCCGGAAATAGTTTCAACATCGCATCTTGCATTTGCGCCGCGCTAGTGACAGAAATAGACTGAATCCCATACACCGAGGACATTAATCGAGAATCAATCGGCCCATGCACCAGAGTGACCGCCGCCCCTCGATCCATCGCCGCTTGCGCCAAAGCAATGCCCATTTTGCCGCTAGAAGGATTACTAATAAACCGCACGGGATCCAAATACTCGCGAGTGCCCCCCGCACTAATCAAAACCCGCTTACCCGCTAAATTTCGTTTGCCCCCCGTGTATAGCAGGGATTCTAAAGTGGCTTTAATCTCGTGGGGTTCGGCCATGCGACCATCCCCCACGCGATCGCACGCCAAAATCCCCGTCCCCGGACCCACTCGATGATAACGGCGGTCTTGCATCAAGTGCTGCCAATTCTGTTGCACCACCCGTTGTTGCCACATATCCGTATTCATCGCAGGCGCCAGCAAGATAGGACAAGTGGACGCCAACACCGTGTTGGTCAGCAAATTGTCCGCCATACCATGAGCTAACTTCGCCAGAGTATTCGCCGTCATTGGGGCGATCGTCAACACTTCAGCCCATTCGCCCAAATCGATATGTAGGGGTCGAGCATGAGTCGGTTGCCAAAAATCTTGATCCGTATAAGCGTGATGACGGCAAAGAGTCGCCACCGTCAGAGGCGGAATAAACTGCTTTGCCCCCTCGGTCATAATCGCGCGAACTAACGCCCCTTCTTTCGCCAGACTGGAAATCAGTTCACACACCTTGTATGCGGCAATTCCACCCGTAATCCCAATCAGAATCCGTCGATTTTGTAACATCATTAGTTGTTGGTTGTTGGTTGTTGGTTGTTGGTTGTTGGTTGTTGGTTGTTGGTTGTTGGGTAGGGATTCTTTGGTTGTTTGTTGTTGGTTGATGGTTGATGGTTGATGGTTGGTGGTTGGTGGTTGATGCTTGTTTGTAGACCGCTCCCCTGCACCAGAAGCTCCTCTGCACCTCTGCACGGTGAGCGAAGCCTGTCCTGAGCGCAGCCGAAAGGCCGAACCGCCGCTCCCCCGCTCTCCACACCCCACACCCTGCGACAAATCACAACCGTCAACGGTCAAGAAATACAAATATTAACTAATATTATGGCAAATATTAAAAATTGCATAAACGTCTTGCCAGATTTCATAGAAATGTACGACACTAAAAAAAGATCGGCAAAAGATTCAGTAGCATTGGAATATGATCGCCATAAATTCTCAATTAAACGACTTGATTTCCCAAAGCGAGGGTCGCTATCTGAGTAATTCAGAACTTCAAGGCATCAAGCAATATCTCCAAACCGTCTCGGAACGGGCAAAAATTTACGATATTTTGCAGGCCAAAAGCGACCCGTTAGTCCGGCTGGCCTTGAAAAAGTTCATGACCCTGCATCCAGACGTGATGAAAAAACACGGAAAACGTTGTTATTATGACATGACCGAAGTGATGCGGTATATCGCCCTGTCAGTTTTGCGAGACGATCCGCAATTTTTTAAAGAGGCAATGGCTTTGTGGGAAACCAATATTTTAGCGGCTTACCAAAAGCAATATCCTTGTTTGGTCTGTTATCGGTGTTTACAGGAAATAATTCACGAAAATTTACCGACTAATGTAACCAAATATATGGATCCTTATATTACCATTATGATGCAAGCTCTGGATTTACCGGCTAAAATGATGAATGCCGCCTAGACAATATCCAGAATTCAGTATGGGGAAATATTGGAAAAATTTGACATTTCACTAAAACAATTGAAGTGGGGTAATCAAGATGTCAGTCAACAAGTCATTCAACAAAATTGAACTCAAAAATACATCCTCCAGCGAAGAAAGAGAAGCGGTGCTGAAACCCATTTATCAGCAAGTGCTAGAACGGCAACCCTATCAATGGGAACGCCGCCAGTATTTGCAGGATTTGGAGAAACAATTTATTAAAGGAAAACTGGGGATTAGACATTTTTTGAAAGGTCTGGCAGTTTCGCCGCTTTATTTGCAGATTTTCTATGAAAATAGCTCTAATGTCAAGTTTATTGAAAATGCGTTTAAGCATTTTTTAGGCCGATCGCCCCATGATGAAAACGAAATCCGCGCTTGCGATCAAATTCTGGCAACCCAAGGGGTGAAAGCAATGGTTTCCGCTTTAATTGACTCGGACGAATATCGCAAGCTATTTGGCTCATTTACCGTTCCTTATTGGCAAAGCGATCGCACTTATGATTCTCCCAATGATTATTTAGAAAATCAGTTATTGCATAAAGAACACGCAGGCGATCGCGGCTGGGCAGTGCCCACTTTATATTGGCATGAACTCAACCTTGAATGTAAGGGGAATATTTGTCGTCCTAAGTGGCATCCTTCTTCTCGGTTACGTTCTGAATAAAAATATATCGGCTATATCGGCAAAAAACCCAACACAAAGCCACAAAAAAATCAACAAATTACCTATCAAAATTCCTTTGTGGTCTTTGTGTCTTGGTGGTTTTTTCTTTCGATCGCTGATTAATCGCATTGCCAGATTTTAATCGTTTTATCTTCACTAGCACTAATCAGAGTTTTGCCATCGGGACTAAAACATAACGCCAGAATCCGATTAGAATATTCCGGGAGCGTATGAATTAATTCCCCCGTGACAATATCCCATAATTGAATCGCCACGGTTTGATGCCCCAAAGAATCCCCTAAAAAATCTGCCGTGGCGACAGTTTTGCTATCTGGACTAATGGCTACCGCATAGACAGCCCCAAAATTGCCATACAGGGTGCGGACTAATTCCCCAGTTTCTAACTGCCAAATTTTGATCTGTTTTTGCCCATGACCGCTGACAATGGTTTGACCATTGGCACTAATATCTAAAGCATAAATCGCCCCAAAATATCCGTGAATGGTGCGGATTAATTCCCCAGTTTCTAACTGCCAAATTTTAATCGTGCCATCATCACTGCCACTGAGGATCTTTTGGTTATCTGGAGCGATCGCCACCACTTCTACTTTATGGGAATGTCCGTGGAGTTTTTGCAATAATTTGCCCGTGTCTAACTGCCAAATTTTTACGGTGCGATCGTCCCCCCCAGAGACAAACTTCTGACCATCTTGGCTAATACTCACCGACTGAACTTTTGTGGCGGTATTTCTCTGAGACGCACTATCTTTCACGGTGCGAATTAATTCCCCGGTGGCGGCATTCCACACTCTCATTGTGCCATCATCACTGCCACTGACTACGGTTTTTTTATCTGCACTAATGGCTACAGAATGGACACTGCTACTATGTCCCACTAAAGTATAAACAGATTTTCCTGTGGGTAAATCCCAGAGTTTAATCGTATTATCATAGCTGCCACTGACCAATATTTGCCCATCTTTACTGATAGCCACCGCATCAACCCAGCTACTATGACCTTTGAGAGTGCGGGTATTCTTAAAAGACCGAATTTTATCGCGGTATAATTCAGGAGCGATCGCTGGTTTAATCTGAGACTGAGACATTTGTTGCTTTTGAAGGGTTCTGAGGCAATGAGTATAGGGTTGAATCCATTCCCAGGTTATGCCATTTTCTGAAGCATAATTTGCTAAATAAAATAGTCTAGGATCCGATAATGGATTGACTTTGAGATAATACCAATCGGCGATAAATGCGGTTAAAACTTGGTGAATAGCGATCGCAATTTCTTGAATGACTTCTAAGGCTTTTACGGAGTCGATTCCCTCAGCTTCTAAGCTGCTTTTAGCCGATTGCCAATTCCACGAGGGCAGGGGATAAAAGGCAATATGAGAATTCCCAGGCATCCAGAAACCCAAATGGCAATTCATTTGAGTATCGGTGATATTGGTGTATAAAATAGCCGTAGGAATTGGGGCAAATATTTCTTGCATCATCGAGAGAGTGATTTTAGAAATCGGTGCCGGAAAATATGTTCCATAAAATTCTACCGGGGAAGCAGGCGCGATCGGTGAACTGCTGCCTAGGGGATAGTAGTGGTGAAAAAATCTTTCCAGTTGATCGGTGAATTGCAGGGTCAAGTTTTCGTGAAAAGTTTCTGGACAAGTTTGGCTGATTTTCAGTGGGGCGACTAAGATTAACAGGCGATGTTGTTCCTTGTGCGATCGCAAAATTTTCTGGGTTACGGTTTGACTTAATCTAAACAGCCAACTCTCCTTTTGCCAAATTTGCGGCAATTGTTCTAATTGATACTGAATTTTTTCCCCTTGCCACTTTCGCAACAGTTCCAGTATCACTTCAGTTTGTTGAGTCCGGTCTTGTAATGCTTCTTGCTGGATCTGTCGGATCGATTCTTCATTTTCTGGATGCTGAGAATTTTTTTCTAACTCTTGTTCTCGTTTTTCCTGTCGCTGCCAATAGCCACTAATAACGTTTCGATAGCTGTTGATTTCCGGTAACGGTGGCTGTACCGCCCCATTATCCTCTGAGAAAGCGATCGCGGCAAAAGCCTCCGCTAAACCAATCAAAGTCGGTTCGAGTTTTTCCGTGAGACTTTGGGCTGTAGATTGTGAAATTTGCCAAAGAACGTCGATGACAGCAGTGGGTAAAGACATATCAGCTAAGAAGGCGATCGAGGTTAGTAGCATTTAGTTTAGCCTAGCCTAGGGGAATTTGGGTAGACGATAATATTAATTATTAATTAATTATTAACCAAGAACTACTTAACTCGCCCTAATCCTTACACTTTCCGCTTCAAGCATGGGTAGGGTTGAGGGAAAAATCCCTTGAAATCATTGAGGAAAGTGCTGAAACATTAAAAATGTTAAATAAAAATTAAAAATTAACGATAAAAAAATAAGCAACTAAATATTATAATAAATTTTGAAGTGATTAAGCAATTTTTGAATTAGGATCGGCCATGATTTCTGTTGCCAATAAAGTTGCCAATAAAGTTGCCAATAAAATTGTTGTGATTACGGGCGCCAGTTCTGGAATCGGTGCCGCTTGTGCCAAACTTTTCGCGCAAGCTGGGGCGAAGTTGATTTTAGCTGCCCGCCGTCGGGAAAATTTGGCAAAACTTGCTCAGAGTCTCCAAGAAACCTATCAAACTGAGACTTATTTAATTGAGCTAGATGTGCGCGATCGCCTCGCCGTAGAATCGGCCTTTGCCCAGCTTCCAGAATCTTGGCAAAATATAGAAATTCTGATTAATAATGCCGGGCTCAGTCGGGGCTTAGAAAAATTTCACGAAGCCAGCATCGAAGACTGGGAAGAAATGATTGATACCAATGTCAAAGGCTTACTATATGTCTCTCGCACCCTCATTCCTGGGATGGTGCAGCGTGGGGCGGGACATATTGTGAATATTGGCTCAATTGCCGGTCGCGCTGCCTATCCTGGAGGCCATGTTTACTGTGCATCCAAAGCCGCCGTCCGCACAATTTCTGAAGGGATGAAACAAGATTTATTAGGCACTCCTTTACGGGTGACAGACATTCAACCGGGACTGGTGGAAACAGAATTTAGTATCGTGCGATTTCATGGGGATACCAACCGGGCGAATAAGGTTTACGAGAACTTAACCCCTTTAACGGCTGATGATATTGCGGATGTGGTTTTCTTCACCGTCACTCGTCCTGCCCATGTGAATATTTCCGAAGTTTTATTAGTCCCCACAGACCAAGCCAATGCCACCTTAGTTTATCGACATCAATAGTTATTTGTTAATTGTTAATAGTTATGTGTTATTTATTATTTGATTGAATAACAAATAACAAGCAACAAATAACTATTAACAATTAAGATTAAAATCTTAAACCCAACCCTCCTTGTAAAGAAACGGCGGTTTTATTGTCATTTTCATAAGCATCGAAGGAAAAAATGGCATTGCCAAATACCACCAGACGGCTATTGGGAACGCTATAGTCAATTCCGGGCTGAATGGCAAAACTACTTTGATCCCCCACGGGAGTTTTCCCGCTCATCACAAAAGACCCGCCTGCCCCTAGATAAACATCCGCTTGCCAAGTAAGGGGAATATCATAAGAAACTGTGGGGACTACGGCGCTACCGTCGGCGCTAAAGATGCCCTGAGCGCGAAGAGAAATCGGATATCTTAATAATTTATATCGAGCCGCTACAACTACCGCATTTTGCCGGTCTTCAGTCAGTCCGTTGCGATTGACTCCTTCGGTTAAGCCAAAAGAACCGCCGACCCCGACATAGCTGCCGTAGGCGGCTTGGGCAAGGACCGGGGCAGGGTTGAACCCTACCGCAGAGGCGATCGCCGCCCCAACCAGCAGGACGGATCTAATTTTACTGCCCGGATAATTCCAGAAATTAGCAAATTGATTCACGGATCTAACTCCTCACATCATTGAAATTGATTGACAAAGAATTGACAAAGATTAGGGTTGCGGAGTCATGTCACATTGCTCGTGTACGACCCCTTGGGTGCATAAATATGAGATTTGTTTCAGGTCTAAATTTTGCACTTGATTAAAATTTACTCCCTGCAATAAGCCCATGCCCAATGCTGGGGGTGACTTAATGATAAATGAATCGGTTTTTTGGGTTTTTGGGGATTTTTCTGCTGGCGCAGTGGCAAAGATCGCTCCTTGAAGGTTGGCTCCAGCAAGGTTCGCCCCCCGCAAGTCAACCCCCGTCAGATCCGCGTTTTGGAAATTGGCATTTTGTAACTGGGCATTGGCTAGGTTGGCTCCACTGAGGTTGGTTGCTGATAAATTAGCATTTTGTAAATTGGCATTGCTTAAATTCGCCTCCCGGAAATCCGCCCCCTGCAAGTCAGCAGCCCCTAAAGTAGGATTTCTAAAATTGGCTCCCTGAAAGTTGGCGGCTTTGGCGATCGCTTGCCCCAGGCGCCCCCCACCCAGTTGTGCTTGGGAAAAATCGGCGCTGACTAAATTGGCGCCCGTGAGTTTGGCTTGAGAAAGATTGGCATAGGTCAAATCAGCCCCAATGAGTTGAGCGCTGCTGAGGTTGGCATCAATTAAGTTGCTATTGGATAAGTTCGCCTGATTTAAGTTCGCCCGACTCAGGTCGATTTTTTCCATGATGGCGCTGGGGAGAAAGGCTTCACTCAGGTTCGCGTCTGCCATCAAAGCGCCGCTGAGGTCTGCTTTGACATCATCGAAGGTGCCGAAGCGGCGATCGGGTCCCGCGCTGGAAAATTGGCTGCCGTGGAAATTGGCGCCGGTGAGGATGGCACCCCGTAGCTGAATCCCAGAAAGATTTACTTTTTCCAATACGAGGGTAAACTTAGCCAAAGAAGAGGTGACTTGCCCTAGGTCAATGCGATTGAGATTAATCCCTGGCAGTTCGCTACTGTAAACTCGGAGAATTTTGGCGATCGCCCGTTGAGTTGACCGCTGTTTCAGGGCAGCGATCTGTTGTTCTGCCTGATTGCCCCCATAGCGCAGGGAGTCCAAATCCGTTCTCAGGGCTTGATTGAGTTTATGCAGGTATGGCAAGGCATTGGCCCCGGCACTGACTAGGGCTTGCTCAATACTAGAAATCTGGGCGGGGTCATCTTCTAAGGCTAATAAATCCGTCAACATTTTAATCCCCACTTCTGGGTGATTCAGACTACCCAGGGCAAGGATTGCCCCTTGGCGTTCGTTCGGGGCAAATTGATCTACTAATTTGAGAAACTTTTGATTTTCCTGTTCTTGGCGCGATCGCAGGGATGCCTGATTTTGCACATAAGCTTGTGTCCCCACCAACGCCCCCAAAATCACGATCATGGTGATCGCAATGCCGCAGACCAAGCCAATTTCTTGGTGTTCTCGCAGCCAACGAATGATTGAACGAATGATTGTTTCTTTCTCTTCCTGATGTTCCATCACTCCCTCCTCCACCTCCGAGGTCAAAATTTGACTCTCCGAGACGGCTGTAGACAGTTGCCAAGGAACCGATTGACTGGTGGGCAAGGCATTAACCCAAGTTCTAGCCCATTTATCATGGAGTGTCCGTTGTTGGGGATCGAAACCCGCGCTGATGTTGTCAAATAGCCACAGCATTCCCGTCAGTCCGGCTAAAATTCTTAAGTCCGGGACGGCGCCAGTTCCCCACCATAAGCTGTAGGCGATCGCCACAGGCAGCCAGAATTTGCCGATTCCTTCTCGCCAAAATGCCCGCCAAATTCCCGGTGGGTTGCCTGAGTCCGTCACCACTTGGATGTTGCACCAACGTTTCGCGAAAGTTTGGCCGGTTTTACCTAATTTATATATATGTGAGATCGCCAAAATTCCCGGTGCGGCGATCGCTACTGACCAGAATAAGTTGGTTACAGGGGCTACGGGACGACCGCACCAAATCAGCCCTTGATGGTCAACCTGGGGGTTAGAAGCGTTGCGGAAATGGCTGCGAATCCCTGCATCCCGAATCGACCCCTGGGGACAACCGGGGAGGGCTAATTTCACCGCTATTTCTTCGACGGCGATCGCCAAAACTGGATTTAACGGCACAAGCTTGCCGGTATGGTACTCATTGGCATACCAACCAGCGGCCAGGGGAACGGCTGTCACCGTGACAAACACCGTGGTTTCCAGGGTGCTGGCGCCCAAGCGCCGCAGGGATTGGAGGAGGCGATCGACTCGTTTGAGCCAATGAATTCGCCAATCAGGGCGATTCGCGTTGCTCGTCTCCTTCGCGGAATCGTTAATTAGATCGTCTTCTAGGGAAACATTCTCCCCAGGGGCGATCGTCTCTGAATAAGTGAAGACGCTATTATCTAAATTTCCGTTCACCGTTATTTCTTAATATTGGAAGACTCAGAAGCTAAAAATAGCTTATAAGCAAAATAGCCCCCCACGCCAATTACCGCCAGGGTCATCCCCAGGTTAATTAAATTCAAAACCGTGCGGAACACTGACAAACTCAGCATCAATCCCACAATCATCGTCCCCCCTTTGCCCCAGGTGGGCAATCCCTTATACCAAATCAGGACTTGTTCATAAAGAGACTTGAGAGAATTGGATAGCTCAGGAGTTGGTTTTAACGGCGAATCTGACTTGAGTTGCGTTTCGATTTCTTTTAATTTTTTCTGTAAGCGTTCCTGATTATTGTCTTTCATCGTAGGTCAGAATCAATGGGTTTAAGCGAAAACAAATATAAATAGAACTGACTAAGTTTGTCAGCCATTCACGGCCTAAGAGACTCGCGAACCGAGTATCCTCATGGTAGCATTGATCCGGTCTTTTATGCCACCACGAAATCAAGCATTTTACTGTAGATAGGGTCTAAATCTATTTACAGCGAGAGAATTCCCTAAGTCTTGTTTCTCAATTTTTCAGAGCCCGACAATTTACCTGCAACGTAATTAAGAAACCGGGTTTCTTGTAGGGGCGATCCGGGTGTCCCGGTATGAAGCAGAAACCAGGTTTCTCCTTTGTTATGGCTAAACTTCACTTAAGTAACTTGAAAAATACTGGCAAAAACTGGCAAAAATTTAAAATCCGTGTTTATAATTAGATTGTCCCGCAATATGGCTAATTAACAGAGGTTATTCCGGTGGAGATTAATCTCTGGTTGAATTCTAGAAAATCATAATCTGCTAACAATTAAAACTATGTTGCGGCTGGTTAGAGTCCCAAATAACTTTTTTCTTACCTGAATTAAGGATGGGTATGTCCATTCATTACCTTACTACTGTAGATTGACCGATGACGAAATCGCTGAAAACCCTAGGTCTATTGGTTTTCTGTGTTAGATGATCGGAACAGCGATGCAGGTAAACAAAAATACTGCCAAGCATCTCAATTATTGTTTTTTAATTTTACCCCCTAGCCATCTCTGCGTGTTTTAGGGATTACCCAAGATTAAGTTATCAATATCTTGGGAAAAGTCTGATTTGATCAATTTTTTTGTGATTCGGGCAATTTTTCCCTAATTGTCCATAATTCTCCATAATTGAGCGAAATTTCGTTGATATTTTCAGATATTCTGCGGAACTGAAATTTTGGGAATGTAAATAGTAAACATCAAGGTTAGTTAGATTGCAAATAAAGCAGCGATCGCGCGAGTCAAGGACAACTCTCTTGAGTCAGGTTGCTATAGCAAAAAATTGACCACGATAAACATCAATTTCTTTTTTTGAACAGGTTTTTAACACCTATGGATCTTCATCCTTGGTCGAGGCTATAGCAAACAACTGCTGGGCAAATCATTAGAAGCTTTACGGCAACAAAATATCCTGATGATTTATCTGGAAGTGGAAACCGAAAACCGGACAGCGATCGGGCTTTACCAATCCCTCGGCTTTGCCCCGGTTAAACTCTTAAAAGATTACTATCAACCCACCAGAGATGGCTTAAAAATGAAATTGAACTTAGTAGCCTAGAACCATCGGGAATAGTCGATCGCGAGAATAATTTATCACCACAGAGACACAGAGAACACAAAGAAAAAACACAGAAAATTTTCCTGGACTTTCTTTGTGTCCTTTGTGTCTTTGTGGTAAAATTATAAACTTATATTATGACGCATTATTTGCCAAAGTCACATCCTCATATAAATCCTCAAATCTGGTGCGAAAATCGATAGATTCTAAATAAATTTCACTCCCTGGATTGTATAGTCGAAAATTCCAATTTTCCTCAGCATTACGACGGAAACATTCGACGCGCTGGCGTTTTTGGCTAATAATGACATATTCTTGCAGGGTTGGTAATTGCTGATAGTTAGCAAATTTGTCGCCTCTGTCAAAGGCTTCTGTACTATCTGATAAAACTTCAACAATTAAACAAGGATATTTTTTATGATTCGTCAATTCTTTATCTCTGGCATCACAAGTCACCATCACATCAGGATAATAAAATATATTCCCGATATTCGCGGCTGACATATTCGCTTTCATGTCGGACATATAGACGCGGCAACCGCTACCTCGTAGATGATTTCTTAACAAGGCAAATAAGTTTCCGGCAATGGTGACATGAGCATCACTAGCCCCAGCCATTGCGTAAACTTCTCCATCTATATATTCGTGTTTGATGGGGCTGATTTCTTCTCCGCTTAGATATTCTTGAGGAGAAATATAATTTTGACTTGGATTGGCAATCATGGTTAGGAAAATTAAGTTATACCTAAGTTATAGCATTTTCAATTAAATAACCGTAAACATAACTCTGTCAGACACAGAGAAAGAAGTAAAGAAAAAAGTAGGTTGGGTTAAGCGATCGCGCAACCCAACAAAAACCAGACTTGTTTAAAGTTGGGTTTTTTTACCTCAACCCAACCTACATCTACATACAAGAAAAATGGCCTTTAATTGACCATTAGCTATCACTACTGCTACTAGAACTTTCTCGCTGTGCAGCGGCAACTTTGCTGCTGATGATGTCGCTAATTTTCCCTTTCATAAATGCTCGTCCGTAGGCAGTCCGGGCAATCAAAACTGTGCCGGTGCCTTCGTAAACATTCACAAATCCTTCTCCCGACAACATCGAACCCATGAAAGTTCGAGCCGCTTTTTCTACACGATAATCCAAATTACCTTTCCGGGCTACGGCATATTTGCCATCCACCACCAAACGGTTATTTTGTAAATGAATTTCCCGGATCGGTCCAGGAGTGGAGAGGACAAGTTTGCCCCGCCCCCGCGCCACGGTTTGGAATAACCCTTCACCACCGAACAATCCCGATATCAACTTGTTGCGCTTGGCGGTGATTTCTACGGTTTCCTCGGAAGCAAAGTAACCGCCTGCATCCATAATCCATTCCTCCCCTTGCAGTTCTAGGATATGGAAGCCGCCAAAGGAAGGTTCTAGGTATAGTTCGCCGGTGCCTTTGTAAGTAGGACGAAAGATATTTTCGCCGGTGACAGCAGATTTGAGAAATCCACCTAAGCCTCCAGTTCCGGCTGATTCCATTTGGATGTCACCGCGCATATAGTACATGGCCCCAGATTCAGCCCGGACGGTTTCATTTTGCAGGGTTATTTTAACCAGGCGCACACCTTCGCGATCGATGATTTCAATTTCTGCCATCTTAATTGTTAACTCCTGTGAGCCAGAATTATTTCCATTGCCGATATTGCCGATATTGCCGAAAAGTCACTTTAAACGGCCCAAAGCTGACGCAGCATCATTACTTCCCAATAGGCATTGGGTGCCAGCAGGACTGTGCCCGTTCCTTCGTAGGTGTTGACAAAGCCTTCCCCAGAGGTCAAGCTGCCCAATAATGATTTGGTGGCTTTGGTGACGGTGTAATTTAAAGTGGCAGAACGGGCAACGGCAAAAGTGCCATCTACCACTAGGCGATCGTTCCGAAGATGGACTTCTTCAATCGGACCTGGGGTTTTAATGACTACCTTACCCTGCCCTTTCGCGGTGGTTTGAAATAGCCCCTCGCCCCCAAATAACCCGGTCAGCAATTTGTTGCGCTTGGCATCAACCTGGACGCTGCCCTCAGAAGCCCAGTAACCGCCTGTATCCATCACCCATTCCTCGCCCTGCAAGTTCAGAATGTGGTAGCCTTCAAAGCTGGGTTCCAGATACAGTTCTCCCGTTCCCGTATAGCTGGGTCGCACCACGGTTTCCCCAGTGGCAAGGGCCTTGAAAAAGCCCCCAACCCCACCAGTGCCTTGGGACTCCATCCGAATGTCGCCGAGAAAATAAAATAATGCTCCAGCTTCAGCAAGGATGGTTTCGTTGTTTATCAGGACTTTGATAAACCGTAAGCCTTCTTCTTCGATGATTTCAAACTTGGCCATAAGTTATCTTTTGGATTCTTTATTAATATTCTGGCTAGTTTTTGGGGAATTGTCACCCCGAATTTTGCTGGGTATTCTGTAGGGGCGAAGCATGACCGCAGTAAATATCCGCTTAAAACTAATAACCTATGTACCGGAATGCGCGGGTCAGATATCTGTAGGGGCAAAGCATGACCGCAGTAAATATCCACTTAAAACCAATAACCTATATACCGGAATGCTTTGCCCTTTGCAAAATTCAGTTTACCCCTAACCTATAATTTTTTTGTTTGGCCAAAATATTGATTTTTTCCCAATAATTTGAGATTATTTAAAATAATATTCATAATTCACTAAAAAATCTGAGCGATCGCCGTCTAAATGCCCCGGCAACTGAACGCAACCGCGAACCAATTTTAGCGGTATTACAGCAAGTGCTACCCCCCACAGGGACAATTTTAGAGATTGCTAGTGGGACGGGTCAACATGGGATTTTTTTGCCCCTCGGTTACAACCCCGAAAATGGCTACCCAGCGAAAATCATCCCGAATTAAGACTCAGTATTGCCGCGTGGCAAGATGACCAACCGATCGCAAATCTTTATGGGGCGATCGCCTTAGATGTTTGTGAGAATCCTTGGTCAATTGAACGAGGGAAATTGCCGGATAACATGACAAAAGATGATTTAGTGACTCATCCAATTACTGCTATTGTGAATATTAATATGATCCATATTTCTCCTTGGCAAGCTTTAAGTAGGTGAACATAATTAATTGCACTTTTCGTTCCCCGCCGATAGGCTTTGGATTCCCGCCTGTAGGAAGGAGAGAGAATAGAGAATAGAGAATAGAGAATAGAGAATAGAGAATAGAGAATAGAGAATAGAGAATAGAGAATAGAGAATAGAGAATAGAGAATAGAGAATAGAGAATTTTCCTATGCATCCTCTTTCCTATGCATCCTCTTTCCTATGCATCCTCTTTCCTATGCATCCTCTTTCCTATGCATCCTCTTTCCTATGCATCCTCTTTACTCTTTCCTCTTTCCTCTCTTCTCTTTCCTCTAATGGGGTCTGCGGTGCATTTATTTCTGCCCGTAAACTTATATATTCTAGGGCAAATGCTCCCGCATTGAGATTCTGAGAGAATGAAACGGGGCACTTGCCCTAGACTTGAAAATCAAGACTCCCGTGCGCTTCGTTTATTGGGGAGGGCAGGGGGCGACTTTTCTGATTAGATTTCATAAAGAATTTGAAGGCAACACATCAATGCCGGAAAATTTTAGAAGCCAAGTTGTAACCCAAGGAACCCAGCGATCGAGAAAAAGCGGATAGTACCGCTGAGTCCGCCTTTTAGTCAATGCCATTCGCCATCAAATACTGCCCCGGCAAATTCTGACTCGCAAAGCCTTTGATGCAGGCGATCGCCAAAAAATATGATAAAGTTTTGTCGATGTACTAGATTTATACTATGAGCAACAGTCATCCCGATTCAACTCTACCATTGTGGGTGCAAGACCGCGATACAGTCATCGCGAATGATACTGGAGTAATATGGCGTGATGGAAACCGTCCAGATTATTCAGAAAATAATCAAGTTTTCCAAAAAGAAAGCAAAAGAAATCATGTAGAAGGTTCTTTAGAGGCGATCACGCAAAATTTAGTCAGAACTTTCGAGTTGGAAGCATCCAATAAAACCGATCCTCATCAGTGGCTGTCTGTAGTTTCCGAAAAGTTTCGCATGAGTACCAACGGCGGCCCACAATACACGGCGCAAGAAATTTCTGAACGGGGCACCTATAATCTATTTCTGGGTGATACGGAACATTATAAATCCTCCGAAGAAACCTTTGAATCATCCTGGAAAATTGTCACAGAAGCTTTTCCCAAGGGCTTTCTCTGGGAAGTCATAGAAGTATTAGCCGGACCGCCCAAGGTTGTTTTCAAATGGCGACACTGGGGAACCTTTATCGGCAAATTCAAAGACTATTCTCCCACCGGAGAAACGATCGAAATTGTGGGAATCACGATTGCTCATGTCAATGAAGAATTGAAACTTGAAGCGGTAGAACACTTTTTTGATAACAGTGAGTTTCTCCATAAATTAACTGCCGGTGGCTGTCCTTTTCACTAGCAATTAGACATGATATATAATTTGCAATAATCTACCTAAGTAAGCTATCACTATCATTGATGATAAAAATCTTAATCAACCTAGGTAATTATTGCATAATTTATATCTTAAATGGATATTCTTGGCATATTTTAATCGTAAATTAAGTGATTATTCTGGACAAATTTGTTGTGAATTTGTCCAGAATAATTTGAATCATTTAAAATCGCTGACTTTTGGCCTTTGGCCACGATCTCCATCTTTAGGTAAAATCGATCAGAACAAATAACCTCTTGATCGTGCGATTCAATCAGTCGATTTAATTTGAGCTTTCGGACAAAAATTTTGATTGTAAAAACTGAAAATTTACCCCTTGAATGCTTCGCCCCTAAAGCTGGGAATCATTTTTTGAATAACAAATAACGAACAAGAAATATTAAATTACCAGTAAAAATAATGAATTTCTTCAGCAAAAAAATTATCCCCGGTCTGAGATTCTGAGAGAATGATCGGGGGCACTTGCCCTGGACTTGAAAATCAAGACTCCCGTGCGCTTCGTTTATTGGGGAGGCAGGGGGCTACTTTTCTGATTAGATTTATTATGGAATTTGGAGGCAACACATCAATGCCGGAAAATTTGAGAAGCCAAGTTGTAACCCAAGGAACTCAGCGATCGCCTAACCGGGCTATGTTAAGGGCTGTAGGGTTTGGGGACGATGACTTTACCAAACCGATCGTGGGGGTTGCCAATGGGTACAGCACCATCACCCCTTGCAATATGGGTTTGGATGATTTAGCAAAACAAGCCCAAGCTGCGATCCGGGATGCCGGGGGAATGCCCCAGGTATTCGGCACCATTACCATTAGTGATGGGATTTCTATGGGCACCGAAGGGATGAAATATTCCCTAGTTTCACGGGACGTGATCGCCGATTCCATTGAAACGGTGTGTAATGGTCAAAGTATGGATGGGGTGCTGGCGATTGGGGGCTGCGATAAGAATATGCCCGGGGCGATGATTGCGATCGCCCGGATGAATATCCCCGCCATCTTTGTCTATGGGGGCACGATTAAACCGGGCAACTATGAAGGACGCGACCTGACCGTAGTCAGTGCTTTTGAAGCGGTGGGACAATATAGCGCGGGCAAGATTTCTGAGGCAGAATTATTAGGTGTGGAACGCAATGCTTGCCCAGGGGCGGGTTCTTGCGGCGGGATGTACACCGCTAATACCATGTCCTCGGTGTTTGAAGCGATGGGCATGAGTTTGATGTACTCCTCGACAATGGCTGCGGAAGATCGAGAAAAAGCGGATAGTACCGCTGATTCCGCCAAAGTTTTAGTCAATGCCATTCGCAATCAAATTCTACCCCGGCAAATTCTGACTCGGAAAGCCTTTGAAAATGCAATTTCCGTAGTCATGGCCGTAGGTGGTTCCACCAATGCGGTCTTACATTTACTGGCGATCGCCCATGCCGCAGGGGTCAAGTTAACCCTAGATGACTTTACGACCATTCGCGATCGGGTTCCCGTCCTCTGTGACCTGAAACCCAGCGGTCAATACGTCATCACCCAATTTCACCAAGCCGGTGGGGTGCCGCAAGTGATGAAAATGCTGCTGGAACATGGTTTGCTCCACGGCGACTGTCTGACGATTACGGGGAAAACCATCGCCGAACAACTAGCGGATATTCCCTCCGAACCCCCCGCCAATCAAAGCGTCATCCGTCCCTGGGATCAACCCATGTATGCTCAAGGACATTTAGTCGTCCTCAAAGGCAATCTGGCGACTGAAGGGGCAGTGGCGAAAATCAGCGGCGTGAAAAACCCCAAAATTACCGGCCCAGCCCGAGTTTTTGAATCCGAAGAAGAATGCCTCCAAGCCATTCTCGACGGTAAAATTAAAGCCGGTGATGTGGTGGTCGTGCGCTATGAAGGCCCCAAAGGTGGCCCAGGGATGCGGGAAATGTTAGCCCCCACCTCAGCCATTATTGGTGCAGGTTTAGGAGATAGCGTCGGTTTAATCACTGACGGGCGCTTTTCTGGGGGGACTTATGGCCTCGTGGTGGGTCATGTGGCTCCAGAAGCAGCGGTGGGTGGCGCGATCGCCTTGGTCAAAGAAGGGGACACCATCACCATTGACGCTACCACTCGTCAGCTAACTTTAGAAATTTCCGATCGAGAATTAGCCGAGCGTCGAGCCAACTGGCAACCGCCCAAACCCCGTTATACCGCTGGGGTAATGGCCAAATATGCCAAGTTAGTCGCTTCTAGCAGTGTCGGGGCTGTCACCGATTTGAACTTGTAATCAAAAATCAGAAAAACCGGGTTTTTGAGTATATAAATAGTAGGGTGGGCAAATCTTGCCCACCCTACTATATCTGTCACTGGGGTTTTGCTTTGCTTTCACATTACGGTAATTCCGCAAAAATCCGAAATCAAATCCTAAATATATCAAATCCTAAATATAGAAGATTGGCAGAAGATTGGCAGAAGATTGGCGCGTTAGGGTATGGTTAACACACCCTGATTATTCCTGAGCAGATAGATGAACAATCTTGGCTTTGGCGATCGCCTCATCCAAATTCACCGCATCGGATCTCATCAACGACATCCACTGACTTTGCAAAACCTGATTATTCGGCTCATACTCCATCAGACTGAGCAAACTACTAACCGTATCAAGCCAAATCCCAGACTCAGCATAAAGCATTGCCTGCTGCCACAAAGATTGTTCCGGGGATAACCCTTGATTCTTTTGCGCCGCTTGAGCAAGCTGGGAAGGAACTTCAACGCGGGTGATAAAACCTTGATCGTAATTAATCCCACCACTATCTCCAGGAGAACAAATCAAGGTCGCATAGTAGGTGTAAGTCTTACCAACCTCCAACTCTGGCAAACTTTCCGGTATTTTGATCGTGACTAAGCCACCTGTTGCCGTGAGATGCTTCGGCAGAGCAAACGTCGTCTCATAAATTTCCTGCACTTCGTCAGGACCACTGTCATCCTGAAGAATAAACTGGACTTCACCGGCAGAAGTTGGCGGCACATAAAGCAAAAGCGTAGGGTGACCAGACACCGTTAAACCTTGATTGGAAGCCGGTAACAGTGCCGTAAGCGTCTGTCCAGGAAACTCAGCATTTCTATCTTGGGGGCAAACAGCAGGTCCTCTTGTCGAACCCCCAACACTTTGCTGCGGCGCCCCTTGATCCGCTGGCGGTTGGAAATTAATCTGTTCGGCAAACCTAGTTGCGCCTCCCGTTGAACTATGGGGCAAGCCATTGTCTTCTGTCTCAAACTTAAGCTTACCTATGCCATCAGGGGTTTTTGCTTGGATCGTATTTAGCGCAGACAAACCCCCAAAAACTTCCCTGGGTTCAGCACTGGCGATTCTCGGAACCATTACCAACCCGAACGACAATGAGAGGAAAACCACTGGTAGAGAAGATGAGTATTTTTTGTGATATCCCATTGAAATGACTCCTGTTGCTGGACGAAAAACTACAATCAAACTAAAATTTTTAAGCTTTAACTTAAGTTTATAAATGGTTGGTTCTTTAGCGAGTTTAATTCTATTATAATTTGCGATCGCGGAATAATGTACAGAGCATTTATATGAAGATTGTGTAAAGACGGGCAAAAGTCCTGTAAATTCATAGATTACAGGACTTTTGCTTTGGGTCGGATTAATCAGTTTTCCAGACTAACTTGAGTGATTTTACGGAGAATCTCCAAAACAACTCATCCCTTTGTCTAAGTTTGCGTATTTTTGCGTATTTTTGCGGTTTTTTTTCTGTTAAATCCTTTTTGTTGTCATCAAATACTTAGATAGATTAAAGCCAGTTTAGTCAGAAGTTTTCAGCTAATTAAGCCAGAGAAACAATGCTGGAGGACTAATGCTGGACTGCTGGACGAATATTGATTGCTCCTCATAGCTAATTCTGCTACTTTCCTAAGACTACCCTAGACCTGGATTATTTATGAAGACTTTGATCTACAACAATTTTTTGTTTAAAATCGGGTTTTTTGAGCAAATTAACTGCCGATTCTACATTCAAAGGCTTAGAAAAAAAGTACCCTTGAATATACTCACAGCTAAGTTCTTGCAAAATGAGAAACTGTTCTAATGTCTCCACCCCTTCTGCGATCGCATCCATTTCTAGACTATGTGCCAGCAGGAGAATCGTCCGAGCAATCTCTAACTTATCGCGATCGCTTTCCACCCCATTCACAAAAGATCGATCGACCTTCAAAGTATCAACTGGGAACCGATGTAAATAACTCAAAGAAGAATATCCCGTGCCAAAATCATCAATACTTAAAGTAATCCCTAAATTTTTAATTTGTTGTAACATTTTAATCGCCATTTCTGCATTATCCATCACCACTCCTTCGGTAATTTCCAACTTCAAAGTAGAAGGATTTAAACCAGTTTCTTGTAAAATATCCGCAATTTTTTCCACTAAATCGGACTGGAGAAACTGCTTGCCAGAAAGGTTGACACTGACCTTTAAACCCGCTTGGTCGGGGAATTGTTGATGCCACGAGTGTAACTGGCGACAGGCGGTGCGTAAAATCCACCAACCCAACGGCACAATTAATCCGGTTTCCTCTGCCAAAGGAATAAATTGACCGGGAGAAACAAAACCCCGTTCTGGATGATTCCAGCGCACCAAGGCTTCAAACCCCGCCAACTCGGTGGTATTGGTCAATACAATTGGTTGATAATACAGTTCAAATTCTTCGCGATCGATTCCCTGACGGATATCCTCTTCCAGCTTAAGCTGGAACATCACATCCGCTTGCATACTGCTATCAAAAATCTCATAGTTGGCTTTGCCACGAGCTTTGGCTCGATACATGGCCACATCCGCAGCAGCCAGCCAATCCTCTGGCTGCTGATAATTCATCGTACTCAGGACAACGCCAATACTGGTACTGGTAAAGACTTCATGGCCATTGATATAAAATGGCAACTTGAGTTGCTGATGAATCCGTTCCGCCACCTGACTGGCGGTTTGGATTTGGTGAATATCTTCTAGGAGAATGATAAATTCATCGCCGCCTAAGCGAGCCACGGTGTCTCTAGGTTTGACACATTCTCCCAGTCGGCAAGCGGTGGCAATTAATAAGTCATCACCTGTTCTATGTCCCAAGGCATCGTTAATCAGTTTGAAGCGATCTAAGTCTAAAAATAGGATGGCGAATAAATAATCTGGGTTTTCTTGGCGATATTCAATGGCACTTTGCAGCCGAGAAATCAGACAACGACGATTTGGCAAGCCCGTGAGTCCGTCATGCAAGGCATTGAAGCGTAATTGCGCCTGCGATCGCTCCCGTTCGGTATAGCCAATATAGCCAACAATAATCACAGACGAGCCAAAAAAGCCCACCAAGGCGGGGACTACGGGAATCCACCAATTACCTAAGAAGGCGACAAAAGAGCCGAATCCGAGACTGGCGCCAACTAGGAAAATACTGACTACTTCCCATTTGCGGCCTAACAAACTCCAGGTTAACGTAGCACCAACGACTGACCAGAAAGAAATCCAGATCCATTCCACAGGTTCAGACCACACCCGGATTAAGCCGCGTCCATCTAGGGCGGCACTGAGAATTTGACTCACTAATTGAGCGTGGATGATCACCCCTGGAGTTCGCGCACTGCCCTTTTGTCCGTCAAAAGAAGTTAAAAAGCTGTCTTTCAGGCTGTCGGCAGTGGAACCAATTAAGACGATGCGATCGCGCAAAGCATCCGGTTCAATTTTGTCGGTCAAAACATCTCTCAGGGACACCGTATAGAAAACGTCGCAATTTAACTCTTGGATCGGACAAGACTTGCGAAAATTGTGCATAATCTGGTAGCCGCCGTTATCAGCGCGGACATACCCACCATCATTTTTTTGCAGTCGGAAAAATAAACTCTTGCCCAGAACATTCGCCTCTTTTTTTGCAGGGTGAGGCTGTAATCTGATTCCTTGTTCTTCCAGATACATGATGGCCAAACGGCTGGACAAAGCATAAATCGTCGGTTCACCGGGCGGCGTCACCGCAAGTAAGGCGCGACGAATTTTGCCATCTTTGTCACTGACCATATCCACCGCTGCCACTTGACCCAACTCACCCAACACTGCTGGCGGCGCCACGGGACCGCCATAAGCGTCTCCGAGAATTTTCTTCACGCCAATCAAATTCGGCGTAGATTTATATACTTTTACTAATTCTTCATAGCCCGGTTCTACCGGCAAATTCCGATAAATATCCATGCCAATGGATTTCGGTTGTTGCTGTTTAATTTTTTTTAACAACTCTGCTAAAACCCGGTCGGGAATCGGCCAAGTTCCCACATAGCTGATATCTGGCTCATCAATTTCTACGATCGCAATTCGTTCATCCTGGGGTTCCGAAGGACGCCAGCGAAAAAATAAATCTAGCGTTCGCAATTCCCATCCTTGGAGCAATCCGGTCATCCGTAATGCTAAAGTCAATCCTGCCACCGTGGGAGCAGTTACAATCACTCCTCGCCATTCCCACAGTAGCTTTTGGAGTTTTTTCCAGGTCTTAGAACCCATGAACAAACAAAAAATGAAAATTTTTTCTATTCTATCTACTTTTAATTTTCTCCGTGTTGTTCCTGAATCCGCCAACGGATTTCTAGGAATTGATCTAACTGTACTGTTTCGGAACTTAAAAGTTGTTGCCACGCATTCGTCGCCACTGTTGAATTTTCAGACTGAGAGATAAATTCAGCTAATGTTGATATGGTATCGTACCAAATGCCATTCTGGGCATAGAGTGACGCTTGTTCTGCGATCGCGGCATTTTGGAGTTGCTGACTCAGGGACGCAGGCAGATCAATCCGCTGAATCCAAGCATCTGCTACTTGATCTCGGAGTCGGTCATCGGCATTGCAAATCATGGCGATCGACCATTGATACCTCCGACCAACTTCTAAAGCCGGTGCCGTAATTGGCAATTGGATCCCCTGAATCCCAGGGGTTTCGCCGAGATCAAAAATAGTTTGGTAAATCCCATTTCCCTGTTCATCCCTGAGACTCAACTCCGCCTGTGTTGCCACGGTTTTGGGAAAATAAACAAAAAACATGGGTCTTTCGGCTACAGTTAAAGCCACCGTATTGGCCGGAACCAGTAAAGTTAGGGCCTTGTAGTCTTGCGGATCGGTACATTTTTCAGCATTCCGGCTTCCTGCCCCTACAGTTTGTTCCGGTTCCCCTTCGTCCGGTTCCTTCGTTTCAAAATTAATTTGTATCCGCAATGGTAATTCAACATCGCTGCTCACTGTCATATTCTTCTCCAATCTCACCTGTGCCTGGGTTGGCATAGCAGACAAGGTGATTAATCCAAAAGATAGGGCGATCGACAGCGTAGATAGATAAAATATCAACCGTTTAATTCCCATCATAAATTATCTCCTAATTTAAATAATACTCACGTCTGTTGACAAATGTTCATTTTTATGCGTATTTTTTCGGATTTTTTCTGCATTGGATCTCATGTTCATCCCGATCACCGGAAAGATCATGGCTTGTTTCGGTTTTTCTTGAAATCAAAGGATTTTTATTTTTTTTCCATCGCTTCAATATTTAAGCTTGGTTAAGGATTATACGATCGCTAATTTATATTAATTATTTTTAACCGAGCGAGAGTTTTTTGATATTTTCTTTATTTTTTTAGTATATAACATGAAGGATTGATTCTACCATAGACTTGATGATTTTCTGATACTGGCTCTGGTTTATAGGGCATTGGTTATAGATAGATGGGATTTTATCGAATGATTTCACCTTTTTTCAAGGTTTTGATGGGGGGGGGAGAAGTCTAGGTGAGACTTACTACCGTAAAATTACGAGCAAGTGAAGCGCTTCTCTGATTAAGGGGTCTGACCCTCTGTCAGGGTTATGCTTAAGACTCCCAGTCGATCGCCATAATTGATAACCATAATACTGATAACAATAGTAAAAAATACTTTGATATCTTTAAAAAAAGATTAATTGATTTCACTTCAGAAATAACACTGATTAGGCGCCCCTAAAATCTGCCAAAAAATTTCTAGGAATCAGCTTGAGGATCATTAATGCCCTGGTTTAGATAGAATTGATGATTCTTGGGATAATCTGCTCCATAACTGGGCAAAACATACCACAAAACTAAATTCCAGCGGATTATTGCCAATTTCCCACTAAAACAAACGGAGCCCAGTAGAAAGGATGACGATACTTCGGATCGGTGAGCAGCTTGATTTGCCCCAAGCGTTGCGCTTCGGCTTTGGTCATATTCGGTTGAGTGAGTTGTCGGTAAAACTCGGCCATGAAAGCAGCGGTAGACTCGTCATTGACTGACCAAAGTGTGGCTAAGGTACTCCGCGCCCCCGATCGCACAGCGATTCCCGCTAATCCAAGGGTAGCTCGATTGTCTCCTTCGGCGGTTTGGCAGGCACTTAGTACCAATAATTCCAGAGGGTTCTTTTGTCGGCGCCGATCGCGCAGAATGCTTTGTAAGTCCTCAATGTTGATTTTGTCATCCCAAGTCAAAATAAACGTCTCTTTAGGGTTAGAACTAAATTGTCCGTGAGTGGCTAAGTGAACCACGGGAAACGGAGTTTTCACCATTTCTTCTTTGAGGGCATCTTTGGTAAAAGCCTGATTTCGCAAAGTCTTGGTGGGAATTTGGGCGGCAATTGCCGCGAGTTCTAAGTCCACCGCAGGCAATGGACTAAATCCTTGGGTGGCTTCGCTGATTCCGCCCAGCAGGGCTTTTACCTCTTCCGGTGGCAGAGAGGATCGCTTTTTGCCCAAAAACTGCAAACCAGGATTAATGGCGATCGCGTATTTCTCCACTAAATACTGTTGCCCATCATAAAGCGCCGCCATCGGCACATTCCGAAACGGCCCATCGAGGACAAAGACCAAAGTCTTAATCTTGTCACTGGCTAAATCGTCAGCTACCGGACGAATCAACCAATCATAGAGTTTTTGCGCCAAGGGTAAACGCTCTTCCAGAAAAGAAGTTTTTCTCAGGGAATTACGCATTTGGCGGATCGTGGTTTCTACCATTTCCTTGGGTTCCCGGATCGTCGTTTGACGCAGAGGATGTCCGGGCAAAGCAAAAATCACTTCGAGGCGATCGGGCAAAATGATCGGATAAATCACCGCTGTATCGGGGTCAACTTGGTTAATCGCGATTTCCTTTCCGTGTCCCTGGCGCGGCATCGCCTCTGAAATATCTGCGAGTTGTGGTTGGTTCAGCAAGTTTGCTAATTCCTGTGCCGATTCATGGGTCATCTCTGGTGCTTTAATCTCTTGGTTTAAAGCCAGCGCTTCCTCAGTTAAGTGTTTGCCTTCCCTGTCATGCTTGGTCGCATCCCATATACAAATAAATTTGTAGGGGCAAAGCATTCCCGCAGAAGTTCGATGGGTTAGAAGCGTGAATTTTTTACGGGAATGCTTTGCCCCTATTCGGGCCGTTAATTTTCGCTTTTCCTGTAGGGACGATTCGCTTTTCGCCCCTACAATATCGTTACCCGAATGCTTCGCCCCGGCAAAAGTGGGATGCGACCCATGAAGGCTGACCGCAGTCAGGCAATTGCATAAACCAAAAAGAATCACTAAAAGCAAAATCTGCCCTAGGCGCCGCCGCTTTTGACACATTAGTTTATGAGACAGAGGCGATCGCTTAAACAGGGATATCAGACATTTCATCACGATTACACAACTGGGAAAGGCTGACAGATTTCACCCAGGGACTTTTTGGTTTTATCATTTGGTTTTATCATTTGCAGGACTTACGCAACGCCTGTGTAGGGTGCCGTTCCGTGACGGTGACACTCGGTGACACATCAATACAATGTCGGGGCGGTTCGCTTGGACGCCCCTACTACCGATCGTCCTGTTATTGACTCAATTTCACCAACGCATCCTGCACCAAAGGCGGTAATCGTCGAATAATCTTACCTTCAGCCATATCACAAGCGACCAATGTCACCAGTGCTTTGACATAGACTTCCTCACCATTAATCGATTGAATATTTTGCTCCCAATTCAGTCGCACTCCCCGCATTTCAGCCATCCGAGTTCTGACCACCGCATCAACCCCCAAGTGCATAGGCTTGTGGTAGCGCAAAGACATCTCGATCACCGGGAAATCACAGCCAATTGTCACCAATTGGGCATAATCAATGCCAATACTTCGCAGGGACTCAATTCGCGCTTCTTCCATCCAAGTTAAATATGTACCATGCCAAACCACTCCGGCATAGTCCGTATGATGTGGGTGCGATCGCACGGGATACTCAAACCAGCCGTCCTCGCTTCTGTGTACTGTAGGGGCGATCGCCCGGACTGGGGGTAACTGTTGCTGCGGATATGTCTGTTCAGTCATGTTACAAAACTACAAATTTTTAGTAAGTAATCAGTCTTATCCTTAAATTTTATCAGGGGATCTTGATCCAAAAGGATCAAGAGAACCTCACTCTGAAAAATACCTGTTTTATCAAGAGAGAGCAAATGATTCAAAAAATTTTAGTCGCCGTTGCCGGACGTGGCTTGTGTGAAGAAATGGTCAATATGTTAATGGACATTCCCGCTTTCCAAGGCGCATCCATTACCCTATTGCACGTCGTCACCCCCGAAACCATCGCCGATGAAATGTCTGCCAAGTTAGCCAAGGGAGGGAAAATTCTCGCCGATGCGGTCAAAGCCCTAAAAGTCGATGCCAAAAAAGTCAACCCCCGACTCAAACAAGGGGATCCAAAAGCCATCGTTTGTGAAGTCGCTGAAGAAGAAAACGTTGACCTGATTATCATCGGTTCGCGGGCATTAGGTCGCTTACGAGCCATTTTAGAAGGATCCGTCAGTCAGTATGTCTTCCAGCTTGCTTCCCGTCCCATGTTACTGGTCAAAGACGATAGCTATGTCAAACGGATCAACCGAGTCATGGTAGCGATGAATAACTCCCCAGAAGCCAAACAATCCTTAGAAATGGCCTTAGCTTTCACCCGAAATGTATCGGGGAGTCAGTTAATCCTCGCTCACGTCAACCCACCCAAAGCGGTCAATCAAGCGGAAGAAGACGAAGTATTAGCTGCCGCTGCTGCGGAAGCGAAAAAAGCCGGAGTTAACTATCGTTGCATCACCGGCAGTGGTAAACCCGGCCCAGAAATCTGCCGGATCGCCAAAGAAACCAATGCCGATCTCCTATTACTCGGTTCTCCCGATCGCCGTCCGAACATGGCCAAAAGCTTGGTGGATTTAGATCGCCTCCTGGGTAGCTCACTTTCCGACTATGTGCGCGTTAACGCTGACTGCCCAGTGTTATTAGTCCGTCGTTAATCCATCTAACCGGACTGACCCATCAGATCCAGCACTAGGGGCAATTCATTAATTGCCCCTATTTGTTGGTTGTTGGCTAGGGATTCTTTGGGTAGAGATTCTTTGGTTGGGGAAAGGGAAGGGGTGCTGGGGTGCTGGGGTGTTCTTTTTCGCCTCTGCGCCTCTGCGCCTCTGCTCCGCCACACCCCCACACCCCACACCCATAAAAACAAAAAGACACCTGTGATTAATCACCTAGGTGTCTGCTGAGTTAGTGAAATAATTTTCGCAGTTTTTCCTAATTTTTCTTACCTTCTCGGCTGGCGGTTTGAATGTACAAAATCAAGAGGAAAACAGCGGGAACCAGTACAAATAGGATGGTTGCCACAAAACCTAGATCGTTAACTTGCATACTACAACACCTCTATGTCAATGTGATTGTTGAACAAAATTAGAATATCATCATTTGTCTGCGGGTCATTTGGCGGTGGCGGTTTTGCCCCATTACAAATGACCAATTAGCAAACAAAAGATTAAGGCTTGATTTTCACGGTGACTGGCCCATTGACCAGAGTTTGGCAAGCCAACCTATAATTGGCGGGCTTTTTCTTGAGTTTTTTCTCTTCAACGCTGCTTCGAGGAGAAAGATTTTCTTCGCCCTCGACAATTTCCACAATACAGGTAGCACATTGACCGTAGCCACCACAGTTCATCATTTTGCCATAAAATTTGTAGAGATCGATTTGGTTTTCTAGGGCTTTCAGGCGTAAATTGGCTCCCTGAGCGGCCACAACTTCTTTGATTTCCTGATTGTCGCTATTGACAAATTTGATGTTACTCATTAGTATTTGAGACTCTGATTTATGTTGATGAACATGGGTAAACACTGGGAGGAACGATGGGCAGCCTAATGCCCAACATCCCAACTGGTCAAGCCGGAGATCGTCCATCCATCAGTCTGCGTGCCAAGGAAATAGGCTCAGACTCTTCTTTGCCCTGATGTTGAGCAATGTAATGGCGATCGGTTACTAGGTTTTAATTTATCACTATATATTACGAAATGTTAAAAAATTCCCCAGGGATATGGTAGCGATCGCCCCTGAAAGCCGCCCCTCAAGCAACCGGGCAAAGAAACCGGGTTTCTATCAGCATGAAGGTTGGGTGACAGAGATTTGGTGTCAATTACCCGGTTTCTGACTCGACAAATAAGCGATCGGGCGAAAGCTCTGGCGAGGGAATCGCCCCTCAGCAAGCAAGAAACAGGGTTTCTATGAGCATGAAGGTTGGGTGACAGAGATTTGGTGTCAATTACCCGGTTTCTGACTCGACAAATAAGCGATCGGGCAAACCAACCGGGTTTCTATGAGCAGGTTGGGTGACAGAGATGGTATGAAAAACCCATTTGCTGTTTACTGTTGACGATGATTGTGCATATTTCAGTAGTTATTAAAATTTGGCAATATATAGCTTTTTGAACACTATATAGCAATTCAATATTTTATGAGTTATACTATAATATAATTTCAATTAGTTTTAATAATTTTAAATTATTAAATAAATAATTAAATTTAAATTTAAATTTATAATTTTTTCGTAATAGTTATTAATTGTTAATTAAGCACAAAATAGGCTTTTTATATAATAAAAATTTTGGGGAGTATTACTATGTCTGTGTAACTGATTCAGGAGCAAACAACTCAAACGGAAAATCTTCAACTCGAAGACGAGTGGACTCCCTCTCCTCCCCCTACTGATTTAATTTTTGACGACGGAGAACCCTGGGAAAGTAATCGCCATCGCATCGCCATGAATGTTTTGATTTCTGCCGTGACTTTAGCTTATCAAGAACGAGAAGATTATTTTGCTGGTGGGAATATGTTTGTGTATTACAGCAGCGAACAAGCGCGAAATCGGGATTATAAAGGGCCGGATTTTTTTGTGGCTTTAAATGTGGATGGGAAAAAAGAACGTCAAGGCTGGGTGCTTTGGGAAGAAGGTGGCCGCTATCCCGACGTGATTGTCGAGTTGATGTCGCCTTCTACGGCTAATCAGGATCAGGGAAAAAAAAAGGATCTTTACGAGCAGGTTTTCAAAACCGGGCATTATTTTATTTACGATACTTTCGCTCCAGAATCCCTAAAAGGTTGGAAGTTAGGAGAAAATTTCCGTTATCAAGAAATTACTCCTGACGATCGCGGTTGATTGTGGTGCGAAAGTTTGGGATTATTGTGAGGCACTTGGGATGGAACCATTCTGAGGGAAACAGCTACTTGGTTGCGCTTTTAAGATCGGGCGGGTAATTTGGTCAAGTTATCCTTCGAGTTGGCGCCACAGGAACGGGAACGAGCCGATCGCGCTGAAATGAAACGGGAACAAGCTGAAGCCGCTTTAGCCGAAGAACGCCGACAAAAACAACTGTTATGGGAGCGACTCCAGCAAATGGGAATTGACCCAAATCAACTGGGCTAATTGCCAGCAAAAGACAGATAAATAACTGATAAGCATTCAACATTCAATTCAGCATTCAATTCAGTATTCATCTGGTTGGCAGTCTGGTTGGTAGCGCAGAGGTAATGGGTAGGCGATCGCAATTTATCGCCTATATTGATTAGAGATCCGATCAACGCTTCCCGGCTTTTTGACAAAAACCGTGGAGCTAAACCCTTGTCAGTTAAACCATAATGTTAATTCCCATACCACCAGACTGGAAAAATTATCTCAATGATGGCCCAAAGAGCGATCGCAATTTATGGATACTGGCTCTTTTAGTTTTGTTTAGCTTTGCATTCGCCCTATTCTTGCCCACATTAAACACTATGACTAATTCTCCCCAACTCCTCACCGACCCATTTGTCCAAAAACCCACAGAAACCTCAGTCAATATTGTTTGGTTTACGGATTTTCCCGGTGTCGATCATCGGGTAATCTACGGGTCAGATATGAAAAAAATTGTCGGCGCCACCACAACTAAATTAAGTCGGACTCGTGAAGACCAAAAATCTCGATTAGGCCACCAAACCGAAACGGGTCAAATTTGGCAAAAACCCACAGCGCGAGAAATTTGGCGACATGAAGCCGAACTGACTGATTTAGTGCCAGAAATTCGCATCCCTTATCAAGTATTTAGTACCCGCAATGATGGACTGCAAATTAGTAGCGATATCTTCACCGCATCCCCAACACCAAAACCGGGAACGTCCCTGAAAATTTTACTCACTTCCGATCATCAACTGATGCCCATGACTGCCGCAAATTTACAAAAAGTGGTGGAAACCGTGGGTCAGGTGGATGCAGTATTTCATGCGGGGGATTTAGTGAATGTCCCCGATCGCGCTTCAGAATGGTTTGACGATAACCGAGGCGGGGCGTTTTTCCCTTGTTTGCAAGGTCGAGCTAATTATCAACTAGCAAAAAAAGGCCGAACCACGGTTTATCGGGGTGGTAAAATTATTCAATATGCGCCGATCTTTACCACTTTGGGCAACCATGAAGTGATGGGCAGGTTTGGCAGAGAAGATAGTTTAAATGGTGAATTTAACGACCCATTTCCTCGAAAGGTGGCCGAAGCAATTTATGCTAAAAAAGCCCTGGAGTTGAATCCAGAAGATTCCGAAGTGGTGCGCGATCGCTGGTTAGTTGATAATTCTTTTAATACCGAAACTTATGAAGAACTATTTACCTTGCCAGAAAGTAAACCTGGCGGGAAAAAATATTATGCTGTGACTTTTGGGGATATTCGCTTAGTAGTTTTGTATGTGACTAATATTTGGCGCAATTACAGTTTATCTCCAAATATTAAAGGCCGATACCAGGAACGGCAAGGGGATGTTAATCAACCAGAAAATTGGGGCTATGGTCAACATATTTTTGAACCCATTACTCCGGGCAGCCCGCAATATGAATGGTTTAAACAAGAATTAAATAGTCCTGAATTTAAACAGGCGAAATATAAAATTGTCATGTTTCACCATCCCCCACATTCTTTGGGGGGCAATGTTGTGCCGCCTTATACAGATCCACAGCAACGCTTGGAACAAGATGCAACAGGTCAGATTACGGTAAAATATGAATATCCCCAAAAACAAGATTATATTATGCGCGATCTGGTGCCATTAATAGAAGCAGCAGGAGTACAGTTAGTGTTTTATGGACATTCTCATTTATGGAATCGGTTTGTCAGTTCTACTCAAACTCACTATTTAGAATCCTCTAATGTGGGCAATAGCTATGGGGCGCATTTGTTCGCCGATCAAAAACGGCAGGTGCCGGAGAATTATCAAGAAAAATATGCGGCGATCGGCGATCCCAATGGCTTAGATCCGGTAATGCCCAATATGGCGCCTTTGGTGGGCGAAAATGGGGAAAAATTGCCCTATATTGCCAGTAACGATATTTCTGTATTTAGTATTTTTGATACCAAGACAGGAACCGTGAGTAGTTATCGCTTTGATACCAGAGAACCGGGCAGCCCTGCGATAAAATTTGATGAATTTGCCCTGAGAGTTAATTCGTTTTAACGGATACAATTCAGATTTTAAATATCTGCTATAAAATCTCAGCTAATCGGCTAAAAAATATAAATCTAAATATATATTTTTTAGCCGATTAGCATCATAAATAATTAGGTGGGCAGAAATAAATGCACCACAGACCATATCAGAGGCAAGAGGAAAGAGGAAAGAGGAAAGAGGAAAGAGGCAAGAGGAAAGAGGAAAGAGGAAAGAGGAAAGAGGTGCTAATGATGCCTAGTCAATATATTCTCTTTTCTCTCTTCTCTTTTCTCTCTCCTTCCTATATGCGGGAATCCAAGGATTTACGGTGGGGAACGAAAAGTGCAATTAATTATGTTCACCTACTTAATTAGCAACTATTTATTAATAAACTTAGTAGAAAAGAGGCTCATTTGGCATTAATTCAGGTATAATTTTATCAGGAATTGGAGAGTATTACTATGTCTGTGCAACTGATTCAAGAGCAAGCAAATGAAACGGAAAATCTCCAACTCGAAGATGAGTGGATTCCCTCCCCTCCCCCTACCGATCTAATATTTGACGACGGAGAACCGAGGACAAGTAATCGCCATCGCATCGCCATGAATGTTTTGATTTCTGCCGTGACGCTGGCTTATCAAGAACGAGAAGACTATTTTGCTGGTGGGAATATGTTTGTATATTACAGCAGCGAACAAGCGCGAAATCGGTATTATAAAGGGCAGGATTTCTTTGTGGCTTTAAATGTGGATGGGAAAAAAGAACGTCAAGGGTGGGTAGTGTGGGAAGAAGGTGGCCGCTATCCCGATGTAATTGTCGAGTTGATGTCGCCTTCTACGGCTAATCAGGATCAGGGAAAAAAGAAGGATCTTTACGAGCAGGTTTTCAAAACCGGGCATTATTTTATTTACGATACTTTCGCTCCAGAATCCCTAAAAGGTTGGAAGTTAGGAGAAAATTTCCGTTATCAAGAAATAACTCCTGACGATCGCGGTTGATTGTGGTGCGAAAGTTTGGGATTATTGTGAGGCACTTGGGATGGAACCATTCTGAGGGAAACAGCAACTTGGTTGCGCTTTTACGATCGGGCGGGTAATTTGGTCAAGTTATCTTTCGAGTTGGCCCAGCAAGAGCGAGAAATCGCGCAACAAGAGCGAGAAATCGCGCAACAAGAGCGAGAACGAGCCGATCGCGCTGAAGAAGAACGGCAACAAGCTGAAGCGGCTTTAGCTGAAGAACGGCGACAAAAACAACAGTTATGGGAGCGCTTAAAAGAAATGGGCATTGACCCGAATCAACTAAGCTAATTGTCAGCAAAAAGTACATATAGCTTTTTTCTGTTGAGTAAACCACAAATTTTTGTAGGGGCCCGCGCATTCCGGCAGAAGTTTGATGCTTAAAAGATTGTACGGGCGAATGCGCTCGTCGCCCCTACTGCCGGAATGCGCGGGCCCGCTAGTGGTTTAGTAATCAGAAAACCGCTGTATAGCTTTTTTCCATCCGCTCATTCACAAGTCTCAAAAATGTCATTACCGCCTTAGCGCAAGTCAAATTTTTGAGACTTGATTCCCTCGCCATCCGCAAGTGAAACGGGGGTTTTTGAGAACCGGATTTGGTATGATGAATTTTATAGCACTTTGCGGAGTTATGAAGTACAAAAAAAACCTGTCATTCCCGCGCAGGCGGGAATCCAAAAAAATCTGTAATTCAGCCAATAAAAACCGCTATATGTAACTATATGTAAAATATAATTATTTTTCGGCAAATATGTAAATATGTAAATATGCAAACATTGAAATCAAATTCAAATTAAAATTATGTTAGATACCCTAGATTTAAATCTGTCTCTGGATAAAGAGTCTTACGAAGCTCAAATCGAGTCTTTGATGCAAGAATTGCGGGAGTTACAACAAGCCTGTTGGGACAAAAAATTGCCGATGGTGGTGGTTTTGGAAGGTTGGACGGCGGCGGGAAAAGGTTCTCTGGTGAAGAAAATGGTGGGTTATATGGATCCCCGTGGCTTTACGGTTCACCCGATTTGGCCACCAACGGAGCAAGAACGTCAATATCCGTTTCTCTGGCGATTTTGGCAAAAATTACCGGCGAAAGGGACGATCGGATTTTTTTACCATAGCTGGTACACTCACCTTTTAGAAGACCGACTGTGTGGCAGAATTTCCGAAGTCAAAATCCCGGCGATGATGCGGCAAATGAATGCCTTTGAACGGCAATTAGCTGACGATGGGGTGGCGATCGCGAAATTCTGGATTCACTTAAGCAAAAAAGAACTAAAAAAACGCTTGAAAAAAGCCCAAGCAGACTCCCTGAGTTCTTGGCGAGTCCGTCCCGAAGACTGGCAACAAGCGAAAAAGTACGATCAATATGCCGCCTTTGCAGAGGATATGGTAATTCGCACCAGTACCGGCCCTGCGCCCTGGACTTTGGTAGAAGGAAACTGTCAACGCTGGGCGCGGGTGAAGGTGTTGATCCAAATGGCCAGCACGATTACGGAGGCACTCGATCGCCTCAGTTGTCGAACGCCACCTCCCACTTTGCCTTTACAAGAAGCATTAAAACCCGCTGAACCGGATTTTCTCTATAAAGTTGATTTGAGTTTATGTTTGTCCAGAGAAGAATATAAAAAACAGTTACGCGAAGAACAAATCCGACTCCGAGAACTGCAACTGGAAATGCATAAACACAAAGTGCCCGTGATGGTGTTATTTGAAGGATGGGATGCTGCCGGAAAAGGCGGAGCGATTAAACGCTTAACCGATGTGCTCGATCCTCGGAGTTATGTGGTGAATGCCTTTGCTGCCCCTAGTGCCGAAGAATTGGCTCGTCATTATCTATGGCGGTTTTGGCGCCGGTTGCCTGCCCCTGGTCAGTTTGGCATTTTCGATCGCACCTGGTATGGCCGGGTTTTAGTGGAGCGAGTAGAAGGGTTTGCCACGGAACCGGAATGGCGACGGGCTTATCAAGAAATTAATGAGTTTGAAGAACAAGTCACTGGGGCGGGTTATGTCTTGGTTAAATGTTGGCTACATATCAGCTTTGAAGAACAATTAATCCGATTTAACCAACGCAAAGATAGCCCTTTTAAGCAACATAAACTCACGGAGGAAGATTGGCGCAATCGGGAAAAATGGCCTTATTATTATGTGGCAGTGAATCAGATGATTCAGCGCACCAGTACCCCGATCGCCCCTTGGACGGTGGTGCCGGGAAATGACAAATACTATGCCCGGGTTAAAGTGATTCAAACGGTGATTCAAGCTATTGAAAATGAATTGAAACGCCGCAGTAAGTAACCTTGGTTAATTTTTTTACGATTAAGGGGGCGGTGTTGCCTGACCGCCAGAGTAACCGGGTTTCTGGGTTCATGGGCGACCACGGGGCGACCACCGCCATCGGAATCGCCCCTACAAGAAACCTGGTTTCTGAAAGCGTGAATTTTTTCCGGGAAAGCTTCGCCTGAAACCAAGAACAGTGGTTCACTTCTCTTTTACGAACCTGTCTCCTAGGTTGGGTTTCGTGCCTCAACCCAACCTACTATATAGAGGTATTTGTCCGGTGGGCATTGGCCAGCCAATACTATATCCAATACTATAACCCAATACTATATATAGCGCTTAAATCAAGCCATCAAGCGTCAGTCCGACTGAATGTCACCTTAATGTCACCTTTGAGAATTAAAAAAGGTGACAATTTGTGAGGTTGTTCCAACTTGGGGCAGAAATACTGTAAAATACAAACATAATTATTCGCGAAATCGCTGTTTAATCAGGATCGACAATCCCCTGTCCTGTAAAAGACTGACCCCTGGGCGATCGCCCAGCCAATCCTTCCTGATCCCACCGCTTTCTGTGAACCTGAGTTTAACCCTTGGGACTTGAATCAATCTCCAAGATGATCCATGACCCACCGCAAAAATCCCAAAGCATCTACAGATTTCCGATAAATTTACCCATCATTTTGGGATTTCCCAAAACTTCGCAGGTCGATCATCTTGAAGCCGATCTGTGATAAGTTGAGATAATTTGGCCTTAGCATCTATCACCCAGAAATTCACAATTAGACTGAAACTGATGCTTGCTTGGGGTATATCTTGGGGTGTATTTTGAGCAACAACAGCAAATCCTTGAAACTTGTATAGTAAATTTTTATGATTTTGAAGACATAGAAACCGGGTTTCTGTGTAGAGGCTGGTGGGGAGGCAGACATTTTTCATAGAAACCCGGTTTCTTGGCGATTCTATCTCCATTCAAATCATAAATATCCAGAAATATCCAGAAGGAAAACCCATAAGTCATAAGGTGATTCTCTGCCATGAACGGAAATAAAATACACGGCTGTTACCAAATTATTAAAACCTTTAAAAAGGGAGCATTTGGCAAAACCTATTTAGCAGAATATCATCCCGATTTAGCCGCCGAACCAGACCGCAGCCAAGGGGAAGGGGCAGTTAGTACCAAATCCTCATGGCTTGAGGGCGATCGCTGTATTCTCAAAATCCTGCAAACCTCCAGTAATCATGCATATATTTTAGATGAAGCCCAAAAACGCTTTAATACGGAAGTAAAAAAGTTGGAAAAATTAGGGCATCATCCTCAAATTCCTTCAATATTAGACTTTTTTATTGAAAACAATCAATTATATGTGGTTGAAGAATTTATTGATGGGCAAGATTTAAGCCAAGAAATTTGTGAAGGAAAATCTTGGCCGGAATCTCAAGTAATTGCTTTATTATATAATGTCCTAGAGGTTTTGGCGGTAATCCATGAACAAGGGACAATCCATCGCAACATTAAACCCTCGAATTTAATCCGCCGCTTTTCTGATTATCAAATTGTCCCGATTGACTTTGGTTCTCTGAAAGAAATTGAAACCTTAGTTCTCAGCTTTGGCGGCAATATCACTACTTCGATGATTGGCACGCCAGGTTATATGCCTATCGAACAACTTGGGGGCAAAGTTTATCCCAATAGTGATATTTATGCTCTGGGAATTACCGCCATTCAAGCGTTAACAGGAATGCATCCAACCAAGTTAGAGCGAGATATTAAAACCGGCGAATTGCTTTGGCAACATTTGGTGCAATGTCGCCAAGAATTAATCGATATTTTGACCCTGATGGTGCATCCAGATTGGGAGCAGCGCTACCAATCCGCCACCGATGTTTTAAGAGACCTTCAGGGTTTCCATGAAATTGGGGAGACGATAGAAAACCGCTATAAGATTATTAACTTTTTAGGGGAGAGTTCTTTTGGCAAAACTTATTTAACTCTTGACCGAGAACGGGGCAATTCCCCTTGTGTGCTGAAAAAAATTGAACCTCATAAAGTCGATCGGGTCAGCGGTGCGGAGCACTCTCCATTTCCGTTTTGGGAAGCGAGAATTTTATTTGATACGGAAGCACAAAATCTGCAACGGCTGGGAACCCACGATCAAATTCCCAGACTTTTAGATGATTTTCCCGGTGAAACCGGATTTTATCTGGTTCACGAGTTTGTTCAAGGTAAGTCCCTGGCAGAAGAAATGAATGAGCGACGCTGGAAAGAATCAGAGGCGATCGCGCTGTTGCAAGATGTTTTGAATACACTGACGTTTGTGCATCAGCAAAATGTGATTCACTCTAATATTCATCCGGCGAATTTGATTCGCCGTTCCAGCGATGGTCAACTGGTGTTGTTAGATTTTGGCTCAGTTAAACAAATTAGTACCATGGCGTTGGATGACCAAGGTCAGCTAATTAATACTGGGTCGGTGGGAACTGTGGGTTATATGCCCAAAGAACAACAAGCGGGCAATTTACGTCCGAATAGCGATATTTATGCCCTGGGAATGGTGGCAATTCAAGCCTTAACTGGGGTTCATCCCAGCCAATTAGAACCGGATCCGCAAACCGGAGAAGTGAGTTGGCGACATTTGACCCAGGTGAGCGATCGCCTCGCGGAAATTATTAATAAAATGGCTCATGCTTATTTTCGCGAGCGATATCAATCCGCCGCCGAAGTTTTAAAAGATTTGGCTTTGTTGTCCGGTGCATTATCCGGTACGCAGTCATTTGCAGAAAACTTGGCCATAGCATCTTCCTCGGAACCGACAGTCGTGCCGTCGGTGACAAAACCACAGCCTTCAAAGGTGACAGAAGGGGTGATAGAAAATCCCGCAGATGGCGATCGCCCCAAGTCGAATTCTGAGGCAACCCCCCCAGAGACGTTACCAGAAAATTCATTTATTATCAATTTTGCCAAAGTCACCTTACCTTTTTCTGAAAAAATCTGGTTGCAGGTGTTGTCGGTGACGGGAGGAGTTTTACTGTTAATAGCGCTGATCGGGGGAACGATTTTGTGGACTAACGCTCAGAAACATCGCCGTCTACTGGAAAAAGCCGATGCGGTGATTCAACAAGCCTCCGCACAGTTAGATTTACGCCAAGCTTTAGAAGCGGAAGAACTCTGCAATCAAGCGCTGGCGATTAAAGAAGACTATTCAAATGCTTGGAAATGTCGGGGGGATGCCCTGTTTTTATTACAACGATATCCAGCGGCTTTAGTGGCTTATCAAAAAGCTACGGAACTGGAACCGAAAAATGCTAAATTTTGGAATAACCAAGGAGAAGTCTATTCTCAGTTAAATAATTATAATGAAGCCCTGGCTGTCCACGATCAAGCGTTGAAATTAGATCCCAGAAATGCTCAAGCCAAAAAAGGACGGGCGATCGCTTTAATCGGCTTGAAAAAATATCCCGAAGCTTTGGCAGAGTTGCAAGAGGGAGTGTCTTTCGCTCCAGAGGAACCGACCCTCTGGGAATATCAAGGATTAGTCCAAGAAAGACTAGAAAAACCTCAAGAATCCGTCCTCGCTTATGAAGAAGCAGTGGCAGTTTACGATCGCCAATTAGAAATTAAACCCAATGACTTAATTCTCTGGATTGAACGGGGTCGGATTTTAAGCAAACTTCGACGTTATGATGATGCGCTGGCTTCTTACGAACGATCTCTGAAAATCAATCCCAAATTCTATTTAGCTTGGAATGCTAAAGCCACGACATTCTATGAAATGGAAAAGTTTGAATTGGCTCTCGATGCTTATAATAAAACCGTAGAACTGAACCCTAATTTCTATATCGGATGGCACAACCGAGCCTCGTTACTCAGTGCAGGTTTAGAACGCTATGCCGATGCGGTCAAATCTTACGATCAAGCCCTCAAACTTAATCCCAGTTTTTATCATGCGTGGCGCGATCGCGGGATTGCTTTGGCGGAAATTAAGCAATATGAAGCAGCGATTAAATCTTTTGATGAAGCGATTAAAATTGAACCCAATGACTATCCCTCTTGGGTGAGTCGGGGCATGGCTTTAACTGAATTACAGCGAGATGAAGAAGCTCTCGTATCTTTTAATCTGGCGATTGAGATTTATCCCAACGATCCATTTGCTTGGACACAACGTGGTTTGTCTTTGGAATACCTGAAACGGAATGAAGAAGCGATCGCCTCTTACAATAAAGCGATTGAAATTCAACCGAATTTCACCCCCGCAATTAATGCTAGAAGTCGATTAAAATAATTCTTGGTTGGGTAGGGATTCTTTGATTGTTCATTGTTGGTTGTTGCTTGTTGTTGGTTGGGTAGGGATTCTTTGGCGGTTGTTGAATCTGTAGGGGCGAAGCATACTCTTCGAGAAGGCTTCGCCTACGGGCGTAAGGGCGAAGCATAAAGCCTACCCTACGGGAAGCCGCTTCGCGTCTACGGCATGGCGAAAGCTTACCGGGTAATTATCTTGATTGTAAAAAG
>NZ_LIUQ01000016.1:51795-81054 GCF_001276715.1 Planktothricoides sp. SR001 | reverse complement strand
TAAAAAGCGAGAATTAACTGCCCGAATGCTTTGCCCCTACAAGCCCCTACAGGAAAAACTCAAAAATTTATTACCCGTAGGCGAAGCCTTCTCGAAGAGTATGCTTCGCCCCTACAGGTGTGCCATTTTTACTGGAAAAACCCGGTTGTTTTTTACCCGAATGCAACGCCGCCCTGACATATATTAGAATAAATCTATGATGCATAACCTAAAAAATGAGGTATAATTATATTTAGTCAATCGGGGAAGACTCATGGGATAAATTATCGGATAACAATTGGGGCGGAATAATTATGCAAGTCAATCAAGTCAGTCAAGTCAGTTTAATTAACTACAATATTCTCCACCAAAGCTTAGGGATATTTCGGGCACACCAGAAAATTTTAGTCAATTCATCTAATATTTTGCCCGTGGCTTTTTTACTGTTGCCGTCAGTGGCTCAATCTCAAACTGGAGATAATTTTTATCGGGAACAGCAGCTAAATAATTTTAGCAATTTTATCGATATATTATCTCCACAAAATATGGTAAATCAGCCGGTTAATTTTTCGACAAATTTATTAGAAAACTTAGGAGGAAAAAATAAAACCATAAATGAGGAAAATTATCCGGGGATAAATTCGGCGGGTGTGATGTTTGAGGCAATGGCATACGGATTGATGCCAGTGGATTTATTTGGCACTAACACTGAGTTAGGTGATGCTATCAGTATTACGGGAGGCTTACCTAAGCTTTGGATGAGTGCTTATGATATTAATTATGATATTAATCTTGAGCCAGAGTTTCGGCAGCCCGGGGCTGAGGTGATTCAGGCGATCGCTGCAAGGGTTGAAGGGAAGATTTCCGGTAAATTTATTGAAAATCCAGGGGGTTATCGTAGTTTAATTATTGGGGCAACTTTGAATAATCAATTGAATTTGCTACCCACAGAAGCCCAAAAGCAAAATAGTTCAGAGAGTTCAGAGTTTAGTTTAGATTTACCGGAAAATTTACCGGAAAATTATCAATCGGATGCCGGGGTCAGCGCTGAGGATCGTAATTTCGATCATAATTTATTTAGTGGATTTTTCCTAGATTCTACGGATGTAGTTGCATCTGAGGCTTCAACAGTTTATCCGGCAAGTCTATCAGTGACAGGGAGAAATTTTTCCCTGAGCAATGTTGTTGGAAATGTCGGCAATTCGGAGACTTTTCAAGAAGCGATCGCCTCTGCTTTGCTCATAGATAGTTCCATTCCACCAGAGATATTATTGTCTGAGGGATTGCGAGATATTTTAAATCCGCAAAATATCTCAGTCAATCCGGTGAATTATCACACACTCATTGACCCAGAAATTCCTTATGTTTATGATGTTGATGAAAATCTAACGGTTGCCGCAACTAACCCCGATGAAACGGTGTTGGAGGAGACAGTTTTTGATGCATCAGAAATTAGCGTTCCTTGGCAAGAAATACCCGCTAAGGTTAATTTGACGGCATGGAGTGGCTTTGCCCCAGAATTTAACGGCGATCGGGAGCGATCGGCAAACATATCTGAACCGGAGCAAAATGCAGCTATTTTTAACAGTAATGCTCCGGTTAAAGTAGCGAATAATAACCCAGAAGATCACCCAGAAATTCAGCCAAAAGTTACTACAGAAGTAACCCCAGAAGTTACCGAAAAAACTATACAAACTATAGGAAAAAATTCGATATATTCGCTGTCTTGGAGTGGGTTACCTCCAGAATTTAGCCCAGAAAGCCGCGATCGCCCACCAGTAAATCAGAAATCAGGGGAAAAATCTACGAGTTGGTCTGCTTCAATTGTTTTAGATGAAATAGATGATTTGCAATATCAACCAACTATCCCAACTACACCGAGAAACACCCGGTCTTGGAGTGGTTTGCCTCCAGAATTTAGCCAAGAAAATGGCGATCCAAATCCAGCTAATCAACAAAATAAAGCATACTTCGATCGCCATCTATCTTGGCAAGATGCTCGGATTTCCCCATCCTGGGGCAATTATGAGCACGGAACTCTGGGGAATCAGTCATTTTCTTTTTCAGAACCCATCGAGGATTCAACCAGTTTCTCTAATTCACCGATTAACCTCGATCCAGTTGCGGATTTATTCCCAAATTCAAGCATAACCGGCACCAGAGAAATTTCAGAATTTGCGCCATCAGAAATACCAGAAATAGCTGAAAATAACTCTTATACAATTCAGGCGAAAGTTTTAGATTCTCCAGTCAGCTATTTGACTGATTCCGCGAACCGGATCGCTACCGCGAATCGCCAATCCTGGTCAGAGGCTTATTCCTCATTAATTAATCGTGATTTACAAAACTCTTTAGAGGCGATCGCTTTAACCACTAACTCCACCCCTGGGGTCGTGTATGTTTTGGCATTTAGCGATTACTTAGAATTGATGTTGCTGTCTCCTGGGCAACCGACAATTCGCCGAATTGTCCACCATGCCAATCGGGACTTACTCAATGCTACGATACAAGAGTTAATTGCCGATGTCACCAATCCCCGAACCTTGGGCAGCGAAAGTGCATCCGCACCGCTTCGCGAACGCTATTTATCCTCGGCACAACAACTATATCAATGGTTAATTAGCCCCATTGAAGGGGAATTAAACGGTCGGGGGATTGACACTTTAATGTTTTCTCTCGATCCGAATATTCGCTCCCTGCCCCTCGCCGTTTTGCATGACGGTCAACAGTTTTTAGTGGAAAAATACCGTCTCAGCTTAATTCCCAGCCTGAATTTAACGGATCTCAGCTATCAGAACCTTAGTCACTCAGCGGTATTAGCAATGGGGGCGTCGGAATTTGCCGATCCGAGAATTCAACCGTTGGATCAAGTCCCCTTGGAATTATCCGCGATCGCCGCCAATCGATCCAGTAATATCTTCATCAATGAAGCATTTACCCCAGAAAATCTCAAATATCAAAGCGAGGGAGGAAATTATCAGATCGTTCACCTCGCCACCCATGTGGAATTTAATCCAGAAAATACCCAAAACTCCTATATTCAATTTTGGAATCGCCGACTCACCCTGCATGAAATTCAAGAAATCGGATGGCAAAACCAACCATTAGAACTCCTGGTGATGAGTGGCTGTGAAACCGCCTTCGGGAGTCCCAATGCCGAATTAGGTTTTGCCGGGTTAGCGGTACAAAATGGCGTTAAATCCGTGCTCGCAAGTCTTTGGCAAGTGAACGATCAAGGTACTTTCGGCTTAATGAGTGAATTTTATCGCCACCTGAATTCTCAAACCCAGACCATTAAAGCGGAAGCCTTGCGGCAAGCGCAGTTAGCGATGCTGCAAGGCAAAATTCACATAGAAAATGGTCAGTTGACTTGGGTAGATGACGATCCGCAGACATACTCTCAGTCCTTAGTCGGAGAAATTGGGTTGAGCAATCAACAAGAAAATATCTCTTCCCAAGTCCAGGGAAAAAATTTAGCCCACCCGTATTTTTGGGCGGCTTTTACCTTAGTCGGGAATCCCTGGTAAATCCTAGTTTTGCGGGGGAACTAAGGGTTTATTCACAAACACAATTACGCCGTTTTGGGTGCGTAAAGTGCTGGTGATTTCCACATCCTGATTGAGTAGAAAGCGATCGCCACTGGCATTTTCGTGAATGGTCAGGGTAGCACCACTTAGAGTCTGGATTTCCCCAGACTCTAGCTGGGTTTGAGTCACCGCACCGGGAACAATATGGTAACGCAGAATCTTTTCCAGAGTTTCTGGATTGGCACGAACTGCCGCAGCCAAAGTTTGCCACTCTTCGTTGGTGGGTACAAACACGGTATATAAAATCGTGTTGCCATCACCGCTATCTTGGTTGCTTAAGATTTCCGTGAGTCCCATTTGTTGGAAGTCCTGGGCGATCGCGCTAAAATCCCAACCATATTTAATCGCACTTCTGAGAGTGCCACTGACAGTCCCATCCAACGTGCGACTAGGGCCATAGATCGGGTCGTTAAAAATTGTGATATATGGATTGGATCTTTCCGTCCGTGGGGACGCGATCGCCACAGGGCTACCTAGTTCAATACCTAAAATGTTTGCGCTAACTCCAAGGCTAACCCCAAGAGCGACCAGCACCCCTGTGAGCTTGGATAAGTTTAAATTTAATCTCTTTGAGCAATTGCGATCGCTCAAAGACCCTTTTAAGCAGTCGAAAGTGTTTGTTTGCTTCATGGCTTTTTCTCTGAAGATGACGAAATCATAATCAGTAGAGCCCTGATGGAATTAATCATTGGATAATCAATTGGGTTTCCTTCATCAACCCAACCTACAGAAAGTGGGTGCGATCGCCATTGGGTATATTGCGTGGGGCAAGCCGCCTCGCGGGCGTAAGCATTACGCCTCTACCTTGTTCGATCGGGGGAAATTGTAACCTGGTTAGATTATCAACCACCACTCTTTAGTTCTCTTTAGTTTCCCCTAGTTCCCGAAAATCGCTCAAGAAAGATTAAAGGTTAGTGACTTTTGAATTTTTTGTTACTAACATTTAATCGGGAAAATTATCTATGGGCAAAATTTGGTAAATTTTGCCCATAAAAGCATTATACAAGGAATGAGCGATTTTCGGCGAATTTGTTTATTTTCAGCGTAATAAATATTTTTTCTAAAAAATATTGTCATAGGGGTGCTTCCTGGCATACCCTATAAGAGCATTATCAGGTTAATATCTGGGGAAAAATGTGTGAGGAGATAAATGTCTGAACAAAAACGATCGTTTTCTGGGCGCCTAGTAATTGCTGGGTTATTCCTGGCTGGAGTCGCCGGTGCTTATTTTTACCTACAGGGAATCGGGCGGAAATTAACCCCCGTAGATAGTGCCAAAATTGTGCCTAAAGATACGATGTTAGCTGCTTATGTTGACACGAATTCTCATCATTGGGATCGATTGCAACAATTTGGTACTCCAGAATCACAAGCGGCGATCGCCAAAGTCTTTGACCGTTTCCAACAGGGAATTTTTCCCCAAGAGGAACTGAATTACCAAACCGACTTAAAACCTTGGGTGGGTGATGTCATGTTTGTCTTATTACCCCCCTTGAGTGAAAAGGACTCAACAAACCCAAACAGCGACTTACCTAGTGGGGCAACAACCAAATCGGCACCCCCGACGGATCAGGAAGCGAATGTCTTGCTAGTGGTTGGCATTCAAAATCCTTTAAAAGCTTGGATATTTCAGCGGAACTTTAAATCTCAAGCCGACCTAAAATTTGTAGAGTCTGAATATAAAGGAGTAAAAATTTCCCAAAGCACAATTGGTGAAAATCCCTCAAATTACAGTGCCGTAGTGGGCAATCATTTACTCTTAGCCAAGCAGCAAAAAACCCTAGAACAAGCGATTGATAGTTATCAAAATGCCGCATCGTTTGCTGCCAGTCCCGAAGGAACTGAACTACTAAAAAAATGGCAAGAACTTAAAAATCCTGTGCTGCAATTGTATTTGCCTAACTCGACTCTATTAGCGCAGGTATTAGGGGAAAATATTTCAGAAAATCCGAGATTTCCCCAACAACTAGAAGGGATAAAATATGCAGTGATTGGGGCAGGCATCGAGCCAGAAGGGATGCGAATCAGGGCGATCGCACAAGTCGAGCCAGGGATTTTTCCAGAATCAGCATCGACCGACAATCAGACTGGATTAATGAATCGGTTTCCCAGTGAAACCATTGCCGTATTGACCGGAAAAGAACTTAAAAGTTCCTGGGCAACGGCGCTAGAACAATCCCGGATTGACCCCATGCTTGAAAGTAACCTAAAATCCCTGAAAGCCGCTTTCAAATCTAGCACCAATTTAGACTTAGAGCGAGATATTTTTAGCTGGATGGATGGTCAGTTTGCTTTGGGTTTTATTCCCTCCAATGAAGGAATTATAGCGCAAGTGGGATTCGGCGGAGTCATTCTCTTGGAAACCAGCGATCGCCCCTTGGCAGAAGCCAGCATGAAAAAACTTGACAAAAGTTTCACCACCAAGTTTCCGATGTTAGAAGCCGGTTCTAACACTTATGAAAGTATTCCCATGACCGAGTGGAAAGTTAAGTCCCAAGAAATTGTCTTAGGTGGCTATGGCTGGTTGGATGAAAACTTATTATTGATTACCTTGGGTCAGCCCATGATGTCTCTGATGTCTCAGCCGATTTCTCAACCCTTGAATACCAGCCAAAATTTTCAGGCGATCGCCGGTTCTTTACCCACTCCCAACCAAGGCTACTTTTACTTAAACATGGATCAATTAATGACCGTGGTTAATCGGGCGCCTCTGCCGCCGGGAAATCAAATTTCTCCAGATGTTTTAGCCGTGCTCAATTCCATTCAAGGCATCGGGGTGACTAACACCAGGCCAGCAGCAGAAATCGCCCAAATGGATATGTTAGTGGCGCTGAAATCCAAGCAGTAATTATTCCCTGTATTCCACTCATTCAAATCACACTTTTTAACTCTCGGTGCGTCGATCGGTGCATTTATCAGTTATTTAATGTTCGCTCCATTTCCCTGATTAAATATTCTATATTTACCCCAAAAAATGACTTGTTTAATCCATAACTTTGTTTAGAAGTAAACAAGTCATTTTTACTCGGATGCCGGTGGCGATCCGGGTTCAAAGCTAATTAACCACTGACCCCAGATAACTGCTGACGAATCGCGATGTAATCCGGTTCAACGGATTGGATTACCCCATGATTTAGGGTCCAAAAGCGATCGCCAATCTTTAATAAATCCCCGGCATCGTGAGTCACCACCAACAGACTCCAATGCTGTTTTAATTTTGCCAAAAGCCGGATTAAATTCTGTCGCATTGACCAATCTAAACCCGCCGTAGGTTCATCCAGCAATAAAATTTGCGGTTGACGAATTAACTGCACCGCCAAAGCTAAACGCCGTTGCTGTCCCCCACTCAAGGATTGCGGTGCGGTATTCAGAGATAAATGATCTAAGCCCACTTCCTTCAGGGCTTCATCCACTCGTTCCGAACCTAGTTCGGGGTGTCCCAAGCGCAATTCTTCCAAAATAGTGCCACAACAAAAATGTCGTTCGGGAAATTGAAACACCAATCCCCCAAGCTGTTGCAGGTGTTCGGCGGTAAGGGGCTGTTCTCGCCAGTAAATTTCCCCAGAGGTTTTTTCCGCCAGTCCAGATAAAATCTCTAAGAAGGTACTTTTACCCGATCCACTCGGTCCGATAATCACGCCCAACTGCTGTGGGGCGAGTTCCAGGGTCATGGATTTTAAAATCGGCGTTGGGGTTGCCGCTGGGTGATAACTTAAGTTTCTCAAATAGAGCATTATGTAACTGTGTGGATGATTTCCCGTAGATTCTCTTTGGAACTCGGTTTTGCTTACACCGTCTATCCTAGTAATTATTTTAGATTTTTTCCATGATATTTTGGCAAAATCGACTTAAATCTAGTTAGGCAAAATCTCTCGGAAAGAAACCGGGTTTCTATGTAGAGGCCGGTGGGGAGGCAGACATTTTTCATAGAAACCCGGTTTCTGGGCAATTCTCGGTAAATTTTTTGAGGCGCAAAATATGAAGATTGATCGTCCGGTTTCTTTTTCGAGACGAATAGTTCAAGCGATCGCTTCTGGAGTGGCGATCGCTACTTTTCTAGTTGGCAGTCCTAGCCATGCCAAAGATCCATTTAGAACCACCAATCCTCACGAAATTGGTGATACCACAGAAATGGCCTTTCGGGTTCTATTTGAACAGGGCAACTATCAGCAAGCAGACCGTTATTTAGATGAAGCGGAAAAAATAGACACCAATGAACCCTTAGTCTATGCTATGCAAGCAGCCTTTGCCTATCTTAATGAAGATTGGGATGCTCTGCTTACTTACGCCACACAAACTCGTGAAACCGCACAGCAACTCACGACTAAGAATGAATTACGCGGTCATCTCTATACGGGAGTGGGTCATTTTCTGGAAGGAGCACATATTATTAGCACCGAAGGCACAATATCCGGCACCCCAAAAGCTCTGCGAAAACTTCGCTTGGTGCTGCAACATATTAATGCCGCCGAAAAGATTAATCCCACCGATCCAGAAGTTAATTTGATTAAAGGATTCATGGATTTAATGTTAGCGGTGAATTTGCCTTTTGCCGAAATTGATGATGCGATCGCCCGCTTAGAAAACTATGCGGGGCCAAACTATCTCGCCTATCGGGGAATTGCCGTGGGCTACCGAGATACGAAACAAAACGAGCCAGCTTTAGCTGCCGTAAATCAAGCCCTAGAATTAACCCCCAATAACCCAGAGTTATTTTATCTGAAAGCACAAATATTAGTCCAACAAGGTCTGGAGCAAAAAAATGTCACCATTCTCCAACAAGCCCAGGAAAATTTCTCTCAAGCCCTTGCCCAAGCCCCGGATAAATTTCCCGCTGGGCTGAAAAAACAACTGCAACGAGAAAGCGATCGCAATACACGACGCATTCAAGAAATGAGCGCTAATTCTCGTTAATTATCATTAAAAAGTTTTCAACGTTCTAGCGAACCAAATCAACCCGGTGTTTTCCTAAAAGATCGGGTTGTTTCTTTTGTAGGGTTTTTCTGTAGCATCTCCCTGTGTGGTAAAATACTCCTGTGGCTTGATGCTGAGGTGCAACCACCTCCTGCGGACACTCATAGTACACCGTTTCCAATTAAAAATGCAATCATTTAGGCGCGGGGCGACCACTTAGGGGAACCCCTACTGTTGTATGAATTTTTGTAAATGGTAGGACTTTGAAGCCATCAGAAATCGGCAGTCATTCCACACAGATAAAGAGCAATCCGCTCATTCAAATCACAATCAAGACGCCAAATAGAAGGCCAATAATTATGACTTTCAAAATTCTCAGTTTAGATGGTGGCGGCATTCGCGGAGTTTTATCTGCCAGACTTCTCCAGCAAGTAGAAACGACATTGGCAGCAAAAAAAGGACAGAAATTACATGAATATTTCGATTTAGTTTCTGGCACCTCTACTGGCTCAATTCTGACGGCGGGAATTGCCTGCCAGATGAGCACCCAGGACATGATTGATATCTATCTGGAACAGGGAAAAAATATCTTTTTAGACTCGGTTCGCAAGCAGCGAGGTTGGCGAGTTGTTAGTCAAGCGATCGGCAGTGGTGTGTTGTATCCCCACGAAGAGGGAGAGCAAGGTTTGGCTAAAATATTGCAGAAAAAATTGATTCACCCGGAATTGGGTAAAGATGCGAAGATTGGCCAGATTACTAAACCCAATATTCTGATTCCTGCTTATGACGTTTATTCCCGCAATACCACCTGGTTTAATAATAGCGATCCTACGGTATGGTACAGCAATTTGGAACTGTGGAAAATCTGCACTGCTTCAGCATCAGCGCCCACGTTTTTCCCCCCTTATCAACTTCCCTATAACGATGACCAAAAGCTGCCCCATATTGATGGTGGAGTATCCGCGAATAACCCGGCTTTATTGGCGATCGCTCATGCCTTGTATATCGGAAAACAGAATGGAATAAACTTGAGCGATATTGCAGTTCTCTCCATTGGCACGGGTAATACAACTCGGGTTTACAAATATGAAGAAATCAAAAAGTGGGGACAGTTTGGCTGGGCTGGACATTTACCGGATATGTTTATGAATCCGGCGGCGCAAAATGCTGAAGCTATTTGTTATCAAATTATGGAAAGTGCCGGACGGGATTATCTGCGTTTGGATTTCGATCTCAACCAGCAATTGAAAGGCGATCCCCAGCCCGGTCGTCTGCGGGAATTGCTCGACAAACCCTATAACAAATATATTGCCGCACAGAAAAAGCAGAATAAAGAAGTCAGCGAAGACATAGACAATCCTGAGAATTGTCCCAGCTTGATGGAAGCGGCGGAATGTTATCTTGAAGTGGGCAAAGTCTATTATAAGGATCCCAAGGTTCCGGTTAAAGTTCAAGAGGCGATCGAGCAGTTTATTGAATCGAATTAAGGATTAAACGATCGGCATTTACGCACAATCTCTAGATTTAGTAGGGGCGCGGGGCAACCACCGCCACGGAAATGCCCCTACTAAATATTTTTTATGGGCAATTTCTCAAGCAATCCGATGGCGGTGGTTGTCCCGCTTTTTCGTCAGGACTTACGCAGCTACTCCACATTGTGTTGGTGCGCTACGTCTGGGAACGGCACCCTACTGATAGAGGCGTTGGTTGCGTAAGTCCTATTCGTGTTAGAACCAGACCGTTATCTATATCGAGCCGAAAAAGTAGACACCAATCAACCCTTTAGGCATCGAAATCAAAAGCGCCCGGTTGAACCGAACAAAAATATTGCATATTATTAACATACAATACTTTATCATGCTTACCTCAATTGTGACCTTAATGTTACTTTTGTGTTCCATTGTGTTCCTTTTGTGTGAATTTTTTGTTCCCTTGATGTTCCTTTTGTGTTCCATTGTGTTCCCTTGATGTTCCTTTTGTGTGAATTTTTTGTTCCCTTGATGTTCCTTTTGTGTGAATTTTGTGTCTTTTTACAAATCTATTTTTTTTTATTTTGATGTATTTTTTGTTTTTTTGCTGTATAGTCTTTCTAAGCGGGATCTGATTCCAGCCAAAAAACCTGGCAATATTTTGGGGATATTGATTAGTTTTTTGCTAAATCAAAAATATCTCTAATATATCTATGATGATATTTTGGGACTTCAATCGAATAGAAAATTCAAATAATATAAAGGATGGTTAACCGAATCAATCTTCACAGTCCGATACGGGCTGAGTTAAACTGGCGCTCGGCTATAGTTATTGACCCTTACACTCAAGTGTTGCCCAGTTGGGTAAACCCTTGCCAGTTGGGAGAAGGAGCCTTCCTCATTGAGCATCGGGAAGTGGCTTTTCCGGGTATGGAAGTGGCCTATTTTTTTACGGAGAATACTTTTAGCGATCGCCTGGTAATTCCCCCAGGAGAAACTCATTTTGCCTTGGCACTTTTCCCCCATCTTCCGGTTCTTTCTTGGATGGGATATAAGGATCTGATAGCTCAGACGATCGCCGTTCATCGTAATAATAATGTGGAATATACTTCCGTGATGCCTCCGGGTTGGATTGGGCTGTATATTTGCATGAATAATGAATTGATCGCTAATCTCGATTTGCTGCCGGAAAAGTTTTGGCAACATAGTCGCGATCCAAATCGGGCGCTTTTGCAAGTAGATCCGAGAGCGTTCGATCGCTTCCGGCAATTTATGCGATCGTGGTTTGTGCGATCGCAAGATTTGCATACTCGCAGTTGCCTCAACCCCCAACAGGCAGTAATTCTCCGGGAAGAACTGATCGGCGAATTTCGGCAACTACTCGATCGCACTTTTCAGGAACGGGGCGATCGCACCATTTTCAAGCCTTCTCGACGCTATTGGATTTTTGAAAGCGCCTGTGCAATGCTGGACGCTAATCTGGCTCAAAACCTGACCACCGAGGAGTTTTGCCAAAAGCTTAGGGTGTCTCCGCGAGCATTGCAATACGCTTTCCAGGATATTACAGGGATGGGGCTTCAGGAGTATATCCGGGCTCGCAAACTCAACGCGGTTCGGGAAGAACTGATCCGCCGTCACCCGGACGAAACTACGGTGAATGCGATCGCTGCCAAATACGGATTTTTCCACTCCGGTCGCTTTTCCCAACAGTTCCATCGTCAGTTTGGCATCCATCCCTCAACTATTCTGCAACATCGTCCTTAGTAGGGGGCATTTCCCCTATATCTGGTAGGGGTGATTCGCGAATCACCCCTACGTTTAGCAACACCGTCCTTAGTAAGGTGGGCAAAATTTGCCCACCTTACTTTTTTTCATCTTTGCTCAAAAAGTTGCGCGAATCGGATAGGCGATCGCCTCAAAGTTGAATAAGCTAGTCAATCAGGGAAAAACTTTAGAGACAAAGGAATCCGTCCCTTGACGAATCAGAAGATACATCTACCAAATCAGCAACCTCATTTGATCGAGGAATCAAAACTAAAACATGGTGCGTGAACAGGATACAGGTGTAGAGGCAATTTTTTGGTCTCAGTGGCAAGAACACCGAGACTATCTTTATCGCTGTTGTCTGAAGTACCTGGGCAACTCAACGGATGCCCAAGATGCTCTCAGTGAGGCGATGCTAAAAGCCTGGGATAAAATCCGAACCACGGCTCAACCGATTCAGAATATTAAAGCCTGGTTAGTCAAGCTGACTTATCATCACTATATCGATATTCGGCGAAAACGCGGATATCTTACGGGACTCGCTCCTGAAGCAGAGTTAGTTAGCCAGGAAGAAACACCAGTTGGCGCCGCGTAGCGGCGCCAACTCGAGTTATTTTTTCGGGATGAAAATGCATCCCCCCTAGGGACACCGCATTGCGGTGTCCAAAACCCCCTGGATGAACAACGTGGCGCCCCGACATGGACTGTCATTCTCGTGAAGACGGGAGTTCAAAAAAGCGATCGCCCCCCAGCCCAAGGTGAGTTTGTCCGGGCGTGGTGGCTGGCGCCCTTTCCCGGATCGTCATTCCCAGGCACAACCGACACAACCTGGAAGAAAAAACATTTACAAACAAAAATTACCCAATATTTAGCAGTACAAATCCTCCAACAGTTTCAACGGTTCTGGCGAGTCTGGATGGACAGTGGGGGCGATTCATTTCTTGATGCTTAACAGAATTAACCCCTAATCATCTCCAATGATTTACATAAATTTCATTCTTTGGCTGAATATTGGACTGGAATAACTGGCAATTGTTCCACTGGGAATAAGGGTTGGAGATGAAAAACGCGATGGTTTTTTTTTGCAAAAACTATGGCGTATTTTCGTATGCCAACAAATAGTAATTTTCTCAAAGTATGAATTAATTTTATAAATTTGTTGCCGAATTATTCTGGACGCGAGCAACCACCACATTAAGGAATTATCGAAAAAATTTTTTTGAGATTTTTTTCATAAAAGCTCTACCTGAAACGTCTAATAACCAGAATCATCGATTAACGACTGATTGAGGGCGGATCCGCCCGACCCAAAAATCCCTAATCCATCCCTGGTCAAATATCAAGCTAACCCGATGATAATGACGACTCTGATGAATTTTGACGTTTCTGGGGAGCCAGCCAATTCTCAGCAACTCCCACCCTTAACAGAAGAACAACGACTATTACAACGCCTTGCCGCCGGAGAAACCCGTGCTTTCTGGCACCTCTTTGAGCAGTACCGCGACTATCTGTTGCGGTGCTGCCTCAAGTGGACGAATGGCAACTTAACGGCAGCGGAAGATTTGCTGAGTCAGGGGATGCTCAAAGCCTGGGAAAAGGCGCAAAAGTACGCGGAAAAAATCACCAATTTTAAATCTTGGGTGACGACCCTGACTCGGAATTTTTGGCTGGATTTAAAACGTCGTCGAGATGTGGACTTGGTTGAAAACATAGAAGTATATGCGGAGCAAAACGAGCTAGGACTGGCTGCTGTTGACCAGACCCCAGAAAGCGCCTTAGAGCGTGACGAGAAAAACCGGGTGATTCGCGCTGCTGTTGATGAGTTACCGACCAAGATGCGCGAGACTTTTATTCTGCACTATTATGAAGCACTATCTCATCAAGAGATAGTCGAAAGGCAAGGAATTTCCTACGCGAATGTCTGCAAGCGTATCTCCCAGGCGCGGGAAATTCTGCGTCCTAAATTGCGGAGTTATTTTATTGGGGATGCTGACACTAAATCCGACACAACCAAGGTGGCGGCTAAACCAGTTAAGTCTCAAAAGGCTGTTGGCAGGGTTGCCAAAGTTGAAGCGGTTCTGCCTGAGACTGAGCCATCTAATTACGGCGTTAATACCGAATATTCCCACCCAAAACCAGAGGAAGAAACCGAGTTTTTGCCCCCCACCGAGAGTCAAGGGGACACAACAGACCAAGAGGCGATCGAATCCAACCGAGAACCGACTCAAAAATCCGATTTCATCCAGGGTCAGGGCGATCGCCGCAGCGGGCGATCGCCGCAGCGCCCCTACCATTACCCCACTCTGAGAAACCGGGTTTCTGTGAGAAATCTGACTGGAGAAACAGAGATACTGGTAGAAACCCGGTTTCTTGACCCCCATCTACTGTCATTCCCGCGAAGGCGGGAATCCACTTTCCCCTGCATAAATACTTCTACAAATACCGGGATAGACTCAAGCTAAACCCAGGCAATATTTCTTCACCCGATAACTCTGTGGTGGGACTTTCCACTTTTTGCTTGACAGAAGAATGCTGGCCTCGTAAAAAATCACATCTGCGATAAGATAGATGTATTTTTTATATCGGTTTTATTGGGTGCAGCGAGTTTCAGAAATTTGTGCAGGCGAAGAGTTCACAATTTGGACTCTGAAAGCGTCTAATAAATGTACATATAAAGGTAAAAAAATATGCCGATGTTTTTCCGATTTAACATGGCACTAAATGACGAACAAAGAGCGCAAGTACAAGGAGTTATAAATCAATGGTTTGTCCACATTTATCCAAATAGTCAATTTAATTTTGGTTACTTTGATGGGGCAGATTATGCGGCAACAGTGATTAATACTCCACCACTCACCGATGCTCAGAAAGAAGCAGTGGTTAATCCGCACATAAACCAAGTAATACCAGGATTAATACCAGAAGTATTATTGGTAGCATTTGATGCGGAAATTGGAGGAGAAGTGACATCCCTAATCCATACAAGTAAAAACAAGAGGTCATTGATCTTAGGGGGAGGGCAAGGATACACATTAAATGTTAAAAATCAATCCAGTCGGGATTGGGTCTTTTATATTTACCAAACGAGTCCAAAGCAAACGAACAAAATGTTATCTCTTGCTTGGTTTGTCAGCCCTTATCCTATAGCTCCAGGGGATGAAATCTCATTCACATGGTTTATAAATTACAATTTTGTCTGGGGTGATACAGGAGAACTCAAGCCAGGTATAACTTACAAGGCAAGAGGACCACGAGACGCGAATCTAGAAACCGCCAATAGCACCACTTTTGGATATAATTCAGGGGGCGCTCCTACTCTGACTAATCCGACGCAAGATTCATCAAGAAAGGGTGAGCTTGTCATTACAGATTTAGGCAATATACCAGATCTAAAATTCACAGTTGGTATTGGAATGTCTGGTAAAGGAACGTTTGTAGAACAAGCCGGACCAAACCTGACACACAGTTTCACTCCCACGCCGGTTTATTGGGTAGGTGCTGCTACGGAGAAGAAGGAGGGAGAAGTATTAGATATACAGACAGTCACGAAAGTTTCACCATTTCAGTTTAAATCAGGGGTATATGAAGTAGAAATGACGCTCAATGACCAAAACCAATGGGTACAGAGTTAGGATAGCCTGAGAGATAAAAAACCTCATAAAGACAAGTGGGAATATCTATTTGTTGATTGCCGCAAAGCGATCGCTTCTCAACCTAACCCGTCTTTTTAGAGGGCGATCGCTCCACAACCTGATTAAATTTACACATCAGAAGAGCGATCGCTTCTTTACTCGCAACCACTATTTTTTTACTCTTTCCAACTGCTTACAAATTTTGATGACTCAAATATGCTCAAAACAAAGGGTTTGAACGATTACTTAAATATTTCTACAGAAGCAATAATTAATAGTTATCTAAATAACCAGAATGACTCTTGGAAAAATTCTGGGCAACAAATGGTAATGGAATTGTTTCAGCAGATGGCAGAACGTGTTCCTGCTTACAAAGATTTTCTCAGAAAAAATAAAGTTGATGCTGAGAAAGTTACAAGTTTTGAACATATTCAGAACATTCCTCCCATTGATAAACCTTCCTACATAGATGCTTACCCATTAGATGCACTTTGCTGGGATGGAGAACTAGCTAATTCACATCTCATATCAACAAGCTCTGGTTCTACTGGTATTTCTTATTTGTGGCCTCGATCATCAGAGCAAACTCTACAAATAGCGATTATTAGTGAAATCCTCTATCGTGAATTTTTTGAAGCACATAGAAGAAAAACTCTTTTTATTATCACTTTTGCAATGGGAACATGGGCTGCTGGAACATCAACTTTAATGGCTACTGATTGGGTAGCACAAAAGGGATATCCCATTACAATAGTTACGCCTGGGATGGATAAAACTGAAATATTAAGAATTGTCAAAGAAGCAAACAAATACTATGAACAGTTGATCCTTGTTGGATATCCGCCTTTTATCAAAGATGTTATTGATTCTGGTTTAGAACAGGGAATAAATTGGCAACAACTACGTCTAAAGTTTTTTCTTGGTGGGGAATCTTTCACAGAGAATTGGCGATCGCATATCCAAAATACTACAGGGGTGAAAAATCCTTTGACTGATATAGTTAATATGTATGCCTCAGCAGATGTGGGACTGATGGCACATGAAACTGCCCTAACGATTTTACTACGTCGTCTTGCCGCCAGTGATAGCAAAATTTTAGAAGGTTTATTTTCGGATAAACGTTTACCATCAGTCAATCAATTTGACCCCAGGCTTAGGTTTTTTGAGTCCCCTCAGGGAGAACTATTAGTATCTTCCCGAAGTGGCATCCCCCTACTAAGGTACAACACCAAAGATGTTGGTGATGTCCTATATTTTGAAGACGTTAAGCTGCGTTGTTTGGAGCAAGAAATCGATCTGCAAAAAGAGTTTAATAATGTAGATAGTCAAAGATTACTATGGCAATTACCAATTGTATATCTATTTGGGAGAGGGAAATTTTCAGCAACAATTTATGCTACTAATATTTATCCAGAATATGTGAAGGTTGTATTAGATAATCCCAACATAATTAACCAGACAACCGGGAAGTTTCATCTAAAGACTCAAGAAGAAATAGATTATTCCCAGTCCTTGCATCTACACATAGAACTCAAAGAAGGTGTAGAACCTAATGACCATATTGCAGATGAAATTCAGCGTATTTTCATAGCACAAGTCTCTCAACTAAGCAGCGAGTATAGCGATACTATCTCCATAGTTGGTGCAAAAGCTTATCCTAAAGTGGCTCTCTATAAATATGGAAATTCTAATTATTTTCCAGTTGGGGTCACTAAAAAACACGCCTAATCTGTCTGAAAATAAATCTTTTTGAACCTGTTAACAATTCACAACTAAACCTATGCTCACCGCTACCAACAATTTATCTGACCGTTTTATTGCTGTCTGCCAAGAACTTGAAACGCTCAATGAAACTTTTACTGTTAAAGGCGAAGGATTGAAAGATTATGAAGGTATTTGGTTGCCTGAAGGAGAAGTAAAACTATGGCAAATTCCTCGAACTTCTGGGATATTGTTAAGAAGTCTTGTTCTTGCTAAACAACCGCAAACTATCCTTGAATTGGGAACATCAGCAGGATATTCTACACTCTGGTTAGCATCAGGAGTATTGCATACAACTGGTAAAGTTTATTCTGTTGATGCTGCTGTTCCGAAGCTTGAACTTGCTACCCGGCATTTAACTCAAGCTCAAGTCATTCATAAAGTTGAATTAATCAAGGGATTCATAGATCAAGTTTTAGTAGAGTGGCAAATTCCTGTTGATTTTGTTTTTCTGGATGCTGACAAAGCCAACTATTTAAAGTATTTCAAGCTATTAGAACCAAATCTCAAGCCAGGAGCAATGATAGTTGCCGATAATGTTACTGATTTTGGTCATCTCATGGAAGATTTTCTCAGATATATTTTTGAATCAAGCCATTACATTAATGAAATTTTAAATATCGATCATGGGTTGTTAATTGCTACCAAAATATGAGGATTGAGTAGACTTAACTTCTTTAAACCCAATTCGTCAACTGTACAGTTGCTCAAATTAGTGAGTAAAAACCCTGGCTAATTTAATTTGCAGCAACTGTAAAAAGCTTATAAAACATGAAGTTATTAATTTTTATAACAAGCTCATGGAAAATAGAGAAAATCCTTCATTACTAGAACGTGAAAATCAACCACATTGTGATGATAAATTACTTTGGGATACATTACTGTCAGCACTTCAATTTCCTACACTTACTGTTGCCGACGAATTAGGGTTATTCGCTTTGCTTGATAAATCTCCCGCAACGGCTTCTGATGTAGCAAAAAATCTTTCTTTAGGATCGCGTCCCACAGAAGCTCTATTGGGATCGCTGGCATCATTAGGTTATCTTGTACAACATAATCAAAGATTTTACCTGACAGAAGTATCTAAGAATTTTCTACTTCCTGATAGTCCTTACTACTGGGGCGGTGTGTTCCATCTGATGAAAAGTAGTCCAGCATCGCACTCTGGATTGCTAGAAGCATTACGGAAGGATAAGGCTACTGCTTATGGAGATAAAGATATCTGGGAAACCCACGAAACAAGCCCTGAAGAAACCAGAGCTTTTGCTAGATTTATGCACAGCCTAACAATTACTGGTGCCATAGGTGCTGCAAAGCGAGGTGACTTTGAGGGAGTAAGGTATCTTCTTGATGTAGGAGGTGGAACTGGTGCTTTTTGTTTTCCTTTAGTTCAGCACTATTCAAATCTACACTGCACCATTTTAGATTTGCCAGTCATGTGTAATATAGCAGAAGAATATATTGCTCAAGCTGGTTTGCAAGAACGAATAGATACCTGCATTGGAGATTTCTTTAAACAACCTTTTCCTGCGGGTTACGATGCAATTTTATTTAGTAATATTTTTCATGACTGGACTAGGGAAAGGTGTTTGCAATTAGCTCGGCGCAGCTTTGAAGCATTGCCATCAGGCGGTCGAATTTATCTTAACGAAATTCTGCTATCAGATGCAAAAGATAGTCCAACCGTTGCCACTTTATATTCAATCAACATGATTTTGGCGACTGAGGGTAAGCAATATACTGCTCTGGAACTCGAAGAAATTCTTATAGAATCTGGATTTCAAGACATCTCAGTTACTCAAACATTCGGCTACTATTCGCTGATAAGCGGTAGAAAGCCATGAGCTTATATTTCTAAAATTTGTTCTTACCTCCTTGCTAACCTATAGATGGGAGATTTTTCGCGGAGAAATCGTTACACACCTTAGAGAAAGACACTTTTAAAATATGGCATCCATTCAATCTAGTCCAAATCTACCAATTGTTGATAAACAAATACTTATCTGGGCATTTATTCCTTGTTTATCTGTAGAGCAGGATTTTTCTAACGAAGAATTTAACCCTTTATATTTTCAACAAGAACTAGCCGATGTTTTTGCAGAACTGGATATAGCATGGAAGTTTAAACTCATCACCTTAAATAATATGAGGGCAGTGATTGAAGAAGTGGCTGCTTCCCAAAACCAATATTTCCCAGTTGTACTCAACTACTGTGGAGGACTCGATGAAATTGATGGCTATCCAGGGGCTTCTGTTGTCAAATTATTGGAAGCTACGGGTATTCCCTTTACGGGGGCAGATTCTCAGTTTTTTAAAATGGGGGACTCCAAAATATTGATGAAACAGGCATTTGTTGAGGCAGGAGTTTCAACTGCACCCTATGAAGTGATTAATGATGTGAATAGCATTCGGGGATTATGCGATCGCCTTATCCCCCCACTGATCGTCAAACCTTCTGCTTCCTTTGCTACTAGAGGTATTTCATTAAAATCTGTTGTTCATACAGATGAAGAAGCGATATCTCAATTTCAAGATTTACGGCAAGGAAAACATGGGATGCAAATTGCGGCAGACAGTATCTTTGTTGAACAGTTTATCAAAGGTCGAGAATTTACAGTTTTGGTCGTAGGGTCTTCTGAAAAACCAGAACAAATCAAGATTTATCCCTCTGTAGAAACCGTTTTTCATTCGGGTGTTCCTGAAATCGAAAGATTTTATACCCGTGAGTTATGGATAGCAGAAGCAGAAGAACGAACCCCTCTACCGCCTGATGAATTGTTATACCGTTATCAATTAGCACCAATTAAATTACAGGAACAACTCGGCAATTTAGCTAAACGTGCCTACTGTGCAGTGGGTGGTAAGGGATATGGAAGGGTGGATATCCGTATGGACGATACAACTAAAGAGATGTGTGTTTTAGAGGTAAATCCCAGCCCTGCTATCACTTCCAGGTCTCTCACGATGGGTGTGGAACAGCCAAATACATCTAGGGTTGGTACTATTTTGCACCTAGCAGACATTCCATTTTGCCATTTGATCTCAGAAATAATTGCCGAGGCTTTGAATAGGTATTTTGATAAATCAGTAAGAGCTGATTCGTAAAGAAAATCTTAAGGATACCCAATTCATTGCTGGTTATGGCTTTCGGAAGATAAAAGCTTGATTGGCTCAAATTCCTGAAACCCTTACAATACCAAGACTTTACTTGAGTTTACAAATTAGCTGTAAATTAATCCAAGTAAAAGGATATAGTTATTTATTCAAAATAAAGTATAAATAAAAACCATGACAACTTTTACGCCATTACCTGCCCCCAATAATCAGTTGCTAATTTGGGTATTAACCCCATCATCCCAAATACAACAAGAATGGATGAAAGCATTTGATACTAACACTTTTGAACAGCAAATGAGAGATGTATTTTCTGAGCTTGGTCTGGCTTGGAAACGGCAGAAAGTTAGCTTAGAAAAACTGGAGCAAATAGTAGACCAAATAGCCTGTTCTACTAAGGATTATATTCCTGTAGTTCTAAACTTTTGTGATGGCCTTGATGAACTTGATGACTGTCCGGGTCTTTCTCTAATCAAGCTATTAGAAACTAAAGGTATCATTATTATTGGTGCTGATTCAGAGTTTTACAGTTTTAACTTCAACAAAATTTTGATTAAACAAGCTTTAATACAAGCGGGAGTAGCTACACCTCCTTATGAAATAATTGACGATTTGGATCGTGTGCAAGGAGTTTGTGCGCGTCTCGGTACACCCCTAATTGTAAAACCAGCAGTGCTTTCAGGCGGTAGCTATGGGCTTTCTGTTAATTCGGTTGTTCACAGTGATGACCAGATAAAAACACAGGTTAAACATTTATTACAACAAAATGCTCAAGGAATGATATTTCCTCCTGACAGTATTTTTGTAGAATCCTTTATCAACGGTCGTGAATTTAGTGTATTTCTCATTGGCTCTTATCAACAATCAGAACAGATCAAAATATATCCACCTTTAGAAACTATTTTTAACCCCATTTTACCTGAAACTGAGCAGTTTTTATCACATGATCGCTACTACGGTAAAGACGAGGGAGACCTTTCCTTTTCACCAGAAACACCATTTTTTCGTTATCAACTGGTTGGGGCTGATTTGTATGAAAAAATTTGTGATATGAGTAAACGTGCTTATTGTGCAGTCAATGGTAATGGTTATGGACGAGTAGATATACGAATGGATAAAGTATCTCAAGAATTATTTGTCCTCGAAGTAAATGCCAACTGTGCTATTTCTTCTCAACCTTATGTATCATTATCCCATCCATTAGAAACAAAAGTTGGTACTATATTACATCTTGCGGGTATTCCATTTTATCAAGTTATTTCAGAAATTATTGCTGAAGTTTTAAACAGAAAAGCATAAGGATTTAAGAATCCAATAAAAATGAATCTAATTTGGTTTTTTAAAGAAATTAATAAATACATCGCTCCCTACCGATGGTTAGCCATTCTTCTCATCGCTCGTGGGCTGTTTGAGGCTGCCTTTGAATCATCAATTAGAATGAGCTTAAAATTTATTATTGACGCAGCCATTATTCCCCAAAATTACCGTCTCCTAGTTTTAATTCTGTTATTGCTAGGTGGGGGAGCTATTTTATTTGTTTTCGTCGGTTTACTAGGAGATTTTTGGGCGACGAGGTTTAACATTTTAGTCATCAACAATATCCGTCACTCTATGTTCATTCGCCTACAAAACCTATCTATGGAGTTTTTTGGGCGACGTTCAGCCGGAGATATTGTCAACTGTTTTTCAGCCGATACAGAAAAAGTAGAAAATAGTGTAACCTACGCACTAATCCTAATTTTAGAACTGGGTAACATCCTATTTGCGACTATTTTTTTGTTATCTCTCAATTGGCAGTTAGGTTTAATTAGTTGTATTGGTTTAACCTTCTGTACCCTGACTCCGGCTAAAATGGGTCAAACAGCCACAGAGCAAACCTATCAACTGAGAGACAAACAAGGACAAATTGCTAATGTCGTTCAAGAAAATATCGTCTCCCAAGCAGTTGTTAAACTATTTGGCTTGCAGCCCCGAACGATTAACAATTTTTCCAAGGATTTGCAGGCTCTAAAAAAGGTTTATGTAAAAGCTAAATTTTCCTCTTATTTAGTCCAAAGGATTCCCACTTTAGTATTTGTATTTGTCCAGCTTGCCGTCATCAGTATCGGCGCAGTAATGACCTACAGAAACATAATTACAGTGGGAACTCTCGCCTCTTTTCAAGTTTTATTACTCGGCTTAAATTCTAATATCATCAGCCTAACATTCTCTCTCCCATACCTAATAGAAGGAATAGCCGCCATGCAGCGCATCTCTATTTTATTAGCTGAAGTTCCCCAAGTCCAAGACGCACCAGATGCCATTGAATTACCGCATTTTTCTCAGGAAATCCGCTTTGAAAATGTCACCTTTAACTACTCCTCAGAAAGAAAAGGCATTGATAATCTATCCCTAACCATCAAACAAGGGGATTTTGTGGTAATTGTCGGTGAGAGTGGGGCAGGAAAAAGTACCATTGTTAATCTCTTAACCCGACTTTACGACCCCGACAAAGGAAGCATTCTTTTTGACGGCATTGATTTACGTTCCTGTACGCAAAAATCCTTGCGGGAGCAAATGGGACTGGTTTCTCAGGAGGTAATTTTATTTAACACTTCCATCCGAGAAAATATCCGTATGGGCTATTTAGAAGCCACTGACGAACAAGTAGAAACCGCCGCCAAAAACGCCGAAATTCACGAATTTATTCTCACCTTACCCCAAGGTTATGATACTCCCGTGGGCGACAGGGGCGGACAACTATCAGGGGGACAACGGCAAAGAATTGCCCTTGCCAGAGCATTAGTCAGAAATCCCGCGATTCTGATATTAGATGAAGCCACTTCAGCCCTTGACCCAGCCACGGAAGTCGAGATTATGAATACCATCGATCATCTGGCTAAAGACCGTACCATTATTATGATCACTCACCGGATTGCTCATGCTTTGCGTGCGGATAAAATGTTTGTCATAGAAAAAGGCCGGATTGTTGTCTCGGATGAACCCTAAAGATTGACTTAAATAGCCCGCCAGAAACCGGGTTTCTGAAACAAAGATAAGCTAAAATCCCAAATTTATGACAGAAACCCGGTTTCTTTTGCTGCCTGATTAATTCCCCGGCTGATTAAACCTCTAATTCACTCACCAGGATAATTTTCAATTCTGTCACCCGACTAAGTTGCACATCATTAGTTAAAAACGCCTCACAACCAGCTACCAAAGCAGTAGCAATTTGCAAGGCATCAATTAATGCTAAGTTGTATTTGACGCGGAGTTGGGCAGCCCGATCGCCAGTCTCAGCGGAAATTTCGACAAAATCTGTACTTTCCTGGGTTAAGCAATCCATAAAATCAATCGCCGCTTGTGTTTGCTGGGTTTTATAAGCGCCCACTAAGCATTCGGCGAGGGTGATGGGGGAAGCCACTACAGTTAACTGCCCCCGATCCACCTGACGAAATACACCACGCACCCGATCAAAAAATTGGGCATGGCGCTCCACTAAATAAATCACGGGAGCAGTATCTAAATAGATGCGGGTCACGCCTGCCAAAGCATCAGAAATCCTCATGTTTTATCTCCAACAGGCGATCGCGATGTTGTTGTGCTTCACTCCGAGTGCGCGTCACCCACTCCTGAGCATCTTCTCCCAGCATTGGATAAGGAGCATTTCCAGCAATATCTAGCCACTTGCGCTGAGGCTTTTTGTGGGTCACAGTCTGGCGTTTTACCAGCTTCGTTGCATGGCTAATTACCTCCAATTGTTCCTCTGGGTTTAGTTGCTCAATTTCCCGTAACACTTGGGCTAATAACGGACTCATAATCTTAACCTCCTGAGATTTTCCTAACTCGCTGGCTCTAATTTAACAATTGCCGCCACCGTTGCGTCTTGATAAATTTAACCAATTCTCTAATTTTAATCGGGAGCATCCCCGGTATGGCAACTACTCAAAGGTCGGGTTTGATGATATTTGCTGCTGGTGGGTTTTCAGTTTTTCCTCTAAAAGCGATTCCCGCTTCTGGGGAAAGGGATTTGACCACTTGGGCCAAAGATTCCATTAATTTAATATTTATAAATTCTCCTGTAAATACCGCAAAAACAAAGCCGGAGTCACAATTTGAGTACCGTGGTAGTATTTCAGGGATAATAAATGGTTATCCACGGACACTAAATAATCTGCCTTAGCCTCATAAGCTGCTGCCAAAAATTTATTATCGTCCGGGTCAATTTCATCAAGACGAGTGGCTTGATAAGATCCAGGAATATGCAGGGCGATCGCGGCAATTTTAGCAACCAACACCACTAAGGTCTGCTCAGAAACCCCCCGCTGCGATAACTTTGCCACTAACTCTTCTAAAAGTTGGGGTGACATAACCAGGGCAAATTCGCCGTCAACCCAACTATCCAATATTTTCACCGGACTGCTATTCGTTTTGCTGCCAAAAGCCGCCACAAAAACCGAAGTATCCAGGATAACTTTAAGCATCAGTTTTTACTGTTTCCATATCTGGGGCGATCGACTTAGAATTAGCGATTTCTGCGCCGACTTGGGCGCGAACAGCTTGAAAATCTGCCCAGATTTCTTTAGCAGGACGGGGTGGCATTTCCTCAGCTAAAGCAAATCCCTGTTGAATAATCTCACGAGCTTTGGCTAACACCTCTAGACTAGGAGCAGTGCGATCGATTTCCACTTCTTCCCAGTCTAAAAACAACAAATCATTAGGAGTACATTGGAAAAAAGCACAGAGTTTTGCCAATGTCACCAATTCTATACTCTGTGCCTCTTCCTTCTCTAATTCGGTCAGTTCCCGTTCATCAATTCCGGTAAATTCGGCAATTTCTTCGTTAGTAATATCGCCACAGTTAGCCTTTAATTCAGATAGTTTAGTTATCACTTTCATGGTATTTTAATATTTGATTTTGCTCTGATAATTGATTATAGCATATCTAGCATAAAATTATCAACCAAAAATAACATGAACTCCTGATGCGGTCGTGGCGGTTTCATAAAAAGGACGCTCTTTTCCCTCGGCTGAGGTTTGCGCTTGGTGGGTTTTCAGCTTTTCCTCTAAAAGCGATTCCCGCTTCTGGGGAAAGTGATTGGACGACTTGGGCTAAAGATGCCACTAATTTACAGGGGTTTTCTTTCTTACTAAACCACGATCGGGCGAAGCATGACCGGAGTAGGGGCGAAGCATTCCGGCAGTCTATTTAATATTTTAACAAATAGGTTATCTGCCGGAATGCTTCGCCCTTACAATATTTTCAGCAATAATTTGTCTGCGGTCATGCTTCGCCCCTACAGGTGTTTGTGGTTTTTTCGCGGAGAAAATTGGTGTAATTTGGTGTAATATTGATAAATTATCATGTGCCAAAGAAACCGGGTTTGTTCAACAAATATTAGCCAAAGTCTCAAAGTTAAAAGTTATTCAAGAAACCCGGTTTCTCCATCGACTAAAGACTATTCTCGTCCCGGAGACTTTGCACGACCTCCAGAGGCAAATCTGTCAACTTCATCACCTGCTCTACGGTCATTCCTGACTTGAGGAGATTTCGGGCAATTTGTTGTTTGCCTTGAAGAATTCCCTGTTGCTTACCCCGTTTCTCACCCCGTTGCTCACCTCGTGCTTCTCCAATCAGTTCTCCTTCGCGGAGAATTGCTTGATAAATGACTGACTCTCTCATAATATCCCTCCTCATTATTTCACTAATCGTATATTCATCTAATACCAACCCAGCTAAAATCTGACTGGCGGCGGTGAGGTTACTGCGATCGCGCCTTTCCTCTATTTTATCCAATTCAGTTGGCTGAGAAACCGGGTTTGTTCAACAAATATTAGCCAAAGTCTCAAAGTTAAAAGTTATTCAAGAAACCCGGTTTCTCCATCGACTAAAGACTATTCTCGTCCCGGAGACTTTGCACGACCTCCAGAGGCAAATCTGTCAACTTCATCACCTGCTCTACGGTCATTCCTGACTTCAGGAGATTTCGGGCAATTTGTTGTTTGCCTTGAAGGATTCCCCGTTGCTCACCCCGTTGCTCACCTTCTAATCTGCCCCGTTGCTCACCCCGTTGCTCACCTCGTGCTTCTCCAATCAGTTCTCCTTCGCGGAGAATTGCTTGGTAAATGACTGACTCTCTCATAATATCCCTCCTCATTATTTCACTAATCGTATATTAGACCTCTTGCAAAATTCCTAAAAGCCCCCCTTAAAAAGGGGGGTTGGGGGGGTCGAAATATTTATTTCACTAATCGTATATTCATCTAATACTAACCCAGCTAAAATCTGACTGGCGGCGGTAAGGTTACTGCGATCGCGCCTTTCCTCTATTTTATCCAATTCAGTTGCCACTTGCTTTCAAACTTCATAGGGGTTGTTTGTATTACTCAAAACCGCAAAGGGCAACAAACCGGGCAACTGGAAAAAAATTTCTTTCGGTTGTTCCCACAGCCGAATCACCCGAAAGGTGGCAATTCTTCTATGCGAAAATAGTCTTGTCTAACTAACGGTGAATTACTCGGTTTTAAGTAAACCACCACTTGCACCATTCGCTTGTGCGGAAACCTTCGATACACCCGCAAGCGATAGTCCGCCATCCGAAAGAAAATCTCTTCTGAAGGTTTGGTTTGAAATTCGACATGAAGCACCAAATCTTCAGACTGTTGCAGGATTAAAGAATCAGCCCTAATCGGTTCTAGGGATAATTAATTGGGACTTAATTGGGTTAATTTCACGGATTTTCCTAGCAGCCAAGTTGCTATAGCGTCCGGGAATGTTTCGGCGATGAATTTGCAAGTATTGTCGTACATTTATTGGCTTTAAATTATTGATAATTTTTATTATATTATTTTAATGATAATTTGGCTTATTAACCGAATAAATCCAGCCCAGATATGTTCAAATAATTGGGCATAGCGTTTTAATAAAAAAAACACGCTTTGCCGTATCTAAATAGACGATATTCCCCCCTGCCAAAGCATAAAAAATACCCATGTTTTATCTCCAACAGGCGACGATCGCACCTCTGGAGAAAGCGATCGGATAACTTTGGCTAAAGAACCCACTAATTTACAGGGTTTCTCTTTCTTACTAAACCACAATCGGGCGAAGCATGACCGAATTCAGATTAATATTTTCAGCAATAATTTGTCTGCGGTCATGCTTCGCCCCTACAAATGTTCGTGGTTTATTCAATAGAAAATTGCTGTAATATTGATAAATTCTCCTTTGGCAAAGAAACCGGGTTGCTTCAACAAATCTTAGCTAAAGTCTCAAAGTTATGGGAGAAACCCGGTTTCTTTTGCCCCCAAAATCTACGATCGCACATCCATCGGATGCACTGCCGTCACTTCTGCATACCGGGCAAAATCCCTGATATTAAAAGTTAAAATATGAGTCAATCCATGCACCACCATTGCTGCCACCAACCGCGCATCATGGACATTAACTCCCCTCACCCCATAAGTCAGCACCAACCTTTCCCACTCAGAATAAATGGCTAACGTATCTGGTAAGAGCAAAAAAAGCCCTTTTAACCGATTTACTTCGGCAGCAGCTTCCGTTGGGGTATGCCCTAAACCATTCTTGTCCGCAGGGCGGGTGTAAACATTCCAAAACTCGATTAAATTTTGGGGAATGATACAAAGCTGATGGCTTTGACCGCGTAAACTTGTGGTGGCATTGATGGCATTAGCGTGCATAGGATGGGTGGGGTCTGCACTCCGCAGCAGAATATTAGTATCAATCAAAAATGACATTAGCCCCTTTCTCCATAAATACTTTCTCGGCTAATCGCTTCATCGGATAAATAAGGCTGGTTGCGCGGGTGACTCTCAGCCCACTCCCGAAATGCTTTCGCCCATTCTGCTGGAGTCGCAGTTTCATAAAAAGGACGCTCTTTTCCCTCGGCTGAGGTTTGCTGCTGGTGGGTTTTCAGCTTTTCCTCTAAAAGCGATCGCTCTTCTGGGGAAAGCGATTGGACGACCTGGGCCAAAGATTCCACTAATTTAATGTTCATAAATTCTCATAATTGCTCAGAAACCGGGTTACTTATATAAATCTTAGCTAAAGTATCAAAGTTATTGCCAAGAAACCCGGTTTCTCCATCGACTAAAGACTATTCTCGTCCCGGAGACTTTGCACGACCTCCAGAGGCAAATCTGTCAACTTCACCACCTGCTCTACGGTCATTCCTGACTTCAGGAGATTTCGGGCAATTTGTTGTTTGCCTTAAAGGATTCCCCGTTGCTTACCCCGTTGCTCACCTCGTGCTTCTCCAATCAGTTCTCCTTCGCGGAGAATTGCTTGATAAATGACTGACTCTCTCATAATATCCCTCCTCCGGAATCTCACTAATCGTATATTCATCTAATACTAACCCAGCTAAAATCTGACTGGCTGCGGTGAGGTTACTGCGATCGCGCCTTTCCTCTATTTTATCCAATTCAGTTGCCACTTGCTTTAAAACTTCATAGCGGTTGTTTGTATTACTCAAAACCGCAAAGGGCAACAAACCCGGTAACTGGAAAAAAATTTCTTTCGGTTGTTCCCACAGCCGAATCACCCGAAAGGTGGCAATTCTTCTATGCGAAAATAATCTTGTCTCACTAACGGTGAATTACTCGGTTTTAAATAAACCACCACTTGCACCATTCGCTTGTGCGGAAACCGTCGATACACCCGCAAGCGATAGTCCGCCAGTTGCTCAATTTCCCGTAAAACTTGCGCTAATAACGGACTCATAATCCCAACCTCCTGAGATTTTCCTAACTCGCTGCCTCTAATTTAGCAATTGCCGCCACCGTTGCGTCCATATCGAGCAGAAACCGGGTAATTGACGTAAATCTTAGCTAAAGTCTCAAAATTATCCCATAACCCCGGTTTTTTTGCTGCCAATTCATTACTTTACCGCGTATATTAGTATCATATCAATTAAAAATGACATTACTTTACCGCGTATATTAGTATCAATTAAAAATGACATTAACCCCTTTATTCGTAAGTAGGTGAACATAATTAATTGCACTTTTCGTTCCCCGTCGATAGGCTTTGGATTCCCG
>NZ_LIUQ01000016.1:11155-51745 GCF_001276715.1 Planktothricoides sp. SR001 | reverse complement strand
AGAGAATAGAGAATTTTCCTATGCATCCTCTTTCCTATGCATCCTCTTTCCTATGCATCCTCTTTCCTATGCATCCTCTTTCCTATGCATCCTCTTGCCTATGCATCCTCTTTCCTCTAATGGGGTCTGTGGTGCATTTATTTCTGCCCGTCTACTTAAATGCTTTCTCGGCTAATCGCTTTATCGGATAAAGATGCCCGATCGCTTGAGTGACTCGCCGCCCACTCCCGAAACGCTTTGACTCTTTCTGCATCAATATCAGCCAAGGTTATCCCTTGCGTAAGTCCTAAAGTAGCTGGGAAACTTGACCTGAAGCCTGCCCCCGCGAAACCTGCCCCCATTCTGTCGGCCGATCGCCCCATTCGGGAAAACCATCCCTCAAAACGTAGCAACACCAAAAACTGTAATCCCTGAACCGATCGCAGATAAACTGGAAGAAAATCGGTTTAAACAGAGAGTCCTAGTTGAATGTCTCAGTCTGAGATGCCGTGTCTGAGCATTGTGATCGCGCCATTAAAAGAAAGTCTGGGTCAAGGGTCGTTGACCCCGACCCAGGACATCCCCATCAGAACGGGTGGGACAAATCACCCTGGGAGTCATTTCGCCATTTGGGTCGTCAAAGCACCTTATCCTGGAGGCTACGTCCATCACGACTGTCTTTGGTCAGACAGCCTCAACAAAAGGTGGCAAGCATGGCAGCAAATGTTTTCTCCCAACCCCCCGGCTTTTGGCTCAGAAATTGCCGTTTTCCCGAATCAGATCGGTGAATCCATCAGCTATAGTTCGAGATTGATGCTGGAACTGGGCACAAATCTTTGGGAATTTATCTTTAAAGATGCAATTGAAAGCACGTTCGCCCAAAGTCTAGGCATTGCGATCGGCAAGCAACAACCCTTACGAGTGCAATTAGATATTAGAGATCCGAATTTAATCGCCTTGCCGTGGGAGATCGGCCAACCAAAGGCAGGGAAACCGGCGATTTCTCTCAATCCACAATTGCGATTTAGTCGCACCACCAGTGATGTAGACCCATTATCTAATGTCACCAGTAGTCATCATTTAAATATCCTGCTGGTTTTGGGCAGTGATGCCGAACCGGAAAAACCTAACATTCCTCTACAATTGGCCAAAGAAGCGGATGCTTTAAGAAAAATTTTACAACAGCCGATTGTCAGCCAAAAGGAAGGCGATCGCCATCTACCAATGCCCACGGTGCCTTCTTATGTGCATACATTAATTCAACCGACCAAAGCTGAACTAATCCAACAATTAGAAACCGGCAAATATAATATTATTTTTTATGCAGGTCATGGGGTAAAAGCCCCCGATGGGGGTCAACTTTTACTGCGACCAAATACCACCCTTAGCGGTACAGAATTAGCCCAACTTCTCGTTGCCAATGGCGTAGTTTTGGCGGTTTTTAACACTTGCTGGGGGGCGCAACCATTTATCCGGGAAAATCAACAAGCGATTCCCCGCAGTAGTTTAGCGGAAGTGCTGATTCATCACGGATTGCCCGCAGTTTTGGCCATGCGGGATGAAATTACCGACGAAGAAGCGTTAAGCTTTATTCAAGCCTTTGCTGCGGGGTTAGCCAACCGAATGGCGATTGATCGGGCAGTGGCGATCGCCCGCCAAAAGTTATTAACGCTTTACAAATTTAATCAACCCGCTTGGTCATTGCCGGTGTTATATATGCACCCAGACTTTAACGGGGAACTGATTCAATCTTTGGAATCATTAATTACTCAATTGCCGGACAATTCAACCACAGCCTTAAGCTTTTCTGCACCAGTGGCATCGTTGCGACCTGTGGAGGATTACAGCCAACAATTTTCCCCGGAACAAGTGTGGCACATTCAAGGGGGACGCTTAACCGTAGGAAGGCGATCGGAAAATGATTTAGTGATTCAAGAACGTTGGGTATCGCAACAACACGCAGAAATATTTTATCGGGATATTTCTGGTCAAGAAAACCAAGAACCGGCCTATTTTTTGCGGGACTTTTCTCGTTATGGCACGTTAATTTTAGCCCCGCAAGGATGGCAAAAAATTCACCATCAAGAAGTCCCCCTCAAGTCAGGGGATCAGATTAAATTTGGCAGTTCCCAGGGTTTAACCTTAAAGTTTGTAATTGAAGGACAGTAATATTTGTTGTTGGTTGGTGGTTGGTGGTTGTTGGTTGTTGGTTGCCCTTCGGCCATTCGCATCCCAACCCTTCGACCCTTCGCATCCCGACCGGCTCAGGGGTCAGGGGTCAGGGGTCAGGGGTCAGGGGTCAGGGGTCAGGACATCGCTTCGCGGAAGTTGAGGCCTGAGCGAAGTCGAAGGTAGCGAAGCCGAAGGTAGCGAAGTCGAAGGTAGCGAAGTCGAAGGGCAAGGTGGTTGTTGGTTGTTGGGTAGGGATTCTTTGGTTGGTGGTTGTTGGTTGTTTGTTATGATTTCAGCGAATCACAAATAACAAATGCTTAACAACAAACAACAAATAACCAATAACAAATAATTAACAAAAAATAACCAACAAACAAATAACAACAAATAACAAATAACAAATAACAAATGACCCTGAGTCAATTTTTCCTTCATATTTTCCTTCATAATATATGCGGAACTATCAAAAATACCGTTGTAGGTAGCGGTAAGAATAGAATGGGAGCAATCCCAAGATCAGGAGCAGAATCAAAATGTTTAATCAATCAAAAAAGTCTAGCTTTTTCCCAGACTCATTTCCGGTAGAGTTGGAATTATTGGATTCACTGGTAATAGATGAAATTGCCTATCCGTGGAATCCCGCAGACCCAGAGTCAGAAGTTTATTTTCAAGCGATCGAACAAGATTGTGGGTTGGAAGAGCTTACCGATGAGGTTTTGGCCGCGAGAACCCCAATCTGGGTAGCTCAATTAGAAAAAGTTTGGCAGGAAGTCGATGGAGCAAATTATCAAGAAAACTATCAAGAAAGTCATCAAGAACATCATCAAGAACATCATCAAGAACATCGCGCAATTGCCCAACTAAAACAAGCAATTTATGCCAAATTTGCGGATTTTGTGCCGGTGACATGGTTAGAGGAGATCGCCACCTCGGCGATCGAAGTCATTCAAACCGGCTGTCAAGAACTGAACCAGATGCCATTAGCGGAGCAACTGGTGCAATGCGTTCATCACTTGTTACCGGACTGGGCTAAGGAAGACTTGCAAGTATTAGCGCGTCCATTCGCCTTTGCCATGCGGGGCAACTCTGCGGAATCAACCCTGGTAGGAGCAGATGGGTTGAATTCCGGTGTTTGCCAGTGGACGGAACTATCAGAGATTGAAAGAGCTCGCGTCAGTTTTGCGATCGCCCGTTATGCTTTAGCCGAATTAAACCAAATAGAAGAATTGGGTCAATAATTGTTTCCGAAAAAATGATCTAGCCCATAATTCAGGCAATCATTCAGCCATCTCATTCAGCCATCATTGCCCTCGTAACCGAGTGGCAAAATTTTCTGCTCGCGTGGGGGAGAGCGATCGCGCTTTCAAAATGGCAGCGCCTAAAAACGCATAAGATAAAATGCCCACAATGGCCAGGACATGATATCCCAAAATTACTGTAGAATTCCAGAGGGCGTGCAAACCAGAGGCACAAAGATATCCCACCCCTAAAATCAACCAACGTTGCTTGGGTTGCAACACACTCAAGCCGACAAAATAGCCCAAATAACCACTGTAAGCCGTATGACCGGCCACAGATCCTAATATCCGAGGAATTAATAACTGTAATCCTTGGAGTTCTCCGACTTCTTGAACAATCTGCGGTACATATTGTCCTAAAGTCTCTAACAGGGTAAATCCAACCGCTGAGGCGCTGCCTAATAAAATCCCATCCAGGGGTTCCCAAACTCCTAAGCGTTCTCTCCAGGGCGATCGCAGCGATCGGCCTATCACCAATGCCATCAAAACGGGCAAAATTTTTACCAATTCTTCCATTAAACCGGCGCCAAAAAACATGGCAGTAAGTAAATGGAAAAACGAGACATTTGTCGGATCGGGAAGTGAACCGGGCAAAATGTCTCGGAAAATAAAAATAAACACAGATAAAAGCGGACTTAATAGCACCACCATAGTGGCGATCGCACAGCCGAAAAGCCACCACCAGGGCTTATGTTTGCCACAAAGTTGGTAAACACAATAATAACCACTAATGCTCAAATAAGCCGCAAGTAACAGATTAAATAAACTCGCATTGCCCAAAGTAGCAAACATCAAAACTACAAATAACACCGTAATGCTACCGGGAATTAAATAAGCTTTCCGCCTTAAATCCCGACCTGTAGAAAGAATCGGGAATAATTGGGTAAAAGTGAGATTATTTGCCGATTGAGATGGTAATATTCCTGACTGTTTACCGCCTTGGCTTGGCGGAGTATTGTTGACTATTGTTTGACGTGGGCTAACATCTTCAAAAATAAATTCTGGGCCATTTTTACTCAAAGAAATGCGATCGCCCACCATCAACTTTTGAGAACCGCGCAACCGTTTCCCATTAACAAAAGTCCCATTAGAACTATTCAAATCGCAAATTTCCCAATAGGTTTGACCATTAGGGAGATTTTGCTTAGGTCTAATCACCGCATGGTGCCGAGAAACCATCACATATTGTTGGGGCTGTACCAGAATTTGACAACTCGGATCTCGTCCTAGCACCACCTCAACCGTTGAAGACAAGGGATAACGCTGGGGTGGTTGACCGGGGATATCTGGCTGACCTGTGTTTCCCGTTCCATGAAAGATTTGTCGTAGATAAGCCTCTTCAGGATCTTTCTGGGTCATGGAATTTTAAATGATTTTAATGATAAATAAATTTTGGCAGACAATCCAAGATCATCCATTATATCCCATTCCCAACCTAGAGGGACATTGTAGGGGCGAAGCATTTTGGCAAAAATTTCTGGAAAAATCCTCAAATTTGGGTCAAAATGCTTCGCCCTGGTTCATCCCGGAGAAAATGGAGAAAATTATGATCAAATTTTCGTTGACATCGATTTGAACGGGCGCTTGTAGGGGCGAAGCATTCCCGCAGAAGTTAGATGGTTAGAAGCGTGAATTTTTGCCGGGAATGCTTCGCCCTTACCAATACTGGCAGAAGTTAGATGGTTAGAAGCGTGAATTTTTGCCGGGAATGCTTCGCCCTTACCAATACTGGCAGAAGTTAGATGGTTAGAAGCGTGAATTTTTGCCGGGAATGCTTCGCCCTTACCAATACTGGCAGAAGTTAGATGGTTAGAAGAGTGAATTTGTTCCGGGAATGCTTCGCCCTTACCAATACTGGCAGAAGTTAGATGGTTAGAAGCGTGAATTTTTGCCGGGAATGCTTCGCCCTTACCAATATAGCACTTGGCAGAGTTATGAAGTATAAAAAAACCCTGTCATTCCCGCGCGGGAATCCAGAAGACCTCTGTACTTCATCGGGATCATAACCGCTATATATTTATTTCAATTGTACTTGAGACAAAGCATCAGGGGCGCAAACCGCCGCGCCCAAAGAAGCAAATCAACAGATATCGTAGGGGCGCGGCGGCTTGCGCCCCTAGATAATTGTATTAATCTTGTTAGGGGTCGATGGGGAAATCGCTCTCCCCACCTCCCATTCAGAACCGGACGTGCGACTTTCACCGCATCCGGCTCCTGGCGGCGCTTGCTTTTAACTTGCTCCTAATCAGGCGACTCACGTCATCCTTTTTGGCATAGTCTCACTGCCTTTTCGTCTCCTTGGTGACTTGCACTTATCCTATACCTAACCTTGAAGGTTGGCTCATGGCGTATTAGGAAACTACTAACCGCACTAACTTCGCCGCATCACCTCTAGTCTGCATCTGCTGGGCGTTACCCCAGCCGTTGGCTTCCAGAGGCATCCCTTCCCCATATAGGTATCCGCTTACACTTATTGCTACTCATTGCTGAGAGCCAGTATGGGGTTACTTCGTTCCGTGGGTTTGGGATGATTAGTTTTAGGATGCTGCCCTATCCCCCTGGGTAATACATGGGATTTCTTTTGCAGGTAATTCAATTAAATTCCTGCCTATTCCCCTTGTTCCTTTTGAACGCAGCGTATCAACCAGTTTTCGCTACTTAGTTATTGAGAGGGTTCAAGTCGGACAATCACCTCACGGTTGACCTTCACTAATTGGATTGATGGGATTCCCTCACTGGTTGAGAGTTACCACCTTTTCAGCCCGCTTCACGCCTTTGATGGTGAGTCTCCGGGTGGGGCTGATGCCTAACCACCCCTAGTTTGTGCTAGGAAATCCGGGTGATTGACTTCCACTAAGTCAACAAACCCACAGTTATAACGACTCCTTTTGGAATCATTACCACGCGCACGCTTCAGGGTTTCCCCGTCCACTTTCCGCGTGAACGAATCGCACAATTGAAATAACTATATTTGTGGTGCCCTAATCATAAAAACGCTGTACATAAATAATCACCAAAGGAAAAAAGGGAAAAATTATTCCCTTTTTTATAATTAATCTAATTAATCTTAGCTGAGATTAATTACCTTGAGCATTACGAATAGCGGCAACAAATAAAAAACCACCCAATGGCACACTTAGAGTAAGAATCACACTTGTGATCGCCGTACCAAGCTGCGGAGTTCCAGAAGATAATTCAAACACTGAACCGACCGCTGCAATTCCGGCGATACAAGCACCACCGAGATAGAGATAACTTTTTGGATCGATTGGCATGACAATATTTAGGTAAGAATTAGGTAAGAATTAGGTAAGCTAAAAAATGGTTGACAGTTCACTGTCAACCGTAAACAAGAAAGATTTTCGTTAGACTTAAGTCAATTTATGAACAGCTTTCGGCGAAAAACCATGTTTTGTCAGTTCTTCGGTTAAAGCGAGAGAATTTTCTACCCGGTCAACAAACAGAACCCCCGTGAGATGATCCATTTCATGTTGAATACAACGAGACAATAAACCATTCGCGGTTAAAGTTTTTGGTCGGCCATGCTCATCTTTATAAGCCACCTCGATCGCCTCTGGGCGCTTCACTTCCAAATACACGCCAGGAATGCTTAGGCAACCTTCTTGGAAAACCGACAATTCCCGACTATATTTCTTAATCGTCGGATTAATCAACACCACCGGGGGAGTAGCGGGGTTATCCGGTTCGCAGTCCACCACAATCAATTGTTTTTGAATGGCCACTTGGGGCGCTGCTAACCCAATGCCATCAGCACTATACATGGATTGCAGCATTTCCCGCACCAACTCGCGAATTTCGCTATCAACCCGGGCAATGCGCTTGGCATTTTGACGCAAGACGCGATCGCCCAGATAGTGAATCTCTAACGGGGGCTGATCTAACTTTTTCTTTTCTACCAGAATTTGAGAACTCATTGGCTTTTGGCTAACTGGGCTAAATTTCCAGATTTAGTTTTCTAGTTTAGTTATTTTCCATCGTAACGAAAAGTGAAGCGCGATTCATCACCAGAAACGTTATTGGTTATTGGTTATTCGTTCTGGGAATTAAATGCCAGATAACAAATAACCAATAACCAATAACCACCAGAAGCAAAAATTAGCCACCATTATTAATCAATTGAATCGTGGCTTCAGCCCCGAGGGGATCTTCATACCCGTTGCCCTTAAGCAACTTAAAGGTAATAAATTCAGTCAACGTCTCACCGCCGACCCGATCATTCAGAGGTGTAATTGGGATTGTGACTGCTTCTTGACCCACAGGAATGGTAATGCTTCCGGTCAGTGAGGCGGCATTAAAATTAGGCAGCTTGCTGGTGTCATAGTCAATACCAGGAGTTGCGGAATCCTTTACCGTGTTATCAATCTGGTAATTCACGACCACCTCGTTAGCGCTACCGCCAAAACGGCTAATCTTAAATTCTCCCCCAATTTCCGAGGCATTTCCTGCTTCCAGGGCAAGGGGGTCACTGGGAGTAAAAATTAATACCGATGTTTCATTATCTAAAACCGTCACCGTCGTCTGATTTTTCTCAGGATCTAGGGCATATTCGCCCCCTGGTGGCTCTTGTAAGACGACATCGATCACTTCATTGGGTTCACGGGTGAGATCGTCCAACGGAGACACCTTGACTTTTTTGGTTGCTGTGTTAGTCGCTGAATTAAAATCCGAGGGATTAAACGTCACGCTAGTGGCACTGATTGTATAGTCAGATCCATTCTCAGCGGATCCGCCAACGGTGTAATTGACTGTAATTGGTGCTTTGATTGCCCCCTTGAGGGTAAATGTCAAATCAACGGCTTGAGCCAAATTATTTTCCGCAATTCGCCCAGAGGCTTCCAGGGAAACCGTAGGTTTATCATCATCCAACAGGTTGAGGGTGGTACTTTTATCGGCGCCGATATTGTAGGCTGTGGGATTCGTACCGGGTAGCAGGTCAATGATGATAGTTTCCGGCCCTTCTGTCTCGGTATCATTGAGATCCTTGGGTACGGAAACCGTAAACTGGGTCGTACCTCCGCTAATGGTGACGGCAGTTTTTGTCGGGTCTGTGATTCCGGAAATAATATAATCACTTGGGGGCTGAGGTGGTTTAGCGGGATCGTCAGCCCCAAGTTTAGCGGTGCCACCAATTTGAAGATTGACCAGTTGAGGCGGTTGTTGAGCACCTAAGCTACTGCTAATTTCAAAAGTAGCTGTATTACTGGGGTCGGCTTCATCGGCCAGATCGTCGATTTTACTAATGGTCAGCGTCGGAATATCATCATCTAATATCTTGACTGTCGTATTTTTGATGGAATCAAATTGCGCCGTGGAGGGATTGGGATTAGCCAAGGCTAACTTAATCTCTTTCGTCCCATCTGGGGTGGGGGGAGTATCGTCCAAAATGGGAATGCTGATGGTTTTCACACTTTCGCCATTGGCAAACTCCACACGCAAGCCGCTACTACCAAAGATATTGGTGTAATCAGTCCCAGGGGTAGCCAATTGCGTCCCAGGCGTGGGGGTAGCCGCCGCATCCAAAATCAAATTAACCGAGACATTCCCCTTGGTGCCACCGTTGCGTCTCACCTGAACATCAATCGATCCCTTATTTTCTTCTACGATATATTCCGCAGCCGCAAACTCTAAGTTACCCGGATCGTCATTATCTTGAATTTTTACCGTGGCAGTGGTTTGGTCGCCAAGTTCAGCATTTTCTCCCTGAAGATTGGTCAATGCTAACTCAATGGTTTCTGCGGGTTCATCGAGGTCATCGTCCTCCAGGGGAATTACCACCTTTTGTTCGCTTTCATCGGCTGCGAAGGTAACCTTCAAGGGGAAATCGGTGTCGTCGAAATCAAACTGTTCGCCTTCCGCTACCGTGCTTTTTCGTGTGGCGGTTCCGGTGGTGAGAGCCACATCAACGCTTACTTCTTGAGTCAAGCCGCCGGTACGTTTCACGGTAATCGGGGCTCCTATCTGTTCACCGTTCTCGTTGAGGATGAATTCCCCCAAGCTAAACGAGATCACTGCTGGTTCTTGTTGAACTGGCTGCGGCGGCGTGACTGCGCCAGGTCCGCTGGTGGCCGGAATGCTGGGTTGCAATTCTTGATTCTCCTGGGAGGCGGGGGCTTGGGGTTGGGACACTGGGAGGAACTTGTCGCGAGTTAAGTCAGCAGCAGTAATGCCATTTAATACGGCTAGGGTTTGGCCGGTGAGTTTATCTTGAACGATCGCCTTCCCAGCATTTTCGCCAATGCCATCAAAAATATTCAGGTCTTCAAACTTCATGGCTCCATCTAGCTGAAGCAAATCTGTGCCGTAAGCCCGAAAATCACTGATGTTCGCTGCTTCAGCGGGGTTAAACGCACCGTTACCCCGAATCAGGCGGAAAACATCATCCCCTTCCCCGCCAGTGACGGTATCTCCTGGGTCAAGAATTAAGGTGTCGTTGCCTTTATCGCCAAAGACTAAATCCCTGCCAGCACCCCCCCGCAAAATATCGGTGCCTTGCCCCCCATAGACCGTATCGTCTCCATCGTTACCATTGATGATGTCATTGCCTTCGTTGCCGCTGATCTGATCATTTCCTTCTCCGCCAGAAACTTCGTCATCTCCAGATCCGGCGATCAGCACATCATTGCCTTTGTCCCCAAACATCCGGTCATTGCCACCGCCACCACTGGCGGTATCGTTGCCTTGGCCACCATAGATGAGATCATTGCCGTCCTGGGCATCAATGATGTCATTGCCTGCGTTGCCAAATACTTGGTCGTCGCCAAAACCTGCGAGGACAATATCATCGCCATCACCGGCTAGGATGATGTCGTTATTGTTGCCAAAGCCAAAGGACAAGCTGGGGTCATCCCCTAGGATCTGGTCATTGCCAGCACCCCCATCGATCAGATCGCTGCCTTTGCCACCGATGAGAAAGTCATCGCCTTCTTCACCAAATACTTGGTCGTTGCCATCGCCACCATTGCCGGTATCGTTGCCATTGCCACCGACGATGATGTCGTCTCCCAGGTCGCCGTTGAGGTCATCGTTGCCATTGCCACCGGAGAGCAAATCGTTGCCTTGCCCACCCCAGAGGCGATCTTCTCCATCACCCCCATCGAGTTGGTCATCTCCTTGGTTGCCATAGATCCAGTCATCCCCAAGATCCCCGGAGATGACATCGTTACCGAACCCACTGGTTAAAGGGTCTGTGTCTGTGTCGTTATTTTTCCCATCGCCGTAGAGTGTGTCGTTTCCGGCACCACCATTGATGGCGTCATCTCCCTCACCGCCGTAAACTATGTCATCATCTTGATTGCCATTGAGGACATCATTGCCTTTGTTACCGTATAGTTCGTCGTTGTTTTCGTTGCCTTGCAGATTATCATCGGACAATGTACCAATTACGGTATCTTTTCCTAGGCCAGCGCTATAAGAAACTCCGACGGAAAAATCCTTACGTTCATCTTGGCTGATTGCTATGTTCTCTTCCATGATTTGAACCTATAAACTGATAAAACTGGTTAAGCTTGAAGCCAATGATATCCAAATTGGCTTGTGGGGGCGCGATCGCCTCTGAGAAAATAGCCCGGGCTAGATTCCTCTAGATTTTTGTCTACTTGTCCATCAGCATTGCTTAGGAAATTGATGGTGTAGGAGCGAGAAAGCTTTCTCGCCGCTAATATCCGTTGACTGGTTGGTTATTTTTACCCAGAGAAGTTGATTGATCTAGGCGATCGCACCAATCTATCACTTGGAGGTTCCAACACGAGGGAGAACACTGAGCGCCATTGAACCCTATATGGAAATGCACCTGACGACATATTTGACATCTCCACGAGACGACAATCAAAAAATAAACCACGGACACCTCTGGTCATCAGCTTTCCGGAGGATTCCGTAGTTTTTGTCTAACACAATAGCGGAAACCTTGGCAAAAATCCTAGGACGACTTGATCGCAGGCTGGCGATCGGCAGCCCGATGACCTGTACAGCGGCTCGCTGTTTGGTTAGCACAAGGTAGAAAGACTAGCAGCTAAAATTTTTTCAATCCCGGATTTAAACTTCATTATTTTCTCAGAGCTTACCCAAAATTGTGGCGAAAGCGATCGCCCTTCCAAACTTTCTCAGGGTTTTTCCGGAGTGGTCGGACTGATAAAGCAACATTGTATAAGCATCCATGAGTTAGGATCGAGATAAGGATCGGGATTAAGATCGGGATTAAGATCGGGATTAAGATCGGGATTAAGATCGGGATTAAGATCGGGATTAAGACTGGTTGGTCAGAGCGATCGCCTGGTTTAGGAAGTCAATCTATTGAGGTTGGGCAATCTATGAGTCATCACAACACTGTATTTTTAATGTTTGCGGCTACGGCGATCGCCGGAACCGTTGGCGGGGTAATGGTGGCACTGCAATCGCCGCGATCGCAGCCGGAAGACAATTTCCCTTCTTCCCAAGCCCAAATCTCTGAGTCTTCAACCAGTAAAACCCCCTCACAGAGCAATCCAGAGACTTCAGGTACTTTGACCACACCCACATCAGCACCCACATCAGCACCCACATCAGCACCCACATCAGCACCCACATCAGCACCCACACCTACGGCGAGACCTACACCAACCGCAGCCGCCGAAACCATCCCTCCGACTGTCGTCAACCCACCCACCCAGGGCTGTAAAATTACCCAGGCAGTAGTTGCTGACCCGAATCCGCCATTGAATGTTCGGTCTAGTCCTCGCGTGACGGATAATAATCAAGTTACTACGTTAAAAAATGGTACTTTTATTTCTGTAGTTGGTGAAGAAAATGGCTGGTTTAAGATAGATCAACCTGTGCAAGGATGGGTGTCTAAAAACCGGACAAAAAGCAGTTGCTCCGACGTAAGTAAAAGGATTCAGTTTCCCAAAAATGGAATTTCTGCGATCGTCAAAGGAGAAATTATTGGTGGGGGGAGTCATCAGTACATTCTCAGGGCTGCCGCTGGGCAAACAATGGTGGTTGAGAAGTTAAATGCCGATAGTGTATTTCCCACTATTATTACTCCCAAAGGACAAGTTTTAGCGGGCGATCCTTACACCGATAGCAATCGAAGCTTATGGTCTGGAAAACTGCCTTTTAGTGGAGATTACTACTTGGATATGAATTCTAATTTTAAAGGATTTAAATATGATTTTATGGTTGAAATTAGGTGATATTATTGCCATATATTCTCTTTCAAAAAAAGCCCTAAATTATCAGACAAAAATTTAGCGTTTTCCCCCTAAAAATAGTTTTTTAGGGAAATACTATAAGACTGAGATACTTCAGCAACGAATAAAATTATCAAGCGTCAAAGCTTTAAAGAGAGTTTGGATACTGTTATGAAAAATTATCACAATCAAACCACTACATTTCCATCTACTTGGCTGCAAAAGGCCGGAATGATTTGCTTAACCGGGATGCTCTGTTTAGCCTGCGCCCCGACGACACCCCCACCGACCGCCAATCAGGTAACGGAAACTAATGGAGCCACGGAGACTAATGAACCGACTGCGGTAGAAACCACTCCTGAGTCAAGTCCGCCCGTGCAGGTGGCACCAGCGACGGTGCCGACGAATCCGCCGATGAATAGACCGACCACCGCCTCAAATGCGGTCAAGGATACTTGTAAAATTACGATGGCGATCGTCTCGGATCCCAATCCGCCCACGAATGTCCGTTCTACCCCGGAGGTGAGGGACGGTAACATTATCGGTCAGGTGCAAAATCGCACTCAATTGTCCGTAGAGGGGGAGCAAAACAACTGGTTTAAAGTGCGTACCCTGGGGAATGAACCCCTGGAAGGTTGGGTGTCCAAAAATGTGACGGAAAGCGGCTGTAACCAAAAGACTCAGAGGATTACGATACCCAGTAATAGTAATTCGGTGACGATTCGCGATCGCTTCATCGGTACTGGCAGCCATGAATACACCATTAGCGCCCAACAAGGTCAGACCATCACTGTGACGGCAAATTCTGGGCCATTTCCCTTTATTTTTGCCGCCAGTGATGTGAATCGGCAACGAGAACTGAGCAACCAAGGAGGTGCTCCCGGTCCGATTAGCTGGAGTAGTCAAATATCCACCAGTGGGGATTATGCGATCGATCTAGAATCTAATTTCCGAGGGTATGAATATTCTTTTACCGTTGAATTAAGATAAAGAACAAAAAACCGGGTTTCTGAATTAATTTTGTGGTTGTTGGCCAAAAATTTTCGCAGAAACCCGGTTTCTGGTTTGGGAAATAAAAGTTACAAACTAAAAGTCGTCTCCGGCTCAAAATTAGTAATCGCTCGTTGCATCGCCGCCTGGGAACGATTGTAACCGAGAATTGCCCGGACTAAATTTGCTTCAGCACGGGTTAATTCTGTATCCGCATCGAGCACGTCAGTTTGAGTTCCCACCCCGGCTTGAAATCGCAATCGGGCTAATCGTAAACTTTCCTTCGCTTGCTCTAAAGCGATTTGAGCGGTTTCAATATTGCTGCGATTAGATTGCAAATTAAAAAACGCTTGTTCTACTTCAAAGCGGACTTGGTTACGCTGGTTAGCAAACCGAGTTTCGGCAATTTCCATATTTTTTTTCTGTTGCCGGGCTCTGGCACTGGAAGCCCCCCCATCATAGAGGTTCCATTGCATCCTCGCCCCAAAAGCCAATGCCCCTTGTCTGGTGGTAGAATCTCCAGAAGTAGACAACAAAACATCGCCACCTTGATTCACCCAACTGTATTGATAATTGCCAAATAAATCCACTTGCGGGCCTAAATTTGCTAGGGCGGCACGCCGTTGGAATTCAGAAATATCTCTTTGGACTAATTGCTGTTCTAGTTCGGCTCTATTTTTATAGGCTAATACAATACTTTCTTCCAGAGATAAAGACCAATCTTCTACAGGTTTGACTGGATCTCCGGCAACAATATTTAAGGATTGGGGTAAGCTGAGAAGCTGTGCTAGTTGTCGCCGAGTAATTTGTTGCTGAGAAATTGCCTGGTTTAATTCTTGCTGGGAATTTGCCAGTTGAACTTCGGCTCGGATGACATCAAAGCGAGTGCCAACTCCAGCCCGTTCTAAGGCTTGGGCATCTGCCAAACTTTTTTGGGAACTGTCTACGGAGGACTTGGCAATGCGAACCTCTTCATCAGCTTGTTGAAGGTCGTAGTAAGCTTCGGTGACATTTAATCTAAGCTCAGACATGATCCGTTCCACTTCTAGCTGATTTAAGCGGATTTGAGATTCTGCGGCTTTGATTTGTGCGGAGCGACGACCAGAGGAAAACAGATTGTAATTTAATTCGACGGTGCCATCTAAAGAGGTGGTGTTGACATCTTGATTAAATTCATCATTGTTGACCTCTCTGGTGCCATTCTGATTAGTTCTGACTAAATTCGATCGCACCGATAAATTAGGATAGAGTGCGGCTCTGGCTTCTCGCAATTCGGCTTCGGCACGTTCTAAGGTTAAACGAGTTTCTTCCAGTTGGCGATTATTCCGCAGGCTTTGGGCGATCGCCTCTGCTAAAGTAATCGGATAAGTTTCCGTAATTTCTACTTCTGCTGGCAACGTGGGAAACTGTAACGGGTTAGGATTGGGATCCAAAAAGTTATCCTCTCTAGTTGGTTGAGCCTCGTTAACTTGAACTAAGTGCAAAGTTTCTTCTGATTCTGGGATTGGGCGATCCTGGGGAGTTTTACCCAAATCATTGCCCAGAGAACTGCTCAATAAATTGGTCTGAGCCACAGTAGACTCCATCGAAGATAGAGCCATTACCGCTCCGATACCCACAACCATAAATAATGATAGAAAAGAAATCCGTTGGCGACCAAACAACCCTCATCTCCTTGCTTGCTATTGATGATTATCCCGAAAGTATCCTATAGCTAATTGTAGCCGAAAACGCACCGGGTTAAACCATCAAGGAAGTGGATTAAAATAATAATCCAATCCCCTCGATCGCCTTCCTGCTTCAACCTTAACCAATTGTAAGTTGTGATTGCGATCGCCAGAATTAGACGAAAAACGAATATCTCCGCCGCCCCCCTTAGCCGAAAAACCCGGTTCTGATAGTGTCCTTTGAACTCCCCGGCGGCTAGAATCTCCAGAAATACCAGCAATCAAGGCTTTAGTGGCATCATAAGCCATAGTAGTGCGCCAGTTAATATCACCCCCCCATAACTGAGTCGCCGCACCGGCAAACTCCGAATTAGTGTGGCTAAGAATATGCCAGGGAATAGCCACCACCATCCCTTCACTATCGCTTCCCACCTCTAGAACTTCAGGTCCGTAGAGACTATCTCCCCCCAACACAGGCAACTTTCTCTCATTAACACGCACCACCTGTAAAGCCCGAGGAACAGTTTCCGTATCAGCCAATAATACGATCGCCTCTGCTCCCCGTTGTATAGCTGATTCTACCGCATCAAAGCTATTAAAATTCTCCTCAGCCAGATTAATCTCCGTCACCACAGCGCCGCCATACCCATATAAAGCCGTAGTAAACTCATCTTTGAGAGAACGACTATAACTACTATTCTTGTTATAAAAAATAGCCGCCTGCTTCAGACCCAGGTACTCTACCATATATTTTGTCAGGGCATTAGCCGTAAAGCGATCGCTAGGAACAGTCCGAAAAATGAAATCCCCCGCCTTAGATAACTCTATCGACGTACTGGTGGGAGAAATCGCCACCAACTGACCCTGTTCATAAACCTGGGATGCGGCCAAAGTCACATCACTAGAATAATGCCCCACCACCCCCAAAACCTGGTCATCAGCCACTAGAGACTGAGCCACTTGTTGAGCCACACTAGGGTTGTTAGCATCATCAGCAATCACCACCCGCAGGTTAACCCCGTTAATACCCCCCGCTTGGTTAATTTCATTTTGAGCCTGAGCCACTCCCCGCAGGATTTCCTGGGCTGTATTTTCCGCCGTACTGATAGGAACAGAAACGGCTATTGTATAGGACTGTCCACCGCCAATGCGGGCATTATTGAGATAAATTAGGGCTTCTGGATCATTGCGATTTTGTTGTAGGGAGGCTTCCAACTTCGAAACCGCTCTGGGATAATTTTCCGCCGCGATCGCATCAATTCCCTCCTGTTTCGCCGGGGAAGTTGTGCTAGAAAACAATAACTGTTGCCCACCACTGATCTCCCTGAGTCGAGCGTCATCCCTAGCTGTTGGGGAACTGGGAGATGGTCTAATGTCTGCCGCTGTTTGTGATTGCCACTGGGTAAAGGCAAAATACCCAACTGCTAATAATCCTCCCGTAAGCAGTAAGGTGACAATCAGAATGGCTGCTTTGTTCTTTTGAGACATACTGTTTCGTTCTTTTGAGACATGATGAAGCTGATTCATTTAAGCTGAACATTCCCAAACAGATTGATTGACAATGCTTCGACTGTAACTATAGTAATATGACAAGGCGTTTCTTTAACCCACTGAGGTAGATCGGATTGCATTACCAGATTTCGCAATTTCAATTTGCCCGTGGTAGTTGATTGACGGTGTATAGCTATGGCTTGATTTCTACATCAGCAATACCTTTGCCACACCAAAAGCGGCTTTAGTCAATCCGTTGCACCAGAATTGTTAGACGGCTGTCAACCACCACAGCCACCACAACCACCGCAACCGCCACCACCACCGCCATCACCACCGCCGCCACCACCGCCATCACCACCGCCGCCACCATCAATAATAAATAGTTTCTTTAAGTCAGCAAACATATCGTTTGGTAAAATTGCCATACCGAAAAGAGCAAATGCCAGGGGAAGGTGAGGATCTGTATGACTAACGACTGTTGAGCGCACGCGGGTACGGAGATCTTGTAGGACTCGATCACCATAACGACTGCGATGTGCGGGAGTCAGCCAAAAGCCTAACCCAATGATAGCCACAACGATACACATCATCAACAAGTAACCAACTGGCTTCCCACGAGAGATCCCCACCAAAATCTTGGTAATACCTAATCCTAATAGACAAGCTATTAAGAGTGCTGGGTAAGTTTGGGCTTTGGAGGATTGGTTTCGACTCACTAAAAGATCAAGCTGACGCAATTGATCCCGAATTACATCTATTGCTATTGCTTGAGTAAGCCCACTCCGAACTCTATCAATACGTCCGTCTGATGCAATAGCATTCGCAACTGCTTGCTCTACAGGGTGAGAAAGCTCTTCTACAGATCCCTTCAAAGTCAGGATTCGTCGTTCTTGCTGTGCAGTTACACGCCCCTTTTGGACGAGGCTAGCAATCGCAGTATCCACAACATGATTTTTACCTTTAGCAAGGTAGGCAGCTTCGTAAGCATCAAGAGATACAGTCCGTTTTACTAGATTGCCATCAGGTAAACGCAGATAAGCTCGGAGGCAAGATGCTAGGAATACAGCAACAATTGATAGCTGGAAGTAGAAAGTCAAAAATTCCGAACCTGTAAAGTTTAATGGATTGGGAATAATAGATATTCTTTGGCAGCCAGTGACGGCGGATGCCAAAGTCAATACAAGAGATAGGATTACGACTTGTCTAAGTTGCACTTTGGGTAGGCAACTCAAAGATAGCTTTGGAACAACCCAGTTTTGATGGGTGTTCACCCGAATAAAGTGTAAATCTCGCCCAAATCGGTGTTTGGGGTCAGGCCAAATATCGGCTGGAGGGATCTGATCAAAAAACTGCTTGTAGCTTTCTAATGTCCTGCTATACCAGTCATCAAACTTCAACTGCTCGGATAAGCCTCCGCGAGTTGGATTATGATGCAATGGAGTTTGTAAAACTTTTGGACAAAACTCTTGCCAGTATGATCGCGTATAACTCAGATGTAAATGCCAAGCTTGATCAACCTGATCGGATGGCGTTACCGGATGTTCTGCTACAACAGCTAGAAATGTAAATTTTTTGTATTCCTCAATCACTCTCTGAGTATAGATCAACGACCAGCCGTTATACCTTGCCAACCGTTTGCTGAAAGATAATTGAGTATCTGGTTGGTCGAACGAAAATGCCTCAATTCGTTTGTATAGAGCTATTTGTTGAGAGTTCATTTTCCTCAATTGTTTATCCATAAACCCTACCTCTTGCCCGAAACGTAACACTGAAAAGCATTGCTACTTATCTTCCAATACATCGCGGGAATTGTCAATGAGTCAAAATGCTGCTTTTGCTTTAGAAAACCGTTTAGTGCTGCATACTCAGGATATTATGAGTTGCTTTAATAATTAAAAAATGCGTTACTATTATAAGTGGTACAATATATTTTTTAAAAAATTTATACCTATTTAAAATAAAATAACTTTTGGGTTGTTTATATATTATCTTTATTAATAGTATTATTAAAATCTTAGATAAATTTGTTAAATAACTATTTTTGGCTACATAATTGTGTTTTTTGGTCTAAAAATGGTCGATAATGCTTGCAAAAAATCTGTGTAAATAACAGCAAATTGACGGTAAACAGGGGGTAAATAATCCCATGATTATTTAGATCACAACTCATATATGCTGCCAATAAACATCCCAAAAAAAAATTATAGGATCTATGTATGCCCAGCAAAATTAACTATTTATTACAATATCTTGATACAAAAAAACATATATTATCACATTTTTTTTCTTAATAAAACTATTTTTGATCATGTGACATTCACAAATCGAGGAACTAATGCTAATTTTTTTCTAGACGTAATATTGTAACCATCTCGGAGACACCCCGTTGGATCGGGCTATGCCAGCCAAAGATATCTTTTCTAAGAAAAGTTTATCTATCATTTCTTTTTTTATGGCGATATAGGTTGGTGTCTAGTTTCAAGCACAAAATGCCTACTACAGTGCTTGCATTTAAAGTTTTGCTTCCCGCTGGAAGTGTAGCCATTTTTCACAACATTTTTAGAACCGCATCGGGGACAATTCATAGAAGATCAAGTTATTATTTTACTAAATGATTATATCCAATTTTCCTGACTATGCACCACTACCGAAAACCGAAACAAAGCGGCTTAAACCCTTACTATTTCAAATTTACAAGGACTTTTCTGACGGATTTTGAGGGGTCTATAATTTCAAAATGAGACCATAACTCGTAAAACGGGGTTTTATCCGTCGGTTTTCCGCCGCAAAATATGGTCACAACCAAACTGAAACCACTAACCCATATTCGTACAACTCAAGCCACAACAGAACCTCCCCAGTTTCAAAGCGTAGCGAAATGATTTCGAGGGATTACCGTTCTTGAAAAGTAAGGAACTCACAATCACATTTGTATCGAAAACGTAACGTGCTCTGCCGATGCGACCGACTGCAACATTGAATATGGGTTCGCCACAAATAGGACATTTCCAGTTTAGGTACTGAGCGATTTCATAGTTCCGGGTTGTTTTTCTCCCAGTAGCTCTTACCGTATTTCTGGTGGCGTTTTTCCGAATATTCCTTGAGGTTTGGATCGTCTGGTGACGCATCCCCTTTGACCCTCTTGCTCCTTCTAACTAACTTTAGTCTGCCAGTTTAGGCTGCTTTCGGTGCCTGCACTCCGCCTGTTTCGTTACCTACTTGGGCGTGGCTATACCATTGTTGGTACTTTCCGCGAGGGCGGGGGGTGTGACTCCCCCGGTAGGGCTGACCCTACTTACCAAAACGACCAGTTCAGGTCGCGCCTTTTTACTTTTTACTTCAAGACCGCGATCGCCCCTGCCCCTCCCTATGAGTCATGACGTTGCCTTTTCATCGACACCGTTAGCATTCCTATACCACCAATTTAATGACCAACGCCTCCTCAACCAATTCTGGTTCTGAGGATAAACCGTCTTGGCCGGAACGACTTTTGTACCGTCTTGTTCACACTCCCCAACCCTTTAAATCATCCGTTCCAAGGCCGTCTGTAAATCAGCGGTCAGATTAGCCACCGCCCCTCGGCGACTGGTTTGATAAACATCCCAACGTTCGGAAACCGAAATCGGTTCCCCTACAGTCATTTGAACTTTTTGTTTGCCCAGGTTGGGACGTTTGTTGATTTTTTGTCCTTTAATGCGATTCATGGTTGCCCAAACCAGTAAAGTGGTTTCGGCAAAGCGCTCAAATGAAGGGTTTTCTTTGACATAGCGACCTGTCACCGCCACAAAACTTTCCACTAAGCGCATATGCCACATCCGCAGATTCGCTTCTTCAGCGATGCGATCGGCAAGCGATCGCTCAATGGGACACAGACTCTCTACATCAGGAATGTCTTCCCGATAGATGCAATCCCACCCCGCTTGTTCCAGGCGACGGCATCGGTCAATTAAGCCCCCTTTGGGCTGGACATCAAAATATTTTTCTGCCACATTTAAGGCCACATCTAAAATGGCTTTCAGTCGTGTGGGCAATTCGTCATTTTCACTGGTCGGTAAATCTTGATGATAGAAGCGTTGGTAAAAGTTTTCCATTAGCGAGAGTAATCGATTGCCCACGCGAATTAGACGAGGGTATAGGGTGGCGGCAGTTGGCGGTGAGGGCGGAGTCAAATCAGTAATGCCACAATCCGCTTCCATTTCCGTTAAGAGTTCTGCCACCGCTGACCAGTTGTCTTGGAGGTAGTGATATTTAATCCCCAGGGGCAGAATCCAGACTTGTTCATTGCGGTTGGCTTTGAGTAAGTCTTCTACACACCAAAATCCCATAAGAGCAATTCCCGGTTCTAGGGGACTGATAATTTCATTGTGACCGTTGGTGCCTCCTTCGGGAGAGGCGGCGATGGGAAATTCTCCATTGGCAAAGAGTTCTCTGGCAGTTTTTAATCCCTGTCGATCCAGTTTGCCCCGATGAATGGGAATGCCACCGAGTTGAGAAAACAGCCAGCCCACTTGAGATCCAGCCCACAAGGGAATCCCTCGGTCATAGATAAAGTGGGAATGAATCGGGGCATTGAAGGAGATGTTTTGTTGTTTGGCGGCTTGGGGGACAAGGTGCCAGAGTAGTTCGGCGATCGCAAATGGGTCATGGGTACTCGGATGCCGAAAGGCGATTAAAAAACGAATCTTACCTTGTTGAAATTGTTGATAAAGCTGTGCCAAAGTTTCTAGATTTTCCCCTTGGATATTCGCGATCGGGGTCTGAAATTTCCGCCATCCAGGCAATAAAGGTGTTACAACTTTGAAGACCGACAGATTGAACTTTGGGGCAATAAATTCTAGCGGCGGTTGAACTTGCTCGATGTTAGGCATGATATCATGTCCGGTTGAATAGTTATAAATAAATAGGCTACATCTCAATCAAAGCAGAAATGAGAATTGTGGTAACTTTTTAATGGTAAGATATAGTTATTTTCATTTGCCAAAATTGAGCCAATGCTGGGGGTTGCACATTAGTGGGATGATTTGGCGGCAGGGGGCGGTGGGTTTGGCTTGGTGAGTCCCCCCGGTGGGTGCGATCGCGGTGCCCTTCCCCTCTTGGGGTTTTGGCGTAACCACCGCCTTTAGGAATTCCCCCTACAAGATCATCCCTAAGATCATCCCTTAATTTTGCTTTGCAACGCCGATTTGTTTATAGTCTGGGGAAAGTGACGATTCGCCGATTAGCGATTTTATCAATTAATCAACAATTAGACTATTTGATTGATTGGTTGAGCAAAGGGGGCTTTACCATAACAGGAATATATCACCGAAATTTATCACCTAAATTTATCACCTAAATTTATCACCCAATTGGTATCACCCAATTGGTATCACCCAATTGGTATCACCCAATTGGTATCACCCAATTGAATATGATTGTTTGTTGACTCGGTGAGAGTTACCTGACTTTTTCTGATAATCTGCTCACCCTGTCAGCCAAGATCGCAGATTTAAACTGACTTGAATTCCCAGCCAATGTTATCAGGCGATCGTTTTTGTAATTAATTAATAATTCAGTAATGTTTTTTTACAAAAAAAATCTTGACAAGAGAAAATATTGTGATGTACACTACAGACTATCAAAAAGTTCTTGAAGAACCAAATAGCCTTGAAGCATTCTGAAATATAGATTTCCCACAAATAGGATTTATGCCAAATAGCATAAGCCCTGTCTGTCATAGGAATTCCTGAGTAGTTGCCCCAGAAATAGACGGGGATAAATCCTCACAAAATAAGGTTCTGGTCAGCATAAAAATAGCAATTTGTTTGATTGCCACTGTAATCAAATTAAATCTAACAATTGGCCGAATGGCTACTCACCAGAAAATACTAAATAATTTGTCATAAATTTGTCAAATTGTCAATATTTGTCAACAAAATCAAAGGTAAAACTTAGCAAATTTGATCGCGATCATCCCTGTAATGGTTAAGCCCTTGGTGAAGAAAAAATCAATGACAAAAGAGATGACAATAACGATGACAAAAGAGATGACAAAAGAAATGACAAAACATTAGGTTTCGCTCATCTCTATATGGTTAAAACCCTTAGAAATTAGTAGTTTTTTGCTTTACCCCCAAGGGAATTGAGCGGCTTTCCGGCAACAAACAACTCAATATCAGTCAAAATAATTCAAAGGAGAACCAGAATGAAGAATATAAAACGTATGGCAGTTTTATTCTTCTTGTCGATCTTAGGAGTCCTCTTAGTTAATCAAGTCGGATATGCCGCTACCAATGACCTATCCGCCGTCCTTGAGGTACAAAAATATTATCGATCGCTGCATATTTTGATTATGGCGTTGGTCGGGTTTGGCTTTTTAATGAACTTCATTAAAACCTACGGACGATCTGCCGCTACCGCCACTTATTTATTAGTCAGTATTGGCATTCCCCTTTATATGTTTATTAATGGGTTTGGCATATTTGGGGAAGCGCATACCCTAGAAATCGATAAGTTTATTTTTTCTGAATTTGCTACGGTGAGTCTGTTGATTTGTGCTGGGGCAGTGTTGGGGCGGTTAAAAATGCCACAATATTTATTATTGGGCTTACTATTTATCCCTCCCTATATGGTGAATGAATGGATCGTGTTAGGTGGGGGTTTGGGTCTAATTCCTCAAGGCAGTTTTGTGGATACGGGCGGTTCAATTGTGATCCATGCTTTCGGCGCATTTTTTGGCCTGGGTGTGTTGTTTACTATGACCACCAAAAAAGAATTCGATCATGCCATGCCGGAAGATAATGTGAGTGAAATCTTCGCTTTGTTAGGCAGTATGGTGTTATGGGTTTTTTGGCCGAGTTTTTGTGCGGCTTTAGTCCCCGAAGCACAAATCCCAATGGTGGTTTTGAATGTGGTCATGGCCCTTTGTGGGGCAACTTTATCCACTTATATTGCCACCGTTTTGTTACGCCATAAAATCTCCGTGATTGATATTGCTAATGCTACTTTAGCTGGCGGTGTGGCGATCGGTTCGGTGTGCGATCATGCGACAAATCAAACTGCTTTGATGATTGGAATTTTCGCCGGTATTTTATCTGTAGTTGGCTTTGCCGTGATTCAACCGAAATTAGAAGAATTGTTGCAAAAGAAAGATACTTGTGGGGTGATGTATTTACATGGTTTGCCCGGTTTATTTGGCGGATTGTCGGCCATGTTTGTGGTATCAGGCATGAATGTGATGGCGCAAATTATCGGGATTTTTGTTTCCTTGGCGATCGCCTTAATTGCGGGTTTTGTTTCTGGCAAGATTCTGGTGCTTTCCGGTCGTCGCATTGAACCCTATATCGATGAAGAAGAATTAATCGAAGCCGATTCTTAGACTAAGATGAGAGGATGAAAAGAGTCTAGATTTACCGGGGCAAAGCATGATGCTTTGCCCCTTTTTTTGATTTAACCAATTATTTAACCAATTCCCGGACGACCTTCTTGGAAGCCAAAGCGAATATAATGTTCAAAGCCACTGCGTAAACCACCGGCAGCCACCACTGCTGCCACATCTGGGTTATCCGCTAAATAGAAAGATTCGTCATATCCAGGACTAACTTGCCGTCGTTGTGTTTCCCCAGCAAAGGCAAAATGTTCAAACCCACTATTAATCGCACCAGCAGCTAAAGCTTGGGCTACATCTGGGTTAGATTCCACATAGAATCGGTCATCAAAGAAACGATTAGGATTGCGCCGTTCAAATTGTCCCGCAGTGATGTAATGTTCATAAGCACTTTTGAATGCACCACCGGCTACAGCGGCAGCAACATCTGGGTTGGTAGCCAAATAAAACACCTGATCGAAGAGCACTAAACGGCGATCGCGCCCTTCCGCGAACCCAAAGCGATTAAAATGCTCAAATCCACTTCTTAAACCACCCGCCGCAACCACTTGGGCGACATCAGGATTTTGGGCTAAATAGAGATTTTCGTTAAATAATTTACTGGGGTTGCGGCGTTCTGACTGACCGTGCAATAAATAATGTTGTAATCCGTTGGGATAAACTCCTGCGGCAACGGCTTGGGCAACATCGGGATTATTGGTGAGATAATAATTTTCATCGTAGAACAAGGATAATAAACTTAGGTTTTCCTTGAGGACAAATTGAGTGTAACTTTCAAATTGATTGGGAACTGGGCCGGTTTCTGGGGGAATTTTGACGATAAATCCGTCGCCAACTCCCCGTAAAGTTCCTTGAAAAGGTTGCTGGGTGGGGAAGTCGGTAGAGTTGGTAAATCCCGCGAGATAAACATTGTTATTTAAATCCAGCGCGATCGCCTGTCCAGAGTCAATATCTCCGCCACCAATATAACTGGAATAGCGTAAAGTTTTCCCGTCCGGGGCTAACTTCAAGACAAACGCATCCCGGTTGCCCCCAAAGGTGGGTTGCAAGGCATTCAATCGGGGAAAATCACTAGAATTTGTCGTTCCAGTCAGATAAACATTATTTTGATTATCCACCGCGATCGCCTGCCCTAAATCCGTACCATTGCCGCCTAAATAAGTGGAATATAATAAAGCATCGCCCCTTTCACTTAACTTAGTGACAAACGCATCATCATATCCGCCAAAAAATGTAATTTGAAATGGATTTACCAAGGGAAAATTTCTGGCACTTTGGGGGTTGGGGGGTTCGGAAGCAGCAAAGGGTTGCCCAATGTTTGATAACCCCGTTTTTCCGGTGACATAAACACTGCGACTTTGGTCAATGGCGATCGCTAATCCTTGATCCACATCTCCCCCACCTAAGTAGGTCAAAAAAATCGCATTTCCATTGGGGTCAAACTTACCCACAAACGCATCAGACTGTCCGCCCAAGGTACTTTGCACCGCAGCAACTACCGGCAAATTTTCGGATTCTGTCGCCCCAGTCACATATATATTGCCGCCATTATCTGTCACAATGGCTTCGCCAAATTCGCGATCGCTACCCCCTAAATAGGTAGAAAAAATTAACCGGGTGCCATCCACAGAAAACTTGGTAATAAAAGCATCTTCATCCCCATCTCTTTGATTATCAAGGGCATTTTGCCCCGGGAAATCTGCGGATCTGGTTGTGCCAATTACCGAGACACTGCCGGTATTATCCACGGCAATTCCGCCCACATTTTCCACCCCGGTTCCGCCTAAATAAGTAGAATAAATTAAGCGACTGCCATCTTCTGATAGTTTGGTGACAAAAGCATCGCCCCCAAACTCAGGGGCAATCCCATCCGCAGAACTTCTTTGAAAAGCATTCAAAACCGGGAAATTTCCTGAAGTCGTGACTCCACCAATATAAATATCTCCTGCATTATCCACCGCAATGCTTTTTGCCGTTTCATTCCCACTGCCACCGAGGAAAGTAGAAAAGACAACCGCTGAACCATCTACAGATAGTTTGGTGACAAAAGCATCCCCATCAAAAGCCCCACCACCAAAGCGATTTTGGAAGCTAAATTGGGTGGGAAAGTCCGTAGAATTTGTCGAACCTGTAACGATAATATTGCCCGCTCGATTAACCACAATATCGCTCACAGAATCCCGGAGACTGCCGCCAATATAACTAGAATATTGAATTGTCGGGTCAATTACTAGGGTGTAGTTGGGATTATATTCGCTAATCTCAAATCTAACGGTATGGTTTTCGGTTAAAATATATTGGGCGGGAATATAAATTTTTTCCCCATTAATTTCTTGGTAAACAATCGGGGCATTTTCCACTAATTCCCCAAAGGGGGTCATTAATACCAGTGCCCCATCTTCCCGTATGCTGATATTTTCTACGCCAGAATATTGCAGCCGAATTTGACTGGGGTCTGCCCCCGGTTGCACAATAAAGTCACTCTTGAGTTCACTGTCTAATCCGCTATATTTTAAATCGATGCCGTTGTATAGTTCTTGATAAATTAATCCGGCATAATTTGGCACATTCGTCACCCAGTTTTCCGGGTTTTCGCCTTTGATAAAATTGCTGACTCCCGGCAGGGAATCTAGAAAGTCAATCTGGGTATTTTTATTCGCTCCAGGAAAAGTTAATTGGACTAAGTTAGGCAGCTTTTCAGACTGCCATTGATCCGCAGAATTAAATAATATTTTATCGGGAGTAAAAGCGATCGCCTGTTTTGCTCCTTTGACCACCGAATGCACCGTGGGATCGAATTGTCCCTGGTTAGCAATAAAACTTAATGGTAGCGCTTGGAGGTTTAACCCTTCCCCAGTCACGGGATCTGTAGCGTCGGTTGCCGGATTTTCCGGCAGAGGTTCGATTGACGGGTCAACGGAAGGCAAACCGGAAATAGCGGTCAATTCCTGACTCGTTGGTTGCAGTATCGCGGTAATCGTGTCTGGGACAATTTGGTGGGCAATTCCTAACGGAGTTCGGGAAATCTTGCCACCGTTGATTTCAGGGCTGATTTCAGGGCTGATTTCTGTGGTGAAATCAGTTGTAAACAAATCCAACCCCGTTAATTTTGGATTTAACCCATTTTCGTCACTAAAAAAAATCCCCTGCATAGCTAACTCTCAAGCGCAATGTATTGTGCAAATCGCGTAAATGCGATCGGCGATTTTATCCTAGCACAATCATCATCATAGCGAATCATACCGAGTCGCTGTTTAGGGTGTAGGGTGTAGGGTTTAGGGTGTAGGGTGTAGGGTGTAGGGAAGAGAAGAGAGAAGATAGAAGAGAGAATTTTCATCAGCCTTCTCTTTCCTCTTTCCTCTTTCCTCTTTCCTCAGATGGGCGATCGCACAGCAATGATATACTGAAAAACAAAAAATAAAAATTCCCAATGCCAAAATGCATCAACATGACCTGTATCACGACGAAGTGAAAAATGCTTTAAGCAAAGATGGCTGGACAATTACTGATGATCCTTATACCTTAGAATATAAAGGGCTGCGTTTATACGCAGATTTGGGAGCAGAAAAACTATTAGCTGCACAAAAATCAGAACAGAAAATAGCCATATAAATTAAGGTTTTCAACAGTTCTTCACAAATAACTGAGCTACAAAAAGCAATTGGGCAGTATAATATGTATCGAAGCATATTGCGTCGGATTAGCCCAGACCGAAAATTATATTTAGCAATTTCTGAAGAGGTTTACCAAGATTTTTTTCAAAAGCCTGCCATTCAAGATATTGTCAGCGATCAAGAAATCTACCTAGTCATTTTCGATCCAGATCGGGAGGTGATTATCCAATGGCTAAACTAGAACATTACCGTAATATCATTATCCAGATTCTCCAAAAACACGCCCACCATAAACCAAGTCATGGAGAAATTGAGCCTCTATTACTTTGCGATCGCATCGCCGATAATTACTTATTGTTGGACATAGGATGGGATCGAACGGGACGAGTTCACTCTGTTGTATTGCATTTGCGAATAATTGAAGAGAAAATTTGGATTGAGTTTGATGGGACCGAAGGAGGAATTGCTTTAGAACTATTAGAATTAGAAGTCCCTAAATCAGATATTGTTTTAGGATTTATTCGCCCAAAAAGTCGCCATTTAACAGATTTTTCTGTGGCGTAATTCAGATATTAAGGGGCGATCGCTCATCCGCTGCCCATCCGTCAAACCATCCGTTGCCAAATTCGGGGCAACCACCGCCATCGGATTGCCCCTACCAGCCGTTGCCTGTTTAACTTTGCTATTATAAAAACATTCACCAAATCTCCAGTAAAAACAGTAAAAACTATGACTATAGCCACTGCTAAACGGTTTACAATTGAGGAATATCATCGCCTAATTGACCTGGAAATGCTCCAAACAGACGATCGCACTGAATTAATTGAAGGAGAAATTATCAAAATGGTTGCTAAAGGTAAACCTCATGCGGTTTGTTGTTCGCTGTTAAATCGAGAAATATTAAAATTAATCGGCAATAACGCCATAGTTCGATGCCAAGACCCAATAATGCTGTCTAACTATAGCGAACCAGAACCAGATTTAGCGATCGCCCGCAACCGCGATGATAATTATTTGGCCAATCATCCTACTCCCGAAGATATTTTATTAGTCATAGAAATTGCCGATTCTTCTCTGGAATACGATCGCGAAATTAAACTCGGTCTTTATGCGAAATCGGGAATTAATGACTATTGGATTTTCAACTTAATCGAAAATCAACTAGAAGTTTACCGCCATCCCTATCAAAAATCCCAAAGTAACAAATTTGACTATCGGCAAAAGCAAATATTTCTCCCCAATGAAACCGTTATTTTACCCGGTTTAGGCGATGCTATCCTGGACTTGGCGAAAGTTTTCCCCCATGCCAATTTTTCAGCAGCCATAAATCAATAGTCCACCGGAACGGGTTAAAACCTGTGGCTACAAGCCCAAAAGCTGCCACGAGAGGATATCCTGGTAAAATCTCCTGGTAAAATCAATTAATCAGTAGAAACAGAAAAGGCAATTTTATTTATGATGAATTGGGTAATTTTCAATCTATCTTTGTTTTTGGCCGCTTATTTATTGGGGTCAATTCCCACAGGCTATTTGGTCGGACGCATCTTCAAAGGAATCGATTTGCGGCAGGAAGGGTCGGGTTCCACGGGGGCAACTAATGTGTTGCGAACCCTGGGCAAAGGGCCTGCAATTTTTGTTTTGTCGGTAGATGTGTTAAAAGGAGTGGGGGCGATCGCCTTAGTGAAATGGGCTTATTACCTGGATATCACCTCTAAACTTGCCCCGTTGCCCATTCTCGAAAGTTGGCTACCCTGGATGATTACAGCGGCTGGATTATTAGCGGTGGTCGGTCATAGTCGATCCATTTGGTTAGGTTTTGCCGGGGGTAAATCCGTCGCCACCAGTTTAGGGGTTTTGTTAGCTATGTCTTGGGTGGTTGGGTTAGCAACCTTGGGGGTTTTTGCCTTATCTTTGGCTATTTCCCGAATTGTTTCTTTGAGTTCCATTGCTGGGGCGATCGCGGTTTCCGGAATCATGTATGCGACCCATCAACCTTTGCCATTCATCTTATTTGCGATCGCCGGAGGAATTTATGTAATTTGGCGGCATCGTAGCAATATTCAAAGGCTGCTTGACGGAACCGAACCTCGGATTGGGCAAAAATTAGAAACAGCAACTAACGAGTAGTGATTGATTACTGGTGATTGGTTATTTAAGTTTCATAATCAATCACCAATAACCAGTAACAACTAACCAGTAACAACATTTACTGACAATGGCGAAAAAAGTGTAAATAAGTAGCCACTTGAATCAGTAATCTTTGGAGATAAAAAGAAACCGCCGACTCGGTTTGCCCCTGCCAGTGGTTGCCCCACTGGTTGCCCCACTGGTTGCGCCAATTTTCCCGCAATAGGCGATCACTAATAGCTTCATAAAGAGACACCAAAGTTGCGGAGGCAAACTCAAAAGTAGAGACTAATTGTTCCATTGGCGCATAAATCGTCCAAGGGGCTAAATAGGCATTGCGAATCCGCGATCGGGCATCGGTGACATCGGGCAAATCTTTAGAAATCTCATATAAAAACCGAATCAAATCAAAAAACGGATGAGAAATACAAGTATCAGACCAATCAAAATAGACAAAACCTTGGTCACGCAGATAAATATTTCGGGGAGATAAATCCCCATGCACCAACGTATCAGGGATATTCAGTTCCCGGAATTGTTCAAGGACTTTTTGCAGTTTCGGTACAAGTGGTAATAACTGCAATAATTCTCGATTTGCCAATTTTTTGCCATAATTCCAGGGGAGGCGAAGCCTTGGGTCAAATAATCCCTCCAGGGTTTTAGCGATATGTTCTACTCCTAAATCTACCCAACCGCAGGCAATTAAATCCGAGCGATGTTCTATAGCCGAAATCTGAAATTTAGCCCACTGATGTAACGCTGCTTCCCAGTGAAAAATATCGCCCATATTTTCCAGAATTTCCCCCTCTATTTCTCGCATTAAAATCCAAGATTTATCAGGGCAAGTGGCCAAAACTTCGGGAATATTTTGCCGGTATCGTTGCGCCAAAATACGAGTAAATTCAGCTTCTTGAGCAAACAGGGGGGATGAAGCTTTAAAATAAATCATCCCCTCAGTGGTGGGCACTCGTAAAATAATCGCCAATGCCCAATTCTTAACTACTTCAATTGGCGCGATCGCCTTCAACCCTTGACGTTGCAGTTCTGTTTGAATCCAGCTTTCTGCCGCATCAAACCACCCCGGTTTTGCCCAAGGTATCTCTAATTGAGGCAATAAATTACCTAAATTTGCTGTTGGCTGATTCGGTAAAATTTTTGTCAATTGATGCCCTGATTTTTGCGCCGATAAATCCCCGAAAAACGCTGATAATCTAGATTTTTGCATTGATCGTAAAGCGAGTTACAGATTATACCCCAATAAACTGGGTTTTTGGCAAATTGGCTTGTCACCCAGATAGGATTCCCAGGAATTAGGCCAATATTATATATATAGCATTTTTTGGCCAATAAAAGCATGATTTCCCCTGGATCAAAAATTGATTTCTAATTGAGATTAGGAAAATGAACCACAATGGTGGCAATATCTGGTTTAAGGCGGACGATCGCCTCTGGTTCGACTAATCCATTGGATAATCCAAACGCATGATACTGATGGGTGCCGGAAGTTAAGATTAATAAATCATCAGCGGTCAGCATTCTCGTAACTTTCATGACAAAATTGTCCTGGATTTCTTGGATGGGCGTATTCTCACTCAAGCCTAAAGTTGCCAAAGAAAAATCTGGATTGGATGCCCCAGTAACGATGATTAACAAATGAATTTTGGCCTTGAGTTCGGCGGCGATGGTTTTAGCAATTTCTAAAGTTTGTTGGAATTCCCAGGATACAGTTTCGGTCTGAGTTAACGCTAAAAAGACTCGGGCAATATTCTTAATCGGTTGGGGACAACGAGTAATTAAAACCGGGACAGGCGATCGCCGGACAATTTTATCGATCGTGCTACCAAAAAAATTTTCCTTATAAGTGGAATAGCCTTTCCACCCACAAATCACCAAACTAGCATTATGTTCTGTGGCACTGCGAACAATTCCGCGAGCGATCGCCGCATCAATGCGACCAATGGGTTCAACCTTAACTGTGGCTGCATGAGCAGCTTGTTCCGCGATCGCCAATAACTGACTCTGCTTAATTCTAGCTTGGGGAGAAATCCTGTCGTTTTTATCAGAAAGAACGTGCAGAGGTAGCAACGTACCTTTAGATTTTTTCGTCAGCAAAATTGCCAACTGCAATAAATTATCTTCCGTATTAGGGTTAGCCACTGGAACTAAAACCCGGTCGGACAAATTTTGCTGTTTGTCGCTGACCACCTTTTCCTCTGGTTTAACCTCTTTGCCCCACCGAGCAATCACCCAAGGAGAACCGACGCAAGTAAATAGAATCATGCCAATAATTCCATTTACCGTTAATTGATCTACTAATTCAATTTTATACGCCACCGTAATTGCGGCCAAAGTAGCCGCCGCTTGAGCACCGGAAAGACCAAACATCACCATTATTTCGGGAAACTTCCAGCCAAAAAACTTTCCTGAACCCCAAGCAGCCAAATATTTTGCCAGCAATTCTGCCCCAATCATTACCGCTGCCACTAAGAGCGATCGCGGTTCTTTAATCAGAATCATCGGGTCAATTAACATTCCCACCGAAATCAGGAAAAACGGCACAAATAGCGTATTGCCGATAAACTGAATTCGATTCATCAAAGGACTTAAATTAGGGATAATTTTAGTAATGGCAACTCCCGCCAAAAAAGCCCCAATAATTGCCTCAATTTCAATCAACTGAGCCAAATAAGACACGATAAATAACGTAGCCATAACAAACGTAAATTCTGCCCCTTCATCATGGCCAAACCTGCGGAAAAACCAGCGGCCAATTTTCGGCACTCCCCACAAAGTTGTCACAGTATAAATGGCTAAAGCGGGAATGAGAAACAACCAAAAACTCAGAGTTAAATTGCCCGCCTTCGCTTTAACAATCACCGCCAAAACTAACAAAGCCAAAACGTTCGTAATCAGCGTTCCGCCTAAAGTGGCTGTCACTGCTGGAGTCCGCATAATGCCCAAACGACTAGCCACCGGCAAAGCCAGCAGGGTATGGGAAGCAAAGCAAGAAGCCACCAAAATTGCCGCCAACCAACCATATCCCAGTAACAGCATCGCCACTGTCCCCAAAACCATCGGAATTGAGAAAGTTGCCAAGCCGAAAATAATGGCTTTATCGGCATTTAATTTCAGATCGTCTAAGCTAGTTTCTAGACCGGCTAAAAACATCAGAAATAGCAATCCTACGGTGCCTAATAAAATGATGGTGCTATCTCTTGCGAGTAATCCTAACCCATAAGGCCCGATAACTATTCCCGCCAAAATTAAGCCCACAATACCCGGTAATTTTAATCGTTCAAATACCAGGGGAGCGATCAGCATCATCGCCATGATGATCAGGAAAATCGCCACCGGGTCTTTGATGGGATCGGATAAAATTTGCGCCAAAACTTGCGCTAAGGGAGTTCCCACAAAAATCGTTGGGAACCCGTTGGTGTTGCTTGCTATTAACTGCCAAAAATTACTCATCAGTTAATTCCTTGTTAAGTTCCCAGTTTTGGTTTTTACCATTATTATTGTTATTTTATAACATATTATTTATTTTTTGACAATGTTATCTTGATTTTTTATAGCTTTTTGTTAATTATTAATAGGCTAATTTTTTTGATTAGACCTTTATTTTACTACCCCCTTCAAACCGCCACCGGATGAACGATACTTTTGCAATAATTCTAATGTAGGGGTTTGCATATCCAAACCCCTACTGGGTTATTTCTATAAGAGAAACTTAGTTCCTCTGTCACCTACAATTCTACGGAGTAATTTTGACTGGGTTAGTTTCATCGGCAGTTGTCACTTTGGCGGCTTTCCGGGTGAAGAGTTTAAAGTAGGTGCTGACAAAAAATTCTTTGATGGGAAAGGTGATAAAGGTCAAAGGATTGATGGTGACAATGATATTCCGAGTATCCGCGATCGCCTGTTTCACGATTTGTTTGGCTACCCAGTCCGCTGACATAATGCCAATAGGATTGAGGTTACTTTTAAACGGGCCAAGAATTAGTTTGCGAATCACGCAAGGACTGTCTAAACGCCGCAGGGTTACTAAGTCCCCCAGGGTGCGTTTGCTGAGTTCATATAAGGGACTAAACGCAGGATTTGATTCCGCTTCAGAAGTATTCACCCAAATTTCTTTGCGGGCAATATCTTCATTAGTTTTCACCGTGGTGAGAAATAGTTCCAGGAGTCGCCAAGCGGAAAAGGCGTTAATTTCATAACATTGCGCGATCGCTTCTGGGGTTCTTTCCCCATGAACATTCATGCCGTGATTGATTACCAAAATATCCACTTTTTCTAATACTTTGGCTAACTCGGATTCTTGACCCGCTTGCCAAGAAATCGTTTTTATCGGCAATTCTTCCCCATTAATATTCAGAGTCAGGGTTTGATTGCTAGAAGTCAGGGCGATGACTTTTGCCCCCGCTTTTTGTAACTGAAATAAGAGCGATCGCCCCAAAGTTCCAGAAGCCCCAGTAACGGCGATCGTTTTCCCCTTCAAAGAAAGTGCTGTGCCCATGATTCGATCCACCAAAGTTAAAGTACCGCAAAAATAAGCATTTTGGTTATCAAAATGATGTCGCCAGTGATAAGTTCGATTGACCAACCAGTGAGACGGTGGGGCAAGAAATGGCCCAGGAGTATGGGTTAAATCCGTCAATTCATCGGCCCCTTCTAACCCCATTCCCCGGGCGATCGCGCTTGCCAAAAAACTCAAAGTGTACAAACAACCCACCAGGGCAAACCATTGGTGTTCTGGGGCAGCAAAATGCGCCACCACCCACAAAAATAGGCCAAAACTCAGCATCACCAAAGCTTCTGGCACATCATTGCGCCAGTGGGCGTCGCGATAAATTCGCTCGCTAACCGGCGTCAGATCCGGACGAAAAACCCGATGATGCCAGACGTGCAAGCGATACAGAGGGGGAAAAATATGGCTGACAAAGTGATAAAGGTCTCGCACCAGTTCCGCGAACAAAACCGAACCGAAACCCCAACTGGCGCTGACGATCCAAAAATTCATCATTTTTATGCACTTCCAAATTCAAACATTGAAACAAGGTCTTTACACAACTTTACAGTCAAACTTGAAATCATTGATAGGAAAAGCCAAATTTCCGGGTAAATCAGAAAGCTAGAGGGGATTCGGCGTCGAATATTAGACTTCTTGCTTTCATTCCAAAAAGCCCCTTTTTAAGCGGGCGTGGGGGGATCGATCCAGGATGAAAGCTTTCTTGTCTATCTAGTAAAACCAGCCGCGATTCATCCTGACTTACTTGAGAATTGCTCTTAATCAATTTACTATATGGGCAAAATCTTGCCCACGCTTCTAAATTTAAAGAAAAGCCAAAACACCATTGGATTGAAGTTATGTTGAAAAAAAAATTTTTTTATGCTAGACTTATCCCCTAAGTAAACAGAATAAGTCAGCCTAGTTCCTTAGCTTTGAAAAATCTGAACGCCAAGGAGAGGAAACGGGGGAACCAACCTTGGGGCGTATCTCTAATATTTCAAGTATTTAGAGAAGAAAAACTCTCATTTCTAGCCCGTCAGCTAACCCCGGCGGCATTGGGAGAGGACTGGTGAATCAGCATTTTAAAAAATGTTTTGACTTCATTCAGTGACTCAGTAAATAATGACGACGCTGTAAACCTAAACTGGATTGAATTGGAGTCAATTTATGATTTTTACATCAAAAAATGAAAAGCCTAGCAATATTTCTGAAGATTAGCGATCTGGTCAGGAGATTAGAGTTAAACAGACCGGCTTAAAGTCAACATATTGTTTAGAACAAAATGCACAAATATTTGTGGATCCAATCATTGAATTGAATCAATACCTAGAAAATGATGATTAAACAATTATGGCTAATTTTCGCGTTTTCGCCAACAGGTTGAGACTGGGGGTTTTTCTAGTCAGCCAATCATGCACTCATCACAGCGGAGCATAATTTATGAACTTTATAGAAATGAATTTACCAGCGGTGATATCCCTAGCCACGTTTCTTGGGGTCATTGGGATTATTATTTCAGAAAAAATCCATCTGACAGTGGCCGCTTTATTGGGAGCATTAATTTTGGTCTTTGCCCATGTAATGACCCTGAAAGAAGCGATGAGTTACATTACCCAAAGCTATGCAACTTTGGCGCTTTTTTTTGGGGTGATGGTCTTAGTTCGGGCGTTTGAACCAACGAAAGTATTTGAATATATCGCCACTCAAATGGTAATGATTGCCAAAGGCAGTGGCAAGGTTTTATTACTCGCAGTCATCGGCATTACCACCCCCATTTGTGCGGTTTTACCCAATGCCACAACGGTGATGTTGTTAGCGCCTTTAATTCCGCCAATGGCTCAGGAAATTGGGGTAGATTTTGTGCCATTACTCATATTAATGGTCTTTGTCGCAAATAGTGCCGGTTTATTGACATTGGTGGGCGACCCAGCGACATTTATTGTCGGCAGTTCGATTAATATGAGCTTTAATCAATATTTAGTTAAACTAAGTTTTGGCGGACTGCTGGCAGTTTTGTCCGTATTGGCGATCGCTCCTTTTCTATTTCGGAAAATCTGGCAGACAAAATTTGAACACTTAGAGGACTTACCCCATCCGAAAATTAATCATCCCAAGGTGTTAATGTTAGGCGGAGTGATCGTGGGGATCGTCTTAACTTTCTTTGTAATTGGAGAATCTTTACCCATTCCCATTGACCCCGCATCTGTTGCCCTCTTAGGCGCAAGTTTAGCCCTACTATTAGCCCATCAAACTAAAATTGACACAGTGCATAATATCCTCCGAGATGTAGACTGGAGTACCCTAATATTTTTCATGTCCACCTTTGTCTTAATTGGTGGATTAGAAAAAACCGGAGTCACCAGTCAACTGGCTAAAATTTTAGCGGCTGTGATCGGGAATAATATCGCTCTGGGGTCATTAATCTTAGTGTTTATAGTCGGGATATTATCTAGTGTGATTCCCAATATTCCTTTGGTAGTGGCAATGGTTCCCCTGCTGAAACAATATATCGTCAATATTGGCATGGTCGGGCCAGAAATTCTCGATCCCAACTTTTCCGGTAATTTTCCTCCCGAAGTTTTACCCTTATTTTATGCCATGATGTTTGGGGCAACTTTAGGGGGAAATGGCACTTTGGTGGGAGCTTCTTCTAATATTGTTGCTGCGGGTATTTCCGAACAACATGGTCGGGAGATTTCTTTTCATAAGTTTCTGCGCTACGGTTTGCCTATGATGGCAGTGCAGTTAATTATTTCCGCCATCTTTATTGCGGGGTTATTGTCATAGTCAAATGGGAGGATAGAGGATAAAACATAAAGGATAGAGCATAGAAAATAGAGGAAATGGTGATATTTCATTGAAATTTTTACTTTTCACTTCTCCTCTCTCCTCTATTCTCTCTCCTCATAATTACAGGATTAATTTTATGTTTAAACTGTCTCAAGGAATTTATAATCGCCGTCAATTTTTTCATTTTTTGGGACTATCTTTGTTGGCAACTAAACTGCCTGCTGCTGCCACAGATCAGTCATTGCCTGATACTATGCCTGACAATATGCCTGACCATATCCTGAAACCGCCAAAACTAAAAGTCGGGGATACGGTTGGTTTAATTAATCCCGCGAGTCCGGTGGATTTAGAAGATGTTGAATATACGGAAAAAGCCTTAGCCAAGTTGGGATTAAAGGTGAAGCGTGGGGCGCATATTTTAGATGAATACGGTTATTTAGCCGGGAAAGACCGCGATCGCGCTGCGGATATTCAGGCTATGTTTGCGGATGATTCCGTCAAAGCCTTGTTAACCCTGCGGGGGGGTTGGGGTTGCCATCGAATTTTGCCCTTGTTGGACTATAATTTAATTCGCCAAAATCCCAAAATTATTATGGGATATAGCGATATTACTTCCTTATTATTGGCGATTTATGCCCGCAGTGGCATGGTGACTTTTCATGGGCCGGTGGGCACTTCTGAATGGAATCAGTTTTCTTTAGAATATTTCCAACGGATTCTATTTAATGGGGGGGCGGTGAAAATGGTCAATCCGGTGAGAATTTCTGGGGAGGCGATCGCCCCTGGAAAAGCCACCGGACGGATTGTGGGTGGTAACTTATCCGTCCTGACTTCAATGGTGGGTTCTCCTTATTTACCGGACTGGAATCAAACCATTTTATTTGTGGAAGAAATTGGCGAAGATATCTACCGCATCGACCGAATGTTAACTCAGCTAAAAATCGCGGGCATCCTCGATCAAATTTCTGGGTTTATTTTTGCTCAATGTCGCAACTGTACCCCTGGTGAAGACGACGATCCCTCCCTGACTTTACCCCAAGTTTTATCGGATATCATCAAACCGTTAGGAATTCCCGCTTGGTATGGGTCGGCGATCGGACATATTCCCGATAAATTTACCATTCCCATTGGTGTTCCCGTGGAAATTGATGCAAATAACGCCACCATCCGAATGTTAGAGTCCGCCGTGATATAATAAATTAAGCAGGTAGAAAAGAAACAATCTATCGCCTTACTATTGATTCACATCAACCTCAAAAGTTTGTGAACCCACCGTCACGCGATCGCCTGTCACTAATTGTCTGCCTCGTCGGGTATCAACCACACCATTGACCAGAACCTCCCCCGATTGAATCATCATTTTTGCCTGTCCTCCGGTATCGGCAATACCCATGAACTTTAAAAATTGACTCAGGGTAATAGTTTTGCTGTTTGTGGCCATAAAGTCCCTCTGAAATGATTAGATCAGTGCGATCGTATCACTTTTGTCCAATCGCTTTTACCACGGGAATCGGAATTTTTTGCCCCAATGCCACCCTACTACATTCCCACCAGTGATTATTTCGGATTTTAGATAGTACAAAAAACCTTACCTGGAGATGTTCGCCAACAGTGACAGCTTAAAAACTGGCATGAATTTATCCTGAAAGCTGCCTAATTAGCCTGAATATGTAATTAACGATTTCAAGCAAAGACATTTTATGATTAACCAAACCTCGAAAGAAACCGAAACCCAAGCCCAAACCCAAACCCAAACCCAAACCCAACCTCAACCTCAACCCAAAACTTCTACTGAATTTCACCCGCAAGAATTCGATCAAGCTATGAACGATTTAGGTAAAGCCTTTGCCGTTTATATGACTTGGAAATTTTCCGGTTTACTCGATCGCTAATACAATCCCAGAAAATGAAACTCAGTCAAGTGTCTGTTGGAGTGCCATTATGTTTCAGCCAAAGCAATTCCCAGCAAATTGCTGGTTTCTGGATTGTCACCGCAAGTTAACTTCTCCATCGCTTTTCCACAACTTCTCACAACTTATCCAGCAAATTGTCCAGCAAATTATTTTTTCACATAAAAAACCCGGTTTCAGAGAAACCGGGTTTTTTATCCGTGATGAGTCAATAATCTGGGAGTAAGTGCATATTTACTAGCCTCTAAATTATGAGATATTTATCTAACCTCAGCCAAAGATTTCCCAATCTTTAACTCTTCTTTACTCTGACCCAGTTGTTGCCAGAGTTTTTCAATTTCGCCATACGCTTCTTCCAAAGACATCTTGCCATTGCCCGCTAAATTAGAAATTAACGTCGCTTCTTGAACAAAATCTTCCATCCGGTTATGAAATTCAACATTTTCTGGAGTTAATTCACCATAGAAATGGCTATGAGGATGAATAAATTCAGCGCTTTTAATCATAGTTTTCACCTCGATATTTTAGGAATTGATTAATAATCAGGAATATTCTGGTAGAATCAGCATTTTTACACAATTGTTTCAAAGCTTATCTTTATCCCTTATCCTTCACTTATTATTATTATACCCTAAATTGCAAATTTGTGTGACATAAACCACATTTTTTTAATCAAGACCCAACGAGAAAACCTATTAGGGATCCAGAATGACGATAGTGTCTTGTCGATAAAACCGCAAGCGAGTATCTACGATCATTGGTCAGAAAGTCCTTGGTTAGTTGTTGACGGTTGGCGGTTCCCCACAGCGATCGCGACTTTACAGGATCGGCACCCCTGCACTACTATGCACGATGGCGGTTACCCGTTTCCTGTTCCCTATTTCCGATAAAATTTGCCCGGTAGGACGAATGAGGATTTTTTGAGGATTTTTGGTGATGACGGTTCAAATTAGAATTGGCAATGGTTATGATATCCACCGCTTAGGAAGCGATCGCGCACTAATTCTGGGGGGAGTCAAAATTGAGCATTCCTTGGGATTAGTGGGTCATAGCGATGCAGATGTGTTAACTCATGCGATCATGGACGCCATGCTCGGTGCCCTCAGTTTAGGAGACATTGGTCACTACTTTCCGCCCACGGACGATCGCTGGAAAGGTGCCGATAGTTTAGTGTTATTAGCCCAAGTTAACCAGTTAATCAAAGAGAAAGGGTGGCAAGTGAGCAATATTGACTCTGTGGTGGTGGCAGAACGGCCTAAATTAAAACCGCATATTAGCAAAATGCGCGATCGCCTCTCAACAGTCTTGGGGATCGACCCTGACCAAGTAGGAGTCAAAGCCACCACCAACGAAAAACTCGGCCCCGAAGGGCGGGAAGAAGGGATTTCCGCGTATGCCGTAGCCTTACTCGTCAAAGCTAATTAATTTGTTTAGGGCGTAGGGTGTAGGGTGTAGGGTGTAGGGCTGCCATCGGTGTGGGGGGAAGAG
>NZ_LIUQ01000016.1:6425-11071 GCF_001276715.1 Planktothricoides sp. SR001 | reverse complement strand
CCCTACACCCTACACCCCAAAAGCCCGATGGCGGCCCTCCACAGAAATTCTACAGATTCAACTTGGCAATAATTTCTTTTAAAACATTGGCCGAATGCTGCAACTGAGATAATTCGGTATCAGTCAAATTTATATTCACCATCTTGGTTGCCCCTTGACGATTTACCACCATCGGTAAACTTAAACAAACATCTTGGATGCCGTGGAAATCTTTAATTAAACTACTTACCGTCATCACCCGATTCTGATTTCTTAAAATTGCCTGGACAAAGCTTCCCAGTAATATAGGTCATAATATCCACCGGATTACTGACAATTAAGAAAATTGCATCAGCGCAGTATTGAACTAATTCGGGAATTAATTTCTTAAAGATTTCCACATGGCGTTGCACCAGATCCAGGCGGCTTTCTCCCCGTTGCTGTTTTGCCCCAGCGGTAATAATCACAATATCAGCACCCGCTGCATCCGAAGGAGGTTTTTCCGGCATAAACTAGGGTCGGTTCGACAAAAGGCAAGCCATGTTGTAAGTCCATCACCTCCCCTTCTAATTTTTGCTGGTTAATGTCTATTAAGGTAATGACATCCAAGGTATTTTGAATCAGCATGGAATAGGCACAAGCCATGCCCACTTGACCGATGCCAATAATTGCGGCTTTCGTACCATCTTTTTTGGCGATCGGTGATGTCAGATCAATTTGGGGGGTGAATAAATTTTCAAACATATTTCAGCGGAAATTCATTGAGTTATATTCGTTAAATTTTAAAGCATAAGGTTCATTTGGTAAAATCTTGGCATAACGGCTTTTTCCAAATCTCGATCGCAAATAGTTTGATTCATCACTTAATCGTTAAACCCGTCTAAGAAAATGGAGTGATATAAAATATCTGGGGGTTGGCCAAAATTACCAAAAATTGTTATGAATTCATAACAAAGTAGCCAATATTTACCGAAAATTAAGCGGATGGGTCATCATCTATACAGCAGATTGCGAAAATATTAAAATATGTTAAGATAAGCGAAACCGTAAAAAAGCGATCTCACAACTATCGCTGAAATATTTGCCTGCTTAGGCTCTAGCAATCATGTAAATGTAGATAATGAATGGTCAGAGTCTAGATAAGGATGTAACAGTAATCTCGTGAAAACACTGGAGGAAGATGAACCATGAAAATTTGGGTGAATGAACAACTCGATCCTAGCGGAATGCTGTATGCCTGTATTGCCTGCTGCGATGAAACCCAGGCCCAAGAATGTTATGACTCTTTTGAGGAAAATTTAAGTGAATCTCAAAGGGTGCAAGGTTGGCTAACTAGGATGCGAACGGTCGCTTCATGGGATGAAGTGCCAGTCAGTGCCTTAAAATTAAACTAATCTTCAACTCATCTTCAAATAATCAAAAAAGCACAGAAAAAAGACAGGTATTTTTATGAAAAACCTGTCTTTTTTTCCTGCCCTACAGACCGCATCTTGCCTGTAAAAAAACATGATTTATCGGTTTGGGGGCAATTGCTTGGGTCGGCGAAACTGGGGCTGAGAACGCAGGGGACTAAGAATTTGATTCATCCGGCGTAGCTGTTCGGGGGTGCCCATACAAATCAAGACATCATCTGCCAGTAATTGTGTATCCGCAGTGGGGCCTCCGATCAGCGTCCCATCCTGACGGCGAATTGCCAGAATTAAAGCGCCCGTCTGACCCCGCAGATCCGCATCTTTGACCGTATAACCAACAAAGGGACAAGTTTCTGAGTTAACTTTGTATTCTTCCAGATATAAGGTGCGATCGGCCCCAGTAATAATCCCATCGACAAAATCCATCACCTCTGGTCGTAATGCCGCCGCTGCCATGCGTCGTCCCCCCGTAATATAAGGTGAAATCACCGTATCGGCGCCTGCCCGTTGCAACTTTTTCACCGCGTCCTCGGTGTTTGCCCGGGCAATAACTCGCAATTTGGGATTGAGGGTTTTTGCGGAAATCAAAGTATAAAGATTTTCCGCATCAGAAGGGAGGACGGTAATTAAACAAACTGCCCGTTCAATTCCTACCTGAATTAAGGTCGAATCCAAAGTCGCATCAGCCAGAACCGCAATACAATCAAGTTGTTCGGCTGCCTGCACTTCTTCTGGGTCGTTTTCTAGGACTAAGAAAGGAATGCCTTCTGCTTTGAATTCCAAAGCAACTTGACGTCCGGTGCGACCAAATCCACAGAGGATATAGTGTTCTGATAATGTATCTATCAATCGTCTCTGTTGCCTTAATCGAATAACGTCTTGAAAATATCCTGCAATAATCGCTTCTGTAAACCGATTCACAATGTAACCGATGGTAATTACACCCAGGGCAATTAAAGACATGGTGAACAGTCGCCCCGTAGGACCGAGAGGTCGCACCTCAGTAAATCCCACCGTTGAAAGGGTAATTGCAGTCATATAGGCGGCTTCGGATAAAGACCATCCTTCCATTGACCAGTATCCCAAGGTGCCTAGTAAAAAAACACCCCCAAGTAAACTGACACTGGTAATCAGTTCTTTCCTAATCCGTCGGTATTTTTGTTCTAGGATTGAATGCACTGGTTTGGTGTGAGAAGCACTTTCATTTTTGGTGTGATCTGATTAATTTTTGCATCGATTGTCACCAAAATCAGGATCTAGGTTGTGTGGCGATCGCATTTTTCAGTCAACGGTTGACGGTTAACGATTAACGATATCCGCCACCTACACCGCCACCTACATCCCGACTTGCATCCCGACTTAATAACTAAAAACCCCTGCAACCAATTTTGGTGACAGGGGTAAAAACCTTGTTATGATAAGCTTTCCGGGAATGGGCAGTACTGGGCTCGAACCAGTGACATCCTGCTTGTAAGGCAGGCGCTCTACCACTGAGCTAACCGCCCGGTTTTTGTAACCGAATCTACTATAGCACACTTTTTTCAATTTATGCCATCTGGTCGCACCCATGACGAAATTACTTTATGGAGCTTGCCCTGGGTGGCAGGTATCACCTGGGTTTTCACCCGTAACAGCCATTTAACTTTATTTGTTTCGGGAGGTTTTTTATTCAGTGGGCTGATGTTTGGCCCGGATCTGGATATCTATTCCCAGCAGTTTCTCCGTTGGGGGTGGTTGCGTTGGATTTGGCTGCCTTACCAAAAGAGTTTGCACCATCGCTCATTTCTGTCTCACGGTCCGGTGATTGGCACGGTGTTACGAGTTGTTTATCTGATGACTTGGATCGGCATGGTGGCGATCGCTATTTTGTTGGTGATGGATCTAGTCCGGGGTATGCCCTGGACCGTGGAGATGATGATTCAATGGGGGGCGCGATCGCTTCTGAGTCATTACCCAGACTTAATTGCCCTATTGATTGGTTTCGAGTTGGGGGCAATGAGTCACTCCTTAAGTGACTGGGGGGGTTCCACTTATAAACAAATAAAATCTCGCGGTTGGATGGCGGTGTTGCCCAAGTCTGTCACCTCCCAACTGGCGAAACGGCAGTCCCGCAAGTCCAGAAAACCCCCGCGTCCGTCTAGCAAATCCAGCCAACCGAAGGGTGGTCAGTCCAAGGGTCGGGGCAGCAGTGGCAGAAAAGCCCCCACACCGAAACGCAAATAAAGGGCAAGTAAAACACAAATAAAAATTCTAAGATGGTAAGAAAGTCCGGGCTAATCTGCACTTATATTTTGCACTTACATCACTTATATTATGTCCACCTACGAAACATCTCCAGCTAATCTGACTCCTGAACTTGCGGCTATGGAACAATTGATTTCCGTGGTGGCTAAATTGCGATCGCCTGATGGCGGTTGCCCCTGGGACTTGGCACAAACCCCAGAAAGCCTGATTCCCTATATCATCGAAGAAGCTTATGAGGTGGTCGATGCCATTCGGCAGGGCGATCCAAAGGCGATCGCCGAAGAATTAGGAGACTTGCTGTTACAAGTTGTTTTACAAGCGCAAATTGCCAAAGAATCTGGTCAATTTAGCATCGCCGAAATCGCCCAAGGAATCAGTGAAAAATTAATTCGCCGCCATCCTCATGTATTCGGGGATCTGAAAGTGAACAGCATCGAAGAAGTTCACCAAAATTGGGAACAAATTAAGGCTTCAGAAAAGGGCGAAACCAACTCAGAAAGCCAATTACTCAGTGATAAACTCAGCCGTTATGCCCGGACATTTCCCCCATTAGTGGCGGGAATGAAAATTTCTAAAAAAGCGGCAGCGGCGGGCTTTGAATGGGATGATGCCGAAGGAGTTTGGGCGAAATTACATGAGGAATTAAATGAGTTTAAACACGCCGTAGAACATGAAACCAAAGAAGAGCAAAAAGCTGAACTGGGAGATATTCTCTTTGTGTTGATTAATTTGGCACGTTGGTATGATTTGGAACCGGAAGAAGCTTTACAAATTACCAATGAAAAGTTTATTCAGCGGTTATCGAAAGTGGAGGCATTTAGCGATCGCCCATTGTCTGATTATTCTTTAGAAGAATTAGATCAACTTTGGGCAAAAGCCAAAGCACAAATTGCCCAGCAAAAATCAGCCAGCAAAAGTTAAATCATCTTCCCTAATTCAGAAACCGGGTTTCTGCGACAATTTACAGCACTTTTATCCGCGAGTCAACCACAAAGAATTTGTAGGGGCGAA
>NZ_LIUQ01000016.1:0-6379 GCF_001276715.1 Planktothricoides sp. SR001 | reverse complement strand
GTAGGGGCGAAACCGCTGTATGATACCAAACCAATATTTATAGAACCAACCCGGTTTCTTTCGTCAAGCCAATTTATCAGACAAATCAGACAAAAATGATTAAACTTAAACCGAGTCTAAAACTAAGTCTAAATTTAGCGATCGCCTCTCTCTTAGCAGCCCTAGCGGGATGTACCAGCGCCCCAACAAGTAACCTAGGGCGAATTTGCACTTATGATGCCACAAAAGACCCGGAAAAAAGCCTGGGACAAAATGCAACATTGATCGTCCAAGAACAAGGAGGCGATACAATTTTTACTTACCAGTCTTTACCCTCGGTTCCCGTGGCGGAAAATATTACTCTGAATGCGAAAAGGGAATTAGTTTTTAAGAATACCCAGTTAGATACAGCCAGGGTAATTTTGCTGCAAAATAAGCCATATTTTAACCAGCTAGTAGGGGAGGAAAAACCCAAAGGATTTGCTGCCGTGAATCAGTTTTTAACTTGTCAATAGGCGGGAATCGCGCAATTTTGAAGAAAGAGTGGCAGGGGGGCAGGGTAAAACCGCACCCTCAATGGTCACTCGATGAACCAATCAATCAAAAAAGATTAAATAAACCTGATAATTTGGCAAAATTGTGATAAAAAATAGTATAATCATATAATTGCTATTTTTTATTCGTTTAGCAGGAACTATTAAAGAATGCCTCTGCCTATAGTAGCTATTATTGGCCGACCGAATGTCGGTAAGTCCACCCTGGTGAATCGTTTGGCGAGTACGCGAGATGCGATCGTCCATGATGAACCGGGAGTCACCCGCGATCGCACCTACAAACAAGCCTTTTGGGGCGATCGGGATTTTCAAGTCGTCGATACCGGGGGTTTAGTCTTTGCCGACGACACGGAATTCTTGCCGTTAATTAGAGAACAAGCCTTGACTGCCCTCACGGAATCAGTTGCCGCCATTTTTGTGGTCGATGGTCAAGCGGGTTTGACCTCTGGGGATGAAGAAATCGCCCAATGGTTACGACAACAAAAAGTGCCCATATTGTTGGCAGTGAATAAATGTGAATCAGAAACAATGGGTCTGACTCAAGCCGCCGAATTTTGGAATTTAGGACTGGGCGAACCTTTTCCTCTTTCCAGTATTCACGGCAATGGAACTGGTGAACTTTTAGACAAATTGATTACCTATTTTCCCCCGGTCGATGCAATTCCCGAAATCGAAGAAATTAAAATTGCCATTGTGGGGCGTCCGAATGTCGGTAAATCCAGTTTATTAAATAGCTTAGTCGGTCAACAACGGGCAATTGTTAGCCCAATTTCCGGCACTACTCGCGATACTATTGATATGGTGGTGCAACGGGACGATCAGGTTTATCGCCTGATTGATACAGCGGGAATTCGCAAAAAGAAAAATATCGATTACGGAGTGGAATTTTTTAGTATTAATCGGGCATTTAAAGCCATTCGCCGATCTGATGTGGTGTTGCTGGTGATTGATGCGGTGGATGGAGTCACGGAACAAGACCAAAAACTCGCCGGACGGATTGAAGATGAAGGTCGCGCTTGTGCGATCGTGGTGAATAAATGGGATTTAATTGAAAAAGATTCTTCGACCATTTATGACTATGAACGAGACATTAAAGATCGTCTCTATTTTGTCAATTGGGCACCGACGATTTTTACCAGTGCATTGACCGGCAAGCGAGTGCCGAATATTCTGGATTTAGTGGATCAAGTGGTGAGTCAACATCGCCGTCGCGTCTCTACTTCGGTGATTAATGAAGTGCTCGAAGAATCCGTGCGTTGGCATACTCCACCGACCTCGCGGCAAGGGCGTCAAGGGAAGATTTACTATGGAACTCAAATCAGAAGCCAACCACCCACGATCGCCCTATTTGTCAACGATCCAAAACGGTTTAAAGATAACTATCGCAGTTATTTAGAACGACAATTTCGCGATCAGTTAGGCTTTGAAGGGACACCCGTTCGGTTTGTTTGGCGGGGCAAAAAAGCCCGTGATGGAGAAAGGTCTGGAGCAAATCGGGCGGTGCGAGTGTAATATTGATAATTGATAATTGATAATTGATAATTATCAATTATCAATTAATGCCAACCACCAACCAACAACCAACAACCAACAACCAACAACTAATAACATTTAGAAAATGGATTTATTGCGATCGCTGCCTCTGGGACTTTATTTAGAACAACCAATTACCTGGCTACATTCCTTAGATGCACGGGTAAAATTAATCTGGTTGCTGAGTTTTCTTTTAGCCCCGTTGTTAGGAAATATTCCTTGGCGAATTGCCTTAGTTGGTTTACTAATTATTTTAACCTTTACCGCCATGATTCCCATGCGGGTTTGGCGACAACAAATGGGCTGGTTACTAATCTTTAGTGTTATGGTATTGTGCATCACAGCGATCGCCCCAGATGGATTAGCCATTGAACACCAAAGGCGTCTTCCTGCCTCGGAAATTACCTTCGTCACCACAGCCCCAACCCAGCCAACCACTGCCACTCGTCAACCGTGGTACGATCCCTTTGGTTGGTTTACCAATTCTGAAGCCAAACAGCCAAAAGATGGCACAGACGCGACCAAAAAAACTGACAAAAATCAGGAATTATCATCGGAGATTGATTTACCCCAGCCCACGGATTATCGTTATGTTATTTTCGATCGAGGGCCAGTGAAAATTACCCGTCGTTCTTTAGACTTAGGTATTCGAGTCAGCACATTATTATTTACCTTAATTTACAGCACCAATCTTTATTTACTCACCACCGCCCCAGAAGAAATCACCGCCGGACTGGAAGATTTAATGAGTCCGTTACAACGCTTCAATTTGCCAGTCACAGAAATCACCCTTACCTTAACTTTATCTTTGCGATTTATTCCCTTAGTCTTAGAAGAAGTGCAAAACTTAATTAGAGCCGTTAGCACTAGGGCAATTAACTGGAAAAAACTCGGTTGGCGTCGTTCCGTGAAAGTTTGGTTAACGGTGGTAGAACGGTTATTAGAAAACCTGCTTTTGCGAGCCTCTCAAATTGCTAATAGTATGCAAGTACGCGGCTTTACCAGTCCCAATGAGCATCGGGTGCAGTGGCATCAATTGCGCCTCAAAAGAGTTGATTGGTTAGCGATCGCCGGTTTGTTTATATTGTGGGGATTAAGATTAACCTGGGGATGGCAAGCATGAATCAACAAATACACCAAAAAAAACAACAAATCCAGCAACAAATACAGCCACAAATACAGCCAAGTCAGCCGTGGTATTGGCGATCGCTCCCTTTGCAAAAACGTACCGGATCCCAAGTTTTTGCCGCCTTATTTCGCACCAACGGCAACATCGCCACCTTATTAGAAAGTCCGGCAACCAAACCCTTGGAAAGTCAGGCATTAGCCCGATATTCCATCTGCGCTGGAACCCCTCGGATCGTACAAAATCAGCCACAAATTTGGACACCGCCATTAGGAGAAATATTTCCCTTTTTGCAGCAACTTTGGCAGCAAATTGAAGCCCGCAAACAAGGCAAATTTTCGCACAAGTCTGCGGTGTTGCCCGGATTATTGCCAGACCCTTCCTTACCTTTTACCGGCGGTTGGTTAGGTTGGCTAGGATATGACTTCGCTTGGGAAGTGGAAAAACTGCCCCAAATTAACACAGATCCCCTACCTTTTCCCGTGGCTTATTGGTATGAACCCGCAGAATTTGCCATCTTAGACCACCTGGAGCAAATCCTTTGGTTAGCCGCTAGTGAACCCAGGGATCTTGATAGTATGGAACAGCGATTAGAAACTATTAAGGCTATTAAGGCAGAAAAGTTAGCGCCAAATTTCTCCCAAAATCAGGGCTTAGTCACCGATTTACCTGCCATCGATCCCCATTTTCAGGTAAACCAAGGGGAATATGAACAGATGGTGCGTCAAGCAAAAAAATATATTCAAGCGGGAGATATTTTTCAGGCAAATTTGTCCTTACGCTTTGAAGCGGAAATTAGCCGCAACAGTTGGCAGATTTATCAAGCCTTACAAAACATTAATCCTTCTCCCTTTGCGAGTTACTGGCAAACCCCCTGGGGCGAAATGATCAGTTGTTCTCCCGAAAGATTAGTAAAATTGCAAGGGAGAAAAGCGGAAACTCGACCGATTGCCGGGACGCGATCGCGCGGAGTCACCCCAGAAAAGGATCGCCAACTTGCCCAAGAACTCTTGACCAACACCAAAGAACGGGCTGAACATATCATGCTGGTGGATCTGGAACGGAACGACCTGGGTCGAGTTTGTCAATGGGGTTCCGTGCAAGTGGATGAACTCTTGACCATCGAGCGATATTCTCATGTAATGCACTTAGTCAGTAATGCGATCGGCACTTTGCGTCCCGACTGCAATGGCATCGACCTGATCCGCGCCATGTTTCCTGGGGGCACCATCACCGGCTGTCCTAAAGTTCGTTGCATGGAAATCATCGAAGAACTCGAACCTGTACGGCGCAGTTTATTCTATGGATCTTGTGGTTATCTTGATTGGCGGGGAAATCTCGACCTAAACATCTTAATTAGAACATTATTATGTACTCACGGGGAAACCTATCCTGATGCCAACAGCCCCCTCTCCACTTCTACCAAAGCCTCAGCCTCCGCATCCTCCCGCGTATTTGGGCAAGTGGGTGCGGGAATTGTCGCCGACAGCGATCCAGAAAAAGAGTGGCATGAGTCCCTGCATAAAGCCCAAGCTCAATTAGCAGCTTTACAAATTGCGAGAATCAGCGATCCAAATACCTGATAAGATTTCTTTGTCATTTCACCTAAAATAGGACTTACGCAGCGCGGATATATCCGCAAGAACAGTTGGTAGGTGCTCTCCCGTGGCGGTGGTTGCCCCAATTAGAGACTCTTTGCGTAAGTTCTGTAAAATTTAGACCAATTGCTGGATCAAACCTTGAATGAGCACTGAAACTTATATCAATCATCCTAACTTTGGCCTGCTTTATCGAATTTGTCTGATTGCGGATAATCAGGAATTATTCACAACTCTCTATGCCCAACGTCTCTATTTTTTAGTCTCTAACCACCCCGATGGTTTGCAATTTCAACCCATTACCCGGAATGAGGCGCGAATTAATGTAGAAAACCGATTGCGAATGTTGCGGCGAAATCGACAAATGAGTGAATATCAAGAGCTAATGAAAGTTCATCAGCGTAATTTTTAATTAAAACTTCAGGCAACCTTCAGGATTTTCGCTAAACAGGTAATATTTTGAGCGCGGTCTGAGCGCTATCTGAGCGCGATCGCTATTTCATAACTCTCATATTCCTGTAAAAATCCTGTCGAGCTACTCTGGTCTATTAATTATTGACGATCGCCATAAGATTAGTCCTCAATTTATTAAAATTTATAGTCAACATTAGTCAATAACCATATTTAACCCATTTTACCCTATTTAAATTATTGATAATGATGAATCAAGCCATCAGAGAAAAAATTACCAACATTCGCCAAAACCTACCGGCCAACGTGCGCCTGGTTGCCGTCAGTAAATATGTCTCCGTTGAGGAAATTAGAGCCGCTTATGCCGCCGGAATTAGAGATTTTGGGGAAAATAAAATTCAAGATATGGAGGAAAAAAAAGCTCAATTACCAGATTTATCGGACATTACCTGGCATTTAATCGGTCATCTGCAAACCAATAAAGCCAAAAAAGCCTTAGAACTTTTTGACTGGATTCACTCCGTTGACAGTTTAGCTTTAGCCCAAAAATTAAACCGACTAGCGGGGGAATTATCTAGGCAGCCGCAAATACTTTTACAGGTAAAAATATTACCAGATCCGAATAAATTTGGCTGGGAAATTGAGCAACTGATGCAAGAATTACCCGCTTTAAATGATTGCACTAATTTAAAGATTAGAGGCTTAATGGTGATTGCTCCTTTGGGCTTAAATGAAATCGAAAACCTAGATTTTTTTCACCAAGCCCGTCAGTTGAGTGAAGCGATCGCGCAACAAAATTGGTCGCATATTTCTATGGAAGATTTATCAATGGGAATGTCCGGGGACTACCCCTTAGCCGTCCAAGCAGGTGCCACTATCGTCCGCTTGGGACAAATTTTATTTAGGTAGATTGTTATTTGTTGTTTGTTATTTGTTATTTGTTGTTAGTTATTTGTTGTCCGAACAACCAAAGAATCCCTACCCAACAACCACCAACCAACAACCACCAACCAACAACCAACAACCACCAACCACCAACCACCAACCACCAACCAACCCGATCGCTAACTGCCAATCTGTAGCAAAAAAATAAAAAACTTAAGATAATTGATCCAGAAATGTCAAAACCGCCGAGACACTTATAATATATTAAAAGGTGCGATTCGTTCATGCAGAAA
>NZ_LIUQ01000067.1 GCF_001276715.1 Planktothricoides sp. SR001 | reverse complement strand
AGCGTCCTTGCGTAAGTCCTGACTCATTCCCTTTGGGAATATGGCGACGAGATTATTGGGAATTTTACCGATAAAAAAATTACAGATAACCTAGATTTTAGCCATGATTCAAAGAATAAGTCCAGTAGCGATCGCCTTTACTTAATTGCCGAAGATGCCCTATCTTTTACCAGTACCAGCGAAAAGTATCCCGGTATCGAAGGATTTGCCCAACCCCAAAAAATCAAAGATAGTTATGCCCTGTGGCTGAATATCGGCTATTCTGATGAAAATTAAGCTGCGGAACCTGTCCCGGTAGAGTCCCTAAAACAATTGAATCCAAATCATGTCTTAAGTCTGCCACAAGCTGAGGAATTTTCCGGGCAATTTGTCGGGCAAACTTTGCTAATTACCGCTTGGTTAACTACCAAAACCCAACAACGAGATCGGGACTATCTCCGCAGAGTTGCTGACCAATGTTGTCAAAGTCTCTTGGGAGAATATGCCCCGCAATGCGATCGCGAAGGGGAATTATTTGCTAGTCCGATTTTTGCCTACAGTAAACCGACTCAACGGGATAAATATCCTCATGTTTTAGTTTGGCTATTCCGGGATGAAAAAGCCGATCGCCAATATAATTACTATCAACAGGAATTAATTGCTTTATTCCTCTATCGCAGCAAAATTATTAAAGCCTTCCAGAATAGTCGTTTGGTTTATGACTGCCTAGATCGAGCATATCGCAATCTTGAAAATAGCTTAGATCGGTTGCAAACAGACCTGAATTGTCCGCACGATGTAGTCACGAATGACGACGATCTGGAAAAGTTTAAAACCCAGTTAAAAACTTTTGCCACCGAGTCTCTACCCTACACCCGATTTCTGCGAAAAATGGAGGATTTCCACAATACAATTGAGATAAATCTTCACAATTATAATCAGATAATTGATCAAATTTGTGCTAACATAGAATATGATGGATAAAATCTATCTTTTTTGCGGGATTTTGGTCAAGAAACCGCCCCGCTATTTCTGCGCCAAATTAAAGCGGACTTAGGCTATTTTCAACATGGGACGGATTTGATTAATACCGCGATCGCCTCGATTCGGGGCATTGTGGAAATTGACCAGACAGAAGGCGATCGCCACCGGGAAAAAACCGAAAAAGAGGGTAGACAAGAACAAGAAAAAGATAACCAAAAACTCCAAGACCTGATTCAATCGGTGGGGGTGGGGATTGCGGCGGGTGCGATCGTGGCTTCTTCCTCTGGGTTAATCACCCAACCTTGGTATTTACCCAACGCCAAAAAAGTCGAATTGTCTCTACTTCCCCATCCATTTTTCATCGCTTTAATTTTCAGTGCCTTATGTTCTGTAGGGGCGTTGTGGATTGCCACAAAAGTAATTAGTAATCGGCGGGAAAAGAGTTAGAAAACCACAGAAAAAAGGTGGCTTCAGGAAATAACTCATAGAAAAATTATAGGTATTTTATAGGTATTTTATAGGTTTGTTTAGCGATAATCATCAAATAAACAGCTTATATTTAATCTTTTCTTAGCAACTTATAACCCCATAAATAATACCAATTTCACAAATTATTGCTACAATTACGAAATCGTTCCCCGGCTGGAAAGAGCTTTCCCCTGCTGGAACCTGGGAAAGAGGGCTAAACGAGGGCTATTGTAGGGGCGCTAAGGAAAAGCGCCCCTAGATAATTGTGTTAATCTTAATTGAAACAACTATACTACTGGGGCTGAATAATGTTAAATTCCCAAAAAATTTAACACTTGTTGAATATAAGTGGGAAAGTCCTCCAACATTGGAAAATGAGCCGTGCCTGGAATTTCGACATACTGGACTAAATGGTTAAGTGCTGCTGCTTTGCGAGCCCCTGCCGCTGGAATGATTTGATCGTATTCTCCGGCTACCAATAAGACGGGTACTTTTAGGCGGGCAAACTCTTGTGGCATTACTTCCGTGGCTTTCTTACTAACTGAGGTAAAAATTGTCCCCAAGGCAGCCTCGTAATCTGCCATTAAATAATCTTCTAAAAATGCTCGACTCATCTGTCCAGAAACTGGACGATGCAGAAATCGGGCAATAAATAGCCGATGCATTAATGGAATTTGCTTGAGCCAACTAGGACGAAATTTGACTACTTGCGCCCCCCATTTATGAAAGGCGGTAAATGCTTTTTCGTCGTACTCAAAAATGCCGTTACAAGTTAGAATAGCTTTTTCTATTCGGTGAGGATAGCGGTTAAGAAATAGGGTGGCAATGGAAGCCCCCATCGAATGAGCATTGATGTAAATTGGCTGTGGCAATTCTAGGAGATCCAAAAGCTGATTTAAGTCTTCGGCATAGATTTCCAGTTCATAGTTTGAGTTGTTGTAAGAGGCTGTACTCGATACCGAGGAATCAGGTGATAACCGGGAACGGCCAAATCCTCGCATATCGTAGAGTAAACAATCAAAGCGATCGGCTAAAGCGGCGGCGGTACTTTGCCAATAACGTGCGGATCCTCCCCATCCGTGCAAAAACACCATGATCGGTTTTGAGGTGGAAGAGGAGGGCGATCGCACCCATTCATAATAATGATCGACCCCTTGAACTTTGATATAGGGCATTTTGACTCGTCCGGGCAAAGTTCTAAACTACGTGGTTAAATTGTTAAAAGGAATAGACCTCTGGCAAAATTGTAAAAAGCCCCCCTAGATCCCCCCTTAATCCCGCGATCCAAGGGGGATTAAGGGGGGACTTTTTAGGTTGGGAAAGCATTCTGATCTATTGTCCACAAAGGGGAATCTAGGCAGATTCTGGTTTCGGTAGGGATGAGGGATGGAGGAGCAGTTCTGCGGTTGAGCGTTTTTCCACCATTTCCCCAGTAATAGCACAACGGGTTACATCCTTGCGGGAAGGTAATTCATACATCACATCGAGCATCAATTCTTCCACAATGCCCCGCAAAGCGCGAGCCCCAGTCTTGCGCCGGTATGCTTCCCGTGCGATCGCCCGAATCGCATCGGGCTTAAACTCTAACTGCACATTATCCATGTGGAGTAGCTTTTGATACTGTTTCACCAGTGCATTCTTAGGCTGAGTCAAGATATTGGTCAGGGCTTCTTCATCCAGGGGGTCTAAAGTGGCTACCACCGGAATTCGACCAATAAACTCTGGAATCATACCAAACTTCACCAAGTCATCTGGCTCCACTTCTTTCATCATATCTGCGGTGCGTTGGTCTCTGGAATTATTATCGCCCGGTTGCACAAAGCCCATAGATTTTTTACCCATGCGACGTTCCACCACTTTTTCCAGACCGACAAACGCACCCCCGCAGATAAACAGAATATTGCTGGTATCGATCTGGATGCAATCTTGATAGGGGTGTTTGCGTCCACCTTGAGGGGGGACATTGGCGATCGTACCTTCTAACATTTTCAGCAATGCTTGCTGAACCCCTTCTCCAGATACATCTCTGGTAATTGATGGATTTTCGCTTTTGCGAGCCACTTTATCGATTTCATCGATATAGATAATGCCTCGCTGTGCTTCTTCCACATCTAGATCAGCAACCTGGAGCAATCGCAACAAGATATTTTCGACATCTTCTCCCACATACCCGGCTTCCGTCAGAGTCGTGGCATCGGCGACGGCAAAAGGAACATCGAGAATTTTGGCTAAAGTTTCCGCTAACAGAGTCTTGCCACACCCGGTTGGGCCAATTAGCAAAATATTAGACTTATGGAGTTCCACTATATCATCCGACGACATTTTCCCACTGGCCTTTGCTTGTAAAAAACTTAGGCGCTTGTAGTGGTTATAAACCGCCACGGACAATACTTTTTTTGCGGCATCTTGACCAATCACGTGATCGTCAAGATATTTTTTCAGTTCTCTGGGCTTAGGAATCTGACTCAATGAGAGATTTGTAGCGCGAGAGCGGCGTTTTTGTGACGGTTCCGATCGCGGAACCGGCTGGGGGGCTGCTGCGCTGGAGTCAAATAGCTCCTCATCCAAAATCTCATTACACAAGTCTACACATTCATCGCAAATATAGACTCCCGGACCGGCAATCAATTTGCGAACCTGCTCCTGAGACTTACCACAAAAGGAACATTTCAGATGGGAGTCGTACTTAGACATAGACGGCCTCTTACTTGCAGTGCGCGTGGATCCTCACCGTTTGGCAAGACCCAATGGAAAAATTATTTAGAAATTACCTGGTCAATCAGACCATAATTTTTTGCCTCTTCTGCGGACATGAAAAAATCACGTTCCGTATCGGCGGCGATCTTATCGAGAGGCTGATCGGTATGTTCAGCCAGTAATCGATTCAATGTATTTTTATGATATAAAATTTCTTTGGCTTGAATTTCAATATCCACAGCTTGTCCCTGGGCTCCGCCAAGAGGCTGATGAATCATAATTCGGGAACTGGGTAAAGACATTCTTTTGCCCTTGGTTCCAGCACTTAAAAGAAATGCGCCCATACTTGCGGCCAAACCATAACAAATCGTGACCACATCTGGTCGAATTTGTTGCATGGTGTCATAAATCGCCATGCCTGCGGTGACGGATCCGCCAGGAGAGTTGATATAAAGCTGAATGTCTTTTTCGGGATCTTCTGACTCTAAGAATAGCAGTTGAGCCACCAAGGAATCAGCGACGTTATCATCCACAGGTGTACCGAGAAAAACAATCCGTTCTCGTAATAAGCGAGAGTAGAGATCAAAAGCTCGCTCTCCCATACCCGATTGTTCTACCACCATAGGGATGACATTTCTCGCCGGTAAACCAGAATTGAGGGAATTTTGGCGATCGCTGCCAGAATTTTGCTCTGCTAGTCCGGCAGTTGCCATGACGATTTCTGGGTAGTTTGAGTGGATTTCCAAAGAGAATGAACTAGAAATTGGATGATGACTGGACTGAGATTGAAGCATAATTTTTTTAGAATTTGTCTGAAAACTATCGAAGTCTTAAAATCTCAGAGTAGCAAATTTCTGGGGTGACTATTGAGTTTTTCCCGGCATTTATTGATTGGATCTGCTCAGAGTGAACACAAAGCTGTTTTTATATTCTCACTGTTACAGACCGATCGCTGGATGGAGTCAGTCACACCAGTATTTTTTACAGGTGGATGCTCAAAGCTGATGAATCATAAATCAGTATATGTAATCAACCTCTAAGTTTGTTGGCAAAATAGAATAACGCTCAATAAATCCAGGCGATAGGATAACCCTGGTCAGAGATTAGTTGGCAATTATTTTTTGCCTCAAAGCGATCGCGATCGGGTCGGGGGATCTTAAAACCTTAGTCAGTGGATCAGATTAGACAGTTACTAGGTGGTCGGATCACCATAGAACATAACCCTGTTGTGAGTTTTGCTTCACTGGTTATGGGAAAACGGTTGAGCTTCTACTATCGAGATGCCACCATTGTTCCGATGTTCCGATTGTAAAACAAAAAACATCTTCTTGCCCGGACATCAGTCTTCTTGATATATATTATGCCCTAGATCCCCAAAGAATGAGGGGAATCAGGAGAAAATTACTCATTCTTGGATCAACTAGGGCAATAACCGAGTCAAGGCGATCGCTCACGGGGAACCGCAACGTTTAAGAGGGCGCTTCCGTCAGGCATCCCTAATGTTTGGCTCTGACCACAGGCTATTCTGTCGGTTCGGAGTTTTCTTCTGGGACGGACTCAGGGTTTAGGTCGGATTTAGGCTCAGAGTCTTCTAGGTCACTTTCATCAGCAACCGAAGCTAAAGTTCCTGGTGGGACTAGCTCAATTTTTCCATGTTCTGCCAGAAAATCGAGAGATTTTTCTTGGATCAGTTCAGCCTGAACCAATTCTTTCAATCTCTCCAGATCCACATCTGCGGACAATTGAGGTGTCAGTTCAGCGATACGCTTTTCCACCGCCTCTGGTGCGACTTCCAGAGATTCCATCTCAATGACTTTTTTCAGCCCTAAAACCAATTTCAGTTTTTCGATCGCCTCTGGACGAGAACGTTCCCGCAACTGGGGCAGATTGTCTTTCGTGTACAACTGTTTCACATCCATCCCATAACGTTCCAACTGGATGGCGGCTTGCATCAAAACATTATCGACTTCTTGGGAAATCATTGTTTCGGGCAGTTCAACTTCCACCTTTTCCAATAGTGCAGTCTTCAGGGCTGCATGGGTATTGGCTCTGGTTTGTGCTTCTGCTCTGGCTTGAAAATCTTTTTCCAGAGATTCTCTTAACTCCGCAAAAGTCTCAAATTCGCTCACCGCTTTGGCAAAATCATCATCCAGTGCGGGTAACTCTTTTTCTTTCAGTTCTTTGATGGTGATGGTAAATTTAGCGGCTTTTCCGGCTAACTCTGTATTGGCATATTCCGGTGGGAAATCTACAGAAATTTCCTTAGTTTCTCCCACATTCATCCCCACGATCCCTTCCACAAAGCCTTGAATAAATCGACCTGGGGTAATTTCTATTTGATAATTTTCTGCTTGACCCCCTGGGATTTCTGGGGATTGCCCTTCAGGGGGTGCCACCAACTCTCCGGCATAATCAACCACAGCAACATCACCGAATTGAACGGCGCGTCCTTCCACTGGGATTAAAGTCGCTTCTGCCTGGCGTTTTTCTTCTAAAAACTGATCGACTTGTTCTGGATTATATGGGATTTCTTCAGCCTTCACCTCCAAGCCCTTGTAATCGCTCACTTTCACCTCTGGGGGTACATCGACGGATGCCGAAAAGGTGAGCGCTTGCCCGGGTTCAAACTGGTTAAGTAGCTTGTCAAAGCTGGAACGCAGTTGATAATTCCCGATCGCCTCAATTTGTTCTTGCTTGATGGCTTTTTCCAGACAATTTTGAATCAATTCTTCGACTGCCGCTGCTTTAATGCGGCTGGTGCCCAACCGTTGCAACAACACAGTACGGGGGACTTTTCCTTTCCGAAATCCCGGAATATTCGCAGAACGACTAAATTCCCGAATCACCTTTTCATAAGATTCTTGGGATAATTCCGGGGGAATTTCAATTTCCAGACCAATTTGACTGGAGGGAAGCTTTTCCTGGGTGACTTTCATCGGCTATACATTGGGACAATAAACATTCGGACAGAGATTAAAGATATTTCCCCACCCCTTGAATGACTTGTTTTTGGGGAGGGAAAATTTGCTCAAGGCACCTTGAGGGACAGTGCAAGGGGTCAGGACGGAGAAATTGTTAAGTTTAACAGCAAACAATTTAAATGTCTCTATACTTGAGGATCAATGGCCAAGCATTTTTGCTCGAATCGAGGCATCAGCAAAACCGAGGGGTTATTTCCTTCTCTGCTTGGGAAAGCGAGTTGGCAACCTGTTTGGTGATTCTTGGCTGATCGTTCTTACCCCTCATAGATGCCGGAGCGACATTGGGGCGAACCACACTTGCTCCGCCATCTATCTAGTCAAGAAAGGATGCCTGCAATTCTTGCACTGGCGCTCTATGGGTCAACAGACTGCTGTTGACGTGAGTTAGTCTTGACGCAATTATTGATCCTAGCGGATTTTGCACCAATCAGCTTATATATTAAGGATCTGTATAGAAATTCCCCCCACCATAATCGGTCAATTTGTCTCTGTAATCCTGAGCTTTGAGTGGTTTGGGCTACCGGATCTAACGGATTAATTTCCGGCTTGCGGGTGCTGCCTTTCCGGGAGGGCAGGGGCGATCGCCTGAATTGTGTCGTTCTATTGTGTGGTGCTTTGGGGGTTCAACGCCCAAGTATGTAAAAGAGATCCTGATCGGCACGGAATCGAATTGTTTGTGTGATAATGTAACCACATAAATAATGATCGACATCATCTAGGATTTTTCTCTAAAGTGAGGTACAACGCTTTGCTTTTGTCGAACGACCCTTAAGGCTTCGCCTTTAAATTTCCAGAGCAGATTGCCTAAACCCAGCCAATGTGTAATTTAACAGAGCAACAAAAATACAAAAGATTGTAATCCTATGATACCTAGTATATTGTGAACTTATGCTGATTTCTGTAAATACGCTACCATTGCCACAAATATCACAAATATAAAGAAAATATATCAATCAATGTCAATCAAGAGCGTATTAGGATGAAAATGATAGTCATTATATAATTCTCATCGCATCATGGGGATTTCCCGATATCTTATGAGATAAATTTATCAAAAAAAAAATTAAAATTAATTACTTTTAACAATCATCCGAACGAATAACTAGGAGGAAATAGACTTGTCCAAATCATATCGAGTCGCCATTTTAGGCGCTACAGGTGCAGTTGGCGCAGAGTTGCTAGAATTACTCGCCGAGCGGGAATTTCCGTTGGCGGATTTGAAACTTTTGGCTTCCCCTCGTTCAGCGGGCAAAACCCTGGCCTTTAAAGGAGAGGAGTTGCCCGTGGTGGCGGTGGCAGAAGATTCATTTAATCATGTGGATCTGGTATTAGCCTCAGCGGGAGGTTCCACTTCTAAAGTGTGGGCACCGAAAGCGGTGGAAGCGGGAGCCGTCGTGATTGATAACTCCAGTGCCTTTCGCATGGATCCCAATGTGCCTTTGGTGGTGCCAGAGGTGAACCCAGAGGCGGCGGCCATGCACCAAGGAATTATTGCCAACCCCAACTGCACGACGATTTTGATGACGGTAGCTATTTGGCCGTTGCATCAGGTGCAGCCAATTCAGCGGATCGTCGTGGCTACTTATCAATCCGCCAGTGGTGCTGGGGCGCGGGCAATGGAAGAGGTGAAAGCTCAGGCGATCGCCATTTTGCAAGGAGAAACCCCCAAAACCGAAGCATTTCCTTATCCTTTAGCCTTTAATTTATTCCCGCATAATTCTTCCCTCAACGATGTGGGATATTGTGAGGAAGAAATGAAAATGGTGAAAGAAACTCGCAAGATATTTAACGCTCCGGATCTCAAAGTCACGGCGACTTGTGTGCGAGTTCCTGTATTGCGGGCTCACTCAGAAGCGATTAACTTAGAATTTAAAGAACCTTTTAGTGTCACAAAGGTCAGAGAAATTTTGGCCAACTCTCCTGGGGTGAAGTTGGTGGAAGATTGGGAAGCGAATTATTTCCCTATGCCCATCGATGCCACCGGACAGGATCCGGTGTTGGTGGGTCGAATTCGTCAAGATATTTCTCATCCTTGTGGTTTAGAAATGTGGATCTGTGGCGATCAAATTCGTAAGGGGGCAGCTTTAAATGCGGTCCAAATTGCGGAGTTATTAGCCGCCAAAGATTTAATTAAACTTTAATTAAACCGACAGCCACTTTCGGGTGACTGCTTAATTTGAGAGGCCAAACGGATTAGTTTAACTGATTATAGGCAAGAGAAATTTGCCAAAATTTCCCTTGCTTTGATGAGTACGGCGAATCTATGACCATTATGCCATCAGCGCCAGTGATTGCCGATTCAATAAAGTGCCGATTCAACCATGAAGTGCTGATGGATGATGGCAGGCTCAATTAGATGACAAATAATAAGGAGTGCAAGAAGTCAGTGTGGTAAATTTTGGACGTGTTTTCACCGCGATGATTACGCCGTTTAAAGCCAACGGTGATGTGAATTATGATGTGGCTGAAAAATTAGCGGTTTATTTGGCAGAAAATGGCACCGATACGGTGTTGGTATGCGGCACCACAGGGGAGTCTCCGACTTTAACTCGGGCAGAAGAATTTGAATTATTTCGCGTGGTTAAAAATGCTGTAGCAGGAAAAGCTAAGGTTCTGGTGGGTACTGGGTCAAACTCCACTCGTGAGGCGATCTCGGCCACTGAAGAAGCGGCTAAACTGGGAATTGACGGGTCTTTGCAAGTGGTTCCTTATTACAATAAACCCCCACAAGAAGGACTCTATCAGCATTTTGCGGCGGTGGCGGCTGCTTGTCCCGAACTGCCCTTAATTCTGTACAACATTCCGGGAAGAACGGGTCAAAATATGACCCCAGAAACCGTGGCTCGTTTAGCAGAAATTCCTAATATTGTGGGGATTAAAGAAGCTAGTGGGAATTTGGATCAAGCAAGTCAAATTCGCCGCTTAACTTCCCCGGAATTTGCGATTTATTCAGGAGATGATTCTCTCACTTTGCCCCTGATGTCCATTGGGGGGAAAGGGGTTATTAGTGTAGCGGCTCATCTCGTGGGCAACCAATTACAAGAGATGGTGCAAGCTTTTGAAAAGGGTGAAGTTCAACGCGCTGCGGAAATTGATCGAACTCTATATCCATTGTTTAAAACGTTATTTTTGACGACGAATCCCATTCCGGTAAAAATGGCTTTAAAACTCCAAGGCTGGGATGTGGGTTCGACTCGTTTACCTTTGTGCGATCCGCCAGAGGAAATTACCCAAAAATTAGCCGCAGTGATGAAGGAACTGAATCTACTTTAGCTATGTTTTAGCTATGTTTTAGCTATGTTTTAGCTATGTTGTAGTTATGTTGTAGCTATGTTGTAGCTATGTTGTAGCTATGTTGTAGCTATGTTGTAGCTATGGACAATTCTGGACAATATTAACTGGACAATATTAAATAGCTGTCTAAAGTGTTTAGAAGATATGAAGTCTGACGGCTGAGGCTCAGGCTTCATGTTTCCTTATTGATACTTTTCTAATGAACATCTATTTACCTTTTTTCTGAAATTTCTGAAAAACCTAGAAACCTAATTAAAAATGAGTAAGAACAATAACTCAAGTGCCGCCCTAAAAATTATACCTTTAGGCGGACTTCATGAAATTGGCAAGAATACTTGCGTCTTTGAGTACAAAGATGAAATTATTTTGTTAGATGCCGGTTTAGCGTTTCCTACGGATGGGATGCACGGCGTTAACATTGTTTTACCCGATATGACTTATTTGCGAGAAAATCGCCATAAGATCAAGGGGATGATTGTGACTCACGGCCATGAGGATCATATTGGGGGGATTGCTTTTCATTTAAAGCAATTTGATATTCCGGTGATCTATGGGCCACGATTGGCGATGAGTTTGTTAGAAGGAAAATTAGAAGAAGCCGGGGTGAGCGATCGCACTGAGTTGCGATCTATTCGACCCCGGGATATTGTCCGCATTGGCAAATCTTTCTTAGTTGAATATATCCGCAATACCCACTCAATTGTGGATAGTTTTACGGTGGCGATTCATACCCCATTGGGCGTGGTGATTCATACGGGTGACTTTAAAATCGATCACACCCCCGTAGATGGTCAACCGTTTGATTTGCAAAAATTGGCGGAACATGGGGAAAAGGGTGTGCTTTGTTTAATTAGTGATTCAACTAACGCCGAAGTTCCGGGCTTTACTCCGTCGGAAAGTTCCGTTTATCCGAATTTAGACCGAATTTTTGCTCAAGCTGCGGGACGGTTATTAGTCACTACTTTTGCTTCCTCGGTACACCGATTGAATATTGTTTTGCAGTTAGCCCAGAAGCATGGTCGGACTGTCTCGGTGGTGGGGCGATCGATGTTAAATGTGATTGCCCATGCCCGGAATTTGGGATATATCAAATGTGAAGATAGTCTATTTCAACCTTTGCATGGGATTCGGAATTTACCGGATCATCAGGTGTTGATTTTAACCACCGGATCTCAAGGAGAACCGATGTCAGCCTTAAATCGCATCGCCAACGGCGAACACCGCAAAATCAAAATTCGTTCTGGGGATACGGTGGTCTTTTCGGCCAACCCCATTCCCGGTAATACGATCGCGGTGGTTAATACCATTGATAAACTGATGCAGCAAGGTGCGAACGTGATTTATGGCCGAGATAAAGGAATTCACGTTTCTGGTCACGGCTGTCAGGAAGACCAGAAGTTAATGATTGCCCTGACTCGTCCGAAATTTTTCTTGCCGGTGCATGGGGAATATCGGATGCTGGTTAAGCACGCACAAACTGCGCAAAGTATGGGGATTCCCCCAGAAAATATGGTGATTATCAACAATGGCGATGTGGTGGAACTGACGGAAGATTCTATTGGCATTGTTGATAAAGTCCCTTCGGGAATTGAACTGGTGGATTCTTCCCGTGTGGGTGTGGTCAAAGATAATGTGCTCAAGGAACGGCAACAGTTAGCGGAAGATGGTGTAGTGACTGTGGCAGCGGCGATCGGCTGGAATGGATCCTTGGTTGCTCAACCGGAGGTTCATTTGCGCGGGGTCGTTTCTTCCCTGGAACATTCTCATCTTCAGGTTTGGGTACAAGACAAGATTGAAGAACTTCTGAGCAGTCACTGGAGTGATTTTGCCGAATCTTTTGATGATGGCAATGTGGACGTTGACTGGGAAGGTCTGCGGGTTCAGGTGGAACGAGAACTGGTTCGCCAATTGCGTCGCAAATTCCAAAGTAATCCTTTGTTGGTGTTCTTGATGCAAACTCCCCAAGAACCTCCGGTGAAAACGACAACCGGACGGCGCCGTACCCGCAGTGCGGCGAAAGTGGCTTCTTAGTCTTTCTGACTAGCTTGCATTAGTAGCAAAAGTAGTAGGGTGGGCAAAAACATTTGCCCACCCTACATTGATTTTTATTGAAATGTTTTTCCCCACCCTACATTTATCTTTATTGACGATAGGCAATTCGCAGGCTTTGAACTAAGAGAAGAAATGATGTGGCGGCGATTAAACTGCCCCAAAACCAATAAGGTAATAAGAGTTGTTCGGCGATTTGACCTGTGTCAGAAAGCATATTTCGACCGCCAATGGTGACGCTATGAGTAAATAAGTAGTCAAGTTGATGGAAGGTACTGATACAGGCTTGTGTACCGAGGAATTGAATGGCAAATCCTTGTAACCATTTGGGGCTTTTCAGGGCAATGATAAGGATGGTGATTCCGAGTAAAGAAATGGCGATGATGCCAAATAGCGATCGCACCCATAAAAATACGGAAAGGAGAAGTATTCCCCCTAAAAATATCAGACTATAATGGGCGTGCCGAAATTTCCTACTAGCGATAATAAACAATGCTCCAGCAATGGGCGGCCCCATGAGTCCAGCGGCAGCAACTAAAGCCCGACCAATTGGGCCTAGAAATAATTTTCCGCTATGTTGAGCTAGTCCACTGCCGTTCTGGTAGAGGACTAATTTTTGAAAGTTCCCTCCGAGTATAATTGCGGCTAAACCATGCCCCATTTCGTGAAACCATGTGGCTAAAATTGTGAAGGGGTATAAAATATAATTCCCCCAGGGAAATTGCCATAATACGACTGTGGTGATCGCGGCAATAATTAACCAACTTAAGCCCATTTTTTCTACGGTATTTGGTGATATGCTTTTTCCAGAAACTGGGTCTGGGATATCCGAGAAGTTTTTCATTGAAGATACCTAATCACTGTATTTCGTTTAATATCTTTATTTTAATCAATTATTCTAATCAATACCCAAAAAAACACGCCCTGATTTTTCTGGAGCAACACCACGACTAAACAGCGATTAAACAGGGACTAAACAGCGAGCGGTTCTAATATATGGATTATAATATAATCTTAGGACAACAAACAACCAACAGAAACCAATAGGGAACAACCCACCGGGAATGGTAAACAAACAACAAAGAACCAACAACCAATAACAAATCAACCCTAATTTTGAGTATTTTCACTGATTGTCGGTGCGGACTCTAGTTGTAAGGTACTGATTAGGGTTGGTTGGGTGGTATTTTGTGCCGCTCGCTGGTTGAAATTGCTTTGAGATGTAGAGTTGACTGATAAAAATAAATGTAAAGATAACGTGATGGTGGCGGCGAGTAATAGTTTTCTGAGCATATTTGTGATCCTTCCTGGTATAGTCAACAATGGGATTGCCTATATCTGTATAATCAAGGATTTTTGAGCCACCGTGGGCGATCGCTATCTCTGAAAATGGTGATATATTCAGAGAAGTTTTGTGACGGCGATCGCCGATGGTTTGAGTTGACAATGGATATGGGTGCCAAAATGCGCTAAAACATCAACTGGAGAATACTTAAACCCAGAGAAGTAATGGTCTGGAGGACATTGCTCCCGCCCTGTTTGGGGGGATTTTCCACCAATTCAATCTGAGCTAATAACTGTTGGCTGGTTTCAAAGGCTTGGACGTTATTTTGCGCGGCAAATAATTGGGAGGCGATTTCTGCATCTGCCCGGGCTGGTTGGGTTTTGCCCATTTGTAATTGCACAATGCTTCGAGCTAAATAAGCGGGGGCAAACTCCTCATTAAGTGCCAAAGCTTGGTTAAAAAAGTCAATGGCTTTGGGCAGGTTGTTTTGTTGGGCAGCAGTAACGCCCCAGTTATAAACATCTTCAACTTTTAAGAACGCTGCTGGGGTGCCAATCGCCCCCTGTAAGTTGGCCCCGTTTAACTGAGCATCGGTTAAATCCGCGTCTGCTAGGTAAGCCCCTCGGAGATCCGCGCCTCGGAGATCCGCGCCTTTAAAATTGGCGCCACTGAGATCGGCGCCGAAAAAAGAGGTGCCTCGGAGATCGGCGCCGCTAAAGTCCGCATAACTTAAGATGGCTCGACTGAGGTTGGCACGAGTTAAAATGGCTTGGCTGAGGTTGGCGTTGGGTAAGTTGGCCATGACCAAACCGGCCCCACTGAGATCGCAGCCAGGACATTGTTTGGTGGAAAGGAGTTGGCGGGTGTGCTGAAAGTTTTCGGCGGTGGCGACGGGAGCGAAACAAAGGGTACTGAGTACCGCTAGGGGGATGATATTTGTTATCTTCATAAGACCTGCCATCAGTATCAGCGATAGGTTGATTTAGTAGGGGTATATTTTCAAATTATAGTGATCGCAATAGCGATCACACTTCCAGGGCTAACCGATTTGCACCGATTTGCTAGAATTGGTGGCAATTTGCGTGTGCGGTAGCAATCCGCTTTTGGAAAATAACGGAAAATTTATTAGAGATTTATTGAATACTGGCTATGATTGGACAAACTTTGCGATCGCGCTACAAAATAATTCAGGAATTGCTATCGGCTGTTCGGCAGAAAGTTTATCTGGCTGAGGATACCTTGGCAGAACAGCCCCTACCGCCTAAGTATATCGTCAGGCAGTTTCTCGTGGAAACTATGCAAAAAGAAATCGGGCGGTTATTCCGGGAAGCGGTGGGAGAAATTTTTCAATTAGCGAACTATCACAGTCAAATTCCCGATATTATCGATTATTTTGAGGACGATCGCAGCTTGTATCTGGTGGAAGAGGCGATCGAGGGTCATCCTTTGAGTCAGGAGGTGACGGTTGGTCGGCAGTGGTCAGAAGCGGATACGATCGAACTGCTCAAAGAGATTTTGGAATTAGTGGCACTGCTACATCAGCAAAAAGTGATTCATTTGAATCTTTGTCCAGAGAATGTTTGGCGTCGCCAAAGTGATGGCAAACTGATTTTGACGAATTTTGGTAATATTGAGCGGGTCAGTACCCTGGTTTTAGATGAGTTTTGGCAAGCTACTAGCCGCGCACCTGTGGGCATTGCTGGTTATATGCCCAGCGAGCAATATCTGGGGGTGCCAAAATTGGCCAGCGATCTTTATGCGGTGGGTGCGATCGCGATTTTTGCCCTGACAGGGATACCGCCGTATCAATTGCCCAAAGACCCAGATACGTTAGAAATTGTTTGGCGCGATCGGACACAGGTACAGGTGAGTGAAGCCCTGGTCAAGTTTTTGAATAAATTGATCTGCTATGACTTTAATCGGCGCTATCTGAATGCAGAGGAAGCGTTAGAAGCGCTGATGATGACAGTGCCTCAAGCACAACCGAGGGTTTCCCCGTTGCCGGTGCAAGTGGATCAAGCTTATGGTTATCAAGACCGTTACGGCAAACTGGTGATTCAGCCAGAATTTAATCTAGCTTATGAATTTGTCGGCGGTTTGGCAGCGGTTAAAGTTGGGAAAAAATGGGGCTATATTAACGAGGAAGCCACTTTTGTGATTTCGCCAAAGTTCGATCAGGCTTCAACTTTTAGTGAAGGATTAGCCAGAGTTCAAATAGGTAGTAAATATGGCTATATTAATCGCTCTGGGGAGATGGCGATTTCACCACAATTTTCTCAAGCGATGAACTTCCATGAAGGGTTAGCGGCAGTGGCGATTAATGACCAATGGCATTATATTGATAAAACTGGCAATATTGTGATTTCTCCTCCGGGCGATCGCCAGGTAGTATCGGGCTGGGCTAGTCATTTTTCCGGGGGTCTGGCTCGCTTCAAGACCATATTTTTCGGGGGTGGGCATCGTTATGGGTTTATTGACAAAACTGGTCAAGTGGCAATTTCCCCAGAATTTGAGGAAGCCAGCCACTTTTCTCAGGGTTTAGCCCGGGTAAAAATCGGTTACAAATGGGGTTTTATTGACAAAAAAGGTCAAATTGCTATTGCTCTAGAATTTGATCAAGCCGATGATTTTTATGGGGGTTTCGCGGCAATTAACCAATTTAATAAGTGGGGATTAATTAACCAGATTGGTCAATTAATTATTGAGCCTAAGTATGATAAAATTGGTAAATTTTCTGAGCATTTATGTCCTGTGAAAATGGGCTATAAATGGGGTTATATTGATGTGAGCGATCGCTTTGTGATTCCCCCGCAATATGATTTGGCTTTTCCCTTTATCAATGGTTTGGCTTTAGTTAATTTATCCGGCAACCGTGGGTATATTGATAAGATGGGTAATTTTATCAAACGTTGATCGATCGTTAATCCATCAGCGTTTGGCGGATGGGGGTTGCGTTCCTGGTCATGCGGGGAGGGGTCAGCAGTCGTTGACCCCGACTGCCCTCGTCTCCGTAAATACTCGCAACAAAAGTAACAAAAAATTAAGCGATCGCCCATTGGCGATATTTTTTTTTACAATATAAGTAAATTTACAGACAAGTCCAGGAATTGTGAGACAAAGTAGAAACGATTTGCCGAATTCTGGAATCTGTCGTTTATTTTTCCATCAGTAAAACTCCTCAATTGCAGCACCAAAATTATGGATACCCAAAATCGCACAGCGCAGAAAGCCAAGCCTCCCACCCCTGGAAGAATTCCCCCACCGCCGCCCCCGAAAGCCCCGCCACCGGCGCCTGTGCCCGGTAAAGGGATTCCAGAACAAGGCCATCACTCTGGTTTAATTAGGCAAAAAGCCGCCCAATTAAAACAGCAAACCTCGGAAAAGTTAATTGAGCCGATGGTGAGAAGTGCTTATGAACAAAAAGTATCGGATATTCATATTCGTGTCGGCGAAGTGCCTAGGTTTCGGATTAACGGCGAAATGATTCGCGCCGATAATTTTCCGGTGGTGACTCCAGAACTGTTGGAAAAATATCTGCAAGAGATTCTCACTCCGGCACAGCGAAAAAAATTTGACGAAAACCAAGAAATAGATGCCGCCATTTATTATCCGGGTTTGGTCAGATGTCGGATTAATTGTTTTCAAACCCTCAATGGTGGGGCGATCGTCTTACGATTGATTACTTTGCATATTCCCTCAATCGACCAATTGAGATTACCGCCGGTTTTGAAGAAAATCATTAGTATTCACCAAGGTTTAATTCTGGTTACTGGGCCGACTGGTTCGGGGAAATCTACGACTTTGGCGGCGATGATGCGTTATTTAAACGAAACCATCTATAAGCACGTCATTACCATTGAAGATCCGATCGAATATGTTCACTCCTCTCACACCTGTTTGATTAGTCAACGAGAAGTGGGGATGCATACTCAAGATTTTCACGTAAGTTTACGGGCAGCTTTACGGGAAGATCCAGATGTGATTCTGATTGGGGAAATGCGCGATCGCATCACCGTTAATATTGCCCTACAAGCGGCGCAAACAGGTCACTTAGTCTTGGGCACTTTGCACACCCGCAGTGCGATTAATTCGGTGAACCGTTTATTAAACCTTTTTCCCCCTGAAGAAGAACACGCCATGCGGATTCAAATTGTGGAATCTTTAATGGCGGTAGTCTCTCAGGTTTTGGTGCCCACTGCTGACGGAGGACGCATCGCCGTTCACGATATTTTAATCAATACACCGGCCATGCAAGATTACTTAATGAAAGGGGAAGAAGAGAATGCTTTCTTATTAATGCAAAGCGATACCCATGAAGGAATGCAAACCATGAATCAGGCATTATATCGCACTCTGATGAAAGCACTGATTACCGAAGAACAGGCTAAGAAAGCATCGCCGGATCCGACAGAATTGGATCGTCTGATTCGTACCGGAGGCTTTGAAGCCCACAACTCTCCCCGTGATTTTGAAGGTAGATATGAAGCTAAATTTTAATTAGTTTGGTTATTCTTGGTGGTTGGTTATGGCTTATTCGTTGTTGGAGGTTGGCAGAGGAATAAAAAATTACGAATAACCTATTTTAGAGCAAGAATCTGGTTATATTCCCTGAATTATTCATAGCGATCTATCGCCCATATATTTCCTGAGAGTTTTACTCATTACAAAGACACAAATAACCCAGAGATGAAAATCCACTTTTTCTTTGTGTTATTCGTGTCTTTGTGGTCAATAATCAATTTTGCTTTTATCGAGTGGCGTAGGTTTTCATCGGTTCTTTGATAAACCGGATATAGAGATGTTTGAAGGTCGATCTCACCACACGGGGTAAACCAAAGTCAATGGGGATTAAATTATCCGGGAGTTTCCAATCGGTAATTTTTAAAGTATCAGGATGTTCTAAGGGAAAATGAATGTCCGCTAATTCGGGACATAATCCTAGTCGTTGAGATGCGGTAATGGTGGGGATTATGTTTGGGTCAACATTGACGATTTCAATTAAGGCGCGATCGCAGGCAAATACATCGGGAGAAGCGGCTAAAACCCCTAATTCCCTGGGTTCGCCGCCACTTGGCCCATTTCCTTCATGGCCAATAATTGCGTCCACAATGGTTAAATCAGGGGCGATCACCCGCGCTGTTTCCACTAACATAAGGCCGAAATGGTTGGCATCTTTTCCTGCTTCCATGTGCCACCAAGCTTTCATTTTTCCCGGTACACAACCAAACAGATTCTTGACTCCCATTGTCATGGTTAATTGAGCATGGGATTTGATTTTAGGTAAATTAATCACCACGTCCGCTTCCATTGCCTGTTTTGATAAGCGTAAATGGTTAAATTCTTCGCTGACTGTTTGATAGCGTTTGCCGTTAAATTCCACAATGGGAATATTTAACTCTTCCAGTAAAGGTAAATAACCATTTGCTTCAGCCACTCCCTTAGCGCTGCCAAAAGCTGGACTATCTCCCATAAACGGTTTTCCCCCCACCGCTTGCACCATTTTGGCCACACAATAGACCATTTCCCCACGGGTGACACATTCTTTGGTGGGTCGAGCTCCGGTGAGTAAATTGGGCTTTAATAAGACGCGATCGCCTGGTTTCACAAAAGCACCCATGCCCCCCAATGGTTCGAGCAAGGTTTCTAGAGAAGCTGACAAGGTTTCTATTTGATAGGAATTGGCTCGAATTAAACTGACTGTGGACATAAGTAATCGTTTGGATAAGTTTATTTAGGGGTTTCTCTGCAATTAATTTCCCCAAGGTGGGGAGATAAGTCTTAATTCTAACACGGGATTTTTGGATTCGGCCAAATTCTAATTTTCCATCTAATTTAATCTCATTTAAAGTCTAATTACCCGATAAAGATATGGGATCGTGATAATTTGGACTATATCCTGGTAAAACTTTTACCGTTTTTTGGGCGATTCTTAAAGTCAGAGACAGACGCACTTTGCCACTGGTGTTATAAACAGAACGATGCACCAAATTATCCGTAAATACAATAAAATTACCGGGTTTTAATACCACGGGTATTGCTTTTTCTTTAACGGCATTAGGAACATTAAAAAAATGATTGCCGCTAAATGGATCGGTGACTTGAATTTTACATTGATCTAATTCTATTTTGGGAATATATTCAAAGCCATTCCTTTCGGTGACATCGGTTAATGCAATATAAATATTAATGCTTTTTCCTTCCCCGGACAGTAAATTTGGATAAATATCTCGATGCCAAAATGGGATGAGTTGACGGGAGGGATAATTAACCCATAACTCCGAACGCCATAGGTGAAAATTTTCGCCGAGATATTTTTTCAATACCGCCAGTAAGTTGTCGTCTTTACACAAGTCCAATATTGGCGGACTGTCTAAGTGTCTTTCCATGTAAAATTGCCGCTTATAACATTGGACTAACAGCAACATTAGGGAGCCAAATTGTAAGCGTAACAGCGATTTTAATCCTTGAATTAGTAAAAGTTTGACAGGCGGTTTGGGCAAGACTTTTTTCAGAATATGCTGAGAAATCTGCGCTATTTGCTCTTGAGTTAAATTGAGGGCATAAGGCCCCCAAATTTCATCGGTGCCATCATAATAAATTTGCTTGGGTTCTTGCTTGGGTTTTTGCTTGGGTTCTTGCTTGGTTTCAACCGTTGGCATCCCGCCAGTCCAGGATAAACTTTTTTCCCATAGTTCTTGACATAAATTATGGTTTTGGGCTAAGGGTGGCCAAGGTATTTCGGCGCCGTTTTGATCGAAAAATTTCCCGGTAATGGATGCAAATTCTGGAGAGGTGGCACAGAGTAAGCTACTATAAGCACCTTTTTCTGGACTAATTCCCACACCTAAGTATTTACTCAATTGATGACCAATGGTAATATTGGATTGGACATATCCCGGATGCACCGCATTGACGTTAATGTTGGTGAATTTTTGCGCGATTTGTTGGGTTAAGAGTAATAAACAAAGTTTAGACTGATTATATAATTCGATAAAATTAAATGGGGTTGGTTTAACAAATAAATCCCATTGGATTCGAGTCGGTTTTAAGGCTAAATCTGAGGATACCATGACCAGCCGACTAGGGGCGGATTGTTGTAATTTTTCCAATAGTAAGTAAGTTAGCAAAAAGTGCCCTAAGTAGTTGGTTCCCCAAATTACCTCAAATCCTTCTTCCGTGACGCCTCTGCCGTTGAATATTCCGGCATTGTTGACTAAAATATTTAAGGGTAAGTTTTTGTCTAAAAAGAGTTGAACACAGTGACGGACTGATTCTAGTGAGGCTAGATTTAACGGTAAGTATTCGATGTTTGGGTTGTCGGTTTTTTCCCGGATATAGGCGATCGCTTTTGCGGCTTTTTTTGCAGAACGACAAGCAATGAAGACATGATGGCCTAGTTGGGCTAATCCCACCGCTGTCATTAAGCCAACCCCTGAATTTCCCCCGGTAATAATAGATACTTGCATAAGTTAATTTTTCTGATTCTGTGACTTTATGAGTGGATGAATGATTTGATGTTCCCTTGATGTTCTCTCAGCGATCGCGCTACCACTCCCGAAATTGCGGCCAATAATAGCCAACCGAGAATGTTAATCCGGGAGTCAAAGAGAGGGACATCTAATACATGAAATAAGATACAGCCGATAAAGGTGATGAGGTAACTAAAGAAAATTAATCGATCTTGGAAAAAGGGAATTACTTTACTTTCGCTGTCCGAATCGATCGACCAATTACGCAATAATAATATGCCTTGGGCTACGACCCAAGCAACTATACCAGATAATAATAAGGTGGCGGGAATGCCGGTTTCCGCAGACAGCATTAAGAATAAGTTGTGGGGATGTCCCATATAGACTTGGGTTTGGGCTTCGTAGAGTGGGGGAAAACTGCGTAATCCCCAGCCCGTTAAGGGCTTTTCTAAGGTCATGTTTCCGGCAAATTTCCATTGAGTGATGCGTAAAGTCCCTATGTGGCGATCGGGAAACAGGTCGTCGTTGATTCTAGCCCAAAAGTAAGCGGGGACGATCGCCCTTAACCATCCCTGGATTGGGTTTGGGCCAAAGGCTGCACCCAGTATGGCGGTGACAACGGCGGCGACCACGCCTAGGATCCAGCGCCAGCCTTGGTACAGGGCAAAGGCAATTAGGGCAAGGAGGGCGATCGCCCAACCATTGCGCGAGTTAGTCAAAATCAGGGCAATGCCATTTCCCAATATTGCCAGGGTTAAAAATAGCCAGCGCATCCACATTTGACTCGCGTCTTCTGTGGAGTTCAAGTTCACCACTCTGACAATTCGGGGATCGCGGGGATCTCTGACCATTTCTTGTTGGGTAGGTATTTGCTGCCGCTGTTTGAGGGCTTGGGTTTCTTCAATCCAGAGTCCGAGTCCTAAAATAAACGGAATTAAAAAGTAACTGGCTAAAACATTGGCATAAGCAAATACGGAAGCCATGCGACCGGGGGGCGTCCCCATTGGTGCGATCGGCCAATCAATAATTAGCCCTAATTTTACCGGGCCAGTCCAGCCCCAAAATAGCTGACCAAAGCCAATTATTACTACGGGAATTGAGCCAATTAACAAAATCCAGGCCATGCGTCGCAATTGTTGCGGGGTTTGAATTAGTACGGTGAAGGCAGCAAAAAAGGCAAAGAAAGGTAAAAAATTAAATAAGCCTAGCAATGCGGCGATTTTATCTGCCGCTAAAGTCGCACTGATGACTAGGAGTGCGGCTAAGAGTGCGAAGCCTTGATTAATTTTGCTTTGGTGGATTTGTTGGGGGTAGTTTTTCCAAGTTCCCCCTAGGGCGAATAATAGAGAAATCCCCGCGAGTAAAGGACTCATGGGTAATAAAAGTAACCCGAATTGGGCTATGTTCCACCATCGTTGCAAACGGGGGTCAGGATGTGGTTGTAATAGTTTCATGCAACAAGACTGTCCGTATAAAAAAAAGCGATTCTACCGCCGCAGACATCGCACTATCCTAATATTTTTTTTACCTCATTGAGTACCTCAGCTAAAAAAGGAGCATCTGATTTAATTACATTATCCTCACTGCCATCATGTTTATGATGAGGAAAGGTAGGAAGATTTAATTTGCGATGGTGTTCCGTATTGTCATAGCGAAAAATTAGGTCCTTCTGTGAATTCATATATTGATAACTATACATTTTTCTATCGATGGATATTTCCGTATAGACAAATTCTCGGAAATACAAGAAAGAATTATCTGGAAAATCAATTTTTCCTCGAATGAAACCTTCATACATTCCTCTTCGATCGCAGTCTAGATTAAATATTTTGACGATTGCCGATGATGCAAGTAACATCTGAACTTGCTGAAAATAATCTTCAATTAACAAAATCAATTTCCTCTATCGACTCTTTGGTTTGTTGTAAATGGGTCAGCATTCGATATTCTCCGATCCATTCATCAAAGTCAAAACTATGGGGTAATTCATCATTGTTAAACCGGGTGATAAATTCCTCGGTGGATAATTGATATTTGGTTTCAAATTCCTGAAGCCGTTTTTGGGTAGCTTTTATTCCGGCGTTTACACTTTGTAGTCTTTCTGATAAAGCACTTTGAATAATTCGTTTGAGTGATTCTGGATTTTTTGCTCTTAGTTTGAGTTCAGCCATGATTTTTTTCTCCTGATGCTGTGAATTTGACTATTTTTTACTGGGGGATTAGTTACTGATTTTTGATTTTATCAGGCGATCGCTTGCTAATTTGGCAATAATAGCAAGCAAAAATTAATTCCGCAACCTGTTACGAAGCGGCATATAGGGGCTATGTATTTAGCAATTTATTCAACGATGAATCGAATGGGTCAAACCAGGAATTTCTACATTGTCATCGACTCTCGCAAACTCATTAAAAAGTTCAAAAAATAAATCTAGGGCTTGACGCTCGTCCTGTGAGAAAAATAAAATTATTTTGTCCCAAGATTGGCTAGATGTAATCTTAAATTTTTCTTGAATCCAAGGGTCAAAATTGGCAAACTGTTTCTCTTGCTCCGTTTCGACTTCTCCAAGTTGATGCCGCGCAAAAAAATAACCTGCTAAGAAACTTTGTAAGTGGGTAATTGATGGTTGTCCCAGATACATGGCAGGCCGTTTTTCAATCTTGCGGATGATATCGTATAAATCTAGCATAAACTATCTCCTTAAAAATCGATTTCTGTAATTTGAAACTCGCCGCCTAAATCCTGAATAGGACTATATAAGTTATTCATCCAGTCCGAACGGGAAATTCCTTCAGGGTGAATGTTGTCAAAAATCAGTTCTTGACTGTTGATTTCAACAGCGATCGCCATGTGCCTTCCGTTGGTTGAAATATTTTTTTGAAGGCGCTCGTGATAAATGTTGCCGAAGGGTTTTTTGCTGCTACCTGTGTAAATGCTGACAATTTTACCATGAATATTTTGAGAAAGGAGAAATTTCTCAATGGCTGTTGCACATTGGATGCATTCAAAGAGTTGAAAGCACTCGGCGATCGCCGTAATTTTTTGACGAAGTACCAAATCTGACACATTATTGTAATGGTTGTTTTCTTTATTCATTCAACCAGAATAAGTCTGTATTTTAATTAGGCTTTTACCCAAAGAAGCGATCGCTTTCTCAAAGGGCGCGATCGCCTTCATCCCATCACCATTAAGGGATTATTTAAGGGTTTATTTAAGGGATTATTTAAGCTAATTCCCAACATTCAGTCCGGGTCAGGCGAATTTGGGCTAAAGCAAAAATTGTGGGGATAATTCGCCCATAATTAGTGGCGATCGCCCGCCAACCTAAATCGGCTAAAAACCAAGTCCATAAAGCGGGGCCTAAAAACGCAAACACACTCCGAACTGCCCCATAACGTCCAGCAGTTAAGGCCATTCCTCGGCGGGCCGTATGTAAAGTTACATAGTTTTGCAACTGAGTTGCGGCGATGGTTCCGCCGCGAACTAGGGCTTGTTTGGCAATTTGATATTTGGCAAATTGAATGGCAAATTGACGGGCAATTTGTTGCAAAAGCATGGGCTTAATTAAAGAATTTACCGCCAACGCGCAACCGCCTTTGACGAATATGCCCAACGGATCTTTTTGTACTGCTAAAGGCAATGGTTGAGAAAAGTTACTACTGGCAAGCGATCGCTGAATTCTGAGGGTTAAAGACTTTTGTTCGCTTTCCGGTAACTGTTTCCAAGCCCGTCCCATTAAATGTAGGAAAACTTCCGCTTCTAAATCCGTGGTCGAAAGTTTTGGCGAATAAGAAATATTCAAATATTTACAAACTTGAATTAGGGCTTGGCGATAAGTAAATTGATGGGTTTCACCCCTCAGTACCGTAAAGCCATCAGCGGCCAAAAATCTAAATCGCTGTTCGATCGCATCCAACCAAACTGCGCGATCGCGGCTTTGAATGTCCAGGGGGTGTGGGGTTTGCACATAATCCAGGGGATTAAACTTGGGGCGGAATAGAATATCGGTCAATTGTTTTAATTCTTCTTCTGTCGCCAACTCTAGCACTGTTCTTAGTTCATCCAACTTTAGCCACCTCCCTTGATTTTTCTACCTAAATTTAATCCAATTAATCTAGGCAGGTTATTATATATGATTATTTTACGACGGGCATTTTTGGTTAAATTTTAGCAAATTTTTCGCAAATTTACCGCTCGCATTGAGCATAACGGCTCAACAGAGTCAGATAATTGCCTCGGATCGCCCTTTGATGACGATCGATGAATTCACAATAAATTAACATATTGATTGTTACTAAAAACATCCAGGATATCTAGGAAAACTTTCATGTTTGATGTCGCAGTGATTGGCGCGGGAATGGCGGGTTTAACCTGTGCCCAGCAGTTACAACAACTCGGATATCAGGTGGTGGTTCTAGAAAAATCTCGTGGGGTCGGTGGTCGAGTGGCGACTCGCCGATTACCAGAGACTCGCGCCGATCATGGGGCGCGGTTTCTCAAGCCAAACACTGATTTGTTACATCAATTGGTGATGGTGTTATCAAGTCATCACATTGTGCAGCCTTGGACCGATCGCTTGTACCAATTCAATCCCGACAATGGGGAATTAATCGCCGATTCTAATTGGTGTCCTTATTATATCGCCCCAGAAGGGATGAATGCCGTGGGGAAATTTCTGGGGACGGGCTTGAATATTTGCTTCAGCGGACGAGTAGAAAAGATTTATCCCGATAGAAATAATCTCATCTGGCAAATTACCCTGGAAGCGACATCAGAGTTAGAGTCAACGGAAGTAGCAGCGCGAACTCTGGTGATGGCCATTCCTGCGCCCCAAGCTTTGACGCTTTTGGAACCAGAAGCCACGGGAGTTTCTTCGGCAGTGCTTGACAAAGTGCGATCGGTGGAATTTGACCCTTGTATCGCGGTCATGGCTGGCTATCCCGCCGCCAGACAACAAGATTTAGCCCAACAAAATCCGGTTTGGCGGGGTTTATTCTTTCCCCCAAATGACCCCCTCGCTTGGATCGCTTGGGATAGCAGCAAACGCAAGGGGGCAAAACAACCTGTATTTGTCCTGCATAGTAGCGCCGAATTTGCCCAAAATTATTTAGAGGCGACGGATTTACAACCCGCAGGCGATTCCGCGAAAGCGGATCGCTGCGCGAATCGAATGTTAGACCGGGCGGCGGAATGCACAATTCCCTGGTTAAATGCCCCGGAATGGGTGCAAATTCACCGTTGGCGTTATGCTTTTTGTCGCCGTCCTTTACCGGAAGAAATCTTAATTGCCGATAGTCCGTTACCGTTAGTTTGTGCCGGTGATTGGTGTGGGGGAAATCAAATCGAAGGGGCGTTACGTTCTGGTTTTGAAGCTGCCCGGTGGATCAATGGACAATTGCAGGAATTTCCCCTGCCACCTTTGGCTAGTTTTTGGCATAGAATTGCCGGATAATTACCGCGATTCGGCTAAAAAGAGGATGCTAATGAGAGAGGAGAGAGAAAAGAGGAAATTAGATATAAAGATAACCAAGAAACCCGATTTCTCTCCTCAAAAATTATATCCCTTTATTTCTGCTATCTAATTTATCGGTGTTCTCTGTGTCTCTGTGGTAAATTTTATGATAATGAAATAATAGCTTGATTTTTTATTCAATACATGATAAGCTATTGTTAGAAAAATCGGCAAAGCACTCAATAAAATATGTCTAGTATTAATACCGGAATTGAATGGACTGATCGCACCTGGAACCCCACCACGGGATGTACTAAAATTAGTCCAGGTTGCACCCATTGTTATGCGGAAGCCCTGACAAAAAGGTTTCATACGAATTTCCCTAATGGGTTTAATGTAACTCTCTATCCAGAGCGGTTAACCGAACCCTTAAAGTGGCGCAAACCTAGTCGAATATTTGTGAATTCTATGAGCGATTTGTTTCACGAAGATATTCCTCTAGATTTTATCCAAGAGGTGTTTCAAGTCATAGAAAAAACTCCTTGGCATATTTATCAAATCTTAACTAAAAGACACGAGCGTTTACGGTCACTTGCCCCAAAGTTAAACTGGCATGAAAATATCTGGATGGGAGTATCTGTGGAGAATCAGAATTATGTGCAACGGGTGGATTATTTGCGACAAGTCCCGGCTAATGTGCGCTTTCTTTCCTGCGAACCACTCTTAGGGCCATTAGATTTAGATTTAACGGATATTCATTGGGTGATTGTGGGGGGTGAGTCGGGCAATAAACACCGACCAATGGAATCAGAATGGGTGGAAAATATCCGCGATCGATGTCAAGAAGCTGGGGTGGCATTTTTCTTTAAGCAGTGGGGCGGTAGAACTCCAAAAGCCAATGGCAGATTATTAGATGATAAAATTTGGGACGAAATGCCAGAAGCGTGGAAAAAACACCGTCAGAGTTGGGAAAACGTCCCGTTTAAATCTAGGCAAGTTGATAAAAACAAATATCTAAAGTATAAAGTTAATATTTTTGATAAATTATAAAAATAAAAAATAGTCACTGATAGAGTGAATGATGAATAACTCAACAGCGATCGCTCAACTAAATCCTATCGATAAAAAATATTTGATTAATTTTTTAGAGCAATTAAATCAGCTATATCGCCAAACCAAATCAGAACGAAAGCAATTAGCGACTATCTCTACAACTGATGAAGAATTTACAGCTTTAGAAGAAATTGAACTGTTAACCGTCGAACTGCGGGGATATGCCAGTCAACTTGAAGCTAGAGGTGGAATTGAAAATGCAGAACAGGTAATAAATAAATTGCGAATTATGCGGATTTTTGCAGTTCCGGTCATTGCTAAGTTATATTTCGAGGCTGAAGAATATAACTTGATTAAATCTTATATTCGGATGTTAGATTACCTGCGGTTACTCATTCTGGAATATCTACAATAGGAATGAGTTAAAAAATAGCAAGAAACCGGGTTTCTTTTTTGCCTCCCACAGTTATCTGTGATTTCCCGAAAATCAACCCGGTTTCTGTATTTGGATGCTGACGGGGTTTTTCCTCTTCTTGAACCCATGCTTGTTTAAGATTTTATGCTTTAATCATCATCCACCAGGATGTCGTCATCATCATCATCATCATATTTGCCATCATTCTCAATCAGTTCGGCAATTTCTTCCTCAGAGTCCAGCAGACTTTCATCAGTTTCACTGGTTCTATCCATCAATCGACCGCTTCTTTCCAACCAATCTAAAATAGAAGTCTCATATTCTAAAGGAATCACATCCGCGATTTGATAACGCGGTGTTTGAGTTAGGGAAGGGTTGTTTATAGGTGTTAGATATTCTGGTGATTGTTGTGGAATAGAATAAGTCTGTGTTGGTTGAGGTTGACGATTAACAGTTGCTTCAGGTTGTTCAGGTTCCGAATCGATCGCCTCAGTTTCCATAGAATCTTCTGGTTTAGTTTCCGAATCGATCGCCTCAGTTTCCGTTTCCGGTTCATCCGGGGATTCTGATTCTGCTGATTCTTCTGATAGAAAATCTTCTGATTCAGATTCCGAATCGATCGCCTCAGTTTCAGTTTCCGGTTCATCCGGGGATTCTGATTCTGCTGATTCTTCTGATAGAAAATCTTCTGATTCTGGTTCCGAATCAATTGCCTCAGTTTCAGTTTCCGGTTCATCCGGGGATTCTGATTCTGCTGATTCTTCTGATAGAAAATCTTCTGATTCTGGTTCCGAATCGATCGCCTCAGTTTCCGTTTCCGGTTCATCCGGGGATTCTGATTTTGCTGATTCTAAAGAATCTTCTGATTCAGTTTCCGAATCGATCGCCTCAGTTTCAGTTTCCGGTTCATCCGGGGATTCTGATTCTGCTGATTCTTCTGATAGAAAATCTTCTGATTCAGATTCCGAATCGA
>NZ_LIUQ01000074.1:20153-24716 GCF_001276715.1 Planktothricoides sp. SR001 | reverse complement strand
AATCCGTAATTTTGAATTATATTATATTTTATATATATAAATAATATTATATATATAATATTATTTTAGTCTAATTTTAGTCGGTTTTAACCGACTTTAGCTATGAGGCGGGGAATTTATTCCCCGACGGATTTTAACCCCCGACGGATTTTAACCCCCGACGGATTTTAACCCCCGACGGATTTTAACCCCGACGGATTTTAACCCCCGACGGATTTTAACCCCCGACGGATTTTAACCCCGACAAATGTTAACCCCCGACGAATGTTCACCTCCGACGGATTTTAACCCCGACAAATGTTAACCCAGGCGGATTTTAATCCCCGACGGATTTTAACACCCGACGAATTTTAAACAACCCGACCGATCGCCCGGTAAACTTCTACCATTTGTTGTTTCCCTTTTAACGGTAAAGACCCCCAAGATTCCACCTCAAATTTACCTTGAACATATTCTAAAGTGGCTTGACCAATGAGAATGCGGCAGTCATCGGGTTGGCGCTGTTTTTCACAACTTTCTAACCGTGAGGCGGTGTTGACGGTATCCCCAATTACTCCATATTCTAGACGATTTTTTCCGCCTAAGCTGCCCACCGTAATTAAGCCGGTAAAAATCCCGACACGCATTTGCACTTTGGGCAATTTTTGCTGTTGCCATTTTTGATTAAGTTTTGTTAAGTTTTCGGCCATTGCTAAGGCACAATTGATGGCATTTTCGGCATCTTGAGCGATTTCTTCATTACTACTACGGGGCACCGGAACTCCAAATACAGCCATAATTCCATCCCCAGTAAATTTGTTAACAATTCCATGATAATCTAAGACCCGATCGCTCATGGCAATCAGATAGGGATTTAACCAGGTCATTAACTCTTCCGGTGATTTAGTTTCCGAGATGGTGCTAAAGTTTTTAATGTCTGTAAATAAGACCGTTGCGGTTAGAGTTTGCCAGGGTAATATGCCCGATTGTAATAAGCGATCGCGGCTATTCCATAAAGCAGAAGCAATTTCTGGTGAGGTTTGTTGCCCTAATAGCTTCATTACCATTTGTTCCTGTTGCCAGACTAATTGCTTTTGATACAATTCGGTTAAAATTGTCGTGACAAAAAACGTGGCCATTGGTGCGGCAACGGGCACCCAAGCCGCTTGTAAAAATAATCCATAACTAATCCCAAAGATACCACCCACAGAGGCGATCGCGCTGCCGACTAAAACCAAGGGTTGCTGAATTCGTCCGGCTAAAATAGCGCCGATAATTGCCCAAACGAATATCCACAATACTTCAGCCCATTCTGACCAAAACCCAAATAAAGGTTCACCATCTAATACGGCACTCAATATCTGGCTAGTCATCTGAGCATGAATCTCAACTCCAGGCATTTTTTGTCCGTAGTTGCCTGCACTATAGGGAGTAAAAAATAAATCTTTGAGACTAGGAGCAGTCACCCCAATAAAAACAATTTTATTTTTTACTAAATTTGGCTCAATTTCCCCGTTTATTACTTCTGTAAAACTAATTGTTTGGGCAACAGTTTTCGACCGATAAGTTAGCAAAAATTGATAACCCCGTGCATCTATGGTTTGATAACCACCAGAGGATTTGCTTAATCTCGGAAAAATCTTTTCACCAAGCTGATATTCTTTATTTTCGGTTAATTTATCGGATATTTGCTGATTTTTTAAATAAATTCGGGCTGCCTGAACAGATAAAGCACTTCCATCAGGCTGAAACATTAATTGACGGCGAACTCGACTATCTGGATCGATCGCCATATCCGCAAAACCAATTTGTGTTCCTGGTAAACTGGGAGGGGCGGAAACGCGATCGCGATCGTTATTACCAATGACTAAAGACCCAATCACATTAGGTTGCTGAAATTGTTGCACCAATTCCTCATATCCCGGTGGGTTAGGAATATCTCGCACCAGGTCTAGAGCGATCGCTGCTGGTTGGTGTTTTTGCAACTCGGCTAAGGCTTTTGCTAATACGCGATCGGATATAGGCCATTGCTGTAAATTGGCAATATCTTGCTCGTTAATTTCTACCACCAAAAGCCTGGGATCGGGTCCTGGGTCGGGACGCAAATTTACCATCAGATCAAATATCATCAATTCAGCAGATTGCCACCCGCCAAAATAGCGAACGAGTAACACCAACCCAGTCACTCCAAGAGAAGCGATCGTTAATTTTAATAAGCTAACCAATGAATGCCCTGATTTTTGGTTGGGTTTTTGAGATATATTTAATAATTTAGAAAGCACGGTTTTTTGCAAATAAATCTTATTGGTATAATTAAATTATATAAATTATCCACAAAAAATTATAACAAATTGTTGATTTACAGCGTTTTTTAGATTAATCAACCACAGACAAATAGATAATAAGGATTGGGAGAGAAAACCCAACCATTTTGGTCTCCCAACCTGTAGGGGCAATTCGTAAATAGCCCCTAGTTTCACGCAATAGAACAGCCCTGTAATCAGTGGATTTTAGATATAGGACTCAAATTATTTGAACCGAATCAATCAAAATTAAACTTGTCCCGTCCCTTGAACAATATGCTTGAGAGTGGTTAAAGTTTCCAGACTGATTAAACCCCGGCGAAGGCCTTTTTGGTTGGACATTCCCAGGAAAATGGCATCACCCTGTTGTTTGTTGTAACGGTAAAATCGCGGGGATGAGTTAATATATACTGAAGCACTGTTAATCCCCGCCGAAAATTGAGAACTTTCTAAATAAGACTCGGTGACGAGGCAATCCGCATGACCGCTACTATATTTGTTGATCCATCGAATCGCGGCTTCCATGTTATTCACCCGTTTAAAGGCAACAGTTTTGCTTAAATAAGATTGATGCCACTCTTCTTCTTGGACAACGGTTAACCCAGGAAATTCTTGATGTAACTCTTCATCGACGCGAATTTCAAAGCCACTTTCTTGCAGGGTATTCCACAGTATCGTTAAAGAAGAGAGTTTTTGATTGCTATGGATTAAAACTTTCTCGATCGCATTCACAGGATCTGGTTCACTTTGATGGCTATCCATAATAATAGAACGGGTCAGATCCAAACTCCCCGTAGGCGACCAATAAAGATAACAATTGCCCATTGCCGATCGCAAAACCGGGGCGGTAGATTGCCGCACAACTTGTTGGACTAAACTCGGTCTTCCATAAGGAATGACTAAATTAATATAGTCATCTTGTTTAACTAAATCACGAATGGTTGCCCCAGAATCCGCTGGGATTAATTCTACAGATCCAGAGGGAAATCCCACCTTTTCTAAAGCCCCACAAATAGCTTGCGCGATCGCCTGATTGGATTGACTTGCTTCAGTCCCACCTCGCAGCAGCAAACTATTACCCGTTTTCATACAAAGTCCAGCGGCGATCGCGGCTAACTCTGGCAAAGTTTCATAGATTAATGCAATCACACCCAGAGGCATTAACTGACAATAAGTTTGAGAATGATCCAACTGATAAGACGCATTCATCACCCGACGCAGAGGGTCAGACAATTCCGACAAGCGATAAAGCGTCTCCACCGTATTATTTAAACGTTCTGGAGTCAGCTTCAACCATTCCAAAATCAAATCAGGAACCGCCATTTCCCGACTGGCTTCTAAATCCAAAGTATTGGCTTCGAGAATATCATCCGTCGCATCATCCAACGCATCAGCAATTGCCCGGACAGCCCTAGAGCGTTCTATCCCTTTAGTGGTTCCTAGAATCAAGGACGCTTCATAGGTGCGTTGAACACTCACCATGAGACTGGACGAAGAAGTTAAAGAATCTTTTGTCATTACGCTAACGCCTATAAGCTAACCACACCATTAAGGCGGGGAAAATTGCCAGCAATACTGCCAGAATCACCCACGGGACAATATTTGCCCCCTGGGGCAATTGCAACGCCAAAGGTAGCCAAATTACCAATAACATTAAGATAACCAAGATTGCTACAGATAGGTAGCTTTCTCGGAAATTATCATCGGTCGTTTGCCAGTGATGGCCATTCCAGCGCCAAGAGCGTTTGTAAGGATAGTGGGTGGGCAGTTGTTCTAGAACATATCCCTGTTCCTCAAGAACAAAGATTTGCTGGCAGGAATTGCAACCAAATGCTTCGGTCAAGGTGATAGGGATTAATCTACCTTGGCGCGGACACGGACAAGGATAGTCCGTGTTGCAGTCAATTTTATGCTCTTTTTTAAATCGCACAATATCTTTCTCAAAACATCTTTCACTATATAATGTGAACCATCGCTGCTTTGGCTAATAGGTTTGAACCGCCAAAAACAACTGAGCCATTAAAGGCTTTGCTCTCAGTTTATGATATTTTTGCTTTTAAAGCGGGTAACGCGATTCGAACGCGCGACATCAACCTTGGCAAGGTTGCGCTCTACCACTGAGCTATACCCGCATTTCCATGACGATTTCTATATTTACAGATTTTTCAGATTTTGTCAACAGTTTGGGAAAAAATTTTTTTCGGGTGTGGGGCCGCCATCGGTGTAGGGTGTGGGGTTTAGGGTGTAGGGTGTAGGGGAAAGAGAGGGTGTAGGGTGTAGG
>NZ_LIUQ01000074.1:0-20041 GCF_001276715.1 Planktothricoides sp. SR001 | reverse complement strand
CCCTACACCGATGGCGGCCCCACACTCCACACCGATGGCGGCCGATGGCGGCCGATGGCGGCCCTACATCCCCTGTTGAGCGATCGCGCTTTTCGGAGATCCGGCTGCGGGTAAAGTCTGGCTGCCAGAAGTGATCGCTGTAGAGTTGCGTTGCCCCGAAAAAATTTTGAACTGGCGCATCAAACTGGCCATTTCTATGGCATTCATGCCATAGTCCCAGCCTTTATTACTCTTAATTCCCGCCCGTTCCAAGGCTTGCTGCATAGTATCGGCGGTTAAAATCCCAAAAATCACCGGGACTCCGGTTTGAAAACCCGCAGCGGCAATTCCTTTAGAAACTTCGGCGGCGACATAATCAAAATGAGGCGTATGACCGCGAATTACGGCGCCCAAGCAAATGACGGCATCGTAGCGATCGCTCATCGCCAATTGACGCGCCACCAAAGCGACCTCAAAACACCCAGGCACCCATATATAATCAACTTGATTGCCTTGTTCGCTGACATCAATGCCGTGACGTTGCATCGCATCTTGGCACCCGGCTAAGAGTTTGCCGGTAATCAGGTCATTAAACCGACCAATCACGATCGCAAACTTTAATGATTCGGTCTGGGTAAAATTACCCTCGAAAACTGCCATAAGAATTGTTAATTTAATGTTTTCTACCTATAAAGCTGTAGAAACGTTGCCCAACGCATCTACAGCTTCAGCGTAAGCTGTAATTCTGAGGAATTAAGCAACCAGATAATTTAAGACCCCAACCACAATCACCAGGATTGCCCAAATTCCCGATCCGATGTACAGCAGGGGCTTAGATTGATCCCAGTTTTGGGGGGAAGCATAAGCTACCGGCACCCCAATTACCATCACAAAGGACACGAGAACTAAAGCTAAGAGTGCAAATTGAAATATGACTGACATTTTCCTAATCTCCCAAATAAACGGTAATCGACAACGAATGCTGACCAGCGAATCGAAGTTTTTGTTATTAATTCCGATTCCTAAGCTACCAAAAAATGATCCTTTGTCATAGACTTAAGCTAAATATTACTAATTACTATTATGTAATGTTGGTGGTTATTTGTTGTTGGTTGATTGTTGTTTGTTGTTTGTTGATTGTTGTTCGTTATTGGTTATTGGTTATTTGAACTGAATAACCACCAACCACCAACCAACAACAAATAACCACCAACAAACAACAACAAATAACCACCAACAAACAACAACAAATAACCACTAACAAACAACAAACAACAAAATGGATATTATTTTGTGCCATATTACCGCTGATTTCGATACCGTGGGTGCTGCGGTGGGATTGACGCGACTGCAACCGGGTAGCCGAATTGTTTTGACCGGAGGCGCCCATCCTGCTGTGCGAGATTTTTTGGCGTTGCACCGGGATGAGTATCCTTTGCTGGAACGGCGATCGGTGAATCCCCAAAAGATTCGCTCGATCGCGGTGGTGGATGCCCAACGGCGCGATCGCTTGGGGAAAGCGGCAGAATGGCTGGATTTACCCGTGCCGATCCAGGTTTGGGATCATCATTTAAATATAGAGTCGGATATTCCAGCTATGGAGCGACATATTGCCGCAGTGGGGGCAACGACTACCTTAATTGTGGAAAAGCTGCGGCAGTTGGATGGGGAAAAATTAGGCAAATTGCCTGCGGTGGAAACCACGGTGATGGCTTTGGGTATTCATGTGGATACGGGTTCGCTGACTTTTGACCATAGTACCCCCAGGGATGCTCAGGCTTTGGCTTGGTTGATGGAACAAGGGGCTAGTTTAGCGGCGATCGCGGAATATGTGGAACAAAGCTTATCCCCTCGGTTGCAAGAATTATTGATTGTGGCTTTGAGGGAATTAGCGACGGAAACGATTTATGGCTATACCGTCTCTTGGGTCTTGTTGGAAACCGAGGGATATATTCCCGGTTTGTCCGGTCTGGCATCCCGACTATTGGATATGACGGAAAGTGATGCCTTGATTTTGGGCAGTCGTTATCCCCTGAAACAATCTGGGGATGAACGCTTGACGATTATTGGGCGATCGCGCATTAGTGGCACGGATCTGAATCAGTTATTTCAAGGCTTTGGTGGAGGGGGTCACACTCGCGCAGCCTCAGCGATTTTACATGAAGGGGATTTAAGCCAAACTTTTGGCGAATTGATTTCTAAGCTGAAAATGCAGATCCCTCGTCCTCCCGTGGCAAGAGATTTGATGTCTTCTCCAGTGCGAACCATTCGACCAGAGACGACCATTCACGAAGCCCAACGGATTTTATTACGCTATGGTCATGCGGGCTTATCCGTGGTCGATAGTGCCGATAAGCTGGTGGGAGTGATTGCCCGTCGAGATATTGAGATTGCGCTGCATCACGGCTTTTCTCATGCTCCCGTGAAGGGATATATGACCACTAATTTGAAAACTATTACCCCAGAAACGTTGCTGCCAGAGATTGAATCCCTGATGGTGACTTATGATATTGGGCGGTTGCCCGTATTGTCCGGCGATCGCCTAGTGGGAATTGTCACCCGCACCGATGTTTTGCGCCAACTGCACCAAGATAAGGCGATCGGGGATCATGGCGTTCCCATTGGGCCAAAACGTCCTTATTGTCCATTGCCGGAATCCATTGAAAAAATGTTGTCCCATAGCCTAGTCCCGGAACAACGGCAACTGCTGAATCATGCGGCACAACTGGCAGAACAACGGGGCTGGCATCTATATTTAGTCGGCGGGGCGGTGCGAGATTTGTTTCTCCAAAGTGCTTGGACTGAGGCAGAAAGCGATATCTCTGCAAAATCCCCAAAATCCCCGGTTTTTTCAAAAAACCGGGGATTTGACCCTGGCTCCCCAAGATCCCCGGTTTTTTCAAAAAACCGGGGATCTAGCCAAAAATCTAGCCAACAGGCGACTATTTTACTCAGCGATATTGACTTAGTAGTGGATGGATTTCACGAAGCCGCAGATGCGGGGGCTGGAGTAGAATTAGCCAAAGAATTGCAAAAACTCTATCCCGGTGCTCGTTTGGACATTCACGGTCAATTTCAAACCGCTGCCTTGTTGTGGCACAAAGACCCGGTACTAGATTCTTTATGGATTGATATTGCCACAGCGCGGACTGAATTTTATCCCTATCCCGCAGCCAACCCAGAAGTAGAAGCGTCATCGATTCGCCAAGACCTTTATCGCCGGGATTTTACCATTAATGCCTTGGCATTGCGGCTTACCGGCAATGGTCGGGGAGGCGATATGGCAGCCGCAACACGATCGGACCGCCCTGGGATAATTTTGGACTTTTTCGGGGGATTTTTAGACCTGCAAGACCGCCGAATTCGGGTATTGCATTCTAATAGTTTTATTGAAGACCCCACGAGAATTTATCGCGCTGTTCGGTTTGCGGTGCGCTTAGGGTTTCACATTGATTCAGAAACGGAAAATTATATCAGAAATGCCTTAGAATGTGGGATTTATCATCACGTTCAAGATAGCAATAGTCGCGCCCCGGCTTTGGAAACTCGGTTAAAAAGTGAGTTAAAATATATCCTAGAAGCCCCCTATTGGCAACCGGCATTAAAATTACTCGGTGACTTAGGTGCGCTGAAATGTATTCATCCTCAGTTGCAGTTAAGTCGAGAATTGTGGCGGCGGATTCGGCTATGCGATCGGGCTTTAAAATGGTTTGACCCGGAGAAAAATTTTCCCCATTGGCAACTGCGATTAGAAGTCTTAATCGCCGACTTAGCGCCAGAATATCGGGTTAAAGTTGCCACCAATTTACAACTAACCCACGAGAGTATTCAACGGCTGACTAACTTGCATCAAATCAGCCAAGCCGTGCAAAAATTACCGGATTTAAACCGTCCCAGTGAAATAGTTTTGCTATTACGTTCTTATGATATTTGCACCTTAATTTTAATCGCGGTGAAATTTCAAAACGTGCGCCGTCATATTTGGCGATATTTAAGCCGTTACGGTCAGAGAAAACCCATTTTAGACGGCAATGATTTAAAAGCCTTGGGCTATAAACCGGGACGACAATTTAAAGTTATGTTAGACCGTTTATTGGCGGCAACTATAGACGGGGAAATATGCGATCGCAATTCTGCCGAAGCATTTCTCCGGCAACATTTCCCCAAATAAACAGGTAGGGGCAAAGCATTCCGGCAAATCCGCAAATCCGCAAATCCGCCAGGGAATTAATTCCCTGGCTAATAGCTAAAGTCGGTTAAAACCGACTGAAATTCATCGTCAAAATTCGTAGTCAAAATTGGGAGTTTGGGTTGATCAACCAAACCCAACACCCAACCCCAACCCAACCAAAAAATAAACACATTTCCTAGGGGCAAAGCATTCCGGCGGATAATTTATGAATCAAAAACAGAAATATATTACCGGAATGCTTCGCCCATTTGAGGAATAAAAACCAACCAAAAAACAGCTAAATTATAGCTTTTTATAATTTTAATTTAACCATATACATAGCATCAAAAAAATCTCCGTGTTCTCTGTGTCTTTGTGGTAAAATTATACCCTCTATATACTAACTTTTTGGCGTTTGTGTATTCTTATATATCACAGCTTGCGGGCTATTTTTTTATCAATACATGAACTTCCCGCCAAATCCTTGACAAAATCATACCAACGTTCTAAAATAACAAATATAGGAATGAGGGTTTGTCACATGAATTATGATTAAATCTATCCCCAACCTAATCAGTTTTGCAGAATTTATAGAAGCCTATCCAGAAAATGGGCAACGTTATGAATTACACAATGGAATTTTAGTTGAAATTTTGCCAACAGGTCCGCACGAATTAATTAGTAGTTTTTTGGCAACAAAACTGCAAGTAGAAATTTGGCAGCGTCGTTTGCCTTATGTGATTCCCAAAACTTGTGTAGTGAAACCTTTTCGAGAGTGATCGGGTTATATCCCTGATGTAATTGTACTCAAACAAGATGCATTAGTAAATGAATTGCTATGGAAAAAAGCATCATACAGCAAGGTGACAGTATTGCCCTAGTCATTGAGGTGGTAAGTACCAATTGGCGGGATGATTATTTAACCAAATTTGGTGATTACGAAGAATTGCAAATTGCTGAATATTGGCTAGTAGATTTTCGGGCGCTGGGTGCCACGCGATATACGGGAAAACCAAAACAACCAACAATTACGGTTTGCACTTTAGTCGATGAAGAATATTCCCTGAATACATTTAAGGCTGGGCAGAAATTGGGATCGCAAGTTTTCCCAGATTTAGCGTTGACAACCGATGAAATTTTCCAGGTAGCCGGTGAAATTTGATTAAATAAAATACTAACGTTAGAACAAGGCAATACGGTAGGACACGGCAATGCCGTTTCTCTACGGGTTGATGTAATACCTCGAATACCTTGGTGTGAAAATAATTTTATTAAATGTTAATATTGAATGTTAACGTAGGGACACGGCAATGCCGTTTCCTGATTCAAATTCGTGGGCAAAAAACCTGGTTTTTTTCAATAATCTTTGCCTTTTTACCGACATTCACCGCAGAAATCCGGTTTCTGGTTCGGGGTTGAGAAACCGGGTTTCTTTAGACCATCTCTGTCGCCCCACGAAAATTATCATAGAAACCCGGTTTCTTGGTCTAGTTTCTTTGTCTAACCTATAGAAAAATAACCAATGACTATTAAAATTGATGTAAATGAAGCCAAAAGCAACTTGGAGCAAATGTTGCAAAAAGTCCGCCAGGGAGAAGAAGCAATTATTACGGAAAATGGCGTAGCCGTTGCCCGAATTGTCCCCTGTCCCTCCCCGACACCGCGAAAAACTTTGGCGGAAATTAAACAGATTTTACAAGCACAAAAGCCAATTATTCAGGAAAAATATCATGTGAGTGAATTAGGCATTTTCGGGTCTTATGTACGCGGGGAAGATACCGATGATAGCGATATTGATGTATTGGTGGAATTTTCCAAAACTCCCGGTTTATTCAAGTTTATCAACTTGAAAAATTATCCGATCAATCTAATGGGGATGAAAGTAGACCTAGTTCATAAAGCCGGACTTAGATAATATTTTAAGGCTTCTTGGGGTTTACCGATCATCGCGGTTGTGTAATTATGTCTGTAGGGGCAAAGCATTCGCCTCTATATCTCAGGATAAAAACCAGAATATTTCTACGCGAATGCTTCGCCCCTAACAAATTGGTATCCTCCCCGATTATTCTCAGTTTAGTAAAACAGGCGATCTCATCCGCATATCGGGCAGCCTAGGATGCGTCTTTTTAAGGCTATCAATAAATATTGGAGGTCAATCGTGTGATTGCAGATCGAGTCATTTTGCAACTGTCAAACGTTATTTTAAAGGATAAACATCTGCTTCCTGAATCTTCAGGAATTTACTATGTTATCGATGAAACTAACAATGTTTGGTACATCGGTAAATCAAAAAATATCTGCAAACGCTGGCAAGGTAAAGCTCATCATCGCATCTACCAACTGCAAGTCCACAAAAAGAAAAAGTTTACCATTTATTATGAGCCAGTTAGCGAATCTGAACTAGACCGGGTAGAGAAGCAACGCATTGAGAAGTATCATCCGCACTTGAACTCTACTCCGGTCAAGACCAAAAAGTTACGCCCTGTGGAAACTCTCTTAAGAGAAACCATAACGGCGATCGCTGATTTTGCTTTCATACTAGGAGTAGAACCCCCTAGAAAAGAAATTCAGTCTCAAATTGCGATCGACTTTCTAGCCAAAAAAAACTACTTAGAATTAAACATTATTCATGTTTGTCTAGACATGAAGGCTCTTGAAGAAAAATGTTCAGCTTCAACGGAAGAACAAGATGCTCTACTCAAGACAACATTTAGTAGTCGCAAAAGTTATGCGAGGAAATGGGAAACATTTCGGTTGCCTTCTTCTTTCAAGGCTTTGTACTTTCTCAAAAGACTTAGACGCGGAGATTATTTTATGTATTATCGGCTCTGTGTCAATCGAATTGTGGTTGAAGTTTATGATTGGAATCGGTGGAACTTTTCAGAAGCTACACCAGCAATGAGAGCATATAACGAGACGAGTTTAGCTCAAGAGTCTATTAGAACCTTAACTCCGGAATCATTAGCACAAATTCAAACTCTGGCTGATGAAGAAGAACGATCTACTTTGTACTTAAAAAGACTGATGCCTTATGAGTCAGATTTGATTCCAATCCTCTTTAATGAACCCATCGATCGTCAAGCTGTTCACGCAATGATCGCTAAGGTTAGCGAAGACTATAAAGCCGGTCAAAGGGGAAAAGGTAGTCGCACAAAACCTATTGAAGTTCCAGCGATTTTTTCTGAAATTACTACGATTGAAGACTTACTGCGATATCGAGGCATCGATCCAGAAAAGTATAGTAAGTTGAAAAATACTGAGTTTGATGATGGAAATAAAATGGGATTATTCTTTAAATCTTTTATTATGCATGATTTGAAAAAAACTACGAAATATATCATAGATGCTAATCATCAGACTCATCCTGTTTATTATCACTTAGCTCAAGGTATCGTCAACAACGAAAAAATATCTTTCGCTTCTCCTCGTAATTTTGAGACGGTATATCTTTTAGCGACTGTTGATAAAAAAGCATGGCTATTAGTTGAGGAATATTTGAAAGATTTTGCCAGTCCTGCAGATCGCCAATTAACTAATGGAGTAGGTTATATAAAAAAATTCTATGTCTCGCCTCGCAAGTGTATCGTACCCGCCAAGGTCAATATAAAACTGGATCCGATTGGATATAGTGCTTGGATACCATTTGGCCCTAATCAGGAGTTTCCTACCTTTGAATTAGCAAAAGCCGAAATTAATAGACGTTTAAAAAATTCTGGTTTACCCGGACTTAAATTATCCTTTAAACGTGAATATCCTCCATTTGTTACAATAACAGGTGGGGGGATGTGAGAAACCACGGAAAAAGCGAGCATAAATAAAAAGTTTTGACATGGCTGTAACAGTTAATTTTGCTGGTTTTGACCTTTTTGAGTCTGTTGGGCTGCTTGCTGTAAAAGTTGCTTCAGTGCTTGTAAAAGTTGCTCAACTTGTTCCTCTGTACTGTTAATCTCTTTTCTTTACCGCGAACCACCAACTTGCCGTTACTCATAAACCGGACTTCCCCAGTAAACTTAACCTCAGTCACATCTTTAATGGGAACCGAAATTTCCTGCCCTGCCAAAGCCAGGATTAACTGTTCGGCACTTACCCGACTTAACTGTCCTTGTTTAGCCGTTCCTTCTCTGAGAATTGCTTCTGCCTTTTCCGGCAACACCACCGGCAATGCTGCCTCAGAAATAGGGGCGGTTTTTGCTTGTCCCCGTGGCTGAGAACTTGCCTTGGTTTTTGCCTCACACCCCGTTAAGCAGGCAGCCGAAATCAGTAGCGCCACTGCCAGAATTTTATGCCAATGTTTCATAACCGTGACGGTTGTTATTTGTATTTTTCTTATTATAAGCTGTGGGTTGAGAAACCGGGTTTCTTTAGACCATCTCTGTCACCCCACCAAAATCATCATAGAAACCCGGTTTCTGGGTTGTTTACGAATTAATTTAATGGTGCGTTACGGCGCTGAAAAAAAATTCTCGGTTAGGTTGCCAAAAAATAGCAGCGCCTAACACACCCTACCCAGGCTAATGTAAAGTTAACTTTAATGGTGCGTCTAGGCGCTGAAAAAAAATGAAAATCATCATAGAAACCCGGTTTCTGGTCGGGGTTGAGAAACCGGGTTTCTTTAGACCATCTCTGTCACCCCACGAAAATTATCATAGAAACCCGGTTTCTGGGTCTATTTTCTTTGTCTAACCTATAGAAAAATAACCAATGACTATTAAAATTGATGTAAATGAAGCCAAAAGCAACTTGGATCAAATGTTGCAACAAGTCCGCCAGGGAGAAGAAGCAATTATTACGGAAAATGGCGTAGCCGTTGCCCGAATTGTCCCCTGTGCCTCTCCTGCACCGCGAAAAACCTTGGCGGAAATTAAACAGATTTTACAAGCACAAAAGCCAATTATTCAGGAAAAATATCATGTGAGTGAATTAGGCATTTTCGGGTCTTATGTACGCGGAGAAGATACCGATGATAGCGATATTGATGTATTGGTGGAATTTTCCAAAACTCCCGGTTTATTTAAGTTTATCGGTTTAGAAAATGAGTTGAGCGATCTAATGGGGATGAAAGTAGACCTAGTTCATAAAGCCGGACTTAAACCGACCATTGGCGATCGCATTCTAGCTGAGGTAATTTATTTATGACGCGAAGTTTAAAAGAATATCTTCAGGATATCCAAGATTCAGAAACCGGGTTTCTTTAGACCATCTTTGTCACCCCACCAAAATCATCATAGAAACCCGGTTTCTTGGTCGTTTACAAATTAATTTAATGGTGCGTTACGGCGCTGAAAAAAAATTCTCGGTTAGGTTGCCAAAAAATAGCAGCGCCTAACACACCCTACCTCTATGCTAATCTAGAGTAACTCACCATTAGTCAGTTGATGTTGGGTTTCCTTCGTCAACCCAACCTACGATATAAAATTATTCTTGTTATTATAAGAACCATAAAAACCAGTATGTCTCCCACTAACCCGAACAACTTCAACTTCTTAAGTAGAATCGCCGCATTAGTCGGCCTAATCAGTGCTTCCCTGTATTTCACCGGGTGGATTTATCGCTGGTCGTATTTTGGCTTTTTCCACCTAGAAGTCACTACCCTCGATTTAGCTTTTGAATCTTTTTTAATTGTCCCCCTCCAAGTCTTTTTTGTCAATAACCAGCCCCGCATCCAAGCGGTTTTATTATTCTTATTATTTCCCCTGGCGTCTTGGCTGATTATCCTTGTGTTTCAGGGCTTAAATTTATGGTTAGTGCAATGGCAAAACCGCTGGCGAATTCGCCTAATTCGTTACTGCCAAAAAGCGGAAAATTCCCGGATGCGTTGGCTGCAACCTTGGGCAAAATTATGGGGATTAAACCTGCGGCAATGGTCGCCCCAACCTGTAGAACTTTCTCAAACTTTAGTAGATGAAGCAATTAAAGTGGCTTTAGCTTTAATCGCCTTATTTTGGTTAGCCAGTAATCAAGGTTTAGCGGATGCTCAACGAGATGCTTTTAATCAAACTTCCACTTTACCCGTGGTTACATTAATTGTCCCAGAAAATATGCTGAGTTTTGGCCGCCAATTCGATCCCCCAGAGGCATTAGCGGACAAACAAGCGGCAAATCAGTTTAGAATGATCGGCGATCGCGGATTAATTGAAGCGGTGCGCGGCGCCTCAGAATTAAACGATCTAAAAACTCAAAAAGTGTGGCGGTTGCTGATAGAACGAGATGGCTGGATTTATCTGTTTAGAACCCTGAAACCTTGCTCGGATAGCCAGTTAATTTGTGCCGCCAATAAAAATGAACGCCCGTTAGTTTTAATGGTAAGAGAAAGTCAGTTAGGCAATCAACTGTTAATTTTAAGTCCGAGTACCTCTGAGTAATAGATATGCGTTTTTGAGCGATCGAGTAAAATTTATTTATTAAAATTTTAGTTTGTGCTCTTTAAATCTCAATATTAGAGACGATTAGGGGCGCCAGCATTGCGCCCCTAGCCTTTAAATTTACTGAAATAATTACTATCCAACACTAGCCAAACAAAACTAGCCAAACAAAGGCAATTCTTCGGCGATCGCCGCTTGACCGGGATAAATTTGGCGACTACCTTTAGGCACATAAATCCAGCCTAAATCTTGCAGACGATTCACTAAATTTGAGATACTCACCCCCAACTCATCTTTTAATTGATATAAATGCTGCCAACGAGTTAAATCTCTTTGATGGGCTTTTTCCATTAAAATATGTCTGGGCATGAGCAAACAACCGGCAAAATATTGGGCTTGCCATTCAATAGAGTCTAGTTCCCGAGAACTGCCTTTGCCCCGGCAAAAAAACGGATCGTTACTATTAAGATTGTCCGGTTCGGGCTTCTCCGTGGGGAAAGTCACCCCATCCGCCACTTCTTGATTAATATGTAAAACCCAATGGCCAATTTCATGGGCTAAGGTTGACTCTTGAAACCCTTGGGGCAGATCCAAGATATCCTCGTTAATTTCAATCAGCCGTTGCTGGGGCAAAATTCGGGCAGCGATCGCGCCTAACTCGTCGGGGGAGATGGGTTCCCACACCACCCCCAAATCCAAAAAATCCGCCACCAGAGTGGCATCAAACGGCCAACTAGGGGCAAATTGGCAGCCGCGTCCCTGCATCCGTCTCAGCAAATGGCTGGCTTGATACTCAATTGCTGATTTGGAATAAAAGCGATACGGCTTAAAAATGCTCATAGCTTATTCCCCCTCGTTCACGGTTTGAAACACTTTCTGGGCAAATTCGGGATTTTCCTGCATTCGGCGCAACAAAGCAGGCATCGCCTTATAGTTTTGCTTGAGAAATTCCTCGTACTCTTGCGGCAGTCGTCCGGCTAACACGATCAACTCTTCCGGGTCTAAATGCAGGTGCTTGGCCAAACCCCGAATCACATCTTCCTTGGGGGCATAGTCGGCGCGATCGTTTTCCAGCTTAGACAAATAGCTGAAGTTGACCCCCAGCAGCTTGGCCAAGTCTCTTTGGCTATATCCATTGTCCTTCCGGGCTTGCAAAATGAGCTTTCCAAAGGTCTGTTCCACGGCTGTATCTCCTACTCTGTCTAGATTTTAGGCCATTTGACAAAAAAATCAATTTTTTAGTTGACGTTTTATTCAACAAGTGTTAGACTGAATTTAGTTGATTAAAAAATCAACTCAGCCGCCCCGCTAAGTTGAATATTAAGTCAACTTAAGTATAACACCAGCCATGTCTGACTGGATTGGTAACGGAACGGGAAGGGGCGATCGTTGCGTCGGCGTTGCCACAGGTGTACAGATTGGGAGGAACCATGCTCAAGACTTGGAGAGATACTCATTACCAACTGGATAGCGAAGATTGGCTTTACATTGCCAAACATGAGGATCAAGGTGCCGCTTCCCTAGTTTGCCCCGGCTATGCTCGCGATGGCTGCGGGTTTAGCATTCATTTTACTCCGGATCATATTGAGTTATTAAAAAATCTGATTGCGGTGCTGCAAAGCTGTGCTAGTCCACCCATGAATCAGCCCATCAATCCGTTAGCAAATCAGCCCACAGGAGGCGATCGCGAAACTATTCTCAATCAAAAATATCGAGGAAATAGTTACAAATATCCAGATCCAGAAATTCAGCGACATTTAATTCAATAGTCAGCCGCAAAGTAGCAACGTAGGGTGTGTTAGGCGGTCAGAATTACCAATCAATTACAATCACCCAGATTTTACCGCCGTAACGCACCAGCTTGAATAATTTTTCAACAGCAAAAAATCAGCATTCAGGGTCGAGTCAGTGACGGTTTTAAGAAAGCATCCCCATTGTTTATACCGTCCGGGGGGAAGCATTCGCGGATCTATCTCCCGGAAAAACCAAAAAGTTATTGCTGCGGTAAGCTTTCGCCATGCCGTAGGCTATATGCTTCGCCCCTACAAATAAACAATATGGGATTATGCCCATTTTTACAACTATCAAATTATCACTCATAGGAGTTTTTTATCATGGCTAAGAAAGCAACAATTTCCGTTTTTGGCGTCAAACCGGATAATGCTATTATTGTTCCCGAATTACCTCTAGCGGTTCGCAATAACTGCCAAAGCGGTAAATGGACGATTGGCGATAATGAATATGGCTCCAAACTCGGTATGACCATCTTAAAATTTAGTAAATTTTTCGGCAGCTTAGGTCAAACCCAAAATACCATCTGGGGTCAGTTGTGGTTTGTCGCCGAATCTGGAGAATTACCCCAAAATGTGGTGATGGTGACTTATATAAAAGGTCGCAGTTTGCGGGATTTTAATCGCTTAGTCGCCTCAGTGCAAAGCCGGGGAATTGAGCCGGCAGAGGGCATTTTTGTGCCGGATTTTATGAAACATTCCGGGCAAAAACCCGATGAAGCAGGAGTGATTAAACCCATTAACTATTATAGTCTAAAATGGAATTGGGTTGAACGTTCTGATTGGTCGATGTTGGAAAAAGCTGCCGCTGTTTTAGCCGAACCGAGCAATCACAGCCGGATGATTGATTTAGACAGTACGGCAAATATGATTTGTTTGGACAATTTGCCCCCCCATGAAATCGCCAGTTTAATGATGGCTTATACTAATGGTCACGAGTCTAATGGGGAGTTAAGTTTAGTGGGGGCTAATGAGGGTTTGCCCCGCTTACCAGAAATGGCTGATGCGGTGTAATGGTTAATGGTTAATGGTTAATGGTTAATGGTTAATGGTTATTTGTTATTTGTTATTGGTTGGTGGCTATTTGTGGTTTGGCTAACTAATAACGAATAATCATTAACCATTAACCAGCCTCGTTTTTATGCTTTAATTAAGGAAAAATCAGCCATGAAAAAAGTTGCAGTTTCCCTGAATGAAGCTTTGTGGGAAAAGCGGTTAAGAAGCAATTTATCGACGATAGAAGATATTCGCATTGATGGATTGAATGATTTAAGGGCGATGCAAGATGATTTCCACCATTGGCAAACGGTGTTAATTTCTTTGCAAGAGAATTATCAGGCACTTTTGGCACAAAATAAACGCCTAAAATCCATGTTGCTAGGTAGTATTGATGAGTGTTATTGCTGGCCTGGAAATAGATGCGATCGCTGTACTAAAATAATTGAATTGCTCGGTGATTTTGTTCGATAGGATGTAGGATGTAGGGTGTGGGGGCAGGGGTGCGGGGCGACCGCCAATCGTGCGGAGGGGGCTGGATCGGGCGACATTCAACGGTCAACGAATAATGAATAACGAATCACGAATAACAATAATGGGAGTACAACTATGGCGATAATTTCACAACCAGAAACCAAAGAACAGATTTTGTCAGCGTTTCAAAAGCTGTTAGCGGAAAAGAAAAAGAATGAGTCTAAGGTTTACACCAAAGAAGAGGCAGCGAAGAAAGAAAAGAATCAAGAATTAATTGAAGTTGCCGCTACTTATACGGTTGATAGTATTGTCAATGGGATGGCTTCCCTACAATTAAATTTTGGCAGTATTATCCATGATTTATCCGCACGGTTGAGTACCGAATTTTCTAAGCTGGATGAACTGAAGCAGGCGATCGCGATCGAAAAACAGCACCTAGAAAACTTGCAGCAAATTCGCTTGGTGGCAGATGCCCTCCATATTTTAAACCAAGAACACCAAGAGAAGTTGCAAACTCTGGAAAATCAAGCCGCCCTGCAAAAAGAAGTTATTGAAAAAGAAAAAAATCAACTGCGAAAAGCCTGGGAAAAAGAAGAAGCTGAATTTGAGTTGTCTGTGGCGGAAGAAAATGAGTTATTACTCAAACAACGCGCCCAAGAAAAAGCGGACTATGATTATGAAATGGAACGCTTACGCAAGGTGGAAATGGATCGCTATGAAGAAACAAAACGACAACAACAACGCTCCTTAAAAGAACAAAACGAGGAAAAAGAAAAGGATTGGCAAGTGCGCGAAAAATACCTAGAAGACAATCAAGCGGAATTTGCCGAAAATGAAAATAAAATTGCTGGCTTTGAGGAAGAACTGAAGAAGGCTTATATTAAGGCGAAAGAAGAAGCAATTAAAGAAGCTGAACGAGAAGCGAAGGTCAAGACCGATTTGTTTGAGAAAGAGTGGGAATCCACCCAACAAGGGTATGATTTGAAAGTCACGTCATTAGAAGCGACGATTCAACGCCAAAATGAACAAATTAATAATTTAATTGCTCAACTGCAAGAAGCGACCAAGCAAGCACAAGAGTTAGCGATGAAGGCTTTTCAAAGTTCTGGGAATAACGGTTAATTGGTAATATTATTTTGTCGGTTGGGTTTCGTTTCTCAACCCAACCTAGCTTAAAGCGAATTAATTGCTCTGATAAAAATGGATCGATTAGGAGAATTCACGATGACTAAAAAACTTAATGCAAAAAGTACCAAGGCGGAAATTTTAGAAGTTTTGACAGAAGTTACTCAGGAAAAGTCAAACCTAGAGGCGGAAATTAAAAAGCTGCATAAAGAATTGCAGTCTGCTGCCAAATCTCCCGCATCTATGCCCGCTACCAAAGTAACAGAAACTATTAAAGGAAAAGAACCTATGAAAGCAACGGTTAATGCTCAAGATAATGCTCAAGATAATGCTCAAGATAATGCTCAAGATAAAATGAATCAGATTATTGAAAGTTTGACGCAATTGCAATTGGGTTTTGGGGGGGCAGTTAGTGATTTATCAGAAAAGCTGACGACGGAAGCTTCTGCCCTGGATGATGTGCAAACTTTGGTGACGGAAGAGTTAGAAATTTTAAAAGAGTTACATGGTTTAGAAGATGTTGCGGAAACGACTCTGGATGAGTTGATTGGGTCTTATGAGGAAAATTCTAAGACTTTTGAACAGGAGGAAAGTGAGCAACGCGAAACTTTAGACCAAGAGATGCAGGATTTACGCAAGGGTTGGCGGAAAGAACAAGAAACCCATCAAAGTCAGGTTAAAGAACGGAATGAAATTCATCATAAAAATCGCCATCGTGATGTGCAAGAATATCGCTATAATTTAGAGTTAGAGCGGCAGTTAGATAGTGAAGCTTATGAGGAGAATAAGAAATCTATTTATAAAGAACTGAGTGAGATTAAAGCAGCCCAAGAAAAAGCCTGGGCTGAACGGGAAAAAACGATTAGCGATCGCGAAAAAGCCTATAGTGAAGCTAAAGCAAAAGTCGAGGCTTTCCCAGAGGAACTGGAGAAGAATATTAAGAATGGGAAAGAAAATGGCCGGAATATTGGCACCTATCAAGCGAAGGTGAAAGCGGATTTACGGGAAAAAGAAATTGAAGGCCAAAAACGAAATTATCAGTTGCGTATTGAGTCTCTGGAAGAAACGATTAAAGACCAAAATGCCCGAATTCAAAGTTTGTCTAAACAACTTGATGCGGCGTTGAAACAGGTACAAGATTTGGCGGTGAAAGCGATCGAAGGGGCGTCTAATGTCAGTTCGTTCCAAGCGGTGAAAGAAATTTTGTTAGAACAACAAAATAAAAATCAACAGAAGACTAAGTAGTTAAAATTAGCTAATTTTAGCTAAAATTTAGCCTCGCAATTTATCCGCAAAATTTACCACAATTGTCTCAGCTATCACATCACAGGGGTTTACATCAGGACAACCAGGGATGGAAACAGCCCTGGTTTTTTTGTTGTTGGTTGTTGGTTGGTGGTTGTTGGTTGTTGGTTGGTGGTTGTTTGAATAACCAACAACTAATAACTAATAACCAAAGAATCCCTACCCAACAACAAATAACAAATAACAAATAACAATATTATTTAGGTAGGATTGGGGGAGGTAATCTAAAATACCGGCATAAACCCATGCGTGTTTTCGGGACTTATGGAAGTAATTAGAGGAAATTGGTTAAAAATTGCGGAATATATCTCCTTGCTTGGGGCGGCGATCGGCGCGATCGCGGCGATATTTTTTGCAGCGGTGGTTTATGCAGGGGTATTGCTGTTTCTTTCTCTCTGGCTGAATTTGATGATTAGATATCGTTGGCATCAGATCAACCAAGAAGAGATGATTCATGCCACGATGACCTTGGAAAATTTGCTGCTGGATATTCGGGGGGCGATCGCCGAACGGGTGGAACAGATGAAAACCGAAATCGCCCAAGTACACAAAGCAGCCAAAAATCATGCCTCCCATGAGGATATCGATAATTTAATTATGGCGATCTCCCAGGTGCAAGGGGAACTGAGTATCCTGGATGACTCCGTAATTCCCGTCAAAGAACAACTAGACACTTTAATTACCACGGTAAAACATTATTCAGTTTCCCCACAACGGTTAGAAGATTGGCAAGTACAACTGACGGAAATCCTAACTCGCTTAGAAGCGCGATTCCGCGAAGCGGATCCTTTACAGGAATCGCTCTCCCAAGCAGCATTTGCAGAAATCCAGAGATGTTATCAAGAAATTGCCGATTCCATTAATGAATTAAAACAAATTCGAGCGACTAGCTTTAACACATTTCCCACCGCATCTGCCACCGACTTATTAGAATCAGAATCCTTAGAATCCGCAGAATTCTCAGAATCCGCAGAACCCGCAGAAACCTTAGAATTCTCAACCCTGACCGCAGCAGTGACGGACGCGGATCAAGAAACCTGGGGAACTCCTGAACCATTTGAGGAACCAGTGACCTCCGTGACCTCCGTGACCTCATTGGTGGGGCAATTTCGCCACACCTCAGATCAAGCCTCAGATCAAGCCTCAGATCAAGCTTCAAATCAAGCCTTAGATCAAGTCCATAACCAAAATCCGATCCCAGCAACAGACCCAGACACGCCATATTTATCAGAATCGGATGTCCCAGAAGCAGGGGCATGGACTCCAGTAACTTGGTCACAGGAAAACTGGGTTTCCACCGCGATCGCTGCCCAAATCGTCCCCCAAACCGAAACCCCTGAAGACAATTTGCCAGAAAATTTAGCCATCACCCAAAGACAACCCACAGAACTCCAAATACCCCAGGCAATTCTCGCCAATGAAGCCTTAAACCTTTATCCGGTAAGTATCTGGCAAACCTACGCACCCCCAGACTCCGAATCACTGATGGCCAGCACTTTTAATGACCCATTAGCCTTAATGATGGCTGACACTTCGCCCCACCTGGATCTCAGCCACACCAACCTCAGTGGAGTCAGCCTAGCAGGTGCCAACCTAGCGGGGGCAACCCTCACCCAAGCAAACCTGAGTGGCACCGACCTCAGTGGGGCTGACTTACGGGGGGCTGACCTGCGGGGGGCCGATTTAAGTGGGGCAAATTTGGATCAAGCGGACTTAGAAGGAGCCAACTTAGCCTGGGCTAATCTCATCGCCGTGGATCTGAAAACCGCCAACCTCAGAGGGGCGAATCTCTGCGAAGCGAATTTAGTGAGTCAAAATCTTTGTGGATTAAACCTTTCTCACACTAACTTCAATGGTGCCAACTTAGAAGCCTCCCAGATGATCGCGGTGAACCTTTCTGGCAGCCAACTGATTGCCGCTAATCTCACCCACGTCAATTTAACGGCAGCGAACTTAGAATTTGCCAATCTCACTGCCGCGAACCTAACCGGGGCAACCATTGACCGAGCCAATTTTGGGGAAGGAGACACACAGACGATTCTGACAAAAACGATTATGCCTAATGGGACTGAACGGGATAAAGCAACATAATCCTCTGTAGGTTGCCGTTCCGTGCAGTAACGCACCAATACAATAGACAATTCTGGCTTTCATCCCTGTCTCGATCCCCCCAGCCCCCTTCCCAAAGGGGCTTTTTAGCTTGGGAAAGCCAGAATTGTCTATTGTAGGGGCGGGCGGTTCGCTTTCCCGCCCCTACAACGAACCGGGGAATAGTTTATAAAACCCCTTTAGAACTGGGAATTTCGCCAACGCGACGGGGGTCAATTTCTACCGCCATCCGCATTGCCCGCGCAAAAGCCTTAAAAGTTGCTTCAATAATATGGTGAGAATTAATCCCATCCAACTGCCGAATATGCAGAGTCATAAGACTATTATTCACCACCGCCACAAAAAATTCCCGTACCAATTGAGTATCATAAGTTCCCACCCGCTGCGTGGGAATATCTAAGCCATAACTCAAATGAGGTCTACCAGAAAAATCCAGAGAAACTTGCACCAATGCCTCATCTAGGGGGGCAACAAAATGGCCAAATCGGACAATTCCCTTGCGATCGCCGAGGGCTTGGGCTAGGGCTTTTCCCAGAGTAATCCCCACATCTTCATTAGTGTGGTGGTCATCAATTTCAACATCTCCCGTAGCTTGCACATTCAAATCAATTAAGCCATGAGCCGAAACTTGGTGAATCATGTGATCTAAAAAAGGAATTCCGGTTGCCGCAGTACATTTCCCGGTTCCATCCAAATTCAGGCTAACCTCTACATCAGTTTCCCCAGTGGTGCGTCTGAGTGAAGCGGTTCTGGATCGATAACCGTTAGTTAAAATTGGGGAACTATCCTGGACTGGAGCAACACCTTGATTAATTGGCATAATTGTCTTACCGATCGTAATCACTATCTTCATAGATTATCTTATAGACAGCCCAAGACAACCCAGAAACCCCAGAAACCGGGTTTCTTCTGTGGAAATCAAAGTTATCTTTAGCATCAAAAAAAGAAACCCGGTTTCTTAGTCCTCGCAGACCACCCAGAAACCGGGTTTCTTCTGTGGAAATCAAAGTTATCTTTGGCATCAAAAAAAGAAACCCGGTTTCTTAGTCCTCGCAGACCACCCACCAGACCACCCAAAAACCGGGTTTCTTCTAGTGAAGAGGATAGCGACCTGGAAGCCTGGAAAGTCTATCAGATTATTCCAGATACCAAAGCCGATGAAGTGGTTTGCAGGCGCGTGATTGATGAATCTGGGGAAGACTATTTATATCCTCAAAGTCACTTCGTTAGGGTTGAACTGCCTCCAGAAGCGCCAGCTAAACTGCTGGCTGCTAAGAAAAATTAGCTATTTTTTGATATAGCAATCCTACTATATCAATTGAGAAAATTTGCCCTCACCCCCAGCCGACGCCTGCCCCCGCCTTCGCGGGGGGCAGCCCATGGCAGAGGGGAATCTCATTCACAAATCCTGCACGGATAGCTATATCAAGAATCAGCAATTCAATTAACAGTAAATGTTGGGTTTCGCTACCTAAAACTGGGGATAAAATTGCAAAACATTGCAAAACAAAAAACGCCCCCCTTTTCAGGAGAGCGTTTTTTATTTATTTAGTTAGCTAAGAATTAGCCGTTGATTTGAGGAGCACTCAAAGCCACAGGAGCAGCTTCACCAGCAGCCAAATCTAAGGGGAAGTTGTGAGCGTTGCGCTCGTGCATCACTTCCATACCCAAGTTAGCGCGGTTGATCACGTCAGCCCAGGTATTGATTACGCGACCTTGAGAGTCAACGA
>NZ_LIUQ01000107.1 GCF_001276715.1 Planktothricoides sp. SR001 | reverse complement strand
TTGATGACACGCCCTAGTATTTAATTTTGGTAATTAGGCCATTTGATCCCGATCCATATTGGTCGATCCAAAAATAGGTTCTACCCGAATGGCTAAGATCGCAGATGGTCGGACTACCATGTATTCCCCTTGGATATTTTTAATGGGGACGTTGACAAATTCTTGACTTTCCGCTTTGGGGACTAATACCCCTTGATACCATTTTTGAAAGTCTTGGATAGTGGGAAATTTGACGCATTCCCGTTGTCCACCTGTCAAAAATATATACACCGCAATTTCATCTGGAGTTCTTGGCATGACAAATTCTCCTTAACTAATTATCACCAATCGGATCTCGGAATATTTGCGAGCGACCTGGAAAAGATAAATTGAGAAGAATTGACTAATTTTCTGTGGGGAAATTGCCACTGGAGTCGCTTAATCCGTGGGCAATTTCCGGGTTAAGAAAATAAGCTATAACGTTGCAGTTGAGCTTCGATCGCACCGGGTAAAATTTCCTCTAGTTCGGCGCGATCGCGGAACTGAATCATCTGTAATGAAGGCCAATCAAAGGGCAATTCTTTTGGGGTGTCCTCTGATAATTGTTGCACCAGTAAGATTTGTTCCCGACGCTTGCTTTGTAGAGCATAGCCCAATTCTACACATACCGTCGGACTGGGAATTCCCCGGGCAGGATTTCCGAAGCGATCTTTAGCAGTGGCAACCGGAGTCATATCGGCGATAAACAGTAAACTCTGGCGCAATTTCCGCATCCGACTATTACTCGGACGCAACAGCCCCGTATCTGGGCGCTGGGCTTCTTCCAGGGATAAGGTGAGGCGCGATCGCTGATTTAAGTGAGCGATCGCCTCTTGCAATCCTTCCCGCAGGTCATCACTCAAGCTGGGATTTTCCGTTTGCACAGAGAAATAGATGGTCGGATCCAACCGGGCCATCACGTCTTGTTTCGTAAAATAGATTTCCTGGGAAATCAAGTCAATATTGGCCACCGCATAGCCGCCGCTGCCTTCAATATAAAATTCGACCGGATCCCCTTGTAAGTACCGTTCAAACCAAGCTGAACGTCTGACCTCATCCTTGTCATCGAGAAAATCAGCCCTTAGTCCGGTTTTTAACAAACTATTTTTGTTCAGTCGTAAATCCGCCTTCGGTCGTTTTTCCAATTCTCGAATTGGCTCATACTCCTGAAGATACCAAGCTCGCACCGCAATAATCGCCATCTGATGCTTTCATCCATCACAATCCGATTCATCACTTTAGCATAAGTTGGATCGGTGATTTACGGCCAAAAATATTTGTTATTTGTTATTTGTTATTTGTTGTTTGTTATTTGTGGTTGTTGTCAGGGATGATCGGTTCGTTCTATCTCTAAGCGGCATATCGGATAATTTCCACTTCAGCGCCATTACTTGCGGCAATTTCGGCGCGGTGTAAAATTTCCTCCGTAATTTGATTACTTAAACAATATTCTCCACAATTGTTACACACTTCCGCTGGTACTTTTTTAATAGTAATAGATTCCCCTCTTTCTAACGTCACCGTAACTAAACCTGGGCTAGTTTCTCCATTTTTACAAATGATACAATTCATCTAGTCAACCTTCGCCTCATATTTACTCATATTATAGATAGATAGCAATTTAAAAAATTATTGGCACAATTACGAGGTGAATTTCGGGGTTTGTAGGGGCGATCCTCCGTGGTCGCCCCGCGCCGATAATATTGCATTTTTCATGGGAAAATCATTATTCCCAGGTTTCTAACTCTGCGATCGCCTGTTGTACCAGGTTAATAATTCTTTGGCGACTGCGTTCAAAAGTAGCAGCAATCCAAATAAAGCCAATGCCGACTAATAAACCGATCGCCCATTTGAGTTGAGGCTGTTGAGAAATTAGTATAACCATTTGGTAGATAGCATTCAGCAAAAATACCGAAGTTCCCACATAAAGATAGGCGCGAACTCGGAAGATTAAACCGGCAAAAATTGCCATTATACAAATGAATCCCGTCACTAGGGAATTAACTGTGAACCAAGACACGACACAAATGGCACCTGTGGCTAAGAAACGAATCAAAGAACGGGTTTCTTTTTGCTCCGAGTTCTTTAAATCTGGATCGACTTGGGCAATATATAAAAACAAAAACGCAATTGGGATGACATACCCCAATGGTTCGGTAAAATTGATTTGGACTAACCACCGAATTAGCGCCCAATCAATTAGAAAACCACTGACATAAGTGAACCGCAAAGAATTTGCCGATCGCCGATTAAACCAAGCCAGAAAAATATAAAATGCCGCAGGCATTAAGAGGCTACTGGGGACAAAGGTACTGGAGGAAAGATTCCCCCCAAATATCAACGCAGTGGTGATGGGTAATATGACAGCGCTTGTCTGCCAAGGTTGCGAAGGCCATCCCCATTTTTCCCAGGGGATAAAATAGAAAAAGTAGGCAATGATGGTAGCGATCGCCCCTGCCCAACTGATGACCCAATTAGACCAAAAATCCGGCAATTGAGTCACGGCATAAATTAGCAAAATTGCGGTTTCTAGTAAACCCAGATAAACCCAAGTTTCGGCGATATTCTTATAGGGATTATGGCGACCTTGCACGATCGCATATCGGGCTAATAAAGCCCCGGTGCCAATACCCACCAGGGTATTTAAGGTAATCGGATAAGCGATCGCGGTAATTAACAAGCTACTGCCAATGACCCAGTGAGTATGGGCGCAGATAAATAACTCTTCTTTGGTGAGTTTTAAGTAATAAGTTAACCAAGGAGTTAGCAGCCGATAGGCGTATAATATTCCCGTGGTTAAAGCAGCGATCGCGACTAATTGATCTCCGGTGCCGAAAGCGGAAATTTGATAATATAAGACCTCATAAGCGGATAACCAAACTCCCACTAAGGCGAAATAAATTAATAACTTGCCTTCGGGACTGCGACGCCCCACCCCAATGGCGGTTAATGCTAATCCCAAAGTGGTTAATCCTGTCCAAGAACTTAAAGTACCGGAGCGAAAAATAGTCCCTAAAATCCCATAAGCTAAGGGGATAATGTCCAAACTGCGGGGGGTATTTTCTTCCGTAGATTCATGCCGGGATTCATACCAATCTCCTAATAGTTGGCTTGCCAGTCCGAGGACAATATTGGCAATGGCTAAATTTAGGAGTGAGCGCTCGAAAAATGCCAAAGTTTCTACGGCTAGAATTTCTATGCACCAAGCTAAGGCATAGATAGACTCATTCCTAAATATGGGGAAATACCAATAGGCGATCGCCACAGTAAGAATAATTGTGGCAATTAAGGCGTTGAAATGTAAATTAAATTCGGAGGAGACAATATCTGAACCAAACGAGTATATGGTAAAGGAATGAGCAGTTAGGGCAATTAGGAGAAAAGCTGAGAGAAAAATTGCCCAACCATTAACCGCTGGTTCATAGACCAATCCTAAACTTTTACTCTGGTTTGGTTCTGTTTCTGCTGCCGGTGCTTCGTTCTCCGTTCCCTGTTTCTCTATGGAAGGGCTTAAATAGTTACTTAGTAAGACTAAAACCGCGATCGCCACCGCAGCGACCACTAACCAATCTGTTCCGGTGACTGGGGGTAAACCAAATATGCCAAAATCGAGGACAAACGCCGTCAAACTGAGGCCAAAACCAAGGGTCATGGCTGCTGCCCCAGTTTGACGTAAATATCCCGTATTGATAAACATAAAAACCGTGGCTACGGCAAAACCAATTAACCGAATGACCGGCATTTCTAGGATGATTAAATTGGCCATCACCAGGGCGATCGCGCTCAACCAACTGGCCATAATCCGCCGTTTCTTGCACCAATAAGCCACCCCGGTTAGGGAAATGGGAGCAATCAGCCATATCCCATATAATTCTTGAGTGCCAGGGATAGAATTCAGCCCCATATTATGGTTTAATAGATAATAACTGAGTCCAGCCAAACCCAACCCTAGATAATATGCAGTTTCTTCAAAGAAATAAGCCCAATATGAAATAACTTCTCGGTTCTGGTTACGGCTTTCTGCCCAGAGATAATCTGCCCAGAGATAATCTGCCCAGAGATAAACTGCCAACTCAAAGACCATTGCCCCCAAGCAAATTATCCCCCAAATTTGTGGGGATAAATTGGGTAAAAATCGGTCAATTACGGAAAAGCCCGTGAATACCCCAAAAATATGTGTCAAATACACCAGGGTTAAGCTGGTGGCAGTTGTTACAGGTGGAAAACTATAATGTTGGCGCTTCCCGTTAGGGATTTGCTTTGCGGAATCGCCTGTATTTGGTAATCCAATACCTGATGTTAACCGCCGATAAGTAATTACCGCCAAAATTAGCGTACTGGCTAATAAATTTAGCGATCGCACATTCGCGTTTGCCAAACTCAGCAACGCCATACCTGTGCCTAAACCTAAACTCAAATAATCTCCGGTTAAACCACATTGGATTGCATTTGGTTTGTCTTGTCGGTAAATCCAATCGGTGAACCAAACCGTCAAGATTAAATAAGGAATCAGAGTAATTGCATAAATCGTAAATGGGGCATCAGCAGCTTGGGCTAGTTCTACCCCTGTTTGCACCGCCTGCGAGCGAAAACCAGGGGGAATAATTTGGCGAATTAAAATAAAAGCTTGTAAACCAATAAAGAAAATTGCGGTTAAATTATTGCGGTTAAAATTCGCCAAAAATCGCCGAAATAGCAGCCATAAACCCAAAGCGCTTACGCCAATTGCTTGCAAGGATTCCCACGGTTGCCACCCTTCACTTGTCCAGGGAATACTGACAAAGGAAATCAACCAACCCAGACATAATAGAAATATGCCAATTTGCGATAAAGGCAACTCTGTATCTGGGGGAACATTAGCCGCTAAATCTGATGCATCAGGTGGGTTTTTCTCCGACAACCAAACAAATAGCCAACCACTAATCCCGATCGCTAATCCTAATTGAGTAATGTCAATTCCTTGTATAAAAATCCCCCTAAATAATAATACGAATGTGGCATACAGCAGTAATAAATCAGACCGCTGATTAGCTTTTGTATTATCTAAAACCTGTTCGATTTCTACAGTTTGATTTCTAATAAAAATGCTAGAATTTATATGATAATTTGTTTGATAAACAGTAGTGAAAGAAGAGGATATAGTCCCCAAATATACGGCAATTAAAGGCAAAATGGGCAAACCCCAACCCCAGTGGATAAAACTAACAAAGATATAATTTACCCAAGCAATTGAGGAGTAAGGGGCTTTTTTAATAGTTCTAATATTTGTGTAAATCCCAATTGTCATGCCAGTTAAACTCATGGCAGCGATCGCAGCGGTAATCCATCCCAGGGGAGAATCCCACAAATGAAATCCATCCATCGCCCAAAAATTTAACGGCACCAGTAACATGGTTGCTGTCTGTAAAGTTTGCGCGGTTAACTGTAAATTTGACTGCTTAAGCGTCCACTGACTAACTAGCCAAAATAAACAAGTGTAGGCAAATAAAACTAAATATTGACCAAACGGGGGAAACTGTTCCCATTGAGTTGCAACCAATACCCCAGAAGAGAGTGTCACCATAAACACCCCTAGGAATAGCAACCACTGCACGCTTAATTCCGCCATCAAGGATTTTAACCCTTGGGCAATGTAAGACGGAGAAGGTGGTGCAGTAGGGGCTCCGGGGCCTGCCGTCGGCGGAGGGGCGGAGGGGCGGAGGGGCGGAGGGGCGGCAGGTTCTGGTGGTGATTCTGGGATTAATTCTGGGATTAATTCCGGGATTAATTCTGTCACCACCAATGGGGGCAAAGGACTGGTCAGAAGTTCCTGACAAAGTTGCCTTACTTGTTCGTCAGTCACCAATCCCAGACGCAATAAAGCGTCTAACCCGTCGAGCAAATGGGGGTTAGACTTGTGGATATTCAGTTGAATGCTGATTATATTTTGTGGGTCGTACATTGGCCGCCACCAATAGCGCTACCAAATTATCGTACTTTTACGGAGGATTGGCCATAAGACGGCGATCGTTTGTCAAGTTTTGCTGGAATTAGATGAAAACTACAGAAAACTACGGATTTGGTCGGGGGGCTAAGGGCGATCGCTTCTTCCGTTCAGTTGACGGCAAAAACCCGGTCATTTATGATGAAAAAATCAATAGTAAAGAACAATCTATACCCATATATCAAGAGGATGGAGAGAAATTGTCGCTATGCCAACCTACGATTATTTTTGCGCTAGTAACAATAAAACCATCGAAGTGGTACACAGCATCCATGAAAAACTCGAAACCTGGGGTCAATTGTGCCAAATGGCTAAATGCGATC
>NZ_LIUQ01000093.1 GCF_001276715.1 Planktothricoides sp. SR001 | reverse complement strand
TTTAACCTCCTGTGCCTTCTATGCAATTCAGGGTCGTTGCTGGTCTTGATGGCCGGTTTTGACTGGCCGATCGCTCATCGAAACCGAGAAATTGGAGATTGATGGACTAGATCCGTGACGAGACTCTCAAGATATCTCGACAAACAGATTGAGTTGCAAAAATTGTGAAATAGAGGCACCCATCGGTATGCACGATATCTTGGACTAATTGCCAGAGGTGCGATGGAACGGCGCTAATAGACTAGAGTCATAGCCAGCCAACACCCTGAAGCTTTCAGCACTTATCAGGACTTACGCTGTCTCGCTTGATTAATAGGCGATCGATGGCCGTTGATCGGCAATGATCACCGGACAGATAGGGTTCATACGCAAGTCGGATATGGGATTGAATTCAAAAGCCAACCAGCTAGACAAGGAATGTGTTTTATCGTATTAGGCAACAACCCCAGATACGTTTAATTATTCTGTGTTTATGCCACTTAATCCTTTATCCTGTAAGGCTTATGAGCGTTAACTCAATCTACTTTTGATGCTACGTGACTCAATCTTGACTCAATATCAACATACCATACTGGTTAAATGAGTCAACTACCGCTAGGGAATAACCACTAAACTAATCAACGATTTTAATTAATTTGTGGTTTTATTATAATCTAAATAGTGGTGCGATTCGTTCACGCGGAAAGTGGATGGTAATACCTGAAACGTTCGCGTGGTCTGGGTTAGAGGCAACCCTAGAACCCAGATAACTCTCAAGGTGTTTGGGATAGTCCCGTAAGACCTGGATTCCAGAGAGGACAACACCTCTCTAGGTCATCGACACTAGGCCCGGAGACTCACTATCTTCCCTTGTGAAGCGGGCTAGAAAGCTGGTAAGGATTAAGCAGATATCCAAGATAGCCAGCAAGTCAAGCGCTCATAGGTAGCGAAAGCGAACTCCTGACTTGAACCCTCTTAATTATTGAGTAGCGAAACTGCTTGAAACGCTGCGCCCAAAAGGGCAAAGGGTTAAGGTGACGAACTTATTTGCTCAGTCACAGAACCAATAGACATCTCCAAAAACTTCCAAAGCCTTTACCCCATTGATTTCTGGGTTTCTAGATTTAAACTGACCTGTATGCAGAAATCAACGGTATGATAAGTATTTGACAGTATTGATGTCAAAATAAAACAAATTTATTCGGGATATTTATTTCATATTTATCACTAAATTTTGAGCCAAAACGCTCTAAATTACTAGGGCACCGATTCTCAATCTAATTAATCCACATACATAATTACGCGGTTATAACTGTCAGCCTTTAACCGAAATCTTTTGCCCGCTATCCGAAAATTTTTTACCAACCTAATTAAATGCTCTACTACGACCATTTTTTTAGCTTTTTATTGGTTTGATTGCTTGACTTTTTCTGTGATTTCTTAATTTCTGGTTTTTTTCTGAGGCGTATCAATTCGGGGGTCTCCCACTTCTGCTTTATCCCCTTGAATTTTTTGGCGATCGCTGAATTATGATCAGCGATCGCGCCAAATAATTATATCGCTAGTTATACCAGGATTTCCAACTACTACATCGACTATCTCTTGGCCTGAATGCATTACTATTAATTGGTTTTTAAAAGTGTGTTTTTTCTGCTTGCCTGAATAATTTTTTTTTGCTTTTGATAGGCTGTCGGCCTTAGCATGGGCTGCTCAGAGCTATCTACTATTAACTCGAACTCAGACAATATTTCTGATATCCATGCCCATGATGACTCATTTTTTTTAGTTTATCTACCAGAGAAGCTGGCAGCAACTCTCTTAAAATACCCAACCAGTAATGAAAGATGTAATTGGCGGCTGATTCACTGACGCCAAATTGAACTCCTAACATTTGAAAGGTTGGCAAATTATCCAAATAAACCAAAGTCAGGAGAATTTGGTCACTCAAACTTAACTTAGGCGGTCGTCCCCCGCCTGCTTTGATAATTCTAATCTTATTATTTTCTGCCGCTTCTTTTTGCTGATTCTGTAATCTTTCTGCATGACTAATTAACTCTATTAGCTGTGAGTAATCTAGTCCGACCAGCCTTTTGGCTGATTCTGGATGCTTGTCGATATAATCTCTCAGTTGGCTCATTGACCGGGTAAAATTATCTTATACCACAAGTAACACCGCTCTTGTTTTTATTTTGGAGATGTCTATTGTAGATAGATGAAATAAAAGACACTAGAAAATTAACCCTAGTGCCTAGAATTGTTATTTATCAATTAATTAATCTTTTAACCGATAAATAATCCGGAATATTGCCTTAACTTCCGGTAAGTTAATATCTATTCCTTGATTTTGCAATTCTTTGATTGCCAGTTCATAACTTAACGGTTGATTCTGATTAGCGGTAATGATTACTAATTCAGTTTTAAGGTTACGACGTTTTTTGTATTTATCAGTATTGGTAGCTTCAGAGTGACCCATTAATCGTGACCGAATAGGGGTGGATATGCCACTTCAAGCAATTGGTTGTATAAATGCCGAAAAGCATATTTCTGGTATACCGGGCATCCGTAAGATTCCATTTGACCGCCAAATTTTTGATTAAAACCATCGGCAATACTTTTCGGTTTAATGTTTTGCCGTGGCGTATAAGTTGGCAGCATAGGCTTAAAAATTTGCAAATCATTCCATAAATTTGGTAATGGCACTGGACTAATTACACGATAACCTGTTTTAGTAGATGCACCAAAATTAGTGAATTCACCAATCACCAAGGCAGCATAAGGATTGTTCTCGCGATCAGTTAATGGGTAAACAGTTTCACCGTCAGCAGTAAATGGTTTATACAAATTTTGGGCGGATGCTATTTCTGTAGGACTTAATCCATACAAAACACACATTGATGCTACCCATAGCCATGATTCACGAGCAATTCGCCAATTTTTGCAACGCAATGACGGTATTTCATCGTAAGCCAATACCATTTGAGGTAATCTTCTAAAGCAATAGATTGTTTTTCGCGAAATTCTGTTTGAACTGTGTCAATCCTGTTTATTTTTTTAATCAATTCATCAGAATTAGGGCAACGTTCACAAATGGCTTTAATTGCAATTTTGGCAACCAGAAAAGTAGCCGATCCCTGTTCACAAGATAACCAAATTTCTTTTATTTCATCCCAAATAGGATATTTATCCCAATCTGGAAATTTTTCAAAATATTTCCCATAAGCATTATAGTAGCTTGTTAAGTCACTAATGCCACCAAATTGATTAGGATCTTTAGTGCGTTTACGTCCTGTATTGCGATGCTTACCAGAAAAGTATTTATCTTCTATCTGTTGAAATATCTCACGGTAGGTTATGAGGTCATTAGCAATCTCATTCTTACCCAAGATTTCCCGGTCATACCATTCCCAAAATTCACTAGATGTTTTAATTGTCTTTAAAGCGTTAGCTACCTTATGTGCTTTCTGTAATGCTTCGATTACAGATTTTTCAGTAAATGAACTGATACCAAATTTTTTGGATGACCGTTTACCAGTTTTAGGATTAACAAATTGCAACTTGAGGCGATAGGTGTATCCCTTACCTGACTCAACCTTGGTTAAGTGGAAAGTAACCCCTTTTGGACACTCATCAGCCTTACGCTTGCAAAATTCTAAGGTTTTAGCGATTTTATCGCTGTATTCCTCATATAATCCTGATTTGGGGGTTTGATTTTTCTGACTCCTTTTTGACTCAACTACACTTTTTAGCGGTTACTGATTCAGGTTGAAACAAGGTAATATCAATTGTTTTGAGCCATACGGATACTTTTAATTTACCTAATTCCGTGCGGAATTTACCACCGTCAAAGAAATCCCCGGAGCACAATCGCGATTACCCTTGGATCAACTCCCGAACCCAGGAGTCAAGAAGGGCTTTTTGATCTAATCAGCCCCAAAGCCTCGATGGGCTCGCTCTCCAGTATCTACCCGGAAACGCTCCACAGAAGTTAAGAGGTCTCTCGCGACACCCACCAGATTTTGGAGAGAAATCGACACTTTCTGAGATTCCTGAGAAGTTTCCTGTGCCGTATGTTCAACGGCTTGCATCACCTGAGATACCGCACGAGCCACTTCATTTTGCTCCACCGTATCCGCCGTAATCGCTCGCACCAGAACATCAATCCGATTCGTCACTTGAATAATATTGTCCAGGGATTGCTTGGCTTGTTCGGAAAGCTGGGTTACTTTAATCACCTGTTGTTGACCTTCCTCCATCGCCGTCATCACGGAGTTGGTTTCCCCCTGAATTTGCATCACAATTTGCTCAATATCTTTCAGAGCCTTGGCTGAACGGTCGGCCAACTGTCGCACCTCATCAGCCACAATGGCAAAACCCTTTCCCGCTTCACCGGCACGAGCCGCTTCAATACTCGCATTCAAGGCTAGTAAGTTTGTTCGACCAGCGATCGCGTTAATCAAAGCCACAATCCTAGAAATTTCCTGAGAAGATTCTGCCAGCCGCTTCACTTTCCGGGTCGTTTCCGCCACCGTTTCTCGAACTTCCAGAATCCCACCCACCGTCTGGTCAACAGCCTCCCCACCTTTGATGGCGGCATTGGAAGCATCTTTGGCCACCGCCTCCGCTTCTCTAGCTGCTTCCGCCACCCGTTGAATCGCATCAGTCATCACCTGAACCGAATTCAGGGTCGCCGCTAATTCTTCCGCTTCCCGCAAAGCATTCGCGGCTAAATTACGGGCAAATTTCTCACTATCATTGGCTCCTTGGGTCACTTGTCGCGCCGCCAACTTCACCTGAACCACAATTTCCCGCAAGTTTTGAATCGTCAAGTTAAAAGAGTCCGCCACCGCACCCAGCACGTTCGCCGTCACCTCTGCGGCCACCGTTAAATCTCCACGAGCCGCTCCTTCCACATCATCGAGCAGTCGAATCACCTGACGCTGTAAATCTTCCTTAGCTTCCTCCATTTCTTCCGCCCGCCGCTGTGCATCTCGGGTCGTACTGAGCATGATCCGAGACATAAGATTAAATTTAGTCGCCAACTCACCGAGTTCATCTTCGGAATAAACACGAGTGGAAACATTCAGATTTCCATCAGACATGGCATCGAATTGCTTAATCAAGTCTTCAGTGGAACGCCGCATATGTTCCGCCGTCCAACGACCCAGACTAAATGTGGTTAAAAAACTGGAAGTAAGCGCCGCCCCGGTCATCAGCGCATCTCTGAGTTGACGCCCTTCAACTTGAGACGTACTATACGAAACTGTAGCCACCGCCAAAGCTGCTGCTGCCCCACCAATCAAAGAAATCCAGATTTGTTTTTGTTTGAGCGGCGCATTGTCCAAAAAACTGAGCAATGTCCCGTCCGAGCTACTACTGGAGACTTCTATTGATGGACTCTCTAAGGGCAGGGGTGGGACTTGATCTCCTGTGCCGGTAATACTAAAAATTTCCTCATCCCGGATGACAGAACCCTCAGTACCATCGGCAAAGACTAAATTATCATCCAAAATTGCTGCCGCGCTAGGATCTCCAGAAGTAAAATCAAATGCACTACCACTGGTCATCGCTCCACTGGTATCTTCTGGGAGATCAAAATTATGTAATTTGTCTACATCAAAGTCATCATCCCAATTATCTAAAAAGTCAACATGATGGCGAGAGGATACACCATATGCTGAATCGGCCAAATCATCCTCATCAAAAGCAGCATCAAACTCATCATCATCTAAAGCAAAACTAGAGATTTCGCCTTTGCCATTATTAGAAGATTTAGAATTAAACGTTGCTGGTTTGGCGGAGGATTTGTCCGTATTGCTAAATGGACTGGCTTCGTTCGACAGAGAAAGCTGAATTTTAGAAGATTCGTTCGCGGAGCGTTGCGGATGCAACATCGCTTGAGAGGCTCGGGATTCTAATTCTTGAGTTCCCATTAACAAAGTCGCCCCTTCACCCATCAAATCCTCTTCCTCATCCATGAATTCATGGGGTCGTGAACCATTAATAATTTCTGGTTCGTCCATTTGGAAAAAATCGTCATCATCAGCAAAGGCATCTTCAGGAAAATCATCATCAGAGACGGACTCTAAATTTTCCGGCTCGGACATCAACCCTGGAGATGGGGAAATTTCCTCAGAGGATCTAGCGGCATTACTCGCCGAGATAGGTTCTAAGGATTCTGGTTCTAATTCGCCGCTTTCGACCTCTTCATATTCTTCATATTCTTCATATTCTTCATATTCTTGATCATCAAAGGCAAAAGCATCATCAAAATCATCAAATGCATCGTCAAAATCTTCGACTTCTTCTGCCTCGGAATCATCTAAGATTCCTGCTTGTGGCTGGGGAGATAAGTCAGGGACTTCTTCATTTTCTTCATCAGATTCACCGAGCAAATCAGGCATTTCTTCTGTCGGTAAAAAGTCTGGTAAATCCGTTAAGCCTGAATTGGCCCATTCAGTTTCTTCAACAGCCGCCAGTAGTTCTTCATCAATCGCAAATGGATCATCTTCAAAGGCTTCGCTGTCTCGATCATCTAAAGTAAAACTTCCTGACGTATTAAATGGATTATCTTGAGCTAATTCGTCGTAATCTTCGTCAGGAATGAATTCCCCATCCATGTCCTGATCAAAGACTGGGGCAAATTCAGCAGTTTGTAATTCCAAGTCTTCTGATGGGTCGGAGGCAACCGCATGAAACACCGATCCCCCCATGTTTTCTAACACATCAGTCACGAGGTCGGGATCTTGGGCAATCTCTATATTTTCTGGGGCTTCATTTTGTGCTGGAGATTCCAGTTCCTCAAATTGCTGGGCATCATTGAGAACCACAGAGTGAGCTTGTTGCGGAAATTCGACACCGTTTTCTGAGAATGATTCGGATTCCTCTAAGTCGTAATCGATGTTCTCTGGCAGGGGATCCAGTTCATCTAGGCTATAGTCCCCGGTTTCGGCCAATGGATCTAGTTCATCTAGGCTATAGTCCCCGGTTTCCGCCAATGGATCTAGTTCATCTAGACTATAGTCCCCGGTTTCGGCCAATGGATCTAGTTCATCTAGACTATAGTCATGGCTGTTGAGCGAAGCGGCTGGATCTTCTTGAAGGTAAGGAACGTCGTGTTCCAAATCATTCAGATCCTCTAAAGAGTTTTCATTATATGAGGTTAAATCGTGTAGTCCTTGCGGGTATTCTTCTGTAGACATATCAGAAGACAGCAACCCAGCTTGATTGGCATATTGCTCACTGTAAGCCAACCAGTTGGTGGCTTCCTCGACCAGGGCGGGATCTTCAGTCAAACTGAGGACATATTCATAGCGTTCTCGTGCGACATCGTACTGCTCCAATCCATAATAAATATGACCTTGAAGCAGCCATAAATTTGGATCATCTTGAAAATGATCTACTAATCCATTGATAATTTCAGCCGCCGTTGAGTAGTCACCATTCTCGTATGCTGTATATGCTTTCGCATAGTCGTTTGCATAATCAGTGCTTAATTCCATCTCCTGCCTCCTGCCGGTACAAGGGTTTCATCCCGCAGGGTTATGATTTCACCCTGGTTATTAATTTATATATTTGCTATATTTGCGGTGTTTGTTGCAGGCCAACCAAGCTGAAAGGCTGTTCCCCTGGCGATCGCCCCAAACAAAGGTCAGCGCTGCAACGTTGGTTAGCTTGCCCAATGTTTTGGGCGGAGAATCTCTCCTTGATCCAGCAATCGGAGAATCCTTTGGGACTCTTCACCAAATACCCATTCACCTCGGAGAAACGGCCTCATCGTTTCAGTAACAGAATTCGGCTGAATTAAAGACTTTACATCCAGCCAGTCTGTATCTCCAATTCGGTCAACCGCTAATCCTAGTATAATGTCTGAGTCTTCAACTGCAATCACAGGAATTTCTGAGCGATCCGTTTTTAACGGACTGACATCCCCAAGTAATTGCCCGAGATCCGCCACCCAAATCACGCGGCCCCGTAAATTTAATGTCCCCAACAGAAAAGGAGATACATTGGGAATGGGAGTAATTTCTTCAGATCCAGCTTCGATCACCTCGCGAATCCCTGTGGCGGGTAAAGCAAACTCATCCCCAGAAGATATATAGAACCTTAGATATAACTCACCTTCAGGTGTTTGAATCTCCTGAAATTCTGCCGCTTCACTGCCTATGTTGAAATCCGGATTTCCTACCATTGCTTCTGTGCTTACCCTCGTAGTAGCTGTTTGACAGTTCCCACTAGCTCAGTTGGTTGAAAGGGTTTAGCAATATAAGCATCAGCGCCTTGCTTCATCCCCCAATAGCGATCGAATTCTTCCCCTTTGGATGAACACATAACCACGAGGATATGTTGGGTTTTAGGGTCAGATTTCAACCGCCGACAGACTTCATAACCATTCATCCGGGGCATCACAATGTCTAAAACCACTATATCTGGCGGTTGAGCTTGGATTGTTTCCAAGGCTTCCAACCCATCTGTCGCGACTGTGACGGTTAAACCACTCTTTTTCAGGAGGTCTGTGATCATCTCCCGTTGCGTCAGACTGTCTTCCACAACTAGAACGTTGCTCATCACTTCCTACCTACTTGCTGCCTCAAAATATTCACGGGAAAATTAACGGGAAAGCTCCACCGAGCCTGCCCAACTGGATATAATGTCACCTGCCCTACAGAACCAGTCGATAGGGATTTGGGGTCAATGATTAACTTTGGCGATCGCCATAGCTCCAGTATTGGCATTTGTTTCGGTAGAATTTGAAATAGATATGATTATATTGGCACTTTTACCCGTTACCATAACAGAAAATGGCCCCCAAGAGCGAAATTGCTCTATTGACACATCGAGTTATCACCATATTATAGATTTACATACATTTTGCTCATGTTTTGATTTTGCTCCATTGTCTTGGTTAATCTGACAATAGGTTTCGAGATTCAAGGTATTGGGGTTTGCCGGATGCCACTGGAGGGGATGCTCTGGCTTTTAGTCATTTGGCTTTTAGTCATGCTGGGGGTTCTCTTCGCCAACCCTCGCGGTTTCCACCGGTGAAAACGAAGCTAGACATCCCTTGGCACCTTATGGCAATCCTGACCCCTGAGCATTTGGAGCCTGACTTTTTCGACTGGGGGAAGCTTTGACGATTTCGGTAATTGATATTTATGGATATTTGTCGATCGATTTTTAACGCTTTTTTACGCTAAATTGACTCAGACCAAGGCAACTCCATAAATTTTTTTAATCAATCGGTTTTTTTGCATATGGTCATTCTGGGTGATGCACAGCAATGTATCCGTAATGTCTCCGGTGATGAATTAAACTGGCGTATCAAATGTATCAGCCAACAAAATTTCTGGCTCTGGGCGATCGGGATCTCCAGAGCCAATATATTTTTCAATCAGCATCAGCAGTTCACTTTCTCCAAAGGGTTTTGTTAAATAGTCATTGGCTCCAATCATTCGCGCTTTAATCCGATTAATAAAGCCATCTAGACCCGTCAACATAATCATCGGAGTTAGGCGAAAAGCGTTAGATTGGCGGAGCATGGCACAAATTTCATAACCATCAAGTTCGGGCATAGTAATATCACAAAGAATCAAGTCAGGCTTTAATTGAAATACCAGACTCAGAGCTTTTAAAGGATTGACAATTGCCGTAACTTCATAGCCATGTTGCTGAAGAATATACTCTACGGTTTTGCCAATGCTCACATCATCATCAATGCAAACAACTCTGGGAATTGCTGAAGGAGATTTCCAAGAAAATTTTGATGAACTTAAATCCGCATCCTCATTTTTGGCTTCTGGATAAAATAATTGCACTAATCCTAGCTGCACGAAGGGATAAATTGCTCGGGCCACGGTGAGAATATCGCGATTTAAATAACGGGACATTTGCCGCAGAGTTGTCGTGCCATCCGCCCAGCGACTTAGACTTTTAAAGGTATTTTCCGGCAAAGCTTGGCGTAACTGAAGAACATCAGAAATCACGGGACACTGATTAGGAGATTGAATATGAGGATAAAACTGGTTCCACTCCTGAACCTGCTTAATCATTTTTGTCAGTAAAGGAGAAATTTCCAGAGAAACTAATTGGGGAGCTAGGGCGGATCCGATTTCAAAAATAAATGATCCTTGATGGAGACTTAAGAGATCAAATAAAGTTTCTCGAATCATCCCTTGGACAATACTGCGCCCTTGAGATGGGGTGATAATCTGCTCTTCTAATAAAGCCCAAAGATAGCCATACTCCAGTGCATTCGTAGAGGAAATCGACATGGATTGGGTGCTATCTAAGCTGTTCTCTAGATTGTAACGCCGCAGATAGTCTCGCAAACGAGATAACTTGACATTCGGATCGGCAGCATAGACGATTTGTCCGTTAGAGACAAATACAAACCAAGAACCTGTTGATAAAGAACGTCCAGATATTGCTCGATGAATTGTTCTCGGTCCCAAGACAACACTGTGACCAGATCGATAGGTTTCCACAAACAATTCGCCGGTTCGTTGCCCTAACTCCACGAGTTGCAGTATGCTGCGGATGTCGATTTCATTTAAATTGCCCTGCATTCAACTAAAAGTTTCTCCTTAAAAACTGTTTAAAACTAGAGGTTTGCTGGCGATTAACGCTGTTTAATCGTGAAATTCCGCTATGATGTCATATGAACTGAAGGCTAGACTTTTTTTAAACGATTTGAAATGACTGACATTTTTTGAGAGGAATCAGCGATCGGGATGATGATTCTACTGTGAATGACGGATCAACTTCATAATTTGTTGATGGAAATTTAATCAGGACTTTAATCGAGGTCTATTCAGCAAAGAATAAATCAGCAGAAATCAGGAGAAATGATGTCCACAAATCAGGTTTGATGAGGATCATTTCCGGGAGATATCTCGCACAAGTGAGATGTGATATGAACTTCAAAAACCATTGGCTCCCATTGGCTAGGGATGACTGAGGTCATTACCACGGTTTTGACAGAAAATCATTCACAAGATCATTCACAAGATTTCTAGGGGCTGTAGGGGCGAGAAAGCAATAACTGATTGCGCGAATGCTTCGCCCCCTCAGCCACGCCTAACCCTTGCGGCGATCGCCTGGGATGGTCTGATGGCAACCACGAGAACATCCTCCGCTTCAGACACTCACAACCCTAAAAGGGTTCTGGATAACTGATTTGCCTCCCCCCCCGTCCCTCCTTTGGCCACCGATCGACCCGGCAGCGAAGACAGAGATGACCCACCAGTCGCCTACTAATGCGCGTGTCATAGTTTTCTGAGTGGGCGGGAATCATCAAAAACCAATCACTGCTGGTTATCATAACTGTGATTAATGTGCTAATAAAAGATGTTATACCCGATTGTATTGAGTTCCAAATTGGCTTATTCCAGCAATTGTTGCTTGGGTCAGCCCCAGAAGTGAACTCAACTGTGGTCTAATGGTCGTCAGACTCAACTACTATAGAGAAGTGTGTGCGATTCGTTCACGCGAAAAGCGGATGGTAAATCCTGAAACGTGCGAGTGGTAATGGTTTCGGAAGACCTAGTGAACTAATAGGCTACTGCCTAAATCGTAGTCACGAACCATTTCCTCGACCTGAACTGGTCGTTTGGTAAGTAGGGTCTGCCCTACTAGGGGAGTCACACC
>NZ_LIUQ01000094.1:844-11502 GCF_001276715.1 Planktothricoides sp. SR001 | reverse complement strand
ATTAAAGATGGACAGGGATTTAAATGGTGCGCGAGGGATCTTTCTTCGTGCATTGGTTGATACGCCTTGGTTGAGAGAGTATCTCAACTTATGTGTTTGTTAGCAAATGTTAGCAAAAAAGTATCGGTACACAGCCTTCCGCCATTGATTCAGCGACAAAGGTGACCGTCCAGTCCGGTAAAAATTGATAAATGGCCACCCGGTCGGCGTTGAGGAGTTGGAGGAGTTGTCGGACTTCGGCGGTGGCGATCGCAAAAATTTCTCGATATCTAATAGCTGGCGAATTTTATCGATAATTCGGGCAACAATTTTCTGGGGATAAGCCGGCTTTTCTCTTTCCCCCCAAAGCGGATGGCCAATTTTCCCCCACATCTTCCGAAACAAATTCTCCCTCCCAGTTTCTTTGCGGATCCAAGCAAAAGACGGCGACGCGATCGCACTTGAGTAGTTGCCGCACTTCCTTAGCGGTGGTGGTGAAGATGACGCCTAAATCCAGGGATTGACGAATGCGGGCGATCGCTCTGGCTAACGCTTTTTGCTGGTTTAATTCTTGTTGAATCCCTGGGACTTTCCGGTCATCGGTGTTAACTGAATTTGCTTTCTCTTGCGCTTCAGGGCTTAAATTGGCTGACATGGCGGTGTTTGATTAAGTTTGATTAACTAAAATCTTATGATAGAAATTCTTAAGCATGAATCAATTTCCTTTAAAATCTCTACATGGGTCTATTGTTTCTGGTATTTTGCTATAATACCCTTTCCCTAAAGATGTTTCCGCCAATGTTTCCGCCAATGTTTTCGCCAAGGAACTTTCCCAAATATCTGGCATGAGATAAAAACTAAAATCCCTTCGACTTCTGATTGACCTGTTGGCGGGTCTAAGCAAAGTCGAAGAGACAAATACAATTTACTAAGTAATTTTTAATAAAAAATTAGCAATAACTTACCAATTAACTTAGCAATAATTTATTCATCAATCCCGTTGAATTGCCCTGAGAGGATATCGCCCGGCGATCGCCCGGCGATCATTATCATTATTTAAAATGCAGCTTTGATACTCCCATGTTGAATCAGGTGTCAGATAACTTTAATGTTTTTCGGTTTTTTCCGTTTTTTCCGGTTTTGACTAAAATTAAGCTTCATAAAGTTTCCGGGGGAGAAATACTTAAATTAGCGGTGATGTTTTTTTCTGGGGCGATTAATTCAGGACTAGATTTTTGCTGACATTTTTCTGGGTTAGGGTTGATAGGTAAATATTCCATGTTTTTTTGTTTGTCTTCTGGTAAATTTGTGGAAGCATCGCTTTGATTGTCAATAAAATGAAGCATTCCAAATGCACTAGCAATTAATGATATATAGACCCATATAAAGTGCATATAATTTAAGTAAATTTTTGGCTGAGTCTGCTCTCTATATGAGTGGGAATTGCCCGGTATTTTTATATTGATATTTCCACCGGGATGGGGAGGGGTATTGAGAAAATAATTGGCGAGGCGATCGCCATCTAAACCCACTGCCTGACCCAGACGACGGATATACCCTTGCAGGTAAATGGGTTCCGGTAGTTTCTCTAAACAGCCATTTTCTATCGCTTCAATTTTACTACTGAGAATCGCAGTTTTTACATTTAGCTGGGCAATACTGATGGATTTTGCTAAACGCGCTGCCCTAATTTGACGGCCAATGTCTTGTAAACGTTGTTGCTGTGCTTGTTGCAAATCAATTTTAAGACTTTTTGCATCTATTTTTTGATGATTTACTGAATTGCCTTCACTAATATTCTCTAAATAATGAGTTATTTTTGTCCCCAATTCCTTGGCTTCTTCTAGAAAATCATGCAACTTAGTTTTCCGCTTTAATTCCGGTGATTCAGCGATCGCATCAGCAACTTGAGGCGATGCTGGATCCAGTAGTGCTTGAGTTTCTTCAACCGGGGATTCAACCGGGGATTCAATAGTGGATTCAACCGGGGATTCAATAGTGGATTCAACCGGGGATTCAATAGTGGATTCAACCGGGGATTCAATAGTGGATTCAACCGGGGATTCAACCTTGACAGAATTGAGATTATCTGAAGTCATTTGTGCGGTTTCAGGGTTGTTTAGCGATGGGTTTGAGAGTTCACCGGGTTGTGTAGTTAAGGATTGTCTATGAAATTCTGGGATAGTTAGAAATCGTTGAAAGGCAACTCTAATCACGGAACGAGTAACTTTTTTCAGCAGAGAATCTGTATTTCTTTTTTGGGATTTTTTCTCTAATGTGGCTAAAGCATGACAGTAAATTGGACTGGCATAAACTTCCGCTTCAATTTCCGTGACCAAGGATATCATAAGATTTAGACTAATCGTTGATGAAAAAATATAAGTTGATTGGGTTGAATGCATGGTTGCTGCCTCCAGAGGGGTTTTCCTCAAAATATGATGAGTGTTCTGATGATGAGTGTTCTGATGATGGTAGATAACTGATGAAGAATATAATTAACGCATTAATCGGATGCAGACCCATTCATCAGTTTAACGCTGGTGAAAATTCAAGTCATTTTTTCTGGATCTTGAGATTCTGTATTTTCAAATAAGTTTTAATGGTTTATTCGGTTTCTTTCAGGGGTCTACGTCCTCATTCCGGAACAAAAGGGCAATTTGCTTGGTCTGTTCGGTAAAATTATCGGGTCTTGGGATTTGCAGTTCTAGGTTTACAGTTCTAGGTTTACAGTTCCAGGTTTGCCGTGATTTGCCGTGATGGATTTGGCTATGTCAATATTTAATTTGTTCCCTTCACTCTGGATGTACTGGTCGTGAGTTACTGCCTAAATCCTAAATGTCCCAATCCTACGGATCCACTGCATGAGCATCACCGCATTTGCCGACATTGTGGATCGGTTTTGCAGTTGCAAGGGCGTTATCGTGTCCAAGGTCTTTTGGGAGAGGGGGGTTTTGGCACAACCTATAAGGTACTCGATGAGCAAGCGGGGACGCCCCAGGTTAAGGTGCTCAAGGTACTCAGTTCCAAGAATCGCAAGGCGATCGAACTGTTTCAGCGGGAAGCGGCGGTGCTCCAGCGGTTACATCATCCGGGAATTCCCCTGGTGGAACCGGACGGTTATTTTATTTTTACCGGGAGAAACCAAGACTTTGAGTTGCATTGTTTGGTGATGGAGTTTATTGCCGGAGAAAATCTGGAACAGTGGATGAGCGATCGCGACCATTGTCCGATTACCGAAACCCAAACCGTTGAGTGGTTAATCCAACTGGTAGAAATTCTCCAACAAGTCCATCAACAGAATTATTTTCACCGGGATATTAAGCCGTCGAATATTATGCGGCGTTTTGATTCCTCAGATAATGATGCGGAAAATAGCTGGCCGAGTCCGGTGGGTCAGTTGGCGTTAATTGATTTTGGCAGTGCCCGACAAGTTTCTGGGACTTATTTGGCTAAGGTGGCCGGGGGTGGTTCTCAGGTGACGGGAATTATTTCTCCCGGTTATACCCCCCCAGAACAAGCGAATGGTAAGGCGGTGCCCCAGTCTGATTTTTATGCTTTAGCCCGGACTTTTGTCTATTTGTTGACGGGCAAAGAACCGAATGTTTTTCCCGAAGATTCGCGGACTGGGGAGTTACAGTGGCGATCGCCGGTGGAGCATATTTTCCCCCCGTTGGTGGATTTGCTGGATTATATGATGGCCCCGTTTCCCGGCAACCGACCCCAAAATACTTATCTGATTTTGCAGCGGTTGCAAGAAATTCGTTCCACTTTGCACTCTGGGGGATATTCTCGACAATCTTGGCGCCACCGTCAAAGGCGATCGCCTACATCAGCATCAGGGACACAAGCGACACCAGGGGCGATCGGGTCATTACAATACCCCTCCCAGACCCCTTCCCCATTCCCACAGCTATCCCAGAATTTGATGCCATCTTGGGTCATTCCTTATGCCACGACCCATAAACACCACCACCGCAGAAGTCATCGGCGCAGTCGTCACCGCACTTTTCGCCAATATGCGCCCAAATTATTGATGGGCGTGATCGCTTTAACAGTGCCAGTCACCGCTTTACAACTACTGAATGAGTTGGATTTACAGTATCTACTTTCTGCCTCTCCCTCATCTTCGGCAAGTCCTGCGGTGGAAAATACGATCGCATCTAGTCCCGTAGAAGCTTTACCCTTGGAGACGGTGCTTTCTAAGTCATTGGAGAAAAATCCCACAGTCCCCGGAAAAGATTTTGTCCTGACTAATACTCTCACCGGCCATGTTTGGGCAGTCAATACCGTGGATCTCAGCCCAGACGCTAAAGTTTTGGTCAGTGGCAGCGTGGATAAAACCGTGAAACTTTGGGAAGTCGCTACAGGAACTCTGCTGCATACTTTACTAGCCCATTCCCAGCAGGTTTGGGTTGTCACCACCAGTCCTGATGGCAAAATGCTGGGGAGTGCCGGGGGTGACGGCAAGATTAATCTTTGGGAAGTCAGTACGGGTTATTGGTTACACACCATTGAGAGTCTTTCTTCTTGGGTGATTTCTTTGGCGTTTAGTCCCGATAGTAAAACTCTGGCTAGTGGGTCGCAAGATGGGACGATTACCTTGTGGGATGTGGAAAATGATGTGACTGGTTTTCCCAAAGGGGTGAAGCGGCAGCAGTTGTATGGTCATAGTCAGCCGGTGTTGGCGATCGCCTATTCTAAGTCGCAGCCGATTTTGGTCAGTGGCAGCAGTGACGGCACAATTCATATCTGGAATTTGGCCAACGGCACGATCTTACGCACTTTACAGCGTCCTAGGGAACAACTCCGCGCTTTGGCTATTAGTCCGGATGGGCAAAAAATTGCCAGTGGCACTGACGATGGTACGTTTAATCTCTGGGATCTGAATACGGGTGAACTGCTGTTAGCGGTAAAAGCACATTCTGATGCGGTGCGGGCGATCGCCTTTGGTCGAGATGGACGAACGGTGATTACTGGGGGCGGCGCCCTGGATAGCCTGATTAAAGTGTGGGATGCCACGACCGGAGAACGGTTGCAAGTATTAACGGGTCATACGGATACGGTGCATTCCCTGAAACTTAGTGCCGATGGCCAAATGCTCACCAGTGGCAGCGAAGACAATACAATAAAAGTTTGGCGAGTTCTCTCGATTGATTGGCTTCCATAGTAGGGTGGGCAATGCCCACCCTACGAATACAATCTTCCATAGTAGGGTGGGCAATGCCCACCCTAGGAATATGATCGTGGGCTTCGCCCAATCAAGAAAATGCTCAGTAAAGATCACATCAAATTGATGAAACCACAGAAAAAATTTAACTTTTTTACTATTTTTGCGGCGATTGTTTTGGTATTAGAACTGGCAAGCTGTGGGGTTTCCGGAGGTAGCCCTAGCGATCTTCATACCCTATTTGGCCATACCCTATTTGGTGATGAGGGAAAAGTTAGCCCAGAAGCCAGTATTTTTGTGCCGAAACAAGCCCCGTTTATGGCCTCTTTGTTGGTAAATCCTGACCAATTAGAAGAGTTTGTCCAGCAGACTGCCGCCAGCAAGAATACCCCGCAAATTAGTCGCCAATTACAACAAGTCAAAGAAAGTTTATTGGCGCCAACTCAGGTTAATTATAGCACCGATATTCAACCTTGGTTGGGTAATGAAATTACTTTGGCCATGACGACTTCAGATATCGATCGCGACCCGATTAATGGCTCACAACCGGGTTATTTGGTGGCGATCGCTACGAAAGATCCGCAAGCAAGTCGGGAGTTTCTTACTCATTTTTGGGAAAATAAGCCCCTGGTTGGCCATGAGTTAGTTTTAGAAGATTATGCCGGGGTACAATTAATTTATAGTAATGGTTTTAATGCCTCAGAATTGATTCCTTTAGCCGGGGGAATTAAGCCTTTATCTGGGGATTGGGCTTCAGCGGTGGTGGGCGATCGCTTTGTCTTATTTGGCAATCACCCGAAAGTGCTGCGAGAAGCGATTAATAATGTGCAAGCAGGAGGGCTAAATTTAGAGGGTTATCCCCCCTATCAAGCAGCGATCGCGCCCCTAATTAAAAATAGCCAACAAAATAACCAAAAAAATCCCCAAATTGGCTTAACCTTTATTAATATGCCGCAATTTTTAGCCTGGTTAAGCGATCGACCTTCAGGTTCAAACCCCGATTTAACCCCAGAAAACTTTGACCAGGAACTGGACTTAGAAAGCCCGGAAATTTACGAACATTTGGCTATTTCTTTGGAACTGAAAAAACAAGGATTAGTGGCACAAGTGGCGGGAAATTTAATCGAGCTTACGGCAACAAATGAAACATCGGAAACATCGCCTTTGCGTGCTCCCGTTGGGGCATTAAAATATATTCCCGCATCAGTGGATATTTTAGCTTCTGGCTCAAATTTGCCGGATTTTTGGGCAAAATTTGCACCTAATTTGGCCAAAGAGGGGGTGATTTCCGCTTTGGTTAATCCGCCCTTAACCAAGTTAGAAAGTAGTTGGAAAGTTAATCTACCGGAAGATATTTTTTCCTGGGTGACTGGAGAATATGCCCTAGGTTTAATTGGCACAAATACTCCGGTTCAAAATCCTAATTGGGCTGATTGGATTTTTGTGGCGGAAAAGGGAGAAAATACCGAAGCGGGAATTGCTCATTTAGATGCGATCGCCCGTCAAGAAGGTTACACTACTGGGTCGGTGACATTCGAGGATCTGCCCCTTTCTGCTTGGACAAAATTAACCGCTGCCAAGGTCGAAGCAGGGGGAAATTTAAGCCTCAAAGCCAAAGTCCAAGGATTGCATACTACCGTAGGCAATTATGAGATTTTTGCCTCGTCGATTAATACCTTGCAATCGGCTTTAAATGCGGCGAATAATGCGGCAAATTCTGAGTCTATATTGCAACAAGAAAGCTTTAGTGATGCGATCGCGGCTTTAAGGTCGCCCAACTACGGTTATATATATCTGAATTGGCAAAACGCCGAAAAGTTGTTAAAGCGAGAGTTTCCCATTTTGCAACTCTTAGAAATTGCCGGAAACCCCATTTTTGATAATTTGGGTTCTCTAACTTTTAGTGCTTATGAACCAGAATCAGGTTATCAACGGGGCAATATTTTATTAAAGACTAAGGGGGAATAGACCAGGGTCGAAACCGGGTTTCTGTCTTAACTTCTGTCTAAGTATCAAAACTTAAATTAAGAAACCCGGTTTCTGGGCTGGGTTTCTGAACCCGGTTTCTGGGTTTCTGAACCCGGTTTCTCAACCCCCAGGTTTAATCCATTCATAACAAATTAACTGAATATCTTTTTCCGTGACATTGTTAGCCATTGTTTCTGGAGTGGGTTCTTTTGGTTCTAATTTGGCTTCTAAGTTGACATAATATTCATTTTCGACAAATAAGTCATCTAAGCTAATGATTAACTGCTGAATATTTTTCGTCACCGTGTATTCTAGCCAGAAATTTTTCAGTTCTTTGTTGTAGCTTTTCAAGTTTAAGGTTTTAATCACTTGCAAAATGCGATCGCTTGCTGCTACATCTTCTATAGAGTCATTGGGCTGAGTAAGCAGATGGTAAATTAGTTGAGGATATTTGGTCAGCTTGGGGGTAATTTTGGCGGTGGCTTGATCTTTTTTTAATGCGTTGAGGATATTGTTGACCGCGCCCTGAAAAATCGCAAAAATTGCCGCATCAAATTTCACCGGGGGCAATGTTTCTGGTGGGGGAAAGTCGGTTTCTTCACATTGAATCCAACCATAGATTTTGCGAAGACTATGAACCATGTTTTGAGGGTCGGTACTAATGGCGCCGTTGATGCGGGGATAACATTGCCAAAAGTGGCGATCGCCTACCCGAAAAGCCAAGAAAATTCCCCCATCTTTAAAATTAGGTTCGGGAATATTAAAATGATAGGTGCTATGAATTCCTAGGGGAATATCTTCTAGTTCTTCTTTAGCAAATTTCTGGAGATATTGTAGCAGAGGAAAGCGCATTTCGTCAAGAGAAATTAGTTCTGCTGCTTGTTCTAATTCTTCCAGAATAGCGCGTTTTTCCGCCACCGTATCCGCTTGTTTAAGGCGCACTAATTCATCCAAAGAACGTTCGGAAATGCTTTCCCCCAAAACGGAGGCATCTAAACCGACTTCTCGGTCAATAGTGGCAATTCTTTGTTGTAAACGTTTGACCAAATTGAGTAGTTTTTCTAGTCCGGCTTCGGGAAAGCAATTATAAATATATAGAGTAGCAAAATTCGTGCCTAAACGGTCAATTCGTCCCGCCCTTTGAATCATTCTGACTGGATTCCAGTGTAAATCATAGTTAACTAAAATCCCGGCATCTTGTAAATTTTGCCCTTCACTGAGAACATCAGTACAGATTAAAATATCAATAGGGTTTGCTTGGCAATATGCTAATTCTTCTTCATCTTGGGCGTTAGCTTTGGGGGCAAAGTGTCGCACTTTCGCTGCCCGTTGTTGACCGGAAGAGTCACCAGTAATTAGGTCAATTTTTGGGGTTTTGCCATGATGAGACATTTGGGTTAACCATGTTTTGTCTTTGGTTAGTTGTTCATGGAGATAGTTGGCAGTGTCTTTAAAGTAACTAAAGACTAAGATTTTTTGACCTTTGAGGTTTATTAATAGTCGTTTGAAGGCTTGTAGTTTCCGATCGCCCTCTTGGGCAGTTTGGGATGTTTCCACCGATGTTTTGATTTTGTCAATGATTGTTAAAATACTATTTAGGGCTGCGAGGTCTGTTTCTATTTGCGATCGCAGTTCTTTAATGTCATAGTCTTTAATGGCGATCGCTTCTAAGTTTTCCAGAATAGTGGTGACAGACTCTTCATCATCTTCGCTTTCTAAGGCAAGAATCAGCTTTCTAAAGTTAACACTATCCAGCAATTTTCCTTCTTGAGTGAGAGTTTCATAGAACTTTGTTTGAAAATTATGTTGATTTTGCAGGGTGTTGGCAAAGGCAACTAGGGAACTTTCAAACCGCTTCAAATAGAGGGCTTTTTGTAGATAGACTAGGGCTTTATTTCGTTTCACCTCATCTTCATCATCTTTTACCCGTTTTTTCTTGAAAGATTTGATGTTGTAAGGGGCAAGGTTGAGGCGATCAATTTTATCAGCGATCGCCTCATAGAGTCCGGCAAAATTTTCCTCAAAGTTATAAGTAAATTTTTCTAATTGCCGTTTGGGGAATTTAATCACTTGTCCGGCAATGACAATTTCTTCCCCCGCTTGTTGACGTTTAATTACATCTTGTCGGGTACGACGTACCATTGTTTCCATGAGTAAATCGGTAATTTCCGCTTTGCCTTCTTTCAGGTCTTTAAAATAGCTGGTCAAATTTCCCATGCCCCGATTTTGATATTTTAAATCGTTATTTTTGGTCAGCAGAGAGATTTGGTGATATAGGTCATAAATACTATTATTAATCGGCGTAGCGGTGAGCAATAATATCTTGCTGTCTTGGTTGCCGCTGGTTAAAAGTTTTTGCAGATTTTGATAGCGTTGGGTGGCACTATTTCTAAAGCTGTGGGATTCATCGACTACGATTAAATCATGGTTACGGAAACGTCGCAGGTTAAAGTTTTGTCTACTCAGTTCTTCATGGGAAATAATATCCGCTTTGATGTTAAAATCATCCATTTTTTTACGCCAAACTAAATCCCGCAATTGGGCTGGACAAATCACTAGGGCGCGGGGTATTTTACCCGGTCTCCGCAATTTGATTAAGTAATGTTCTATGACTCGCAAACCAATAAAAGTTTTGCCTAAACCCACAGCATCCGCAACCATACATCCCCCATGTTTTTCTAGGAGTTTGATTGCCCTTTCAAAGCCTTCTTGTTGAAAATTGGCTAGATTTAAGCCGGTTTGCTGACTACCTTCGAGGAGGGTGTCATCTTTGAATTGTTCATATAAAGCTTTGATAAAAATTTGATAGGGAGTGTAAGGTTTACTGCCAAATTTGGAAGCGTTGAGGATATCAATTAGTTTGGTTTTATACTCCGTGTCTACGCTGGGGTGATCCCAGAATTTTTCAAACCAGTTTTCTCTCAGGTCACGGGCGATCGCTTCTATTTTATTCACAATATTCAGTTCCGTATTTCCCAGCAGACCGGAGGGGGTGAAGTTACTGGAACCGACGATACTATAGTGGTCAAAAATATAGGCTTTGGCATGGAGGAATAGAGATTTGTTGCCCAATGCGCCAAAAAGTCGCACTTCTACGGATTCTTTTTCTAAGTATTCGATTAACCGGGTAATTTGGTTTTTATACTCAACGTTAAATGCTTGGTGTTCTACTTGATTTTGGATTTCTCGCTGAAAATATTCAAGTAAATTAATATGGTCTTTTTCTGCGGGGCGGATGCTAGGGTCACGACCAATAAGTAACCGCAATGATTCAAGTTGCTGCATGGATTTTTCCAGGCGAAACCAGGCTTCAATGCGGAAAAATCCCGTAGCAATATCCAGCACTTTTTGGTTTTCCTGTTCAATAATTTGCATCAGGGTTGCTTGCAGGGTTCGGTTTTCTGAGTTATCGATATAGTCATGGATTTTCATGGGATATTTGGCTCATTATAACAGTTAACATTTTGCCCTGTGGAATAAGGGGAAAGCATTCGGATATTAAATTTGACGTTTTTTTCCGGGAATTGTTGCCCGAATGCTTTGC
>NZ_LIUQ01000094.1:0-743 GCF_001276715.1 Planktothricoides sp. SR001 | reverse complement strand
CCGAATGCTTTGCCCCTACAACCCTAATCCAATATTAATTTTTTTGGGGATTTAAAAGGGTAAAAAATTTGGATTTTCTTCGTCTTCCTCCCAACGGTAAGGATTTTCTAATATATATTGACGAATTCGATTTAATGACTGGTCATTCCGATTAATGTGCTCGTAAAAATTTCTTTGCCATACCAGGGGTAATTTAGATCCCCGTAATTGATTTATTTTTCGAGTAGATATTGATTTAAAATTTTGAATAATTGCCGGAATCGAACCAGAATAAGTGCCTTTTTTCTGATCAAAATAACTGGGATAATCATCAATTTGCATTCTTTCTAATGGCTCTTCTAAGCATAAAATTCCATGAATATGGTTGGGCATCACGACAAAAACATCTAAGGTTAGATTTTTAAAGTAGCTGGGTAATCGTTGCCAAGTTGCCCGAACTGTGGCGCCGTATATATTTTCATACATTTTGCGATCGACGATATCTCCAAACAGACAATACCGCTGATTTGTACAGATTGTAATAAAGTAAGCACCCGGATTGGTGTAATCATATCGTGGATATCTAATCGATCGCCTATGATATTTTTGAGGACTAAATTTTTTTTGATTCATATTTTTTGGGTAAAAAATATTATCCAATTATATCATATTATATCATAATTATCATTTTTGTCTACATTATCATTTTTTGTCTATCCTGTAGGGGTTGTAGGGGCAAAGGATTCGGTGATTAATTCCTGATT
>NZ_LIUQ01000096.1 GCF_001276715.1 Planktothricoides sp. SR001 | reverse complement strand
GGAAAATAGCTCAGTGCCAGGTTTAATTTTGCAAACCGCCGCCTTAGTCTGATTCATCAGACTGAGGCGGCGGTTTTTTGTGCGATTTTTTATCGGCGGAATTTACCCATCTACACTATTTGTAGATGGGTGGGTAAGTCCTGTTCAAAAAAAGCTGGCATTTATTGCAAACCAGAGCAAATGAAAGCTGCCCAGTAGAATGGGTGTGAAAAGGGTAGAGACTCGCAGCACAGGAATTTTAGATGTTTTATGGTGTTGCCAATACGATCGCACATTTTGGTACGACTCTTGAATTCTAGATCCCATTGCTGGAAGTCGGAGGAGTCTTGCGGGTGCCGATCGCGCTCTGTTTTCGCTTCCTTACGAGTTGCATAAGCATACTTAAGTGATTTCTCTAAAAAGTGAGTTATTTTTGGCTGATAGGTAGCGGCTAGGGTGTCTCCAGTGAGGGTGCGAAGTTCCACTTGCGATCGCCTTAGCGCTTCAGGACGGTGAAATCCCTGTTGGCGGTAACGGTGGTAGAATATAGAAAACACTGCTGTAGCCAAGTCATCCACAGACCAAAGAGTGCTGACGGCGCTGCGAGCCCCGGCACACAAAAAGCCGGTGGAAAGGGTCAGGACATCATCGGTTATTTCCGTCACTCCTAAACCCGTCTCACAACAGGAAAGGAAAATATCTGATAAGTGAGATAAACGCCAGCCTGGAGTCATTAGTTGACCCAAGGTAATACTACCATCGCCTAATTTTAGCTGGGATTCTAGGGGACGATCGAGACGGGAGTGGGCGTGGTGACTGGAGAGCATCCCTTGCACTTGTTTGATTAGCTGCCGATAATTGGAAACGGTGGCTTGAGTGCTGCCTTTTAGTCGTCGTTCGTCAGATATATTGTGCAGTTGGGCGATTTGTTCGCCTTCAAAACTGGCGCAGGGAAGATCGCCGGTGGCATCTTCGACGGTGCCATAGATTAGATTTTCTCCCACTGGCGGACGCTTTTGGCAAAATTCCAATACTTGGCAACTGGGGATGTAACGGATGAGAAATTTGTCTCCCAGAAATTGATTCTCTGCCACTGGCAAAGCAGCAAAGGGAATTTGGTGGAGTTCAAGGTGAGGCACAATAATCAGTTCGTCAATGTCCGTTAAGTGCTGGGCAATGAGTTCATCCAGTTGCAGTCTTTGGGCGAGTTCTGTGAGAACGCTGTTGATTTGGTTTTTCCATTGGTCTTTGTCATTTATATATGGCTGTAACCAGTTCGCGAAAATCCAGTTTTGCAATGTGGCAAATCCTTGACCAGTGCAGGTGTGCAAACTAATCTGGTTTTGCTGAATGACGAAGATATGGGTGTCGCTGTCAGCGGGGTAGAAACTGAGGATAGCAGTGGTGGGTTGATTTAGGAGTTGCTGGATGCTAGACAGTTTAGGGGCTTCTACCTGAATCTGACCGGCAAGTACGGGGTCTAGGCGACGGAGTTGTTCCCAAACAAACTGTTTTTGCGATTCTAAAGCAGCGATCGCCTCGTTGTAGGCTTGCCAAGCTGCACGACTGCGGCGACTGCTGTCTCCCTGGGAGTTGTTTTGAGAGCGCTGTCGATCGATTTGCTGTTGCAGGTTCTCATACTGTTGCAAATATTCCTCGACTTGTGGGGGAATTTCGCCGCCAGAGTAGAGGTCATTACTGGCCATGAGGTCTACGAGGCGTTTGGAACGGGAACGCTCGACGGTTTCAATGGCTTTATCCAGTTGGCCGGTGTTAATGCAGGCTTGTACCATTTTGGGATAAATATCAATGGCATCTCGGAGAATCTGTTGCCGACGGGATTCGGAAGTTGCCCAAGTGCGGCTGGTTTCTACAGCTTCAATGGCTTGGGTGTATCCTTCAATGGCTTCTGACCAACGTTCTAAATCGAAAGTCAAATTGCCCAATTCTCTTGCCGAGGTCAGACAATCTATAGGAGAAGCGCTGGGGGTGAAAATTTCTAGAGACAATCGGAAACAGTCAATAGCGGGCGAAATCTGCTCAAGCCGATGGTAGGCAAGACCGAGATTGTATTGGGTGTTTGCCCAATCTTGGGGATATGCTTCGCGAGTACAAACTTCTAAGGATGCTTGTAAGTATTTAATTTCTTGTTCGGGCATCCCCAGTCTGCCGTAGAGAAGTCCCAGATTATTGTGCAGGGTCGCCCATTGTTGGGGATACGCCCGCCTCACCCACACTTGCAAGGCAGCTTTATAGCAGCGAATGGCTGCGTTTAAATTTGATTCCTGGTTTCCTTTGCGGCGATCGCTGTAAGCCAAACCCAAGTTAATTTGGACTAAAGCCCACTGTTCGGGCATGGTTTCGAGAGTGGCAACTTCCCGTGCAGCCTCATAACATTGAATCTCTAACTCTAGATTTTCGGATAGATCGCCCAAGATGCGGCGACGGTAGCCATTACCAAGATTGCATTGCAACCTGACCCAATCGATCGGGAAGGCTTCGCGGTCAAGGACTTGCAACGCGGCTTGGAAGTAGTCGATCGCCAATTCTGCATTCTCTGCTCGATCGCCTTTAATCCGATTGGAATAAGAAAGTCCCAAGCCTTCTTGAATCCTTCCCCAATTCTGGGGAAACGCTTCACGGGTAAAGATTTGCAGAGCATCTTGGTAGCAGCGGATGGATATCTCTAAATTCTCCGCAGGGTCGCCGCTAACCCGGTCTCGATAGAATTTACCCAGATTGGTTTGGGAATCTGCCCATTGTTCGGGAAATGCGTCGCGGGTACAGACCACCAATATCTCATTAGCCAGAGCGATCGCCTGTTCGATATTTTGTGCGCGATCGCCTTCCAACCTTTCAGAGTAGGCAATTGCTAAATTATTTTGGAAGTCACCCCAAATGGCGGGAGACGATTTAGGGGTAAAAACTTGCAAAGCGTTGCGATAACAGGCGATCGCTTTCTCGATGTTTGAGCGGCGATCGCCGTAAATTCGCCGCTTGTAGGCAATGGCCAAGTAATTTTGAAAGATTGCCCATTCTTCTGGGACTGCGGTAAACACAGGGATAATCGCCTCATAGCCAGCAATGGCAATTTCTATGTTAGTCGCCCTGTTTCCCAAGGGAAAGGCCAACATCATATCGTTGAAAACGGGCATAATTCCTGCCATCATCATAAGTTCCGTCGGCCTCACCTCTGGCTCTAATGTTGATGGAACATTCGGTTTAAATAGCTGATGGAACTCAGCTATTTTTTCTGGCTTTACTTGAGACTGAATATACTTTCCGAGCAACTGCAAGCAGCGAATAAAATTATCATCCAGCTTGTCCAAGTTTGCTTCTAGCAACGGATATACTTCTGTTTCATGTTCAGTTTCACCGATGTGCCACAATAACTGGACGATGAAATCTATCACTTCATCATTATCGTCAAAGTTATTGGTTTCAAGCTGTTGGAGGAGGCGAACCGAGCCAGAAAGTTGAGCATATTCCTTGGCTTTCTCCGGCTGCCCGTTGTTGACGCAGGCTTGCACGATTTTGGCGTAGATATGCTGGCATTCTGTTTTGATTTCCTGACGGCGGGCTTCAGAAGCCGCCATGAGCAGTTGTTGTTCAACTGCTTTAATTGCGACGCCATAGCCTTCAATAGCTTCCGACCACAGTCCAGCGTCGAAGGCCATATAGCCGATGTTGATTCCAACTGTTAAGCATTGTTCTGGATATGCTGTAGGGGTGAATATTTCTAGAGCGGAGCGATAACAAGCTACTGCCTCCGCTATCTGTCCTCGCACCCGATAAAGATTCCCCAGATTCATTTGTGCCATTGCCCACTTTTCGGGATAATGATTGCGGGTGTAAACTTGCAAGGCAGCTTGAAAGGCAGAGATGGCCAAATCTAGATTCTCTGACTTGTCACCCCGAATCCGGTCATGGTAAACATTACCGAGATTGATGTGAACGTCAGCCCAATCATGGGGAAATTCCTGGCGGGTGTACACTTGTAATGCAGCTTGGTTAGCCGCCAGTGCCAATTCTAAATTTTCGGCTTTGTCACCCTCAATGCGCTGGCGATAGTCAACTGCTAGATTCATTTGTACCATTGCCCATTTTTCTGGTAACGCTTGGCGGGTACGAACCTGCAAAGCAGCTTTGCGTGCCGCGATCGCTCGTTCTATATTTTCCGACTTGTCGCCCCAAATCCTGTCACGGTAAGCATTACCCAGATTGTTTTGAATTTGACCCCAAAGTTCAGGGGAAGGCTCACGGTCTAATCCCTGTAATGCTGCTTCAAATGCAGCGATTCCCGCTTCTAAATTTTCCGCTTGATCGCCTCGAATTCGCATAGAGTAGACCATGCCTAGCACGTTTTGAACGTCAACCCATAGTTGTTGAGCAAGGCCATCGCGATCGCGATTGATGACTTTCAAAGCAACTTGATAGCAGGTGATCGCCGTTTCTATATTCTCAGCGCGATCGCCCAAGGGAAATTCCGCGATCGCGCTTCCCAAAATCCTCATAACCTCTGCTAAAATTAATGAGTTCTCTGGCTTGGTGTCAGAAAACTCTGCTATTGCCCAATCCAGAAAGCGCTGAATAAAGTTACGATCTTGCGCCAAATATGCTGCCAAGATTGGATGAGTGGCGTTTGGGTTGCGATTGCCGATCATCATTGCCTGCATCATCTGAAGCAAAAACTCCTGAAATTCTTTGGAGTTGCTTGTTGGTGACACCTTCCTGGTTGGCTTTGTACCACCGTCAGCATTTCTGCCCAATCCGATCGCTTCCGCCAAAACAGTAGCAATATTCATTAACAATTTAGCGGATTCGCGATCGCCCCGCTTTCCCAAGGCCATCGCTGCTATTGTCATATGTGCCAACAACCCATCATCAATCAGATGTTGGTGAGCCATCAAAATCTTTGGTTCCTGGCCACGGCGACAGGTGAGCAGGTCGCCAATCAGCTTCATATAAGCTTTTTGGCGTTTTGTAACCGCTTGAGGTTCTTTTCGGCCAAATCCTTTTGCCATAGTTGGAATGGTTGCTTAATATTATTGTGTCGGGAATGATTGCAGTAGTAACAAGCGAGGCGCAGGTTCTCAAGACGATTCGATCCGCCATCGCGTCTGGCAATTAGATGCTCGATCGTTCTGTCTCTTTTTGTCAGGTACTTACCACAGTAGCAACAGTAGGGACCATACATTTCCAGTAATTGCTGCCTTTTATGGCACCGTTCCTGCCATCGCATTTTTTTGGCCATATATGTAACATCTCCGGTCTTTGCAAGGGGTTGTTACATATACGTCAGGGGTTTGAAAAAAAATTACACAGATTCTCCCCAAATTTCTGCCAATTTTTCTAACAGACTCTCTGCCAAGTCCTCTAATTCGCCATCGCCATCGTCGATTTCTTCGCGATCAAACCCGCCACCGGCATCACTTCCGGCTAATACCTCTCCACCGGCAGACCGCCACTCGTATTGTTCACAAGTTCGGTAGATGCGCTCTAATTGCGCCACTATCTCGGAGCGCGATCGCATTTCCAACAAGCAGCGCACCTGCACTGCCACCGGATCGTCCTCTTCGAGAAAGGCGACCCCATCCTCTAAACGACCGATATAATCTAAAAACTCATCGAGCGATCGCAACTGGGCCACTTCCACCTGTTCCAATGGCTCCTCAGAAGGAGGCATAAATCCCAACAACGTTGCCTCCCGAAATGATTCCTCTATTCGCACCACCATATAACCAATGCGATCGAACCAAACCTCTGGGGGAATGGTGCAACTTTGTTCTCCCGGTAAAATAAAACGGCATTCTAAACGCCCCAAACCAGTCACCACTAGATCGGCTACATCGTCACTGAGACGCATCACCGGATTCCAACTATCACCGGCACGCAATTCTGTGGGAATATCCATTAACTGTAAGTAATCATTGACCACCCACACCGCCAGGGTATTCAACCGGACTCGCTCCGCCTTTTCTGGACTCGGATGCTGTAAAGCAAACTGCTCTGCTGTCCGTCGCGCTGCCTGAGTCACCGGCATTCGCTGAGATTGTTCTTCTATATCTTGCGTGGCGTAAACCATAATTTATCCCTCCTTTTATAGATATCCCTGAGATTCGCCAAACTTACGCAAACGAGGTTGGCACTGGCGGCGATAAAACTCACTCAGAGTTGAAACCCCCAAGCCAAATTCTGCTGATAGGTCTTCCCACTTGGTGTCTGGGGGTAAGCGTCGCAGAATTAACAGTTGCGCCGTTATTTCTGGATGATTTTTAATGTGAGTCTGGCGCAACTCCCCATCGGCGTCTGTTTCCGCCCAAGTTCTCACCTCTTCTTCTATTGGCGGAATATCGGCAGGCGCTGCAAGAGTATCCACGGGGTCTATAGTTTCATCTGACCCCGAAATCTCACCAAAAGCCCTCGTCGCTTTTTCTTCAGCGGCTTCGATGCGGCAATCTTGCAGCCGTCGCTTCAGATATCCATTCAGCCAAGTTGTGACACTGCTGCGATCGGGGTTATACTTCTGCCCCGTATCCGCTTCACAAATATTTTTGGAGAAATACAGCCAGGTTTGTTGCTCCGCATCCTCATAATCAGGAATATTTTCCCGCCACAGCTTGCCGGAATTCTTAATTAACCGAATTATTTTGTTTAAACCTCGCCTGCGTTGGCGGCTTTTAGGCGGATGCTTGCAGGTTTCCTCCACCAGCAAGCGTAATTGCTCATCGAGTCCATGCATAAAGTGATTTACCCTGGGGCGAGATTGTCCATTTCCGGACAATTATTCCACAGGATCAAGCCGCAAAACCCTTGCTGGGACAAAGCCTCCCGTTTTCCATCTTTTGCCTTCACCGCCCACATCTATCTGTCAGGGCAATCTGGAAATTTTACACAAAACACCAGAAAAAAATTGGCCAATCCACCCGGCGAAATGGGGGACACCGGCTTTTTCAGGTAAAACTGATGGGGGATCTGAATTCCAGGGGTTATAACATAGATAATAGACAAGAGTGCCCATACTGATCTCGATCCCCCCAACTCCCCTTAAAAAGGGGCTTTTTGGAATTTTGCACTCTTGTCTAATTATAGCAGTTCGCGCAGGCGTTGCTACAAATAGTCAAATACTGCATCTCTCGCCTTATGGAGATTAAAATCATAATGGGGAAGCTCTTTTTTGATCGCGTTTTTGATTTTTTGCCACCAATGCTCAATGGGATTTAATTCAGGAGAATATTTTGGTAAAAATAGTAATTCACAACCCGCCTTCTCAATTAATTCTCTGACTTTATTTCATTGATGAAACCGGGCATTACCCATAATTATGACTTGACCTTTTTTGAGATTAGGTAATAAGACTTTTTCTAGCCAACTCTCAATTACCTGAGATGTACAATATCCTTGATACACCATTGGTGCAAAAAACTCTTTTTGACATAAAGCCCCAATTATGCTGATACGTTTCGATCACTTACCAGGCTTTTTGCTATAATATCTTGATCCTTTTTAATTCCAGCCATATTTATAAATTTCATTCCGCATTAATCCCGCTTTCATCCATGTAAATCAATTGTTCTGGTTCAGATGAGGCGATTTTTTCCAAAAATGCCTTTCTCTCTAATTCATCTCTTTCTTGATAACCATAAGTTTTTTTTCGAGTATATCCCAATTTTTTTAGTTTCCTACTAATTGTATTGTGACTGAGTCCTCCCCACATCTGATCTAATTCCTTTTGGCTTTTATCTTCATTGTTATCAATAAAATTTTTAAATTTGTCCCAGGCTGTAATTTTTGATGGGTGGGGCGGTGGCACTGACTGAATCGGTTGCGTTTACCCATTTAATTCCCACTGTTTTTTCCATCGATAGTCCAACGGCTAATCGATAACATTCGACTGACTTGACTGACTGAATAGCCTTATTCTAATAAATTTAAGGCTCTAATTCGTAAATATTGACTGACTATAAGCTTTTGCCATTTTTTTGCTTGATTCTGTTTCTTTATGTTACTGGATGTGATTGATTATACACTTGATATTCTGAAGGTTTGTATGTCACAAAACCATCGCGAACTGCTATATTGCTAAACTTCCAAGGTTTATTTGGGCACTTGGACGTAGCGCCCAAAGAACTTGTATGAATGGTACGGGTCGATAGGGAAATCACTTTCCCTACCTCCCATTCAGAACGGAGCGTGCCATTTTCACGGCACTCCGCTCCTGGCTGCACACGCTGTACCAGGCTCCTACTCCGGCGACTCGCGTCATCCGTTTTGGCACAACTTACCTTTCACCCTCTTTTTATCTCAAACCTACCCATAAAGGTGGCACTTAGCATATAAAGGGTTACTTTGTTGGGTTGAATTTGCAGCCGTCTCCCGTCTGCATATACTAGGAATTATCCTATCGGTTTCTGCATTTATTCCCCCTCCACGCTTTGCCGGTTTCTCCCCCAGCCTCTCGGAAAAAGCCGGGAGAAGAAAGCGTATATCTCAGCGACTGCTTCCCCCAAGGGATTCGCTATGCCCCCAGCCGTCAGATTTTGCAGATATCTTTATTCGAGACCCCTGGCAACGGGGCAGAGGAGATGAGGGGCAGAGGGGCAGAGGGGATGAGGAGGGGATGAGGAGGGGATGAGGAGCAGAGGAGATGAAGGGATGAGGGGCAGAGGAGCAGAGGAGCCCGCCGTCGGCAGAGGGGATAAGGGGATGAGGGGCAGAGGAGATGAGGAGAAAAATATCTCCCCTGCTCCCCCGCACCCCCGCACCCCCGCACCCCCGCTCCTCGGCAGTCGAAACAGCATCTCTGTTTGCGATTCAAAACCCGACAAAAGATTTAAATTATACCGATATAGAAGTAGAGGCAATTCAAAATTTCTTTAATCAACCTACGGTATTAAAACAAGAAGCGGCGAATAAAACCGCATTCAACCAAGCAGTTGCAGAATTAAAACAGACGGGTTTTGCCCATTTCTCTTGTCACGGCTATTTTAAGTTTGCCAATCCCCGGATTTCGGGACTGATTCTCGCAGATGCTAAACTGCCGGAAACCGCTGTTACGGAACCAGAAAAGCCCCGAATTCGATCGCGTCGCGGTGAGTTTAACCCCGATGAATGCTTGACTTTGCCGGAAATTTTTAATCTGCGGTTGCCGCAATGTCGTCTGGTTGCCCTGTCTGCCTGCGAAACCGGCATCACGGATATTAGCACTAAGACCGATGAATATATCAGTATCCTAGCGGGGTTTTTCTTTGCCGGTGCCCGCAATGTGTTGGGGACTTTATGGGCAGTGAATGACCTATCCACAGCGGTTTTTATGATTCGCTTTTATGAAACTCTTCTGGGAGAAAACCAGCCCCCGGTCGCTTTGGCTTTGAAGCAAACCCAGGAGTGGATGCGGTCAAAAACCGTGGCGGATTTGTTAAATTGGGTTAATGGCTGTGCGTTGATTAATCAGCAACAACGGCAGGAAATGAGTAATCATTTAACCGGATGGCATGAACTTACAGAAACTCCGTGGCGATCTCCTTATTATTGGGCAGGATTTTGCGCCGTTGGCCAGTAAATTATGCTACAGTAAAATATGCTTTAGCATCATTACAAATAGAAGAATAAAGCAACGACAATGGATTGCGATCGATATTGGTAGCCATGATGATTATGATATGTTTACAGCGGTTTTCTGCCCTTCCTTGTAAACCACACCCGTCGGGGATTAAAATCCCCGACTGTAGGGGTCAACGGCAGTTGACCCCTACAGTCGGTTAAAACCGACTAATCATGCTTGGTAGGGGTCAACGGCTGTTGACCCCTACAGAATTTTAGTCGGTTTTAACCGACTTGCGCTGTTAGCCAGGGAATTAATTCCCCGGCGGTTAATTGACAGGCGATTAATTCCCTGGCGGTTAATTGGCGGTTAATGTGGTTTATTAATTTAAAAACCTCTGTATGCCATAACAGTATTGATAAATTTGTCATCTAATTGTCATCCAAGGAAAATATGAAATCAGAGGAAATCATCGCCAATTTTTTGCAAGTTTGGGAAAATAAACCCAATTTGTTTCTAGTTTCGGACGTAGAGACAGATTTAGACCGTCTTAGCCAAAAAATTACCTCATTACCCGATCCAAGTAATGCCGAATTGGTTGCGAAAGAGATTCAATAGTGGTGCAAAAAAATCCCATTATTCGATATTTAGTCTATGTTTATAATAAAAAAAATAAGCCGAAAAAAACTTAGGGAAAAGGCGTAGATAATCTCCTGGATAATCCCTTTACGGAATTGTCGAAAGTGTTGCAGGAAATTGTTAAACAATCTCAGGATAATGGTTAATTCATGGGAATGCTCGACAGGAGAAATTATAGCAGTCGCCAGTCCAGTTAGGACACTAGACGCAAGCTAAGTGAAG